>NZ_JARQOZ010000080.1:0-1086 GCF_046032115.1 Streptococcus suis | reverse complement strand
GATTTTGGGTTGAAATATAATCGTAAAGTTTGTTATGCGTTATGAGGTAATACATTGTCCGAATGAGACGATGTATGGAGGCAATCGTGTGTGGCTTGGTTGAAGTCGTTTGCGATTGTCTTTTTCGTTTCTCATAAAAGTCTGCGATATGGCAAGGATTGGTGTGACTAGCTGAAGCGATATTGTGAATGCACTTGAACAGAATCTTTCTAGCGTAGGGATTGCCACGCTTGGTAATGTGCTCCTTAGCGAGGAAGTTTCCAGATTCATAGTGTCTCAGGTCAATACCGATAAAGGCATTGATTTGATTAGCAGACTGAAAACGGCGAATATCTCCCAGTTCACCAATAATACTTGTTGCAGTCGTCTCAGCTATTCCAGGAATAGAAAGCAGAATGTCATACTCTGGTAAAGGCTTAGCTAGAGTAACCATTTTGTCTAAGACAGTTTGTCTCTGTTCAAAAAGTCTAAGTAATTCTTTTGCATAGTAACGCACCTCTTCCATGACCGGAGAGGTTTTCTTAACGGCACAATAAGATTGATTAGCTAGTGCTGTCAGCTTCTCTGCTAAGTAAGCAACACGCTTGTCAGAAATCCGTTTTGAAGTGGACAGACGGATGCTCTTTGAGAGTTCATCCTTGCTTAACTTAAGCACGAAGTCCTTGCAAGGAAAGGTTATGACCAGGTTCCAGTATTGTTCGCCAGATGGTGTTGATAAGATAGTTTCCAATTCAGGAAAAGTTACTTGTAAGACCTTGTGCAGACGATTTTTAGCTCGAACGATGTCCTCGGTTAAGTTCTGATAGAATCGACTGAGATCTCGCAGATCTTGATAGACTTCTTCTTGAACATACGTCGGTTTACGATTCAGTACAAACTGAGATTGAGCCAGTTTTTCAGCGTCAATTTGATCTGTTTTTCGCACACGCAAGCTATCCAGTTGCTTCTTGGCTTCTAAGGGATTAAGTCGCGTATAAGCGTAGCTATGTTCATCCAGAAAAGCTTGAAGACGACGAGAATAGACGCCTGTTGCTTCAAAGATGATTTCTGGCTTGTGGACGGTTTTCAAATCACCAAGTAGCCGAG
>NZ_JARQOZ010000079.1:0-1121 GCF_046032115.1 Streptococcus suis | reverse complement strand
TAACGCGTTTTCTAAAATCAATTCCGTAAGTCATAAGTCTATTTTATCACACATCAAATAAAAACTAAACAACTATATAACAACTGATATTGATTATCAGAATAGCAAAAGGCATGCCCTTAAAAATATAAGTTACATGCCTTTTCACAATTTTTGTCAAATTCATAATGGAAAAAGAACCTAGATTCATTCAGAAATTATACTTGTTGTACTGTTACAACCAACTTTATGTCTAAGAATAATCGATTACAACATACTACACTAATTTACTCGCTGCGGCTTGGTCGAGGATAAGAACAACATTGTCATGGTTTTGAAGGACACTTGCTGGAACTTCCTCTGTCACTGCCCCTTCCACAGTCGCCTTAATGGCGTCAGCTTTTTCAGGACCATAAGCCATGAGGACAATGGTCTTGGCTGCCATAATGTTGGCGATGCCCATGGAGATCGCCTGCTTTGGCACTTCTTCTGGATTGTCAAAGAAGCGGGCGTTGGCTTCAATGGTTGACGGTGCCAAGTCAACCAAGTGAGTTTGACCATCAAATGGAGCACCTGGTTCGTTGAAACCGATATGGCCGTTGCGACCGATACCCAAAATTTGGAAATCAACTGGATATTCAGCCAGAATTTTATTGTAACGTTCTGTTTCAGCAACTACATCTGTCGCCAAACCATTCGGTAAAAAAGATTGTTTAAACGGTTTGGCACTGAAAAGATTTTCCTTCATAAAATGGATATAGGATTGGTCGCTCTCCTCACCTAAACCAACATACTCATCCAAGTTTATAGATGTCACATCTGAAAAGTCTAAATCCGACTCACGAATCAATCTGTAAAATTCTAACGGACTGGAGCCTGTTGCCAAACCTAATACCTTGGCACCTCCGTTCAATTTTTCTCTCAAAATATCTAATGCTACAGTTGCTCCTTCAACTTGATTGTTTACTACATGAATTTTCATAGCGCACCTCTTTGGTATATACCATTTAATGTTTTTCTTTATTATATGGTATAGACCAATTTTTGTCAAGAATTTATACTTATAGAATCATTCCCGTAGTTCGTATTTTATCCAATTTGTTACCGTCCAAAAGAGGATAGTGACGACTTTCCTTATCTCA
>NZ_JARQOZ010000078.1:0-1261 GCF_046032115.1 Streptococcus suis | reverse complement strand
TTTTGCATAAACAGATGATTAGTGGCAGGGGGAAATCCTGCCGCTTTTTCTGCTTTAGTTTGTCAGCTTGACAAATAAAGGGTTAAGGAATATAATTAGATTCAGTATTATACAAGGAGTTAATAAATATGCGGCAAGGTATTCTTAAATAAACTGTCAATTTGATAGTGGGAACAAAAAGTAGCAGTCCCGTTTCACTTTTAATATGGGGCTTAGTTTTTTGTACCCAGTTTAAGAATACTTTTATCATGTAATTTTATATGCCCGAAAACATATAAGTGTTTTGGGGCTATTGGAGTTATTTACCCAGTGATAGGAGTATTTATCACTGGGTATTTTTATGCCCTTTTTTGGGTGTTGATAGGAGGAAAATCACATGAAAATAATTAACTTAGGCATTCTGGCTCACGTTGACGCAGGAAAGACAACATTAACGGAGAGTTTATTGTATACCAGTGGTGCAATTGCAGAACCAGGGAGCGTAGATAAAGGCACAACAAGGACAGATACAATGAATTTGGAGCGTCAAAGGGGAATCACTATCCAGACAGCAGTGACATCTTTTCAGTGGGAGGATGTAAAAGTCAACATTATAGATACGCCAGGCCATATGGATTTTTTGGCGGAAGTATACCGTTCTTTATCCGTATTAGACGGAGCAGTATTATTAGTTTCTGCAAAGGATGGCATACAGGCACAGACCCGTATACTGTTTCATGCACTACAGACAATGAAGATTCCGACAATTTTTTTCATCAATAAAATTGACCAAGAGGGGATTGATTTGCCAATGGTATATCAAGAAATGAAAGCAAAGCTTTCTTCGGAAATTATAGTGAAGCAAAAGGTTGGGCAGCATCCCCATATAAATGTAACGGACAATGACGATATGGAACAGTGGGATGCGGTAATTATGGGAAACGATGAACTATTAGAGAAATATATGTCAGGGAAACCGTTTAAAATGTCAGAACTGGAACAGGAAGAAAACAGGAGATTCCAAAACGGAACGTTATTTCCCGTTTATCACGGAAGTGCTAAAAACAATCTGGGGATTCGGCAGCTTATAGAAGTGATTGCCAGTAAGTTTTATTCATCAACGCCTGAAGGTCAATCTGAACTATGCGGGCAGGTTTTTAAGATTGAATATTCAGAGAAAAGGCGGCGTTTTGTTTATGTGCGTATATATAGCGGAACATTGCATTTGAGGGATGTTATTAAAATATCTGAAAAAGAGAAAATAAAAATCACAGAGATGTGT
>NZ_JARQOZ010000077.1:0-1289 GCF_046032115.1 Streptococcus suis | reverse complement strand
TGTAACACCTTATCAAAAAAATCACAAAATAAGGTGTTGCTTTTGTATACACTTTTTTCACTAAACTTTAGTCCAAAATAAAATAATTTCCATATTTGGATTACGAGACTCAAAACATTTTTTGTCAAATACCTTGATGGACTTGACAAATGGTAGAAAAAAGTCCCATATGACCTATAATGAAAAGCGTTCAAACTATCATTCTAGAAAGACTCATATGGAACAACTAAATCTTATCACAAATTTTCTCAGAATTAAAGACAAAAATATCGTTATCACTGATAAATATGATATGGGAACTCACTTAGAACTCCACGGTCACTTGGATTATACAGCCCCTAAATGTCCCTCCTGCAAGGGACAAATGGCAAAATACGACTTCCAAAAACCCTCCAAAATTCCCTACCTAGAAACTGCTGGTTATCCCTTGCTTATCCGACTTAGAAAGCGTCGTTTCAAGTGCAAAGAATGTGGGAAAATGGCTGTCGCTGAAACTCCTCTTGTCAAGAAGAACCACCAAATTTCTGTCGCCGTTAACCAGAAAATCGCCCAATTACTCATCGAAAATCAAGCAATGACACATATTGCACACAGGCTATCTATCTCAACATCATCAGTTAGTCGAAAGCTAAATGAGTTCAAGTTTGAAACAGATTGGAATACCTTACCTGAGGTGATGAGCTGGGATGAGTATGCCTTCAAAAAGGGGAAAATGAGCTTTATCGCTCAAGATTTCAATTCCCTAAATGTCATTACCATTCTGGACGGAAGAACACAAGCAACCATCCGAAATCACTTTCTACGCTATCCTAGAAAGGTTAGAAATCAAGTCAAAGTCATTACCATGGATATGTTTAGTCCCTACTACAAATTGGCTAAACCCTTCGCTCTCCAATTTCTAAGCTCAGGCTGAAACAGTCTATTCCCAGACTGTTTCACTCCCGAATGCAAAAATCGTACTCGACCGATTTCACATTGTGCAACACCTTAGTCGTGCTATGAACCGTTTCCGTATTCAAATTATGAATCAATTCGACAGAAAATCGCACGAATACCGAGCCTTGAAACGTTACTGGAAATTGATACAACAAGATAGCCGTATACTCAGCGGTAAACGATTTTATCGCCCTATGTTTCGCATGCACTTGACTAACAAGGAAATTCTAGAAAAACTCCTATCCTACTCAGATGAACTCAGACGGCACTATGAACTCTATCAATTTCTCTTGTTCCATTTCCAAGAGAAAAATTCAGATCATTTCTTCAGTCTCATCGAACAGGAAATAGCC
>NZ_JARQOZ010000076.1:0-1511 GCF_046032115.1 Streptococcus suis | reverse complement strand
GTGAGATAAGGAAAGTCGTTAGAATCTTCTTTTGGATGATAACAAATTGGATAAAATACGAACTACGGGAATGATTTAGTAAGCTCTTTTCACTTGCACATTTTCTATATTATGGTATAATTATTTTCTGTGAGTATCCCTCACTTACTCGTGGCTAGACCATGAGTCATTAGACCAAAAGGAGGAACATATCAATGGCTAAATACGAAATTCTTTATATTATTCGTCCAAACATTGAAGAAGAAGCTAAAAACGCTTTGGTAGCACGCTTTGACTCTATCTTGACTGACAACGGTGCAACTATCGTTGAATCAAAAGCATGGGAAAAACGTCGCCTTGCATACGAAATCAAAGATTTCCGCGAAGGTTTGTACCACATCGTTAACGTTGAAGCTAACAACGATGAAGCTCTTAAAGAGTTTGACCGTTTGTCAAAAATCAACGGCGACATTCTTCGTCACATGATTGTCAAACTTGACGCGTAAGAAGGTGTTGTATGATTAATAATGTAGTATTGGTTGGTCGTATGACCCGTGATGCAGAACTTCGTTATACTCCGTCTAATCAAGCTGTTGCGACTTTTACTTTAGCGGTTAACCGCAATTTTAAAAATCAAAACGGTGAGCGTGAAGCGGACTTTATCAACGTAGTCATTTGGCGTCAACAAGCTGAGAATTTGGCGAATTGGGCTAAGAAAGGTGCTCTGATTGGTGTTACAGGTCGTATCCAGACACGTAGCTATGACAATCAGCAAGGGCAACGTGTCTACGTTACTGAGGTAGTTGCAGAAAGTTTCCAACTCTTGGAAAGCCGTACTGCCCGTGAAGGTCAAGGTGGAGGCTATTCAGCTGGCAACTCGTTTGCTGGAGGAAATGACTATAACTCGCCTTATCAAGCGCCTGCACAATCTACACCAAACTTCGCTCGAGAAGAAAGTCCATTTGGAGCAAGCAATCCAATGGATATATCAGACGATGACCTACCATTCTAGGTCTGAAAATAATAATATAAAGGAGAACACACATGGCTCAACAACGTCGTGGCGGTTTCAAACGCCGTAAAAAAGTTGACTATATCGCAGCTAACAAAATTGAATATGTTGATTACAAAGATACTGAGCTTCTTAGCCGTTTCATTTCTGAACGTGGAAAAATCCTTCCACGCCGTGTAACTGGAACTTCAGCTAAAAACCAACGTAAAGTAACAACAGCTATCAAACGTGCTCGCGTAATGGCATTGCTACCATTCGTAAACGAAGATTAGTAAAAAGACCCTGACGGGTCTTTTTAGCTTGCACTACAGAAATATGAAAAGTGCAATGGTCCAGTGGACCATTTTTTCTTGCGCTCTAGAAATGCGAAAAGCGCAATAACAGTATGGACTGCTTTTTAACGAGCTTGAAAATGAGAAAGCAAGTAATGGTCTGGTGGATTGAAAGTAACCGCCCAATAACAAGGTATCTATCTAATCACTCCCTCCTCCTGTACACTGTTATAAAAAACAAAACTGGA
>NZ_JARQOZ010000075.1:0-1530 GCF_046032115.1 Streptococcus suis | reverse complement strand
CAATGTCATTAAGTTAAGGATCCTACTCCAATTTTTATTGGATAGGGTCTTTTTATTTTTCGATAAAGTGATAGACTAAAATCAAAAAGGAGTTTTCCCATGGTTCAGTCTATTCAAACAATCCTAGAATCTTGCATCTCACAACTCTCATCAGACAGTTCTTCTTATGTCGTCCAACCAGATAAAGACTTTACCCGTTCCAGAAAATGTTCCTTCCAACAAATAGTTTCCGCTATACTAAACATGGGAGGTCAAACACTATCAAAAGAACTGATCAATCAAGACTTCCCCATTTCAAAGGCTGCTTTTGTCCAAAATCGCTATAAAATTAAGCACCAAGCCTTTCAAGATCTCTTCAAAAACTTTACACAGGCTGTTCTTCCAAAAACAGAACTCCCTATTCTGGCTGTAGATGGATCCGATATCCATATTCCAGTCATACCTGAGGACACAGCTTCTTATTTTCCTTCAAAATCAGGTGAAAAAGCCTATAATCTCCTGCACTTAAATGCCCTATTTGACTTGGAAAGCGAGCTATATTGTGATGCCTTGGTTCAAAAGAGACGAGATGTTGATGAACGACAAGCTCTGATTGACATGATGGAGAATTCTCCCTTTCGAACAAGCACTCATCGTGGCAGATAGGGGCTATGAATCTTATAATCTGATGGCTCATTGCCAAGAAAAAGGCTGGTTCTATCTAATTCGGATTCGAGATGGGAAAAGCAGTATGAAGCAAAGTTTGGACCTGCCTTCTACGGAAACCTTCGACGAATCCTTTACCTTGAAATTAACCCGCCGACAAAATAAGGAGACCAAAGAACTTCTGAAAGATAGGAATCAATACAAGTTTATTCCCAGCAATCAAACCTTTGAGTTTCTATCTAAAGAATGGGAAAGGGGAGCTGAAGCAGAGTTTTACTCCCTTTCTTTTCGCATGGTTCGGTTTGAAATAGCCCCTGATAAATACGAGACTCTCGTGACCAATTGCGATAAGCCTGTAGACTATATAAAAAGCCTCTATGCCCGTAGATGGGGCATAGAGACCGCTTTTCGTCACTTGAAATATGCACTTGGATTGGTGAGTTTTCACGCTAAAAAGCTGGAAGGTATTCTTCAGGAAATATTCGCTCGTCTCACTTTTCACAATGCCGTCAAAATGACCACTTCTAAGGTCACCATTCCAGAGCGAAAAACAAAGTATAGATACAAAATCAGCTTTTCAGATGCCTGCTATATCTGTCGTCTCTTTTTCCGTCACCAAATACCTTCCAAGCAAGTTGAAATCTACCTCCAATCCCACCTTTGTCCAATTCGACCCGATAGACAGGCAAGGAGGAAGGTTCGATATCAAACACTTGTAGATTTCACTTATAGAATAGCATAAAATCGGACAAATGAATACAAAAAATAAGGATGGAAAGCCTCTTTTTGTGCTGGCTAAATACAAAAATCCCAAGTATGACATAGAATAAATACTTGGGAGTAGACAGTGTAGATGTAATGCCGAATGTTAACTTAATGACATTG
>NZ_JARQOZ010000074.1:0-1543 GCF_046032115.1 Streptococcus suis | reverse complement strand
TTATCAAGCATAGGAATCACCTCGACTCTAGTATAGCAAAAAAAGCCATCAAGTTGATGACTTTTTCAGTGGGTTCGGTTTTATATGGCTTCTTTTTTTGCAAGATTTTACGAATAGATAGGTGAGGAGGAAATTATGTATCAAATTGAATTTAAAGAAGAGGCCATTCTACCTAGAGAACGTTTAGTAGAAGTTGGAGCTGAGCGTCTCAGTAATCAGGAATTACTAGCAATTTTTATTAGAACTGGGACAAAAAAAGAACCTGTTTCTATTCTCTCCAATAAATTATTGAATCGTTTGGAGAGTTTAGCGGCTCTAAGAGAATTATCAATTGAAGAATTGCAAAGTTTGACTGGAATTGGGCGCGTTAAGGCGATTGAAATTAAGGCTATGATTGAACTTGGAAAACGTATCAATCAATCAGAGCTACTCTTAAATGAGAGAATTTTGGGAAGTGAGAAGTTGGGACGTAAGATGATTCATGAAATTGGGCATAAGAAGCAGGAGCATCTTGTTGCACTTTATCTCAATACACAGAACCAGATTATCAGTCAAAAAACAATTTTTATCGGGAGTGTTAATCGTAGCATTGCAGAACCACGTGAAATTTTGCATTACGCAGTAAAATGTATGGCAACATCGATTATCATCGTTCATAACCACCCGTCGGGTTCAGTACAACCGAGTAGGAATGATTTGCTATTTACGGAGAATTTAAAAGAGTCCTGCGAAAAGCTAGGACTGGTATTATTAGATCATTTAATTGTTGGAAATAAGGATTACTATTCTTTTAGAGAAGAAAGTGAGTTATTTTAAAGTTTATTGACAATATAGTGGAAGAGGTCTTTTTCAATCTCACGTTTACCGTAGAGTAGTTCAGGATGCCATTGAACCCCTAAAAATTTAGTTAGGTAGGTTGAATGAACTGCTTCAATAATCTGTTGATTATCCGATAGTGCAATGATTTCTAAGTCAAGTGCTAAGTCTTTGATAGCCTGACGGTGAAATGAGTTTACACTCGGAGCGGACTTATATATGTCGTAAAGTGGACTATTTTGAGTCAGTTGAATCATTTGACTGACTTCTTGTCCGTCTATGTCTTGCCAATGTTCAGAAATTGATTGATGAAGGCTACCACCTTGAGCTACATTGTAGAGCTATAGACCTCGGCAGATACCGAAGATAGGTTTCTGATTTTCTTGGGCAGCCCTTATGAGGGCTAATTCAAACTCGTCACGCTTTGGTAGATAATTATCGCTGTCAATAGTCCTTTCTTCGTGATAGTAACTTGGCTGGACATTTTGTCCTCCTGTTAGGATGAGTTTATCAATAAGATGGATATAATATTTTGCCAAATCAGGCTCTGTAACAGGAAGGATGAGTGGGAGCTCGCCAGCATCTTCAATAGCTTGTACGAGGCAAGTCTGGGTATAAGAAAGCAGGGGTTCTGTATGATCCCCTGTTTTATAGTACGACGGGCATGTCGTACATCTGAGGTGAAAGTCCTCCGTGGGCACCCGCTACCGGTGAACCCTATAGCGAC
>NZ_JARQOZ010000073.1:0-1715 GCF_046032115.1 Streptococcus suis | reverse complement strand
TACCCTAAAAAATGCTTGGACTACAAGTCGCCAAGTGAATTTCTTTTGGGTGGCTAAGTTCAACTTGAAATTTGGGTTATTCCCCTTTTTGTGGCATAATAACAGTAAAAACATCTAGAAATAATCTCGTCAAAAGGAAATGAGAATGATTACAGATAAATACTTAATTCGTGAACAAAATGAAGCCTTAGTGCTTCAAACTATTATTGAAAACAAAGGCCTGTCTAGAGCTCAAATTGCTAAGGAAACCGGACTCAATAAGGCTAGCGTCTCGTCTATTACTACTTCTCTCATCGATAGTGGCCTTGTGGAAGAAACAGGAATTGGACAATCTGGTAAGACCGGGGGACGAAAACCTATTTTTGTCAATTTTTGTGGCAAGGCTGGTCTGGTGATTGCCTTTGACTTGGGCTATAACTACATCAGTGGAGCAATCAGCTACCTTGACGGCACTATTATTCGTCAATTTAGAGAACGTCATCTCTTAAACAGAGAAAATATTATCGATTACATCGAACAATACAGCAAAGAATTACTGTCAGCAGCGCCACTGACCCTACACGATGTGGTCGGCATGACTCTGGCCATTCATGGGATTGTGGTGGATAATCACATCCGTTTCACCCCTTCTTATGATTTGAAAGATTTTCCTTTAAAAAAAGAACTGGAAAAACGGTTCTATTTCCCTATCTACTTGGAAAATGAGGCTAATCTTTCGGCATTAGGAGAATTTACCTTCTCACAATCCAGAGACAATCTTATCAGCATCAGTATCCATAGCGGTATCGGAGCAGGTATTATTCAGGATAAACGCTTGCAGACTGGAGCTTATGGACAAGCTGGTGAAATTGGACATACCATTTTACACCCCAAAGGCAAGGCTTGTAATTGTGGTAATTTGGGATGCTTAGAGAAATATGCATCAAATCTAGTCGTATATCAAGAATTCTCCAAACACTATAACCTTAAGCATGCTAATTCGGACCTAATTTCTCAATATTATCTTTGCTCAGATTCCTTCACTCAGGAACTCATAAACCAACAGATCTATCATCAAGCTATTGGTATTAATAATCTCATCATGCTTTGTGATCCTCAACTAGTAATTATCAATAGCTCGCTGTATGCTAAGATACCCAAACTTCTAGATAAATTGGAATCAGAAATTAATAGTCAATTTGCACAAAAGGTCTCCTTAACAATTTCGAACCTAGGTGATACAGCAACACTATATGGAGGTATTGCTACAGCTGTTCAACAGTTTTTACATATACCGGATTTAACGTTTCCTAGATAAGAAACAAAAAAAACTAAGTAGGTTACACCAGCTAACAAATTACAGTAAAAGGATTTCAATATATAATAGGGTGGAAAATTATAACTACGTGGTATTTAATAGAGCTTTATCCATTCTATCCAAAAATATGAGTCATGGGAAAACTCAGATATGCTTAAAAGCCTGAAATTCAAATTACAAGTAGTCTTTTATTCTATTGCACAAAAACATACTAAGATTAGTAGTGAGGAAATCTCCGACGGGAGAGAGTACTTACTACTTTTTCTTTATGTTAAAGTAGAGGTGTCTTGTTAAGTCGAGAACTCTTTTGACGCTAGACGTCGCATCAAAAACTGGCAAGGCACCTGTTTTAGAAAGAATGTTATCAAAGTATGTGGGACGCCAGACGTCGAGTATTGAAAATGACATCACTAAAACA
>NZ_JARQOZ010000072.1:0-1782 GCF_046032115.1 Streptococcus suis | reverse complement strand
ACCGTGGCGATTTTTCTTTTTGAAAGTTTGAAAAGCTATGATGGGTAGGGCATAACCAACTACGGGAATGATTCAAGCCCGATTTGAGCTTGTTTGTTATTAGGACCAGGGGAATGATAAGAAATTTCCGACACACTCAAAAATGATTTTTGCTGCCTTTGGTTTCCACTTGTAGAGCATGACACATCCATAGATTAAGCTGAGGAAGGAAAAGGTAATCAATAAAGGTCCTTCCCATATACTCTTATCAAAAACAGTTGCCACTAGATATAAAGATAATCCAGAGACTAGGAACGATAAAATCATACGGTATTTATAGGCCATGAGCAATCCCTCCTTTATAAGTGTAGCATAGCATATAATGTAAACGTTGTCAACATTTTTCCTATTCGCAACCAATCCCATCTCCATCACGATCTAAATGACTACCGTAACCTGGTTCACCACGATAGATTGGTGCAGCTCCTGCTTGTCTAACTGCCTTACAATTTGGATAATATGTGTTTTGAGATGGTGTAGCAGCAAATTGCTGAACTTGGCTTTGTGCTTCTGCTTCTGCAATTTTTTGCGCTTCGGCGGCGAGACGTTCTTCTTCCTCTTTACGTGCTTTCTCAGCAATAGCTTTTTCAGCATTCCAATATTTGATAATGACTTTGCTATCTTTTTTGATGACCTTATCGTTCATCTCGTTAAAAGATTTTCCATCAATCTCGACCGCAATGATTTGTCCATTTTTAGCAATTTCATTGGTCTCTGTTGCTACTTCAGATACTTGAGAAAAACCACCGTCAGTAAACAATTTTTTAGTATCTGCAGCTGTTTTCGTTGAAATGGATGATGGCAGTTCAGCGAAGCTAGAGAAATCGTAGTAGGTGATTACAATGGGGGTTGATTTTTTGCTGATAATCTCCTGTTTGGTGGGCAACTGAAGCTCTGCGCCACCTAGACTAATTTTTTGAATTTTTTCGTGCTTTGCTTTATCCTTGTCCGCAACAGCAGTCCACTTGATGTCTGTAAATCCTGCTGTTGTTAGCTGTTTTTCGAGCTCTGGTTTTGTTTTAGCCTCTGCTAGATTTTTTGGTAGTTTGATGTTATCTTTGCTAACGTCAAAATAGGTTAATGTAACAGGGAGACTAGTAGAGTAAAAATGATTGGATTGATAGGTGTGATTTCCGATTTGAAGGCGATCAATTTTATCTTTTTTGTCCGCATTGCCTTCTTCTACTAGCAGAACAGGAGTTAGTTCGACTTGTTTAAAACCTGAATCTTTCAGCTCTTTCTCGACATCTGCTAAATTTTTAGAAGCTGGTAGGTTGAATTCAACGGCATCTTTTTTGGGAACATGGTAGGAGATTGTAATTGGGATATTTTTTAAAGCCCGTCCTTCCTTCCAATCTTCTCCGTCAACAGAGACGAGTTCGACAAGATCGCTTTCACCTATTTTTCCAAATTCTAAATCAGTAATTTCCACCCCCTGAATATTTTTAAAACCTGCTTCCTGAAGATGTCTTACGACTGTTACATACTGTTGTCCATAAAGGTCATCTTTTTTCGGAAGCTCAGCAGTCATTAGTTGTGAACCGATAAATGTTGTAAGTAGGACACCACCAGTTATTCCTGCTGTTTTCCGATTAAGAAACTTTCTAGATTTTTTTATTGACGTTTCGCTAACTATCTGAGTTGCTTTTTTCTTAAACATAAATCATTCTCCTCGTAAAATAAGTTTATGGGGATTTTTCAATCCCAAATTTTTAATGAGTGTAATAATGTTAACTTGACTAT
>NZ_JARQOZ010000071.1:0-1932 GCF_046032115.1 Streptococcus suis | reverse complement strand
TTTTCTTCCGCTTCCACCTTATTCCCCTGAACTTAACCCAATTGAACGATTCTGGGCTGGATTGAAAAGAAAAGTGGTTGAGTTATTGAGGAGATTTCAATCGGTTGAGTATTGTTTGGAATGCTATTTTAAAGCTAAATAATTATATTTTAGTTTACTTTTAGTACTAGCTCCAACTATCTGGGAGAGTGAAACAGTTCGGGGAACTGTTTCAGCCCGATCCTAGATACAAAAAAGCGAGAAAAAAGATGCTGGAAATAGGGCGAACCGCATTCGCCTCAAAAGCTGTAGGCAGCTTGTACAGTCTAGCAGACTGTACAAGGCTGGAAATGAGACTTGCGAAAGCAAGTCACTTACGCAAAGTACGGCAAAGCGAGTTAACGAAGTAATTAAAGATAGACTAAATGTCTATAACAGCCTAATGATGCATTTTTTTATTGTTGCTCTCAATGTTTCACTGTGCTATCCTTAGTTCACAACTCCTATAGAATTTTTCATGTCACAATCAATCACTTTTATTTTTCGTGAAAGAAGTAATTTTTTGTTATTGATGATATAGTCTGCTTATCGAAAATTTAGTGGTTGACTATTTTTGACTTGAAACGACAATTAAGATATAAAAAACGAGGAGTCCCCCGTTGGGAATTTCCTCGCTAGTCAGTTGAATATTTTTATGTTGATGGTAAAAGGAATTGGAAGGTTAGGGTGAGAATTAGGTATGTATTGTACGAGATGTTATTTATAGAACAGTATTTTAGCTTAAATACTAAACATGCAAAAATATAGAACGATTAACGGTAATTGCATTGTATAACTTCATTGATAAGACGTTCACCGGGGAAATCTGAAATGATGATTCCTGGTCTACGAATTTGATTGTTTCGTAGATAGTCCGCAACAAGAGTATTGGTTCCTTCAAAGGAAATTGTTGCAAATACACCGAGACGTGCTGTGCGTGGGAAGTCAGGGTAGCGATGCCTAAAACCGGGTTCCGTCAATCCAGTAGAGAGTCGGGAAGCATCAGTTGCTGGACGAACATGTCCACTTGCTACAAAATAAGGGAAAGAACCACCAGAACCACTGAGATAATTCATGAAAATAAAATCAATGCTAGATGTATTTGCCTGATTGATATGGTTCTTTATAGCTTCCCATTTTTTATATAAATCCCAATTTGTATTGAGATGGTATTGATCTTGAGTAATAACAAAACGATAATTTATTCCGTGTTCGATAGACAAGACATCAGGTAAAAGCACAATCTGGCCACGAATTTCGCCTAGTGTAGGATTGTATCCGTTTGACGAAGTCATAGGATTCCAGAAAAGAGAGGAATATCGTTGATAATAGGACTCAAAAAGGGTAAACATTTCAGGATCAGAGGCATGAGTATGCTCTTGTTTAATCCGCATTAAGATGGTTTCACTTGGATAACTTATCAAGTAATTTTGAATAGTTGTAAGAACCTCTTCAAATTGGTAGCCCAAGGCGATTGAGCCATGGTAGAGAGCAAAGTGATCTCCCATATATGCGAGACGAATATCTAAATATCGGATTCCAGACTCCAATTGTTGCTGCAAATTCATTGTTTGCGTACGGACAATATCACGAAAAGGAAGATGGTTACTGTGAGCCATGCTATCATGAGTTCCCGGAATGGCAAGCTCTCCTAGAAAACGATTATCAGGAATTGTGGACATCCAGTCTGTATATTGTTCAATATGCGGTGTGGTCACTTGTTCTTCATACCAAAAGGCGCGGTCATAATGAGCGTGGGTAGAAGTAGGGAAGAGCAAAAAAAGACCTAGACAAGCGGTCAGGGCAAAGGATATCTTCTTTTTTGTATTCATATCTATACCTCCTCGTAAAATAAGTTTATGGGGATTTTTCAATCCCAAATTTTTAATGAGTGTAATAATGTTAACTTGACTA
>NZ_JARQOZ010000070.1:0-2147 GCF_046032115.1 Streptococcus suis | reverse complement strand
AATCGAGTAGGGACTAATTTCTAGTCCCTCTCACACCACCGTGCGTGCCGTTCGGCACACGGCGGTTCAACTAACTTTTAACGCATGTCGTTTTAGATAATAATCTAAGCAAGAAACCAGTCCACGTTTAGCGAGGACTGGTTTTGATATGGCACGTTTCAGTATTGACCTCTGAGCCACTAATTGATAATGGTCACCCCAGCCAGATACTTTATCCGCTATCCACTTCGGTACTCCTAATTTGAGAAGTCCCCATAATCGCCTAGATTTCTTCTTCCATTGTTTCCAGATAATAACTCTTAGTCGAGTTCTCAGACGTTCATCGATACTTTCCATGACTGATTTCATGTTCGTCATAGAAAAGTAGTTTATCCATCCTCGAATAACCCAGTTTAGTCGCTCAATTCGGCTGTCTAAGTCAATACTCCACTTACGGGCCGTTAGTTTCTTGAGTTTTCTCTTGAAACTCTGTACGCTATCCTGATGCGGACGACTTTTCCAGCCCTCAGATGATTTCCAGAACCCAAATCCTAGATACTTCAATTTGTTCGGTCTCACAATCTTAGTCTTGGTCATGTTGACTTTCAACCCTAATCGTTTTTCAATGTAACGACTAATTGAATGCATCACACGTTTAGCCGCCGCCTCACTACCAACTGTGATGACACAGTCATCTGCGTAGCGAACAAAGCGAAGTCCGCGATTTTCCAGCTCTTTATCTAGCTCATTAAGCATGATATTGGACAGGAGCGGTGATAGATTTCCTCCCTGTGGCGTTCCAACTAGTGTTTTATACCGTTGTCCGTTGATGACTACACCTGAATGAAGGTACTTACGAATTAAGGATTCTGTATCCCCATCTTGGATAATGTTATGAACAAGTGACATCAGTCTATCTTGAGGAACGGTATCGTCAACTTCTCCAGGTCTATGTCCACTATCCACTCATAACCGTCATTAAGGTATTCTAATAACTGGATAATAGCTTGTTCGCATGACCGATTGGGTCTGAATCCGTAGCTCTTATCAGAGAAATAGGGTTCACAGATAGGGCTGAGGATTTGGACAATGGCTTGTTGTATCATTCTATCCATGACCGTTGGGATACCTAGCTGACGAACTCCGCCGTTAGGTTTGGGAATTTCAACTCGTAAGACTGGCTGTGGCTTGTACTTTCTCTGCTTTATGAGTTCTTTAGTTGAACGCCAGTGTTTGCGGAGATAGTCATCTATTTCGTCAATAGTTACGCCGTCAATTCCTGCTGAACCTTTATTGGCTCTAACTTGATTGTAAGCGTCCAACATATTTGAACGGGATAGGATATTATCTAATAACTGTGACATGTGCGTACTCCTTTCTTGTTTCGGTGTCTGTAGGATATCTTATAATGATGAACTTTCTTCTAGTCATTACGTGACTGCCTCCAGTTCTATCAGACCATTCTTTACAGACACAATCGAAGTAGGTATACTTCGGTTTGACAGTCTTTATTTTCAGTGTCAAACTTTCAACAGTCACTCCCCTGACTGTTGAAATATTCAGCCCTTCGCTCCGTTTCTATTACAGAAATTTCATCACTACTATGGCTTCGGCTGAGAGCCTGCCCCAGCCATTGTTGTCCAACGAAGAATGAGTTGAAGACAACAATAGGCGAGGGTACTTCTCATGATTCGTTGTTACTACGTCTTTTTGACGCTCATGAGACCTCACGGGATAAGTCGTACATCTTTCCTCGTTTACACAAGATATGAGGACGTTAAAAGGTCTAAGTGAAAATAGGAATTCCGACGAAGAGTCCAGTGACTCTAGGAGGAATTATCTTTTTCACACTGACCTTAGTTCGAATTCAATTACACTCGTGATTTACGCAGATAGGTTACGACTACCTTTTTGGACTTTGGTGTTCATAGCCACCTTATCCGCTATATACGCCTTGGTATCACGTTTCTGCTCGTAGTGCCACGATTTCGCTATCCCTTCCTCTGACGATCTTGGTTTCTAGCGTCAGACTTAAAACGGTCTCTCCCCAGACCGTTTTAATCCGCTACCTCACGATAGTCAGGCTTGGGAGTCGCTATAGGGTTCACCGGTAGCGGGTGCCCACGGAGGACTTTCACCTCAGATGTACGACATGCCCGTCGTACTAT
>NZ_JARQOZ010000069.1:0-3471 GCF_046032115.1 Streptococcus suis | reverse complement strand
TAGTCAAGTTAACATTATTACACTCATTAAAAATTTGGGATTGAAAAATCCCCATAAACTTATTTTACGAGGAGGAGTAGGTATGAAGAAAAGCTTCATTCATCAGCAAGAGGAGATTTCTTTCGTCAAAAATACATTTACGCAGTATTTGAAAGACAAGCTAGAAATCGTAGAAGTGCAAGGACCGATTTTGAGTCGTGTCGGGGATGGTATGCAGGATAATTTGTCCGGTGTGGAGAATGCTGTTACTGTTAATGTGAAGTTGATTCCAGATGCGACCTATGAAGTGGTTCACTCACTTGCTAAGTGGAAGCGCCATACCTTGGCTCGTTTCGGTTTTAACGAGGGAGAAGGGCTCTTTGTTCACATGAAGGCTCTTCGTCCTGACGAGGATTCCTTGGATCCCATTCACTCAGTATACGTGGATCAGTGGGACTGGGAGAAGGTTATTCCTGATGGCCGTCGGAATTTAGCTTACTTGAAAGAAACAGTGGAGCAGATTTACAAGGCTATCCGTCTGACAGAATTGGCAGTTGAAGCTCGTTATGACATTGAGTCTGTTTTGCCTAAAAAAATCACCTTTATCCATACTGAGGATTTGGTCAAGAACTTCCCAGACTTGACACCAAAAGAGCGTGAGAATGTGGTTGCTAAAGAATACGGTGCAGTTTTCCTGATCGGTATCGGCGGTGAACTGGCAGATGGTAAGCCACATGACGGACGTGCACCAGACTATGATGACTGGACAAGCCCATCAGAAGCAGGTTACAAAGGACTCAATGGAGACATCTTGGTTTGGAACGAAGCACTTGGTTCAGCATTTGAGTTGTCCTCAATGGGGATTCGTGTGGATGAAGAAGCACTTAAACGCCAGGTCGCTATTACAGGCGACGAGGACCGTTTGGAATTTGATTGGCATCGTGCCCTTTTGAATGGTCTCTTCCCGCTTTCGATTGGTGGCGGTATCGGTCAATCCCGTTTGGCCATGTTCTTGCTTCGTAAGAAACATATCGGTGAAGTGCAGTCAAGCGTTTGGCCACAAGAAGTGCGTGATAATTTTGAGAATATTTTATAAGAGATTGGTTTTCAATCTCTTTTCTAATGTTTTCAATCTGAGGCTTGAAAACATTTACAACAAGATTATCTGTGATTTTTGCGCCAATCTATGATATACTTTTTTAGTTAAATTAAAAGATACAGAGGATATTATGACAAAACTTAGAGAAGACATCCGTAACGTAGCCATTATTGCCCACGTTGACCACGGAAAAACAACCCTCGTTGATGAATTATTGAAACAATCTCAAACCCTTGATGAGCGTACGCAGTTGGATGAGCGTGCCATGGATTCAAACGATATCGAAAAAGAGCGTGGTATCACTATCCTTGCTAAAAACACTGCTGTAGCTTATAACGGTACTCGCATCAACATCATGGATACACCAGGACACGCAGACTTCGGTGGTGAGGTTGAGCGTATCATGAAAATGGTTGACGGTGTTGTCCTTGTCGTAGATGCTTACGAAGGAACTATGCCACAGACCCGTTTCGTATTGAAAAAGGCTCTTGAACAAAACTTGACACCAATCGTCGTTGTCAACAAGATTGATAAGCCTTCTGCTCGTCCAGAAGAAGTTGTGGATGAAGTGCTTGAACTTTTCATCGAATTGGGTGCAGATGATGACCAGTTGGAATTCCCAGTGGTTTACGCATCAGCTATCAACGGTACTTCATCTTTGTCTGACAATCCAGCAGACCAAGAAGAAACAATGGCACCAATCTTTGATACTATCATCGAACATATCCCAGCTCCTGTGGATAACTCAGATGAGCCTTTGCAATTCCAAGTATCCCTGTTGGACTACAACGACTTTGTAGGTCGTATCGGTATCGGTCGTGTCTTCCGTGGTACTGTTAAAGTTGGTGACCAAGTTACCCTTTCTAAACTTGACGGCACAACCAAAAACTTCCGCGTTACAAAACTCTTTGGTTTCTTCGGTCTTGAGCGTAAAGAAATTCAAGAAGCTAAAGCTGGTGACTTGATTGCCGTTTCAGGTATGGAAGATATCTTCGTTGGTGAGACGGTAACTCCAACAGATGTAGTTGAGGCACTTCCAGTTCTTCGTATCGATGAGCCAACTCTTCAAATGACTTTTTTGGTGAACAACTCACCGTTTGCAGGTCGTGAAGGTAAATGGGTGACATCTCGTAAGATTGAAGAGCGCCTTTTGGCTGAGTTGCAAACAGACGTTTCTCTCCGTGTTGACCCTACTGACTCTCCAGATAAATGGACTGTTTCAGGTCGTGGTGAATTGCACTTGTCTATCTTGATTGAAACCATGCGTCGTGAGGGCTATGAGCTTCAAGTATCACGTCCAGAAGTTATCATCAAGGAAATCGACGGCGTGAAGATGGAGCCATTCGAGCGCGTGCAAATTGATACACCAGAAGAATACCAAGGTTCTGTTATCCAATCCCTTTCTGAGCGTAAGGGTGATATGTTGGATATGGTTGCGACAGGTAATGGTCAAACTCGTCTTGTTTTCCTTGTGCCTGCGCGTGGTTTGATTGGTTATTCAACAGAATTCCTTTCAATGACTCGTGGTTACGGTATCATGAACCATACTTTCGACCAATACTTGCCAGTTGTTCAAGGTGAGATCGGTGGTCGTCACCGTGGTGCCCTTGTCTCTATCGACCAAGGTAAGGCAACGACATACTCTATCATGCGTATTGAAGAGCGTGGTACCATCTTTGTCAACCCAGGTACTGAAGTGTACGAAGGAATGATTATCGGTGAAAACTCGCGTGAAAATGACTTGACCGTCAACATCACGACCGCTAAACAAATGACCAACGTTCGTTCAGCTACCAAAGACCAAACGTCTGTAATTAAGACACCACGTATCTTGACTCTTGAAGAATCACTAGAATTCTTGAACGATGATGAATACATGGAAGTAACGCCAGAATCTATCCGTCTTCGTAAGCAAATCTTGAACAAGGCAGAGCGTGATAAGGCTGCGAAGAAGAAAAAATTAGCGACTGAGGAATAATTTCTAGGAGAAGAAGCATGTTTTATTTAATCCTCGCCATCATGTTAGTACTTTTTTATATATTTGTGGCACCTCGCAATATTAAGGGGACTATGAATTTGATTGCGGCAGTATTTTTACTGGTAGCATTAGCGATTGCCTTGGTACTTGGATTTTTAAGAATCATGCAATTTTCAAAGGAAATTTGGGTTGGTCTACTAATGATTCTGATTGGTTTTTGGGCGATGCGGGATATTTATTATCTCGATAAAGAACCGAAAGACAGGCAGAGGAGAACAGAGCGACCTGGTCCTTATAGATATAGATGAAATTAACCGACGCTTTGCGTCGGTTTTTCTGGAATCATTCCCGTAGTTGGTTATGCCCTACCCATCATAGCTTTTCAAACTTTCAAAAAGAAAAATCGCCACGGTAA
>NZ_JARQOZ010000068.1:0-3549 GCF_046032115.1 Streptococcus suis | reverse complement strand
TCGTCATTCCTCCTGCTATCTTTTTCTATTATTCTACCTTATTTGATAGTAGATTTAAAACTTTGCAACAGAACCATAATCAGTCTACTATGTTCAACTTCTATGAGAAAATATACTTCGTTTGGCTCTTTTTAACGAACAATACAAGAAAAATATCCTAATTATCTGTTGCTTTTTTACTACAAAACAATCGATTAGTACATTATTACCATACCTATTTAGCACCAAGGCAAGCAATTCTACAAATCACAATATAATCTGATTTATCACCCTATATCTAAATACTATTGTTGAACTTCAGTTTCTCTTATCTTAACCTTCCTTTCTGCTGTATTTGAGACGTCATAACCTCTTGAACATTTTCAAATTCTTTACTTATGACATATTCATCAAATACTTCAGTCCCATATTTAGAATCTGGTTCTGCAACGACAGAAACCACCTGCTCAATCCTCCTGTTATATACAGAGGGCTACTGGAAGAACAACTTCTGGCAGCATAACAATCAAAGGAAATTTAGTGAGTTTATACGACTACACTTTTCTTGACAATTCCAAAGTATAGATAATAAAAACCGCTATGCGGCAAACTCAAAAGGTCTTCACATAGCGATTATATCTAATAAAAATTCATTAATTTTTTTACATTTTCAACAACCAGAATGTATCATTAACACTTTTACATCCTTATTGCATAACTCAAAAATTACATAACTTCCAATTCTCTCATCAACTGTTCCCATTCATTAAAATAATTACCCTGACACCTTTTAACATCATCAATTGATTTTTGTATTTCCGTCAGTACTATATAATCAGAAGAATTGTTTGGTTCAGAAATAATTTTATTCAATCTTTCTAATTCTTCATCATATTGATTTATTAACACTTCAAGTTTTTCAATTCGTTTCTCCTTCTTAACCTTCTCCTTCTCAATGGAGTTACGATCGCCTTTTACTGTGTTATTTTTCTCTACTTTCTGCTCAACTTTAATGTTATTAAATGGCTTTTCAGAATTCATCCTTTTTTTCTCGTACTCACCATAAGTAGATTGTACAAACTCTACACCATCCTTATCAAAAACAAGTAATCTGTCAGCAATCTTATTAGTAAAATATCTATCATGTGACACAAAAATAATTGTACCTTGATAACTGCATAAGATATTCTCTAAATTCTCTTTTCCAATAATATCCATGTGGTTTGTCGGTTCATCTAAGATTAAAACATTAGGACGTTTATATAATAATTTACATAATGTCAATCTAACCTTTTCTCCACCTGACAAAGAGGACACCGGTCTAAAAACATCATCTCCACTAAACTGAAATGAGCCAAGAGCAGTTCTGACCTCTGTGTCATTTAGCTCAGGGTATTCGCTTTGAAAAATTTCGAATAGTGTATCATCTCCACTGATTTGAGCAAGCTGTTGGTCAAAATAGCTAATTTCAACATTGTATCCGAATTTAAAATCTCCAGACAATGCTGCCACACCACCCATAAGTGTTTTAAGCAACGTGGATTTACCAATACCATTACTCCCAACAATTCCAAGCTTCTGTCCCCTTTCAAGGTTGAAATTAACCTTTGCAAGAGGAGTATCATAGCCTATCACAAGTTCTGAAGCACTTAATACTTGCCTTGAACTACTGATTCTCGGTTGAAATTTAGACATATAAGTTTTTGTATCGTATTGGTCTGGTGCATTTAATATTTGCATACGCTGTAATAATTTAATTTTAGATTGCACCATTTTAGCTTTCGTAGGTTTATAACGAAAACGTTCAATCAAGCGTGTAATCCTTTCAATTTCTATCTGTTGCAAGTCGTAATCTTTTTGCTGTTTGATATGATTTTCTCGTTTTTGCTCCTCAAAGGCTGAATAATTACCTTTATAACATTTGGTCTCTCCCCATTCGATTTCATAAACCTTATCCACAATTCGATTAAGAAACATTCTATCATGGGAAATAATAACCAATGTAGATTTATAACTTCTCAAATAACTCTCCAACCATTGTATTGTTTCTATATCAAGGTGGTTAGTAGGTTCATCAAGTAATAGAATGTCTGGCTTTGTTAAAAGTATTTTTATAAAAGCTATCTTAGTTCGCTGACCACCTGAAAATTCAGAAATGGGTTTTTTCTTATCTGCTTCAGTAAAACCCATACTACGAATCATCGTTTCATATTCTTTTTGGTAGGTTAGACCTCCAAGAGCCATATACCTTTCACTGATATCAGAGTATTCATTGATGATTTTATCATCATATTGATTCTCCATTTTATCTATCAGCTGTTTCATCTTGTTTTCCATATCAATAAGCGTCTTAAATACCGTACGGACTTCATCCACCATTGATATACTTTCATCTTCAAAAGGCATCTGTCTTAAATAGCTAATATAAGGGTTACCGGTCTTTATTACTTGAAACTCACTTTCACCAGTTCCTTCTTCTAATTCAATTTCGCCTATAATAGCTTTTAGCAAGGTTGTTTTTCCACATCCATTTCTACCAACAATAGCAATCTTTTCATTATCATTGATTTCAATACCGATGTTTTCCAACACCATATTACCATCATAGTAAACGGCACCATTAATTATTTTGTATTGCATTTTCATATCCTCCTTTGCGTAAGTACTAGCAATTGCAAAGGTGGCTTTGGACAATAATTATTCTACTCCATGTAAAGCTTGTCACAGCCACCTATACATGGAGTTCTTTAAATGTTACTTTAGTTGTAGATTTCATTTGCTTCTCCCTCCTATCGTTTCAAATATAATTCAACTTCCCCCTTATTGTACCAAATCGCTAGCGCAATGTCTAACCTAAGTTTTAGCTTACACCCTTTCTGGTAAAAGTAAAGTAACTGATCTGTTATCTCATCTGCCTTCCTTTCCTTTCTATTATTTTTTTTATAACAACACCATTATATCATAAAGTGCTAATTTTATTAATTGCAACTTTTAAGGCTTCTATTTCGGTTTTAAGAGCTTTTTATAGCTTGTATAGTATTTAGTGTGTCAGTAGTGCTAATACCCCTTAAAAAGCTTTCTATCTTGTTATAGCGACAAGGTAGAAAGAGTTTATATAAATATACCCAGATAATAATATGTAATCATATATTTTTGAAATATGTTATAAAAATGTTAAGTAAATGTTGATTTTGTGTGTGGCAAATGATACCATGTAAATATACAAAAAAGGAGTGATTATTTTGTCTAGTATTTTTGATAAATATGAATATGTAGCTTATCCTGCAACAGTATTAACTTTAACATCAGAACTACGAGTAATTATTGATGATTACAGAGAAGGTAAATTAGATAATCGAGAAATTGAAGAAATTATTCTTTTCTATGCTAATAACAATAAGGAAAAGTTATTTGATGAAGATGAATTAAACATAACTGTTCAAAGAAAGTTAGGTAAACAGAGATTAAATGTTTTAAGAAACATTTTAAAAAAGGTTCTGTTGCAAAGTTTTAAATAAAGAATAAAATCCCTTACGGTATCTATGATTTAAGCTGGGATTCCCAATAATA
>NZ_JARQOZ010000067.1:0-3624 GCF_046032115.1 Streptococcus suis | reverse complement strand
TTAGTGATGTCATTTTCAATACTCGACGTCTGGCGTCCCACATACTTTGATAACATTCTTTCTAAAACAGGTGTCTTGCCAGTTTTTGTTGCGACGTCTAGCGTCAAAAAGCCCCACGACTTAACAAGACACCTCTACTTTATCATCTTGAGAATGAAAAAAGTAGTGAGTACTCTCTCCCGTCGGAGATTTCCTCACTACTAATCTTAGTATGTTTATGTTTTTTTGAATTAAAGAAGAACAGCTACATCTTGTAACTGTTCTTGTTGATTATTGGCGAACTTCTAGAAGTCCTAAATCTCCATCTTCACGTTTATATAATACGTTTGTAGTACCATCATTTGCATCAGTGTAAATGAAGAAGTCATGACCTAGTAATTCCAATTGGAGAATTGCTTCTTCTATATCCATTGGTTTTAAATCAACCTGCTTTGTTCTTACAACTTTTACTTCGTCTTCTGTTTCTTCAACTAAATCTTCTGCAAATACTTGACCTGTTGCAACTTTTTGGCGATGTTTTCTTTCAATTTTTGTTTTGTTACGACGAATTTGACGTTCAATCTTGTCTACAACCAGATCAATCGAACCGTACATTTCCTGTGATACATCCTCAGCTCGAAGTGTCATTGAGCCAACTGGAATTGTAACTTCAACTTTTGAGCGCTTATCACGGTAAACTTTTAGATTTACTTTCGCATTCAATTCTTGATCTTCATTGAAATATTTCTCAATCTTTGCAACTTTCTCTTCTACATAAGTGCGAAGTGCTTCTGTAACTTCAAGGTTTTCTCCACGAATACTGAATTTAATCATATTAGTACCTCTTTCTAGGCTTTCGCCTTTCTTCACTATTATTATATCACATTATTAAATAAATGCAACCGTTTTCTTATCTACAAAGTGAAAATGTTTTGATTTCTTTCTGTTCGGTTTTCATGAAAAGACTTTTTGCAAGCTGAATTGTAGCTCCTGTTGTGTAAATATCGTCGATTAATAAAATTTTTTCTGGTAGATTTTTTTCATCTAGTAGGTAAAATGTTTGTTCTGTTTCTAACCTCTCTTCTCGACTTTTAGAAGATTGCTTTTTACTATCTCGTTTACCCAGCAACTCTCGATAAGGAACATTAGCTGCTTCTAGTAAACCAGTTACCTGGTTAAAACCTCGTTCTTCCAGTCGTTCTTGACTGAGTGGAATGGGAACGATGGTATAGTCGGAAAAATCTGCTAGTGTTTTTTTGAGTTCTGATGCAAAAATTTTTCTGAGAACATAGTCGCCTTGAAATTTATAGCGGCTAAAGTATGCTGCCATGGCTTCATTGTACTGAAAAATGGCTGTGTGAGATACTGATTTCCCTTGGCTTAGCCAGTAGTGACAATCCTTGCAGCTTCCTGCTTCCCCACTTTTAAAACAATGCGGACAGTGTTGCCCTGCTATTTTTTCAAAAGTAGCAAGACAATCATGACAAACTCCTGACTGGGTTTTACCAAAGAAAATAAGTTCAGAGAAGGTTTGTCTGGTTTTCAAGTTTTGAGTACATAGTAAGCAGTTAGACATAGCCGGCCTCCTTGTTCATTTGTTTGATTTCAGCAATGGCCTTCTCAATGGAACGGGTAGACCCCTCGTGGAAAAACTGGAGTAGGCCAGTCGGACGATCCATACTCCTGCCGACTCGACCTGCAATCTGCACAAGACTGGACGAGGTATAGAGATAATGATTAGCTTGGACAACGATGACATCAACACCAGGGAAGGTTACCCCACGTTCTAGAATTGTGGTAGAAATTAGGATTGTAATGTCTTTATTGCGAAATCCTTCTACTATTTCAAGACGATTTTCTGTTTGACTGGATACGAAGCCAATTGTTTCATTTGGAAATGTTTTTTCCATTAGCTTAGCAAAATTTTGACCTTTGGAGATTTCTGGGACAAAAATAAGTAAGGGAAAGCCTGACTTTCTCTGTTCTTCAATCGCTTTTTTCAACTTTGGAACTAGTCTATTTTTCTTTAGGGTATCATCGAATTTACTAAACCAGACTTTTTGCGGGACAACAAGCGGATTGCCATGAAAGCGCCTTGGCAAACTAAGACGGCTTAATTTACCTGTTCTGACTTTTTTATCCAATTCATCTGTTGAAGTCGCCGTCAGAAAAACTTGAACTCCGTCTTCCTTGACCGCATTATCTGCTGCTCGATAGAGCATGGGATTATCTGCATAGGGAAAGGCGTCTACTTCATCAATCAAAACCAAATCAAAGGCCTGATAAAATTTTAATAACTGATGTGTGGTTGATACAACTAATGGAGTTCGGAAATAGGGTTCAGACTCTCCATGTAGTAAACTAATTGGAACTGAAAAGTCGTTTTGCAGACGTTTATAGAGTTCTATACAAACATCAATTCGAGGACTGGCTAGGCACACCGCTCCGCCTTTATCAATCACTGAGGCAACGGTGTGGTAGATCATTTCTGTCTTACCTGCTCCTGTTACTGCATGAACCAATGTCGCACGATTATTTTCCACGTTTGCAACTAGTCCATCTGAAATTCTTTGTTGCCAATCAGTTAATTGACCTTTCCACTTTAAACACTTAGTAATTGGAAAATCTTTCTGAGGAAAATGATAGAGTTTTTCGTCTGACCGCACTCTACCTAGAAGCAAGCAGGCTCGACAGTAATATGCTTCATTTGGCAACTTGTTTTCTTCTTCAAACACTGTTCCACATCGAAAGCAGGCATTCTTTTCAACAACACTGGATATTGAAACTGCCCTTTCTCTTTCTTCTGCTGTCAACTGATACTTGGTAAAAAGTCTTCCATAGTAATCTTCTAATTCTTTCATCACTTATTTATTCGGAATTTCTTGTCAGTTTTGAAAAAAATTAGTACAATTTGGTTATGAAAGAATTTAAGACGATTAAAGAAGATGGTATTGTTGAGGAGGAGATAAAGAAATCACGCTTTATCTGCTTTATGAAACGAGTGACTAGTGAGGAAGAAGCTCGCGACTTTATCAACAAAATAAAGAAAGAACATTACAAGGCTACTCATAACTGCTCTGCTTTTGTCCTTGGAGAAAATATGGAAATCAAGCGTTCCTCAGATGACGGGGAGCCATCTGGTACTGCTGGTGTGCCAATGCTGACGGTTTTAGAAAATCACGAGCTGACCAATGTCGCAACGGTGGTTACCCGCTATTTTGGTGGCATCAAACTGGGTGCTGGTGGTTTAATTCGTGCTTACGCTGGAGCCGTGGCTAATGCAGTCAAGGAGATCGGTGTTGTGGAAGTCAAGGAGCAGGAAGGTATTTCCATTAGTATGTCCTACGCCCAATACCAAGAGTTTGCCAATTGGCGAGCTGAGCAAGGTCTGGAAGAATTTGATACCCAGTTTACTACTGAAGTTTCAACCATGATTTTTGTCGATAAAGAATTCCTTGAACAAACATTAGCAAGTCTTACTGACTTTTACCACGGAAAAGTATTCGCGAAAAAAGCTAACTCTCGAATCGTTGAGGTACCTGTCTATTAAAAAAAGCTATCGGCGAGACAATGTCATTAAGTTAAGGATCCTACTCCAATTTTTATTGGATAGGGTCTTTTTATTTTTCGATAAAGTGATAGACT
>NZ_JARQOZ010000066.1:0-4672 GCF_046032115.1 Streptococcus suis | reverse complement strand
TTTAGTGTACCCTGTTTTCTAAAAAAACAACTAGATTTTTCTCAACTTTCTATTGACTTTTTACCACTAGACTTAAATTTTAATAGTCTTATTATACCGCTTTTTTTGCAGATGTAAAGATTTTTATTAAATATTCTGATAATTTAATAAATATTTATCACTTCAGATGTCAGTACTTCTATCACGCCCTCTGTCAAGCGTCTCGGACCACGCACCGCCCTGACTCCCAAGTCCATCATGCGCGCTCTCGGCAACACATCATCGGAAAACTGAGCGAGCAATTCCACCTGCATGACTTTCTTTTCTGTAGGAATGTCTGATTCCCCGCGATTTTCTAAATTCGCTCCTAAGACACGACAAACATAACGAATAGCCTGTACAGGCGCCGTCACATAGATGGCTACGATGTCCCCAGCTTGAATGGTTGATTTTTGCGGCCAATAGACTACCTTATTTTCCGCAAACTCGGTATCAATATCATAGACCTTTGGATTGGCTGGAATAACCCAGTAATCAGTCCCTTGCTCCGCCTTGTAGGATTTTGGTCCTACCAGATAACGGCTCTTCTCAAGGAGGGCAAAAACCATCTGGTCCTCCACAGTCTCATCCAGCAAGACCGACACCCAGGTCTTCTTTGACATGTGGTAGGCAGGGTAAATGCCCGACTGGCTCAGCAGCTCTGCTATTTCCCGACCGTCAACCTTGAGATTGACAATCTCCACCAGCTCCTGCGACCCACTCCCGTCCAACTTATCTCTCGGAATCTGACTGACCAAAGCGTACCACTTGTTATTGGCAGGGTGGCGAAAGGCCCCATAGGTCGGCAACTTGGCAAAGGGATAGTCAGGAAGGTCACCCCACTTCTCCTTGATGAGCTGGGCTATGCGGTTGCTTTGGTCTTTGGAAAATGGCAGAGCGATACAACAAGCCTCCTCTACCCGAGCCAAAATGGACTGATAGCTCTCTCTCACCTGCCCTACAAAAGCCCCAGCTGGCGCAGTCACCAGATGGGCGGTATAGACCTCCTCCATCTCACAATCCCAGACATAGGACGACAGCTGACCAGCCTCATCAACCTCCACCACCACCTCAAACTGCCCCTCCATGAACACCTCACGGTAGGTGTACCGATTGTCCGCGAAATGAAACCCGAAAGGGATGAGGGAGGGGAGGTTGATTTGGTAAGAATTAGTTTTGTTCATAGATGCCTTTCACTAAATAATTAATCCCACTCACCAAGGAGTACTTCTTTCAAAAATTTTTTAGGAAGCCAAAATGAGTGTTTCGTTATTCTTCTACCGTCCGGTAATTTGTCCGTATCTGATAATTTTCCCTTACCTACAAATTCATTAGGTCTAATTTCGTAGTAGGTATTTTGAGCATGAATTTTTGTGAATAAAATTGTATTGACTTTACTTTGCGGAAAGTTTGTTGATACTTTATTACCATTTAGCTTCAGTTCGACTCCATCTCGAATAATGTTTCGTGTTTCATTCCAAACCCGTTGAACCTCTGGAATTAGCCTGTCTGGGAAACCCCAAAACTTGATACTATCTAGTACAAATAGTTTATCCGATACTTCTTTAAAAATGACAAATAAAAACCGTTTATTGCAAATTTCCAAAAATGGATGCGATTCCTCCCAGACATCATTCCTAGCCAATTCTTCAAATTGATAAGTCTTAAACGGAGAGTCCTCTTTTGGTAGCCCATTTTTATCTACACGAATAACGCGTAAATTCATATTCGCTTTTTGAAATTCTTGTGTCTTTTCAAGGTCACCAGTCAGCCCCAATATATTTTTAACTAGAGTGCTATTTTTCCCTTTAGCCCTAGGATTCACTTCAAATCGACTATATAACTCTGCTTCAGAAAATCCTTTATAGGCTAAAATTTTATCTGCAATAATCTGTGTAAAGGGCTTCTTCTCACCTCGTGCAGTTGCTAGAATACTTTCTTGGTCAACTTGATTAAATATCTTGTGATTAATCAAGTAGGTCATGTAGCTTGATTTCAGCTCCCAAGCCCTTTGTTTTGCTAGAGTGTCACTAAAAGGCTGGCTTCTAAAATCTTTTCCTTTCCCTGCACCTTTTGTACAGGTAGACAAATAGTTTCCATCTGATTCGGAAAGTTCATGGGCCTTACCTTGCTTAATCTTTTCTACAATGCGATTGTAATCCTCAAGAATGACCTCCATGTCCTCTTCAAACCATTCATACAAAAAGACTTTTTCAATGATATAGTCTGACATGGTTTGACCTGGAATGAGGCCATTGTAGAACAGCAGGAGTATTTTAGAGCATTTTTGCCATAGATGAGTGGAGTAAAAGTCATCTAGATTTTCCTCCATATAGTTTAATATTGTTAAAACTAATCGCTCTTTTGCACTAATTGTTCCATTCTTGTTCACTTTAAAAGGCGTGACTTTCAATTCTACTCCAACCTTGTCAAAATCAGCAGCTGAGTCACTATTAGGTTGATAGCCATAAAAGTATTTTTCTATATAATTACCATATTGCCCTTTTGACTTCATACTGATTTCTTTATCAACAATTTCTGAGATTGTACCATCTTGAAAATCTCGATAAGTTTTATAAGGCGAAACTTGGTATTCAGCAATAATTTCGCCAAGCGACCTATCTAGTAAATGTTGAGAATAATCAAGAATACTTTGAATATCTGTTTCATCATAATTGAATAAGTGTTTTTCCATATAAAATTTCCTACTAAATTCCTATAGCTCTATTATATCAAATAAAAATCCTTGATCGAAATTGTTTTTTACGATATAATAGAGAGTATTAAATAAACTTGAGGAGAAAAAATGAATATTCTCGAACTCTTTGCCGGTGTAGGCGGTTTTCGCATTGGTCTTGAAAATGCTGACAAAGATTACTTCCAAACAAAATGGGCAAATCAATGGGAGCCTTCCCGAAAATCACAGGATGCCTTTGAAGTCTATGATTTGCATTTTCCTGATAGTGAAAATATCAATATCAGTATCTCAGATATTCCTGACGAAAAGTTTGCTGAAATGAATCCCGAAATGATTGTTGGTGGTTTTCCTTGCCAAGACTATTCTGTCGCTCGAAGCAAGAAGAACGAACAAGGGATTGAAGGAAAAAAAGGAGTTCTCTTTTGGGAAATTATCCGTGCTACTCGTATCACAAATCCAAAATATCTCATTCTAGAAAATGTTGACCGACTTCTAAAAGCACCTTCTAAACAAAGAGGGCGTGACTTTGCAATCATGTTGACAGCGTTTAACAATCTCGGCTACTCAGTTGAGTGGAGGGTTATCAATGCTGCTGAATACGGACGTAGTCAACGTCGCCGTCGTGTCTTCTTCTTTGTTTATCGAAATGACACGACTTTTGCTCAAAAACTAGATAAACAGTTTGAGAATAACGAGACTGTATTTAACGAAAATCGATATGATGAATATCTGTTCCACTCAGGCTTGTTTGCAACCCAATTCCCAATTAAATCAACATCAATAAAAGATCGCCAAGTCTACTACGAATTGCCGAATGATATTGTTGAAGTATCAGATAACTTCACCGGAACAGTTTGGAATACTGGCGTGATGAGACACGGAAAATACTATTCCATCGATACTCAATGTGACTATAAAGGTCAACCGATAACTCTTGGAGAAATCTTACAAGACGAAAAAGATGTACCTGAGAAATACTTTTTGACAGACCCTGCTAAACTAGAAAAATTCCAATATCTACGAGGCCCTAAAAAAATCGAAAGAACTTCGGCAGATGGTCACACCTATACCTATTCCGAAGGTGGAATGTCGCCAACAGATGATTTAAATCTTCCAGGTCGAACCATGCTGACGTCTGAGGGAACCGTCAACCGTTCTACTCACTTTATCAATGTGAACAATCGATACCGTTTGATTACACCTGTAGAGGCGGAACGATTACAGGACTTTCCTGACGATTGGACTAAGCAGAAAAAATTAGCAGATGGATCCATTGTAGATGTATCTGATAAAATGCGTATGTTCTTTATGGGCAATGCCCTCGTCACTGAAATCGTACGAAAAATTGGGGAGTATATTAAAACACTTGATTAAACTTTAAGGACTAAGATTGACTAAATGACCTAATATTTTGTGGCAACGTAGTCACTCGGAAAGAAAAACTCATAATCATATAAAGTACTTAGCTCGATACTACATTAAGTTAAGTACTTTTAATTTTGTATCCTGCAGTTAGATTTATTGTAACCGCCCAATAACAAAGTGTATTGAAAAAGGCTCCAAAGTCCTGTCGACTCTGGAATCTTTTTCTATTTACACGCTCTCTTAATTTTTTCCTTCCATGGTAAATAAGCCTCTAGCACCTCTTTTTTTGCGAGCGTCTCCTCATTAGGTAAATGTTCTAGAAGATAAGTCATATATTTCTCTGCATCAAGACCGTGTCGTTTAGCAGTTTCCAAAAGACTCAGAATGACAGCTGTCGACTTGGCTCCCTCAAAACTTTGAGAGAACAGCCAATTTTTACGCCCTATCACCAAGGTCTTCATAGCCCTTTCAGCCATATTGTTAGACAAGACTAAGTCACCGTCCGAGAGAACGGTTCGGAAGGTGGTTTCGTATTTGAGGCTATACTCTATTGCAGTGCCTAATTTGGAGCTTGGCAAGACAGCCTGATTG
>NZ_JARQOZ010000065.1:0-4705 GCF_046032115.1 Streptococcus suis | reverse complement strand
GATTAGTCTCTGCCATTAGAAAATCCTTCACCAACGTAAGTTGGCAAAGATGCCAAGTTCACTTCCTAAGAAATATCTTTACCACCATTCCTAAAAAAAATTCAAAATCTTTCAGAGAAGCTGTTAAAGGAATTTTTAAGTTCACAGATATTAACTTAGCGCGTGAGGCTAAAAATCGATTGATTCATGATTATATCGATCAACCAAAATATTCAAAAGCTTGCGCATCATTGGATGATGGATTCGAAGACGCCTTTCAATATACCGTACAAGGAAATTCCCACAATCGACTAAAGAGTACCAATCTAATTGAACGACTGAATCAAGAAGTACGCAGAAGAGAAAAGATTATTCGCATCTTCCCCAATCAAACATCAGCCAATCGCTTAATTGGAGCCGTTCTTATGGACCTACATGATGAATGGATTTATTCTTCAAGAAAATACATCAATTTTGATAAGTAGAAATGGTAAAAACATTGTATAGCATTTTACACAGGAGTCTGGACTTGACTCACTTCCTTTATTATTTTTCATTTTTTTAAACTATTTAATACTAATGTCTTTTATAATAGCTTTTCATATATTATATAATCAATCTTTATAAGTCCTTTTATAAATTTCTTTTCTACCATTTTCGATAAATTCCTGTTTAATATTTTTAATTCCATAAACAATAGTTTCAATAGGATAATATTCTTCAACTATATCTTGATATTCTTTTGCTTTCTCAATATCTATATTTCCATACATTCTTAATATATCTTCTCCAAAATTTGTTCCTATTTCTTCTTCACTATCTTCAAGTAAGTATATAAAATCACAATATTCATCTATAATTCCAGAATCTCCAAAATCAATTATTCCAGTTAATCTATTATTGCCATCTAACAATAGATGATTACAACTAAAATCATTATGGCATAAACACTTTTTACCCTCAAAAACTGTTGTTGCATTTAGTCTTTCCATAAAACTTTCTATATAATCTTTTTCTATATCAGTTAAATCATTATAAATAGTTTCACGCAACAATATATACTCTTCTAATACATTTTGTTTATTATCAATAGTACATTCACTAATATCTGTATAATCTAAACCGTGCATTTGTCTTAAAAAACTGGCAATATCTCGTTTTAACAAATTTTGTTCTTCTTCTGACATAGTAGAATAAATTTCTGGTGTTAAAAAAGTTCCTTTAATTTCTTTATAACCTAGTATAGATAATTCATCACTAATATACGAATATTCAATATTAGGAATTTTTACATTAGTTTCTAAATTTGTATTTAAAAAATTATATATTGCTTTTTCTTTTGCATAACCTTTTTTCTTATTAGTACTAAATTTTGTTTTAAAAATGTATTCATTATTAACTAAATATGCCACACTATCATAACCACTACCGATTATTTCAATACTATCTACTTTGAAATTATCAAAGTAATGCTCAATTAAATATTTCATTGCCTTAACATTTGTGGCATTATCATCATATCTATATTCCATTAAATAACAATCTTCTTTTTTGCCCTCGTGTAATTCATGTTCTGGCAAATCTTCAATAATTCTAAAACCAGATTTTTGGTATGCCCTTATTGCTCTTGGATTATTTTTATGAGGGTCTAAAATAACTGCATTAGCATTTCTTTCTTTTTTCAAAAATTCAAAAATCAATTTAATATATCTTGTACCAATTCCTTTACTCCAATAATTTGGCTCTCCTATAAATTGATCCATACCATAGACTATCTCATCAGTTTTTGGATAATGATAATCAGTATATAACTCATCATACATTTTATATATTTGTCCATATCCAATAGGAACATTGTTATATTCAATAATTACTCTAAAAACTTCATCTTCCCAAGGCTCTGTATAATGTTTTTTTAATGATTCTAATGTATATTTTTTATCTCTACCACCATAAAATTCTAATACTCTTTCATCAGTTAACCATTTTAACATCAAAGGAAAATCATCATCTATTAAAGTTCTTATACATATTTCATTTTCAACTATATTCATTTATTTATCACCTTTTTCATAATCATATACATATACTATTTCATCTTTATAATCATTTTTACCACCTAATTTTTCATATACATGGCAAGCTCTAGGATTACCTTTATCAGTTATTAAAAACATTTCAGAACAACCAATCTCTTTAGAATATTCCTTAATAAAAGATAATAATTTTGAACCATAACCTTTGTCTTGATAGTTAGGTAACATTCCTATTGAGTGTAAATAAAACATTGTTTTTCCATCAGGTCTTAAAAGTGTATAGCAATATGCAAATCCTATAATTTTATTATTTTCTTTAGCTATAAACCCAAATGAACTGGTATCATTAAGAAATCCTTTTAAATTATCAATATCAAAAACCATATAGTACTTTTACAATTTTATCAAAAACGGTTTTATGTGTAAAAATAGTTAGTAAATCATATTTTCCAATTGAGTTACGAGGTAATATACCTCTAATTTCATTTATAACATCAGTACTTTCCATACATTTACACCCCTTGCTTATGGTTAATAATCTTTGCTAATCTTTAAAAATAGTCATTTTCAACATATTTTTTATACATGTCCTCGGTATATCTTGTTATGTTCTTACCATACTCTGGATAATCAAACCCCAGTAGTTCTGCTACCTCTTTGGACACTTCCCTGAACAATTGGTGGCATATAAATAATGACTTCCAAATATTTTCATAGGAATCCATGCGATATGTAGATAATAATCTATTCCATAGATCTTCATCAATGTATTTGTTAATATACTTATAATTTTTCCCAACACTTAATGAAAATTCTGTCTTTATCCCAACCTTCCACGACATCATCCTAAGTAGTTCAAACCGTAGAATCTGGTTCAGATGATCGATTGCAAACAGTATCTCTTTGCGGCACAATCCTTTAATAACATAAGGTGTTACATTCCAAAATTCATTGCAGCAATCATCATACTCCCTTGCGCTTGGCTTTCTTACATGATAATCTATATCAGTCGGAACTATGTCCCTTTTAATTCTACAATCTTTATCAATTAGAACCTTTATTAATTTATCGCCCTTTAGGTAATTATCTAACTCTTCCAAGGGCAATAAGGTAAGATCAATTTTATTGTAATCATCAAATAGCATAAGATAGGAAAATCCCTTTTCTTCAGGTGGGAATAATTCCATATCCTCCGGCTTTTGCATCATTATTATATTCCCAAATTGATTAAGCCAGTCATCATTAGATATAAACGGTTCTATATCACTTACAAAATATGTAATATCATAATCCTGAAATTCATCTTTAGGTATATTAATATTTGCGCGTGACCCCTCAAGGGTCACAATTCGAATACGTTCATCCTGTTCTGCTAAAGAAAGTACTAAATCCATCATTTCTTTTTCTGATCTCATTTACATACTCCTCGTTTATTTTTTCTATATTATTACATCTTCTTTTTTGCCGATACAATCAGCATCATTGGGCGTCGCATTTCATCCGCCATCCCCGGAATATCCATCATGTTCTCTGGCGGCTGTGGCTCCACAATCTGATTTATTATAAAACTATTTGAAAGCAGTGTATTTAGATATGTGGTCAGTGTTCTATGATATTTTGTAACCTTTTCTTCCAAAAACATAGCTGTCCGTTTGCCCTCATAATAATAATTGTCCACCGGGAAATGCAGTATTTCTCCTTTTTCGTTATAATACCAGTCTTGTGTTCCATGAGCAGTAAAAACAGGATGTTCAACTGTAAAAACTAAATTGCCACCAGCCTTCAGCATCCTATATATCTTTTTTATTAAATTCTCATAGTCTGCTACATAATGAAACGCAAGCGAACTTAGTATTACATCAAAGCTCTCCTCTGGGAAATCCACATCTTCTATGGCACAGCATTCATATTCAATCTGTGGAAAATGGGTTTTTCCTTTTGCTACTTCGAGCATTTTATGAGAAATATCAACACCTACTACAGAGGAAGCACCGTTTTCCATCGCATATATACAGTGCCATCCATAGCCGCATCCTAAGTCAAGCACACGCTTATCTTTAAAATTTGGTAGCAGCTTTCTCAATGTTTCCCATTCTCCTGCACCGGCCAGACCCTGCTGCGAGCGACTCATTTGATTGTATTTTTGAAAAAATGTATTGTCATCATATTTGTTTTCTTTCATCTGAATTCTCCTCGTAAAATACTTGTTTCATTCATAATACACTAATCCGAAATGAGGCTATCAAGATTATTCATATCGATTTTATCAACTTCTCTAAGCTCGTATCCACTATGAAATAATTTTTGAGCTTCAGCAGAAATACATGGAATAACCCGACCTTCAAACACTGCAGTCGAAAACCATTTTGCTTCAAACTCATACCAGCCACCTTGTGGATCAGCCTGCCGAGCGCTTCCATCTTTGTTTATTATTAAAGGATGTATATCTATATAGCCAAGTTCTGGGTGATATAACTCGATACGAGAAGGACTCCAATCAACTACAATCTCATAACCTATTTCTTTCAGTTTATTTAATAAAGCATCTGTAAACTCTCCGTCAAAATCAACGTCAATATCTCGATGTTCTCTGTTTTGCTTTCCAAGTAAAATATCTATACCCCATCCGCCATCTATCCAATATCTCATTTCCATACTATTTAATAAATCCAATACTTCTATTAAGTTTT
>NZ_JARQOZ010000064.1:0-4989 GCF_046032115.1 Streptococcus suis | reverse complement strand
CTACCCTAAAAAATGCTTGGACTACAAGTCGCCAAGTGAATTTCTTTTGGGTGGCTAAGTTCAACTTGAAATTTGGGTGGATTTTTTAAACACTCTCTATTCTTCCAGTTCGTGATTCCCTTCTTATAGTATCCGTACGAACATGCTCTCTCGTACAATCCCTAATATCAATCCAAGCTTAAATGTTCGACCTTGGAAAAATCTCCCACATCAATACACAGTTCATTTTTGACACGTTCCTTCTTTGTTAACCTTTCAACAACAATGTGAAGAGCTATATAGTTGATATTCTTTCCTGTTTACTATGTAGTGACCGAATTTGCTCCTAATCGACTTTATATCTAGACTATTTTTTCAAAAAACAAAAGTCGCTAGATTTTTCTAACGACTTTGTTATTATACGCGTTCAACTTTGCCTGATTTTAGTGCACGTGCTGAAGCCCAAACTTTTTTAGGTTTACCATCAATCAAAACAGTTACTTTTTGAAGGTTTGGTTTAACTGCGCGTTTAGTTTGGTTCATAGCGTGTGAACGGTTGTTACCTGATACAGTCTTACGACCAGTGAAATAACATACTTTAGCCATTGTATCTTCCTCCTCATTTGATCAAATATATCGGATGTGCTAGCACCACATACCATATTATTCTAACAGAAAAGATTGGACTTGGCAAGAATTATTTTCACTTTCTTTTTTTAAAATATCTATACTCATAGGTAAATATTTTAATACTACAGTTTGCGCACCATCCATAATTCTTCGTTCTCTAAGCTATTACAGTCATGAAAACTTTGGAGCGGTTTATATTTTAATTGTTCTCTGCTCACTTCTATCGTAGATTTCTTCATAGCGAAGAACTAGATCAAACTCAATCAACTACATAACAAAAAGGATTCTCGAAAGAAAATCCTTTTTGGTTTACTCTAAGAAACTTATGCTTTGTTTGCTTGGAATCTGAGATTTCTTCGCAGTTACATTAAGCTTTGTTCGCTGAACCGAATACGTCGATACGCTCTTCAACAGATGCTTGGATAGCTTTCACGCCGTCTGCCAAGAATTTACGTGGGTCAAAGAGTTTTTTCTTATCGTATTCTGCTTCGTTTGCTTCATAAGCCGCTGCAAACTTACGAGTTGCGTTTGCAAATGCGATTTGGCACTCAGTGTTTACGTTAACTTTAGCAACACCCAATTTGATCGCTTCTTGGATTTGTGCATCTGGAATACCTGAACCACCGTGCAATACGATTGGGAAACCTGGTACAGCTTCAGTCAATTTACGCAAGTGGTCAAGGTCAAGACCTTCCCAGTTTGCTGGGTATGGACCGTGAATGTTACCGATACCTGCTGCCAAGAAGTCAATACCAGTTGCAACCATTGCTACTGCGTCTTCAATTGGAGCCAATTCACCAGTACCTACGATACCATCTTCTTCACCACCGATAGTACCAACTTCAGCTTCAACTGAGATACCTTTAGCGTGCGCCAATTCTACAACTTCTTTTGCTTTTGCAAGGTTTTCTTCTACTGGAAGGTGTGAACCGTCAAACATGATAGAAGTGTAACCAACTTCGATACACTCAAGTGCATCTTCGTAGTGACCGTGGTCAAGGTGAATAGCAACTGGAACTGTGATGTTCATTGACTCGATCAAGTTAGCAATCAAGTTGCGAGCTACTTTGTAACCACCCATGTACTTAGCTGCACCCATAGAAGTTTGGATAAGAACTGGAGCTTGTTTTGCTTCTGCTGCACGCAAGATAGCTTGAGTCCACTCAAGGTTGTTTGTGTTAAATCCACCAACTGCATAACCGTTGTCACGCGCTGCTTGGACAAATTTTTCTGCTGAAACTAATGGCATTTCGATAGCCTCCTAATATTTTTTGAGGTTGCACCTCATACTCTTCTATTCTACCATTTTTATTTTGAAAATGCTAGTTGAAACCGTCTAGTTTTGAGAAAACTTTCACATATCTTTTCATGAAAGCCATAATAATGCCTGTTTCGTATCATTCTTGTAATTTATGAACTAGCATATATCGTGCTCTGCACTTATCTGGACAAAGCAAAAGGACTAGCCTTAGCTAGTCCACTATGCGGAGAGTGGGACTTGAACCCACACGACCTAAAGCGGTCACAGGATCCTTAGTCCTGCGCGTCTGCCAATTCCGCCATCCCCGCTTAACACAAGAACTAGTATATCATTAGGAACTATCCTTGTCAACACTTTTTTTGAATTTTATTTTTTATTTTTACTTTTTTGCCAAAACGTATTGATTTAGCTGATTCTTTTGCAACACTCTACTATATAATGATATTGCTTAAAACTGCCTAGACAATGATGTCAGATGGGGTGGTATTTCATATTTTCTTCTATATAAGTACTGACATCTTTTTCGTTTCGTTATATAAAAAAATATAAAAGAAGATTGAATAATCCAATCTTCTTCTATAGTGGTTATACTTATTTTTCATTCTCTATAGCTGCTGAAACAAAGGCTGTATACAAACCTTCAGGGCGATTAGGACGAGATTGTAGTTCTGGATGATATTGGCAGGCAACGAAGAATTTATTTTCTGGAATTTCAACAATTTCTACCAAACGGTTGTCTGGTGACACGCCTGAGAAAACAAAACCTGCTTTTTCAAATTGTTCACGGAATTCATTGTTAAACTCATAACGATGACGATGGCGACGTTGTACAACTTCTTGATTATCATAAGCAGCTGCAGCCTTGGAGCCACGTTTGAGCTTGCTTGGATAAAGACCTAAACGGAGAGTTCCTCCTAAATCTTCCACTCCAATTTGATCACGCATGATGTCAATAATTGGATATTTGGTTTCTGGGTCTAATTCAAAGCTGTTAGCACCATCTAAACCGAGAACGTGACGAGCAAATTCTACACAGGTCAGCTGCATTCCCAAGCAGACCCCTAGCATTGGCACGTCATTCTCACGAGCATAACGAATGGCTTGTATTTTCCCTTCTGTACCACGTTGTCCAAAGCCACCAGGAACGATAATTCCTTGTGCTTGTCCTAGACGTTCAGCTACGTTTTCTGCTGTCAAATCATTTGCATTGACCCAATCCAGTTCGATAGCAGCATCATTTGCATATCCTGAGTGTTTTAGAGCTTCAACTACAGAAATATAGGCATCTTGTAATTCTACATACTTACCAACTAAAGCGATTTTTACTTTTTTCTGGAGATTAAGAACCTTGTTTACCATAGCTGTCCACTCTGTCATATCTGCTGGAGGTACGTCGAGCTTCAAGTGATCGCAAACAATTTGATCCATGTTCTGCGCTTGCATATTTAACGGGATTTGGTAAAGATGTTCGACATCCAAGGACTCAATAACTGCTTCTGGAGCAACATCACAGAATTGTGCCAGTTTATTTTTAATTCCTTGTCCAGCAGGCTGCTCTGTCCGAATTACCAACATGTTTGGCTGAATACCTAGACCACGCAACTCTTTTACAGAATGTTGTGTTGGCTTGGTTTTCATTTCGCCTGCTGCTTTGAGATAAGGCAAGAGTGTTGTATGGATATACATAACATTGTCTGAACCGACATCTGCCTTCATCTGACGAAGCGCTTCAAGGAATGGCAAGCTTTCAATATCACCTACTGTACCACCCACTTCCGTGATGATGACATCTGCATCTGTAGTACGAGCTGCACGCTTGATTTTGTCTTTCAAAGCATCTGTAATGTGTGGAATAACTTGAACTGTTGCCCCTAAGTATTCCCCTTTACGCTCTTTACGGAGGACTTCGCTATAAATTTTACCTGTTGTAACATTTGAATATTTGTTCAGGTTAATGTCGATGAAACGCTCATAGTGCCCAAGGTCCAAGTCGGTTTCTGCACCGTCATCCGTCACAAAAACTTCACCGTGTTGATACGGACTCATTGTTCCTGGATCAATGTTGATGTATGGATCAAATTTTTGGATTGTTACCTTGAGACCTCGGTTCTTCAATAAACGACCTAGACTGGCTGCTACGATCCCTTTGCCGATAGAGGAAACAACACCACCTGTTACAAAAATATACTTTGTCATGCAAACTCCTTTTCTACGATTCAGGCTAACAGGAAGCGATTTGTGGGGATACTTCCTGTTAACTTGAAGAAAAAACAAAAATAGCTCCCTATCGCTAGGGAGCTCCGACCTCAAAAGAGGTGCCCGATAATATCTTATCGTAATTTGGTAGTCTTGTCAAATTATTTTTAAGAATCTATGGGGATATAATTCTTATTCGTCGACGACCTCTTCATCTGAATACTCATCGTCATCTTCACCTAAATCAACATCCTCTTCATCCAATTCGTCATCTGGAATAATTTCGTTGATCTCTGAATCATAAGACTCAACTTCATCTTTTTCATCATCTGGATTTTCATCATCGTATTCTGATGATACACTACCTGGATAGTTGTCCTCATCTTCCGGATCGTCATGTCCGTAGTCAATCGCATCATCATCACCGTCCATAAAGGCATTGACGCGTTTCTTCTTGCGTTTTGGTGCATCTTCATCATCTTCTTCAAGAGTGATTACTTCTTCGTCGATCTCATCGATTGCGTACCAAGAACGTAATCCCCATTTGTTTTCGCCAAGTGGAATGAAGCTTCCATCCACATTCAAATCAGAATAGAAGGTTGGGAGGGCTGCGCGAATCTCGCTGTTTGATTTTTCAAGGTAGTTTTGAATTTCATTGACCAAGTCGTTGAAATACATTTCGTTGTCACGTCCACGTTCTTCCAAAATAGCACGGGCTACTTCAATCATGGAAAGTTCGCTTTTTTCTTGTCCTGCAAATACGTTAAGTTCCAAGGCTGTTCTCCTTTTTTGTCTTTCCTTTCTATTTTACGCTAAAAAAGGCAAATAGTCAAAGATAATCTTTATCCGAATCATTCCCGTAGTTCGTATTTTATCCAATTTGTTACCGTCCAAAAGAGGATAGTGACGACTTTCCTTATCTC
>NZ_JARQOZ010000063.1:1824-5059 GCF_046032115.1 Streptococcus suis | reverse complement strand
TGCTAAGCGACTACCGTATCTAACAGGGGGCAACCCCCAACTACTTCAGGCGTTCTAGGGCTTAACTGCTGTGTTCGGCATGGGTACAGGTGTATCTCCTAGGCTATCGTCACTTAACTACTGAGTCTTGTCAACTCAAAATTGAATATCTATATTCTAACAAGAAACCGATCGCTTGTCAATATTGACTCGTGAGTAATTGTACTCAGGCTAAATTCTTAGTGAAAAAGATAAACTTCCTAGAGTCTATTGACTCTGCGTCAGTTTCCTATTTTCATACAGAATTTGTAACGCCTTCGTTACTTATTCTTGGATAAGTCCTCGAGCGATTAGTATTGGTCCGCTACATGTGTCGCCACACTTCCACTTCCAACCTATCTACCTGATCATCTCTCAGGGCTCTTACTAACATAAAGTTATGGGAAATCTCATCTTGAGGTGGGTTTCACACTTAGATGCTTTCAGCGTTTATCCCGTCCCTACATAGCTACCCAGCGATGCCTTTGGCAAGACAACTGGTACACCAGCGGTAAGTCCACTCTGGTCCTCTCGTACTAGGAGCAGATCCTCTCAAATTTCCTACGCCCGCGACGGATAGGGACCGAACTGTCTCACGACGTTCTGAACCCAGCTCGCGTGCCGCTTTAATGGGCGAACAGCCCAACCCTTGGGACCGACTACAGCCCCAGGATGCGACGAGCCGACATCGAGGTGCCAAACCTCCCCGTCGATGTGAACTCTTGGGGGAGATAAGCCTGTTATCCCCAGGGTAGCTTTTATCCGTTGAGCGATGGCCCTTCCATACGGAACCACCGGATCACTAAGCCCGACTTTCGTCCCTGCTCGAGTTGTAGCTCTCGCAGTCAAGCTCCCTTATACCTTTACACTCTGCGAATGATTTCCAACCATTCTGAGGGAACCTTTGGGCGCCTCCGTTACCTTTTAGGAGGCGACCGCCCCAGTCAAACTGCCCGTCAGACACTGTCTCCGATAGGGATAACCTATCCGGGTTAGAGTAGCCATAACACAAGGGTAGTATCCCAACAGCGCCTCTGTCGAAACTGGCGTCCCGACTTCATAGGCTCCTACCTATCCTGTACATGTGGTACAGATACTCAATATCAAACTGCAGTAAAGCTCCATGGGGTCTTTCCGTCCTGTCGCGGGTAACCTGCATCTTCACAGGTACTAAAATTTCACCGAGTCTCTCGTTGAGACAGTGCCCAAATCATTACGCCTTTCGTGCGGGTCGGAACTTACCCGACAAGGAATTTCGCTACCTTAGGACCGTTATAGTTACGGCCGCCGTTTACTGGGGCTTCAATTCAGATCTTCGCTTACGCTAAACCCTCCTCTTAACCTTCCAGCACCGGGCAGGCGTCACCCCCTATACATCATCTTACGATTTAGCAGAGAGCTGTGTTTTTGATAAACAGTTGCTTGGGCCTATTCACTGCGGCTGACCTTAAGTCAGCACCCCTTCTCCCGAAGTTACGGGGTCATTTTGCCGAGTTCCTTAACGAGAGTTCTCTCGCTCACCTGAGGCTACTCGCCTCGACTACCTGTGTCGGTTTGCGGTACGGGTAGAGTATGATACATCGCTAGAAGCTTTTCTCGGCAGTGTGACGTCACTAACTTCGCTACTTAACTTCGCTCCCCATCACAGCTCAATGTTATAGATACAAGCATTTGACTCATATCACACCTCACTGCTTAGACGGGCACTTCCAATCGCCCGCTTTAGTTAGCCTACTGCGTCCCTCCATCACTTCATACTCTAGTACAGGAATATCAACCTGTTGTCCATCGGATACACCCTTCGGTCTCTCCTTAGGTCCCGACTAACCCAGGGCGGACGAGCCTTCCCCTGGAAACCTTAGTCTTACGGTGGATGGGATTCTCACCCATCTTTCGCTACTCATACCGGCATTCTCACTTCTATGCGTTCCAGCACTCCTCACGGTATACCTTCTTCACACATAGAACGCTCTCCTACCATAACACCTAAGTGTTATCCACAGCTTCGGTAAATTGTTTTAGCCCCGGTACATTTTCGGCGCAGGGTCACTCGACTAGTGAGCTATTACGCACTCTTTGAATGAATAGCTGCTTCTAAGCTAACATCCTAGTTGTCTGTGCAACCCCACATCCTTTTCCACTTAACAATTATTTTGGGACCTTAGCTGGTGGTCTGGGCTGTTTCCCTTTCGACTACGGATCTTAGCACTCGCAGTCTGACTGCCGACCATAAATCATTGGCATTCGGAGTTTATCTGAAATCAGTAAACCGAGATGGCCCCCTCATCCAAACAGTGCTCTACCTCCAAGATTCTCAAATGTCGACGCTAGCCCTAAAGCTATTTCGGAGAGAACCAGCTATCTCCAAGTTCGTTTGGAATTTCTCCGCTACCCACAAGTCATCCAAGCACTTTTCAACGTGCCCTGGTTCGGTCCTCCAGTGCGTCTTACCGCACCTTCAACCTGCTCATGGGTAGGTCACATGGTTTCGGGTCTACGACATAATACTAATGCGCCCTATTAAGACTCGGTTTCCCTACGGCTCCGTCTCTTCAACTTAACCTCGCATCATATCGTAACTCGCCGGTTCATTCTACAAAAGGCACGCTCTCACCCATTAACGGGCTCGAACTTGTTGTAGGCACACGGTTTCAGGTTCTATTTCACTCCCCTTCCGGGGTACTTTTCACCTTTCCCTCACGGTACTGGTTCACTATCGGTCACTAGAGAGTATTTAGGGTTGGGAGATGGTCCTCCCGGATTCCGACGAGATTTCGCGTGTCTCGCCGTACTCAGGATACTGCTAGGTATAAAGACTATTTCAAATACGAGGCTGTTACTCTCTTTGGCCTACCTTCCCAGGTAGTTCTTCTATACTCTTTAAGTCCACATTGCAGTCCTACAACCCCGAGGAGTAAACTCCTCGGTTTGCCCTCCTGCCGTTTCGCTCGCCGCTACTAAGGCAATCGCTTTTGCTTTCTCTTCCTGCAGCTACTTAGATGTTTCAGTTCACTGCGTCTTCCTCTTCACTACCTTAACAGTAGTGAGTGACAGGCATTACCTGCCGGGTTCCCCCATTCGGACATCCCTGGATCATTGCTTACTTACAGCTCCCCAAGGCATTTCGTCGTTAGTCACGTCCTTCATCGGCTTCTAGTGCCAAGGCATCCACCGTGCGCCCTTATTAACTTAACCTTATTAACCTAATTTTTCAAAA
>NZ_JARQOZ010000063.1:0-1724 GCF_046032115.1 Streptococcus suis | reverse complement strand
ATGGAGCCTAGCGGGATCGAACCGCTGACCTCCTGCGTGCAAAGCAGGCGCTCTCCCAGCTGAGCTAAGGCCCCACAAGACCTCTCAAAATTAAAGAAGACTAACGTACAGGTTCCATTTCCTTAGAAAGGAGGTGATCCAGCCGCACCTTCCGATACGGCTACCTTGTTACGACTTCACCCCAATCATCTATCCCACCTTAGGCGGCTGGCTCCTAAATGGTTACCTCACCGACTTCGGGTGTTACAAACTCTCGTGGTGTGACGGGCGGTGTGTACAAGGCCCGGGAACGTATTCACCGCGGCGTGCTGATCCGCGATTACTAGCGATTCCGACTTCATGTAGGCGAGTTGCAGCCTACAATCCGAACTGAGACTGGCTTTAAGAGATTAGCTTGCCGTCACCGACTTGCGACTCGTTGTACCAGCCATTGTAGCACGTGTGTAGCCCAGGTCATAAGGGGCATGATGATTTGACGTCATCCCCACCTTCCTCCGGTTTATTACCGGCAGTCTCGCTAGAGTGCCCAACTAAATGATGGCAACTAACAATAGGGGTTGCGCTCGTTGCGGGACTTAACCCAACATCTCACGACACGAGCTGACGACAACCATGCACCACCTGTCACCAGTGTTCCGAAGAAAAATCCTATCTCTAGGACGGTCACTGGGATGTCAAGACCTGGTAAGGTTCTTCGCGTTGCTTCGAATTAAACCACATGCTCCACCGCTTGTGCGGGCCCCCGTCAATTCCTTTGAGTTTCAACCTTGCGGTCGTACTCCCCAGGCGGAGTGCTTAATGCGTTAGCTGCGGCACTGAGTCCCGGAAAGGACCCAACACCTAGCACTCATCGTTTACGGCGTGGACTACCAGGGTATCTAATCCTGTTCGCTCCCCACGCTTTCGAGCCTCAGCGTCAGTTACAGACCAGAGAGCCGCTTTCGCCACCGGTGTTCCTCCATATATCTACGCATTTCACCGCTACACATGGAATTCCACTCTCCCCTTCTGCACTCAAGTTTGACAGTTTCCAAAGCGTACTATGGTTAAGCCACAGCCTTTTACTTCAGACTTATCAAACCGCCTGCGCTCGCTTTACGCCCAATAAATCCGGACAACGCTCGGGACCTACGTATTACCGCGGCTGCTGGCACGTAGTTAGCCGTCCCTTTCTGGTAAGATACCGTCAAATGAGAAACTTTCCACTCTTCTCACAGTTCTTCTCTTACAACAGAGCTTTACGATCCGAAAACCTTCTTCACTCACGCGGCGTTGCTCGGTCAGGGTTGCCCCCATTGCCGAAGATTCCCTACTGCTGCCTCCCGTAGGAGTCTGGGCCGTGTCTCAGTCCCAGTGTGGCCGATCACCCTCTCAGGTCGGCTATGTATCGATGCCTTGGTGAGCCGTTACCTCACCAACTAGCTAATACAACGCAGGTCCATCTCATAGTGAAGCAATTGCTCCTTTCAAGTATCTACCATGCGGTAAATACTGTTATGCGGTATTAGCTATCGTTTCCAATAGTTATCCCCCGCTATGAGGCAGGTTACCTACGCGTTACTCACCCGTTCGCAACTCATCCGTCTTGTGCAAGCACCAGACTTCAGCGTTCTACTTGCATGTATTAGGCACGCCGCCAGCGTTCGTCCTGAGCCAGGATCAAACTCTCATAAAAAGTTTTGATTCAAACTCAAGCTATTGCTAGCTTTCCGTTTTATTGTTTT
>NZ_JARQOZ010000062.1:0-5074 GCF_046032115.1 Streptococcus suis | reverse complement strand
AGCGTCTTTAGGCGCTGGCTGGTGATGTGGGCTTATAGCCCTTGTTCAAACCACCCGTTTGACGGGTGGTCATGATTGATAAATCGGTCTTAGGGCTGATGCCTGAGTAGGTCGAGTGCGTTATAATATACTCAATCCTAAATATTTTTCATAATCTCCTTAAAAAGCACCGGCCTTGTGGTCGGTGCTTTTTGTTAGATTTCTAAAATATAAGTATCCCAGCTAGGTTTGTGTGGTTGTCGGAATTGGTCAGCTAAATGCATGGTGGCTAGGCTCAAGTTCAGCCACGCTACTCAGAGTTCGTGTCAACATCTCAGCGCAGTGGTTGATTGGCAGATTTGTTCGTGTTTCACACTCCAAATCTGAGCTAATCAACTGTGCGGGGGTGAGAAGACGAACTCTTTTTAAGACCAGTCGAGTTCTTTCTCACTCCCAGTCATCAGCCTCAAAGCTAATTTGCTCATATTGTTCAAATAGGGAGCCAATAACTGCTTGGATGAAGGAATCAAAGCTTTGTTCATCTTTTCCGCATACGTAGGCAATTTCATCGGTATCTATGAAGGCCCAGTTTTCTGACTCTGTATAAACCAGATCAGGTAAGTCTTTCTCGAATTCTTCTTGACTGGCAGTCCAAGGGTTGATGTCTTGGTGGACTGTTTGATAGTGGTCAAAAATTTGCTGACAGGCTATTTGATAAGGTGCGGTGCCTTTGCGGGCTATGTTTAGGTTGGTAGTGCCTGTTTGACTGAGATAGTCTTGTTTGGTCACTTCGAACTCATAACATTTCCGCTTGCAGACAAATCCAGCTGCGGTGAGGAAATGGATTTTTTCCTGCTCTGCAGAGGAGAGCATAACCTGAAGAGGCTTTTTGCCCAAGGAAGTCTGTAGGGACTGGAAGAGCTGCTCTGCTATGGTACAATCGAAATCAACTAAATCCAGTCGCAGATAGGTATTGGTCTGGTGGTAGGGATTTTGGTAGCTGTGAATCTTGCCTACTGGTCTTCCGTGATGAGAGATGTGGAAGGTGTTGGCTTGGTAGGAAATGTCTAGCATTAGTCCTCAATAAAAGCCGCAATTTCTTCTTCCGTCATGCTGGAATTGCAGCGGACTTGGACGCCAGTCGATTTAGCGACTAAAAGACCAGGGACTGTAGGCACTTGGTAGTGGTCGCGAAGTGCTTGAAGTTGAGGACTGACTTGGCTGGAGTCGAGGAAGTGGACGGTCACTTGCTTGTCTTGGGCGACCTTATGGAGTTTTGGTGCAAAGCGGTTGCAGTAAGGGCAGGTTGCTCGTCCGATGAAGAGAACGTCGCCCTCTTGAGCAGTTAGGAGGCCCTGTGCCTGCTCCACGGTTACGCTAGTAAAATCTTGGATGTAGTCTTGGAAGTTCATAATGTTCTCCTTTTTTTCTTTTATTATAGGATAAAGCAGAGCAGATTTCAAAATTCTGCTACGGAAGGGACTGGGCTTTTGCTTTCAAAATTCTTCATTTTAGGGTATAATGGTCAAAGATAGTCAAAGAAAGAGGCGATACTATGGCGATGAAGAATACATCAGATTATATCGAAGAACATATCAAAGCCATCTTGGACCAGGTCAATGTGGCAGAGTTGCGTCGGAGTGAATTGGCCAGTCGGTTTGAAGTGGTGCCAAGTCAGATTAACTACGTGATAAAAACCCGTTTTACAGCCAGTCGAGGCTACATAGTGGAAAGCAAGCGTGGTGGCGGTGGCTACATTCGTATTGGTCGGATTACCTTTTCGGACAAGCACGAATTGGTTCATGATTTATTGAACAATATGGGCGAGCAACTATCTGCTACGGTATATGCGGATATTTTACAACTCCTTTTTGATGAAGGTTTGATGACAGAACGAGAAGGCAATCTCTTTTTGTCCACAGGCTCTGATGAAATATTAGGAAAAGATGCAAGTGTCATTCGCGCTCGCATGATGCGTCAAGTCTTACGACGCTTAGATAGGAAAGAGGATTGATTCATGAAAATTTCAACTGGTTTACAAAGAGTATTTGAAGATGCTCAGTTGGTTGCCCAACGTTATGCCTGTGATTACTTGGAAACCTGGCATGTTCTCTTATCATTTGTCATCAACCATGATACCGTTGCGGGAGCTGTCTTGGCAGAATATCCTGTTTCGATTTCTGACTATGAACATGCGACTTTTGTCGTGACGGATAAGGTTTATCGCGAAGAGTTGGATAGTTTCCGTATCTTGCCTTCTTCAAAACGTTTGGATGAAACGGCTAGTTTGGCCAAGAAAATTGCTGGAGTTGTCAAGGCCAAGGAGTTAGGTACAGAACATTTGTTCATGGCTATGCTCTTGGATAAACGTTCAACAGCTAGTCAGATTTTGGACAAGGTTGGTTTTCATTTTGAAGACTCAGATGATAAGATCCGTTTCTTGGATTTGCGTAAAAATTTGGAAGCCCGTGCAGGATTTACTAAGGAAGACTTAAAAGCAATCCGTAGTGTCATGAAGGGTGGAAAATCCAAGGCTACGAATATGGGGCAGATGATGGGCATGCCTCCAGCTCCACAGACTGGTGGATTAGAGGACTATACTCGTGATTTGACCGCTTTGGCCCGTGAAGGCAAGATGGAGCCAGTTATTGGTCGTGATGCAGAAATCTCACGGATGATTCAAATCTTATCTCGTAAAACCAAGAATAATCCTGTCTTGGTTGGGGATGCGGGTGTTGGTAAAACAGCACTTGCCCTAGGTCTGGCTCAGCATGTGGCAGCTGGGGATGTCCCTGTTAGCTTGGCCAAGATGCGGGTTTTGGAACTTGACTTGATGAATGTGATTGCAGGAACCCGTTTTCGTGGTGACTTCGAAGAGCGGATGAATAATATCATCAACGACATTGAGGAAGATGGTCAAGTTATCCTTTTCATCGATGAGTTGCATACCATTATGGGTTCTGGCTCAGGGATTGATTCGACCTTGGATGCAGCCAATATCCTCAAACCAGCTCTGGCTCGTGGCACCCTCCGTACAGTCGGAGCGACGACTCAGACAGAGTACCAAAAGCATATTGAGAAAGACGCAGCCCTGGTTCGTCGTTTTGCCAAAGTGACCATTGAAGAGCCGACAGTGGAAGATAGCATTGCCATTTTGACTGGTTTAAAAGGTACTTTTGAGAAATACCACAGGGTCCGTATTGGACAAGCAGCTGTAGAGACTGCCGTGACCTACGCTAAGCGGTATTTGACCAGTAAAAACCTGCCAGATTCTGCCATTGATCTGTTGGATGAAGCTAGTGCAACGGTACAAAATCGAGTGAAAGGGCAGGCTGAGGAAACAGGTCTGACCAGCATAGACAAGGCCTTGATGGCTAAAAAGTACAAGACAGTTAGCAAGCTCTTGCTTGAAGCTAAAGAAACAACGAAAGCTAGTCAAAACTATGACTTGGAAGTGACGGAAGAAGATATTTTAGAAACCCTTAGCCGCTTGTCAGGTATCCCAGTAGCCAAGCTTAGCCAATCAGATACTAAGAAGTATCTGAATCTGGAAGCAGAACTGTATAAACGTGTCATCGGCCAGGAAGAAGCCATTTCTGCAGTTAGCAGGGCCATTCGTCGGAATCAGTCAGGTATTCGGACAGGTCGCAGACCGATTGGTTCCTTTATGTTCTTGGGGCCAACTGGAGTCGGTAAAACAGAGCTTGCCAAGGCCTTAGCAGAAGTCCTCTTTGATGACGAATCTGCTCTTATCCGTTTTGATATGTCCGAATACATGGAGAAATTCGCTGCCAGCCGTTTAAACGGTGCCCCTCCGGGCTACGTGGGCTATGAAGAAGGTGGCGAATTGACAGAAAAAGTTCGTAACAAACCTTACTCTGTTCTCCTCTTTGATGAGGTTGAAAAGGCTCATCCAGATATTTTCAATGTTCTCTTGCAGGTCTTGGATGATGGTGTCTTGACGGACAGTAAGGGACGTAAGGTTGATTTCTCAAATACCATTATTATCATGACGTCAAACCTTGGAGCAACAGCTCTTCGTGATGATAAGACAGTTGGTTTTGGTGCCCTTGATTTATCTAAGGACCACAAGGAAGTGGAGAGACGCATTTTTGAGGAATTGAAAAAGGCCTATCGTCCAGAATTTATCAACCGTATTGACGAGAAAGTTGTCTTCCATAGCCTAACGGAAACTCATATGCAGGATGTTGTCAAGGTCATGATTAAACCTTTGTTGGCTGTAACAGCTGAGAAAGGAATTACCCTTAAACTGCAACCGTCAGCCCTTAAGTTATTGGCTAAACAAGGTTATGACCCAGAAATGGGAGCTCGTCCGCTACGTAGGCTCTTACAAACCAAATTGGAAGATCCGTTGGCAGAAATGTTACTCCGTGGTGACTTGACTACTAGTTCGACCTTGAAGGTTGGGGTCAAGGGCGAAGAACTCAAATTTGATGTGGTCAAATAGGAGGAAAAATGGTAGAACTAAGACCGCTTCTGGAAGAAGAGCGTGAAGAATTTATCCGCCGCAATCAAGCTGCGTTTTTAGAAGCCTTGGCAGAGGAAATGCCAGAGGGGGAAGAGGTGATTAGCCGTGAGGAGATTTTGGAAAGCCTGCTTGCCCCTAAGGCTCAAGCCTTTCAGGTCTACTGGGAGAATGACTTGGTAGGCGGTGTCGTTGTACAGATTGATTCAGCAACCAAGCGCAACTCCTTGGATTGAGCAATTGTTGACGTTTTCCAATCCTGAGCGGGATCCACGTGGCAGGATAATGACGCTTGCTCACTTGGCCTACTTGCCCAGTCAGGCCTTGGACTTAGTCAAGCCAGGTCCAGATGGACGGGAGCCTATTATTATTGATGTGGATTTTAAAGCATCGCAGTGCTCCTATGAAGGTCGAGCCTTGACGGCAGAGGATTTTGCCTTTGACCATTACGAGATTGTCACGGCCTCCATTCAACGGATCCAGGGACGGATGAAGTGGAATCCTACTTTTCTAAATTTATTGTGTCAACCATTTATAGTCATTTAGTTTTAAAATAGTATTCCAAACAATATTCTACCGAATCAAATCTCCTTAATAGTTCCGCCACTC
>NZ_JARQOZ010000061.1:0-5933 GCF_046032115.1 Streptococcus suis | reverse complement strand
AGTGGCTGAGTTATTGAGGAGATGTCAATCGGTTGAGTATTCTTTGGAATACTATTTTAAAACTAAATGACTATAATCGTCTTTCAACCGTGTAGCCTTGGCACTGTTTAAAGCGGAAGTAATCCGTTCTGGACTCATTTTCCAGTCAATCTGATGTTGGAGTAAGCGTAAGTGAACCAAGGCAATAAAGCATGTTAAAAAGTGTGCTTGAATATGTTCTTCTGTCCAAACATAGACTGGACGACTTTCTAACTCCATTTTAGCGACACGGAAGCAAGCCTCTATTTTTGACAATTCCTTGTAGGAAGCAAGCATAGCCTCATCGCTCATCTCAATCTCACTGGTCACAAGGACATGAACTCCATCAAATTGAGCATCAAATTCCACCTCTTCTTGGTTAATTCGGATAAGTGGTGAAAATGGTTTAACCTCTCCGGTTTCCTTATCCAAATAGCTCAATTCAAGGTATTTCTTTCCGCCCTTCTTACTCGTTTGTCGAAACAATTCCGCATCCGTTAGCTTATTGGCGTAGGAAAGAGCCCCTTCACGTCGAATCCGTTCTCTATCTTCATATTTCTTTGACCAGGTCATTAGTACTTTTTCTCTAACGGTTGGAGAATCCTTCTTGGTCCCAAGTTTTCTCTCTCGAATGTAAGACTTTTTAGCGAAAGTGATCTCTTGATTAAACTGCCAACCAGATTCTTCCAATATTTTTTCTTGAATATCCTTCGGAGCACCACGTTTCCCACGGTGCTTTTGTGAAAAGAGCCAGCCATCTCCTTGCTTCTCCATAGCTGAAACATTATTTTGACTATTCATTGCCTTATCTGCCACAACTACAATTCGTTCAATCCCAAATTGTTTCTTTACTTCTTCAACAGCAGGAAGATAAGTCACAGGGTCTGTCTGATTGCCTCTGAATAATTTATAGCTGATTGGAATACCGTTGGTATCCATAAACAATCCCAATTGCACTATAGGCTTAGGTCTGTGTTCCTTACTAGGTCCCCTCCTACGCAAGCCCTCTTTGAGAATTGTTCCGCTCTCTGATACCTCTTCACTATCAGGGATATCTGTTTCAAAGTAATAGTTAGTAACATCATAGAAAACCAGACGAGCTTCACGCTTTGTCAGTCGACTTACTTCCTTGTGCAGATGTAGTTGAAGGTCCTCTTTTAGTGAGTTTAAGAGATCCAAAGAACGGTAGATAGCATTGCGACTAACTGACCAATCTCCAAACAAGTCACCCTGAGAAGCATATGTCGCAAGTTTACTATTCGGATGTAAGATACGCTGAAAGACAAGTAGCTTTAGCACTTGAACCAAGTCGTAGTCAGCCTTATGAGGTCGGGATTTTAAAAAATGAGATAACTCCAATTCCTCAAACAAACCATCTAGTACCATCCAACCATAAGACTTATCTGGTTCATACATAGGAGCAAGCAAATCATAGTCAACTGTTAGAGTTTTCTTAGCTGTTAAAATCCCTTGCTTAGCTTCTTGTTTTAATCGGTCAAGAATAGCGGGATCGTCTTTTTCAAGTTCATCCAATAAGCCATATTTTTTTAGGATCCGTTGTTTGACCTTGCCATCTTTACGATATCCCTCGACTAGGTAGACATGGGTCCGACCTTCTCTGTTCGTTGTTGTTTTGATAAATGCCATACTTACACCATAACATACATAACCATATGCAACAACAAAGACGATGAAAATTCTTCAAAAAATTCAACTATAGCAAGCACTTATGGCATTTTTTTGAAAAATTAAGTGAGAAAGTCGGGATTATAGCAAAATCAATACTCAAATTCCATACTTTTCTGATTATATAAACAAAAACAAACGATTTTACGTTTGTTTTTGTTTATATTCATCAGTTAATATTTGTTTTATGTCCAATAAAGAAATAATCTTCCAATTCTGCTCCACACCATCAATTTGCAGGTTGATGCTATGAATCCCTGCGTTGATAGCTGTTTCTACATCGAGCAACCGATCGCCGATGTAGTAGGTATTTTCTTTGTTCAGTCCGTATTTTTCGATGAGAAATAGCAGAGCTTCTGGACTTGGTTTGCGGGCAAAACCAAAATCGCTGGTCAAGATTTCTGTGAAATAGTGACGGACACCCAAATCCTCCAAAACCTGAAAAGCATTGTCACTTTTGTGTGTATAAACGAAATTTTGAATTCCTTTCTCTGCTGTCCAGTCCAAAATTTCACGCGCACCAGCCATCAAGGGAATCTGCGTATTTTTCTCCTTCAAGGAAGTCGCACGCACACGATTAAGTTCATCGCTATCCAGACCGTACTTGTCCGCATCACGCACCAGCAAATCCTTGACAGAATAACGAAGAATGAAATTCCTTACTTCTTCGCGGTCAAAAGGGAGATCATATTGTTCATAGGTTTCCTGAATTCCAGCCAAAATCGCCTCATAGGAATCCAAAAGGGTTCCATCCAAATCCCAAATAAATGTCGGTGTCATCTTATCTCCATTCATATGCTTGATAGGGCTTGTCCAATTGGTAACCCAATTTTTCAGCCAGTTTCAAGGAAGTCAGAGTATGTGCATCCCAGCTAGGATAGAGATTACGGTCTAAACAAGCTAAGATTAACTGAGCAGCACAAGCTCTAGCTAAACCCAAACCTCGATAGTCTTCCCTAGTATCCACCTCTATCTCAATCCCACCTGAATAACTGGCATAGGATGAGGCACCTGACACCACCTGTTCCTTATGCAAGATGACATAGCCTAGACCCGAGTCTAAAAACTGCTCCACATCAGCATAATTGCCCACCAAATCGCGTGACCATTCTTCTACCAGACAGGCATCATACAGATTACGGTCAATCGCTTTCAGGTCAAACTCTTCAGGTAGGGCGTCAATCAGTTTCTGCAAATGCCCAAGGTCAAAACTAGTATCTTTTTTCGTAGCATAACGGGTAAAGGACCGGATTCTGTCTCCGTAAGTCCCTTCTATCAGGTCTGACCAGGCCTGGTTTTGGGGTACTAAAATAATATCCTTTCCCTCACATATTTTTAGCAAGTCCACATTTGGTTTTCCGGCCAAAAAACCAAAGAAGCTCTGCCGTCCATAGAGAGCTAAGGCTGACTGGGGCGACTGGGTATTATCGACATGAATCTGTCCCATTCTGCCTTCTAAACAGGTCCAAATAATTGCCTCAGGCCAATCTCCAAATAAACTGGCTACTCGTCTCATCTGCTCTGCCATTATTTTTCCGTATAGGGATAACCCAAGTGCTCGTAGGCCTTAGCTGTCGCAACCCGCCCCGTCCGTGTCCGCATGAGGAAGCCCTGCTGAATCAGGTAAGGCTCGTACATGTCCTCCACCGTCTCACGCTCCTCGGCGATATTGACTGACAGGGTGTTGAGGCCGACGGGACCGCCGCCGTACATCTCAATCATGGTCCGGAGAATCTTCTGGTCCACATAGTCCAGCCCCTCACGGTCCACGTCAAGCATGGTCAAAGCCTTGTCCGTAATGCTATCGTCAATCAGACCGTCGCCCATAATCTGGGCAAAATCCCGCACCCGCTTGAGCAGGCGGTTGGCGATACGTGGAGTCCCTCGCGAACGACGAGCCAGCTCAATCGCTGCTTCATGGGTAATCTCCATCTCAAAGATGTCCGCTGTCCGCTCGACAATCTCGGTCAAATCAGCCAGTTCATAATACTCCATGTGACCGGTGATACCAAAACGAGCCCGCAGGGGATTGGATAGCATACCCGCACGAGTAGTCGCTCCAATCAGGGTAAAAGGCGGCAACTCCAAATGCACAGAGCGACTGGCCTCTCCTGCTCCAATCATAATATCGATGTAGAAGTCTTCCATAGCAGAGTAGAGAATCTCCTCAACCGCCATGGGCATACGATGGATTTCATCAATAAAGAGGACATCCCCTGGCTCCAAATCATTGAGAAGGGCAACCAAATCACCTGCCTTTTCAATGACAGGACCACTGGTCTGCTTGATATTGACACCTAGTTCGTTTGCAATGACAAAGGCCATGGTGGTCTTACCCAGACCTGGAGGACCAAAAAGAAGAGTATGATCCAAGGCTTCATCACGGAGCTTGGCTGCCTCAATAAAGATTTTCAACTGGTCCTTGACCTTGTCCTGACCGATGTATTCGTTTAATTTCTGCGGACGCAGGGTACGCTCAACGTATTCCTCGTCCTGCATTTGTTCCATATCTAAAATTCGATTTGTCATGAAACCATTATAGCATAAAATGAAAATACCAGACTCAGTGAGTCCAGTATTCTCAGGAGATTATATGATCCCTAGCTCTTGTCGCTTGCGACTTAGAGCTAGGGATACCTTTAGGTGAAAAGATATGCCAGCCGTTTGAGCTTTAGCTCTTACAGATGACGATACTGAAAATCATTCAGTAAATGTTTCGCTATTTCTAGCTCGGATTTAGTATAACTCGCCAAGCTTAAGGGAAACTAAAACAGAATTCATTTTATTTATTTTCCACTATTCGCAAAAATCGCTCTAGAAAGTGCGCATCTAAATCGTTGTACTGACTGCCTTCTGCTGAACTTTCTTTGGGAATGCCCAGATTCATCAGTCGCTGATTAAATTCCTCTAGTTCGATGTAGGTGTCAGCTGGCACTAAATCCTGATTGGAAGTCGGCTGCATAAACACAATTTCCTTTCCGTCAAGCTGAATACGGTAGCTAAATTGTCCCTGCTTTTTAGTTTCATCTAGGGTAAACACCTTGGTCCCAAATCCTGCCCAGACAGACTTGACATCACTGTAAAGATATTCCTTGGACGGTGCCAACAGATTGATGTCAATAATCTGGTCTTTGGTCACAGCTGTTGTTGTAGAAATCAGCAGAGCGGTCAACAAGATACAGCCACCTGCCAGACCCAAGCCATATTTCCAAGGAAGTTTCACCAGCCTCGCCAGTTTTCCCAAAAGAAAAACGAGAAAAGCCATAATAAATGCCATGGAAATCTTGCCCAGACCAATCGAATACTCATAGAAGAGCCAGTCGCTTGGCAGGAAGAAGGTTTCTGTCAGCCAGCCGACGAAGATAAAGTAGCTAATTCCACCCACAAGGGTGATTAGACCGATTGGAATCCACCAGGCTTGGCTACGATTCTTCTGGCGGACCTTGTCCCGATGTTTCCACCAGGTTACGAGGTAGTCTCGCCAGAGAAGCGTGATCCAAGCAGTTGCTAGTAGGGAAACCACGGCTAGTAGGAAAAGATTTTCCTGACGGCCTTGTTGTATTCGAGTAAACAACCAGAGAATTGGACCTGATAGCATCATGGTCTGCAAGAGGGTCAGCCATAGGCTTGGTAATAAGGCATTTTCTAGGTCTTGTTTTAAGTCTTGGAACTCACCGCTTTCCACAAAAGCAATGGAGTCCTGAGCTTCTTCTAGCCAGTCATCTTTCTTGCCTATGTCCTTGACAACCTGATCCAGCAAGTCAACCTTATCTGCCAACTCTTCTGCTTGCTGGTTGATTTCTTGCTGTTTCTCACGCAAGGCTGATTGCAATTCCTCCTCCGACAAGGTTAGAATCTCTTTAATCTCTGCTAGGGAAATTTCAAAATAGCGGAGCAACTTAATCAAGCGGAGCTGCTGCACATTTTCTTCTGAATAATCACGGTAGTCATTGAGCGGATTTCTCGCCACTTCAATCAAGCCCTTTTCTTCATAGAGGCGTATCGCCTTGGTTGACAAGCCTGTCAACTTCTCCACATCCTTGACCTGCATAAGCAACCTCCATCTGCTTTGATAGTCCTAGCATACACCATTCCCCTAGGGGTGAGTCAAGACTTTTTTGATTTTTTATACAAAAACAGCCGACGTCACTTGAGCCCACTGAAAAAGTCTCCAGTTACTCCGACTCTTATAAAAAATAGGAATTCTCCTAAATGATTGGGAGAATTCC
>NZ_JARQOZ010000060.1:0-6184 GCF_046032115.1 Streptococcus suis | reverse complement strand
GAAACGAAGCCGAAGATAGAACTGGAGTTCATCAAGGCAAGTTGACAACGGATAATTTTGATTTTCGAAGAGTATTAGCTTTTCATCTACCCACTACAGTTGACAAAGAGCCAACAAGAGTAGACTTGCCTCGGCAAGTCTATTTTGTGCTTAGTTCTTCTGATAAAACTTATTGTGTTGGTAGATAGGGTCAAAGGTAAGATTGATACCTAATTTACGAAGAACACTCTTATCTTCGTCAGATAAAATGACTGTTGAATGAGCTTCGCTGCCATTTAATTGGCCCAATTCTTTCATGGCACGTGCGGCAAGAGGGCTGTCTTGTGCTGTGATGGCGAGGGCGTTAAGGATTTCACTTGCATCTAAACGAGTATTATTTTTATCCAAATAATCTGACTTCAATTCTTGGATTGGGCGGATGTAGTTTGGTTCGATAAGAAGTGTTTCATCATCGATGTTAGCGATTTGCTTGATAGCATTGAGAAGAACAGTTGCAGTTGGTTTGAGGAGGTCGGATGTTTTTCCTGTTACCATCTCTCCATTTGGCAACTGAATAGCTAGGGCAGGGCTAGCTGTCAGCTCTGCTTTTTCGCGGGCAGCGATAACGACCTTACGATCGGCTGGTGTCACACCGACTTCATTCATGAGGAGCTCAATCTTTTTAACTGCTTGCTCACCAACCCGCTCTGCCTTGAAATCAACCAATGTCTGGTAGTAGCGGCGGATAATTTCTTGCTTGGATGCTTCGATAGCCGCTTCCTCGTCCACGATGGAGTAGCCCACCATGTTGACACCCATGTCCGTAGGTGAAGCATACGGTGATTTGTTCAAAATACGTTCAAAGGTACGGTTGAGGACAGGGAAAACCTCGATGTCACGGTTGTAGTTGACCGCAGTTTTGCCGTAGGTTTGCAGTTGGAAAGGATCAATCATGTTGAGGTCGTCAAGGTCGGCAGTTGCTGCTTCATAGGCCAAGTTAACGGGATGGTGGAGTGGCAAGTTCCACACTGGGAAGGTTTCAAACTTAGCATAGCCTGATGTTACGCCATGCAGCTGGTCGTGGTAAAGTTGGGAGATACAAGTCGCTAATTTACCTGAACCAGGTCCAGGTGCGGTGACAACGACGAGATTGCGACTGGTTTCGATGTAGTCGTTTTTACCCATGCCTTCTGGTGAAATGATATGGTCAATATCAGAAGGATACCCTTTGATTGGGTAGTGGAGATAGGACTTGATACCATGTTTTTCCAACTGTTTGCGGAAGGCGTCTGCGGCTGGTTGGTTGCGGTATTGGGTAATGACCACAGAACCAACATAAATATCAATATCATTAAATGTATCAATCAAGCGGAAGACTTCTTGGTCGTAAGAAATACCTAGGTCGCCGCGTGCCTTAGAATGCTCGATGTTGCTGGCATTGATGGCGATGACAATTTCTACTTGGTCTTTTAACTCTTGGAGGAGCTTGATTTTGTTATCTGGTTCATAGCCAGGTAAAACACGGGCTGCGTGGAAATCTTCCAACATTTTTCCACCAAATTCCATATAAAGCTTGCCTTCAAATTGGGCAATTCGCTCTAAAATGTGATCACGTTGCAAATTCAAGTATTTAGTTGAATCAAATGCGATTTTTTTCATTATAAATATGTCCTCCAAATATGTATTATTCTCTGGGAAAACAAAAAATAGCTCCCTAAAACTAGGGAGCCTTTTCTCCGACCTCTCAAAAGAGGTGCCCGAACAATACTATAACAAACTGTGCTAATCTTGTCAAGAAAAAGTCAGATAGAATAAAAATTAAACAAGTGTTTAAAAAATATTTAATTTTTATAAAATTAAGTATTGACTTTATTAAAATAAAGTGTAAAATAATGTTAAACAAATGTTTAATTAAATTAAAAGGAGTTTCTTATGAAAAAACTAGTCAACAATAAATTGTTCCTGTCCAGCTTTGTGGCAGACTTGATTTCTAACTTTGGAGATACGCTTTACTATCTGGCTTTGATGAACTATGTTTTACTCTTGCCAGATACCAAGTTTGCCTTAGCTATGATTACCGTATCTGAAACCTTGCCGATTTTGGCAGGCCTCTTCATCGGAATCTGGGCAGATAAGACCAAAAACAAATTGGATACCATCCTAGCGACCCTACTGGTTCGTGTTGGTTTGTATACCTTGGTTGGTTTCCTCATGGGATTTACCCCAGCCCTGTGGGTTGTGGCAGTGGTCTGCGTCATCAACTTCCTGTCTGACCTTGCTGGTCAATACGAAAACGGTCTCTATATGCCAGTCAGCTTGCGGGTTGTGGCTGCTGAAGACCGTGAAACAGCTATGGCTTTTAAAATGACTGTTAAAAATCTCTTGCAGATCGCCTTTCAAGCCAGTGGTGCCATCCTGATCGGATTTATGTCTTATCAAAACCTAGCCTTCTTCAACGCTGGGACCTTCTTGTTCAGTCTTGCGATTATGGCAGGTTTGCGTCCAGCTTTTGCCAAGTTGTTGAAAGAGAGTCCTATCCAAGAAGTTGAACAAACCGAAACAGAAGCAGGACTTATCAAGGGAATTGGTCAGAGTATCAAAGATTCCTACCAAGCCGTGCAGAATATTCCAGTTCTCAAAGCGTCAATTATTACTATTGCAAGCTTGAATGCGATTTTTACTGCCCTCTCACCATTAGCAATTCTTAATATGAAGGAGTTTTCAGACTTTGTGATTGTCAATGCGGGGACAACGGTGGCTCTGATTTCCATTCTCTTCTCAGTTGGTAGTATCTTGGGGTCAAGTATCGGTATGGCTCTTTTCAAAAATGTTAGCTTGGTCAACCTCCTCAAGTTTTCTACTCTTATGCCTGTTTTACTTTTCTCAGGTTTCTTTCTTCACAATATTTATGTGGTGCTGGCAGTGATCTTCGTAACGGCAGTGACACTGGGAATTTTCAACCCGAAAATGAGTGCTCTGGTTATGAATGAACTGCCAGAGGATAAATTAGCGACAGTCGGTGGAGGGATTGATGCTTTCTGCCAGATTGGTATGGTAGCAGGTCAAGCCTTGGTCGCCCTTATGGTGACGGTGCTTTCTGCGACAAGTATTTCTCTCATCTTCCTCTTGCTTTCTGTGGGACTCTTGGGTTATAGCATTTTTACAGGAAAAAATACTGAAAAGATTGTAGCTAGTGCATAGATAGAAAAATTTGACTACTAGAAGGAAAATTACTTTGAAAAAGATACTCAACAATAAATTGTTCTTATCAAGCTACCTAGCAGATGTGATTTCCAACTTTGGCGATACGCTTTACTATCTGGCTTTGATGAACTATGTCTTGTTTTTACCAGATACCAAGTTTGCCTTGGCCATGATTACGGTTTCTGAAACTCTGCCAATCTTGTCGGGACTTTTTATGGGAATCTGGGCTGATCGGACAAAAAATAAATTGGATACCATTCTGGCTACCTTGGTCGTACGTGTCGGTCTGTATGCCCTTGTTGGCTTACTGATGGGATTTACACCAGCCCTGTGGATTGTAGCGGTAGTTTGTGTGGTCAATTTCCTATCTGACTTGGCTGGTCAGTATGAAAACGGGCTTTATATGCCACTTAGCCTGCGGGTCGTGGAGGCAGAAGACCGTGAAACAGCCATGGCTTTTAAGAATACCGTGGGCGGCATCTTGATGATTGTCTTTCGATCCAGCGGTGCCATTCTCATCGGCTTCATGTCTTACCAGAATCTTGCCTTTTTCAATGCTGGGACCTTCTTGGTCAGCCTTGCGATTATGGTAGGTCTGCGTCCAGCTTTTGCCAAGTTGTTGAAAGAAAATCCTATCCAAGAGGTTGAACAAACTGAAACAGAAGCAGGACTTGTCAAGGGAATTGGTCAGAGCCTTAAAGAATCTTATCAAGCCATTCAAAACATCCCTGTACTAAAAGCTTCTATTCTGACCATTTCGGGTATCAATACGGTTGTTAGTGCCGTATCTCCCATGGTTATCCTGTCTATGAAGGAATTTTCAGACTTCGTGATTGTCAATTCTGGTATAACTCTTGCCTTGGTATTCAATCTATTTTCTGTTGGTTACATCCTTGGCTCTAGTCTAGGTATGGCTTTCTTCAAACATATCAGCTTGTCCAATCTGCTCAAGTGTTGTACAGGTTTTTCGGTCATCCTGTTTGTTGGCTTCTACCTTCATAATATTTATATTGTGATGGCGACTATCTTAGTCACTACCATGACGACTGGCATTATCAATCCAAAATTGTATGCCCTGATAATGAATGAACTACCCGAAGATAAATTGGCGACTATCAATGCAGGAATGGGGACTATATTCAATATTGGGATGCTTGCAGGTCAAGCCTTGGTCGCCCTTATGGTAACAATCTTATCTGTTACAAGCATTTCCCTCATCTTCCTCTTGCTTTCTGTGGGACTAGTAAGCTATACTATTCTTGTGGGGAGTAGGCCTAAAAATGAAGTAGTTGTTAAAGCTTAGAAAGTATGCGTATGAAATTAGATTACCGAGATTATAGAAGCGAAATTGTCGAAAAATTCTTTATTCCTTTAATTGTTACGGAACGTGAGGAACCGATTGAGGCGGATTTTTCACAGAAAGAAAAAGACATTCTCAAAGATGCCTTGGACATTCGTGATGAGATGGAAGAAAAGTTGGCGGATTATCGTCAGGAGGTTAATGAGGTCTTTGTCTGGGGACATATCTTTACAATCCTGCACACCTTGTATTTCTACCTCTTGGATCAAGGACAGGATCCTAAGACAGTCAAGGAAGCTTGTCAATTGATTTTAAAGCTGTCTCAAGAAGAAGTAGAAGATGCCATGCGAACCATGTTGGCGTCTGAAAATGACGGACATCGTGAGAAGGGCCTCAGCCTCATGGAACTCTTGGAAAAAACGGATAAAAAGCCGGCAGATAAGTGGTACTGGTCACTGGCTATTCGCAATCCCTTGGAAACGGTTCAGCGGTCTGTCCATCTCTTGGATAAGATGCTTCCAATCTATCAGCCCTATTTTGAAGAGGCAAGAGCGGAGCGGGAAAAATTTGCTCGTGAATTTGACATTGAAAAACTCTATCAAGAGTCCAAGCGGTTATCCATGACTAGCTTGGATGCTTTGAGTGTTGAAAATGCTCAATTCTTCGTTCTCAGTCCGTGGAATTATTGGTTTGCTTATTATGGCAATGAACAATTTGACTATATGAAAGTCGCTCTTTTAGCTTCCTGTCGAATTGATCAGATTATGCTGTCAAATGACGAGCTGGATCTGGATGATTTGACAACGGCTCTTAAAGTCATCAGCGACAGCACGCGCTATCAGGTCTTGGTGGAGCTGACCAAGCCCCATGCTAAGAGCAAGGATATCGCAGAGCGACTGAATATTACAGGGGCTGCCGTATCCTTCCACACCCAAAAGCTGATTAACGGTGACCTGCTTCTTTTCAATACAAAAAATAGTGATGTCAAATACAGTGTCAATCGTGACCTGCTCCTACAGGTGATTGATAAGTTGAAAGAGGATTTTGATTTGTAAAAAAGCCTTGTAAGTTAAGTCTTACAAGGTTCTTTTGTGCTTATATTCTTCGAAAATCAAAATCAGACGTTGTTGACTTGATTTGATGAGTGAAAAGGTCCAGTGGATCTTTTCAGCCTGTTCCCTTGAAATATAATAAGGAACAGTGTTCTATCCGCATCTTACGGTCACGAACCAAGTTCGTCTAATTTCCGACCTCCAACAGTCTATTCCCAGACTGTTGGAGCTAGTCTGTTTTTGATTTTCTTTGAGTATTAATGATTAACCAGCTGAGCAGTTGGCAAGTGATGATGGTGATAAAGAAAACCAGCCAACCTTGCTGTATTTTGGTCAGGGAACTAGTTTCTAGGAAGAAAAAGCTGATTTCCACTGGGATAACATGGATAAAATAATAATAGCTGGCGTATTCTTTTAGAAATTGGAATTTTTTCTTGCGGAAGAGGTCTGTGGTTAGGGTCCAGGCGACTAGATAGGCTGTGAATGGAATCAGGCTAAACAGAAAGTTCTTGTCGTAGCCCTGATTGAGATAGATGATAGTGGCTTCAAAAGCTAAAAGGGCTGTGCAGACAAGGAGCCCACTGAAAAAGTCTCCAGTTACTCCGACTCTTATAAAAAATAGGAATTCTCCTAAATGATTGGGAGAATT
>NZ_JARQOZ010000059.1:0-6875 GCF_046032115.1 Streptococcus suis | reverse complement strand
CTTACCGTGGCGATTTTTCTTTTTGAAAGTTTGAAAAGCTATGATGGGTAGGGCATAACCAACTACGGGAATGATTCCTTATAGAGTATTACATCAACCCGAATAATTTTAATTCTCTTCCCATCCATCAAGACTTAAGTGTCTAACTATGATATAATACATTTATGACAGATGTGCTTTTTTACTTATTTTTTATTGGTATTCTGTTCTGCCTTACTGGCTATTTTATTCCTAAGTCAAAGGTCCTAAAGTTTATTTTCTACCTGATTGGTAGTCTATTGGTGGCTTTGCCATTTGCCCTATTGATTTATTTTACCTATATTTTATTTTAGTCTAAGGAGTGAATATGAATACTGCAGATTTTAATTTTGATTTACCCGAAGAGCTTATCGCTCAAGTTCCCCTTGAAAAGCGCGACAGCTCTAAACTATTGATCCTCGACCGCGAAAAACGGAGCATGGTTGACAGTCACTTTGACCATATCATCGACCAGCTGAATCCCGGTGATGCTCTGGTCATGAACAATACACGTGTTCTGCCTGCCCGTCTCTATGGCTACAAGCCTGAAACTATGGGACATGTTGAGCTTTTGCTTTTGAAAAATACCCAAGGTGATCAGTGGGAAGTTCTTGCCAAACCAGCAAAACGTCTGAAGGTCGGTACCACAGTCGCTTTTGGTGACGGACGATTAACTGCTACTATCGTAGAAGAATTAGAACACGGTGGAAGAATTGTTGAATTCTCCTATGAAGGTATCTTCCTTGAAGTCTTGGAAAGTCTAGGCGAAATGCCACTTCCACCTTACATTCATGAAAAATTAGAAGACCGTGAACGCTATCAAACAGTTTATGCCAAGGAAAACGGTTCTGCCGCAGCCCCAACTGCTGGACTACATTTCACCCAAGAGTTACTCGAAAAAATCGAAGCTAAAGGAGTGAAGCTAGTCTATTTGACTCTTCACGTTGGGCTTGGGACCTTCCGACCAGTCTCTGTTGATAACGTTGATGAGCATGAAATGCACTCGGAATTCTATAACCTATCAGCAGAAGCTGCTCAAACCCTCAATCAGGTCAAAGGTAGCGGTGGTCGTATTGTCGCAGTCGGCACTACATCCATCCGCACTCTCGAAACCATCGGTAATAAATTTGATGGCCGTTTGGAAGCTGCCTCTGGTTGGACAAATATCTTCATCAAACCTGGCTACAACTTCCGAATCGTTGATGCCTTCTCAACCAATTTCCACCTGCCAAAATCTACTTTGGTTATGCTAGTTTCTGCCTTTGCAGGTAGAGAATTTACCTTAGATGCCTATAAACATGCTGTTGAAGAACGTTACCGCTTCTTTAGTTTTGGGGATGCAATGTTTATTCAATAGGCTGTTATCACCAATTTATTCTGAGTTCAGATTTTATTTTCCTTACATCTCAAGGAGGGCCCTATGAACAAGATTGAAAGCCGCCATCAGCTGATCCTATCTCTAATCATGGAGAAGAAAATACATACCCAGCAGGAATTGCAAGAATTACTAGAGGTCAACGGAGTCTCCGTCACCCAATCTACCCTCTCCCGTGACATCAAGATGCTCAATCTTGTCAAAGTCAACGAAGATGATTGTTCTCACTATGTCATCAACCCCATTGCTCCTACTCGCTGGGAAAAACGACTGCGACTCTATATGGAAGATGCTTTGGTCATGCTAAAACCTATCCAACATCAAGTGGTTCTCAAGACCCTACCTGGATTGGCTAACTCATTCGGTTCTATTTTGGATGCCATGGAGATTCCTCAAATTGTAGCAACCGTCTGCGGTGACGATGTCTGTCTCATCATTTGTGAAGATGTCGAGGGGGCACAAGCTTGCTTCGAGCACTTGAAACAGTTTACTCCACCATTTTTCTTTAGTAAATTATAAAAATTTGTGTTCACAAACAATATACTTATTTTAAAGATAATTTTTCAAATAAATATCAATAACTTCCCTTTATACTCATAAACGAAAATCTCCCGTAATAAGATTTATTACGGGGGATTTTTAGTAGTTGCTAAAAAATTATCCTGTTATTCATAGCCTTCTAGTTTACTTTTTGTACAAGGCAATGAGCTACATGCTATACTTGGGTACGGCAAAGCGAGTGAAAGAAAAACTAAATGACTATATCATTACAATTAGAAAGCCCTGAACATTCGCTCAAATGGCTATATTACTCCTCTTTCCTCCGACGCCTAGCAGCTGCTAGGCCGATAAGTCCAAGAGGAGTGAATCTAAGACCATCTACTGCGCCTGTATTTGGTAATTCTTTCTTCTGAGAAGCTGCTTACTTGGAATTTGACTGCTCACTGCTTGGTTTTGATACAAGGGATAAAGGTGTGACAGAGGGACCATAGTTTGGTGTCAGGTATCCCTTAAAGGCGGGACGTGGTTCTGCTTGGACACTTTTTCCCTTAGCGGTAATCAAAGGTAGCTGCCCTACTGGTAAGGGCTCCGCTTTGACGCTGTCTCCTTTTGCTGTCACTAGTGGTGGCAGAGGAACTAACGCTTCACGCGCAGCTTTTACCTCTGCTAAATAACCATCTACAAATGCCTGGTTATTTTTACTGAGTTTCCAGTCAATCTTGTCTAAAACCTCTTTTAAGTTTGCTACGCTATCTGGACTATAATCACTCAAATCAGCAGGAAGCTTACTAATTTCTTCGTGCAAATCAACATAATCAGCTAAAAAGTAAGTTGGATTCGCCATTACAAACTCGTACATGAGGCGATGAACAGAATCATAACTGTATTCTTTGCTTGGATCATCTGCCCAAACAGCAACCATACTACCAATTACCGGTATCTCTGAGTTTTCATTTTTGTGAACAACTTCCAGTGGTGTTGATTCAATTCCACGCAGACCCTGATCAAGATTATACCATCCCCAACCTTCTGCTTCACGTCCAATAACATAGTACCAAGCATCATTGGTATTTAAAATCTTATGGCCTTTGTCAGCAAGAAACTTAGATGAGGCAACGTCATATCCTCCCCAGCCACCAGTCCAGAAAGAAGCAATAATGTCCTTGTCAAAAGTACCTGAACTAGTATCGTGGTTATAATAGATACCGTCATTGAAAGCCATTGGCTCTAAACCATGCTTCTTGACGATAGCTGCTAAATCATTGGCATATTGAATAAATTTACCATAGTCTCCCTGAGATTGAAGGATACGCCAGCCCGACGCATTTGTAGCATCATTTGCATATTCGTCCAGACCGATATTGAAAATTTTGGCCTTATCTGAAAAATATCCAGCATATTTATCAATTAATGCTTTGGTAAAAGCAATCGCTTCTTTGTTATTTAAGTCAACTGTTCGCGCAGAAGTTTTACCGTTGTAAGTAAATTTAGGAGATGGGATACCAAGCTCTTCCATGGCTTCTAAAATAGCATCCATGTGTCCCGGGCTATTTACGGCTGGAATCAAACGAACATTACTTGCCTTAGCATAAGCAATCAGTTCGTCCATCTCTGCCTGGGTAAGATGATTTCCGTTTGGATCATTGTAATAATGATTATTTCCATTAATAAGGGCCTGCTTCACCGCATCGCTGGTATAGGTCTTATCACCAACCGTCAATTCCATATCATCCAATAGGAATCGCATGCCATCATTACCCACCAATAGGTGCAAATCTGTATAACCATAATAAGAGGCCAAATCAACAATCTCTTTTAATTGGTCAACTGAGAAATATTTACGGCCAGCATCTAGAGAGAAAACTTTGGATAAACTTAATTTACGTTCGTCAACAATCGGTTTTTCTGGCTCTGCACTCGGGTCTGCAGCTACAAAGGTAACTTTTGCCAGTTGAACATCACTAGCAACCGCTGCTTTTTCAGCTCCGCTTTCCAATTTATAGGATATACCTGATAATTCTGGAAAGACAATCTTGATATACTTGGTTCCTCTTCGGATGTCTCTAATATCAAATGTCGTACGTGCATAGGCTGGTGTCACCTCTATAAAGTTATCAACTACGCTTGTTGTTTCCTTATTCCAAGTTTTCCCATCAACAGATGGATAGACGGTAAAATCAATTGCCCCTTCAGCTGCTCCAACCAAGTGTTTACGAATAGATTTTCCTTCCTTGGCCCATGCCGTATCATTGTATACTGCATAATCTTCCAAAGTTTTATAATAGGTTGTAAGATGGAGTGCTTTTGGATTATTCACCTTATAAATGAGTGCATTCTCACCTTGACCATCTGCATATAGACGACTTGTTTCGTAACGTGGTTGCCCTCCATAATAAAAGTTATTTTTATTTTCATGCGCAGCCTGACCGTGTGAAACTGATACTAATTGACCACGTTTCTCACTTGGTTTAATTGTATAGTCACTAGCAGTTGCATCGTCTAGATTATCAAAGTAAACCTTGTCTTGTCCTGCTTTTTGGTAAACACGTACCCAGTCAATCAGGTATTCACTATCTTGCTTAGTCATATTTTTGCTATAGTCAACGTCACCAGCCCAGTCATCACCAACTTGGGTTTCCAGTATTGGGAACATAGGGCGGGTGTGCATACCATCCCTATCCTTACCACGCATGGTTTGGAAAACAAATTTTCCATCAATATACCATTTGATAACATCTGGAGTCCACTCTACTTCATAGACGTGGAATTCCTGACTCCAGGCCTCATAATTCTTAATCGGTACACCGTGAGATTCCTTATTTTTAGCTAGAATGCCAAAATGATTGGTTGTCCATGCCTCCTATGGATTTTGCCCTAGATATTCCAAAACATCAATCTCATCGTGACCAGTCTCATCCTGTGCCAACATCCAAATAGCCGGCCAGATTCCCTTAGAGTCATTTACCTTGGCGCGAACAGCCATCCGACCAAATTGGAAAGAATATTTATCCTTAGATTCTAGACGACCAGATGACCAGGTTACTTTTTCTGGCAATTTCGTATCATTATAGCGGTCCAAACCAACTGCTTTTATCAGCTCATCTGTCGTATTATGATTGGTAGTGCGAATAGATAAATAGCTCTTGTCTCCTTCTTTTTTAATAGAAACAGCTTTCCGATTGTAGATAGCTGCGTGGTTCCACATGCCATCAATAATCTGCCACTTGCTTTCGTCAATCTTATCTCCGTCAAATTCATCAGACCAGACTAAGGTATCGTAATCAGATTTTGGCGGAAGGTATTCAGGTGCGGCTTCATCATATGATTTTCCATGTCCCATAATTTGGATTTCTGAATAACGGAGTGCTTCTCCGTCAGCAGATTCCCCTGTAAATCGAACGTATCTTGCTTTAGAGCCTTTCGGAACCGCAATCGTCAAAATCTCCCCTTCATTCACAGAAAGATTGCTTGCTTGATAAACTGTTTTATAGGTGTTCCCTGCATTGTAATCATCATCTAAATCTACACGAAAATGAGAATAGGTCCCTGGAGCTAATTGAACCTTGATTTCCTCGATAGTGTAGACATTTTTAAATTCATACTGGAGATAGGCTCCCATGCCTTTTGATTCCTGAGTAGTATAATTCTCATCAAATTTGCCATCATTAATGGCTTTTGGATTGGTGGGAGCTTTTCCATAAAAATATGGCTTCTTCAATTCGGCAAGATTGACCAGCTCGGTCTGTGGATTTTCGCTTGCACTTTCGTCTGCTTCAACCTGCGCCAAGACTTCTATCTCGTTGAAGAGAACGCCATTACTATATCCCTTCCAGGAACTGTTTGTATTTTGGATATAATGCCCCCGTCCCCAAATACGCATATAACGTGCATCAAACGGTGACAGGAGTTGAATAACTTGTGGTTTCCACTTGTTTGTTACTGTCTCTTCTACATCTGCCTGTTCGAAGATGACCCTCGTAGTTTCAGGAGAAAAGTCTGCGCTGGTGGACAACTCGACCTTAACATCTTTAAATGTAGAGATTGCATTTTCATAGGTATTACGGTAAATATTTACAGTATTGACAGGAACTTCCTTTTCAAAGTCATACTGAACATAGACATGATCCCACTGAGAATAGCCATTATCAGCACCTCCCGTTTCTTCACCTGCAATAATTTTTGTATTGTTGCTGGCATCATCTGAACTACCGTAAGCCACACCATCCGTTGCTTTCTCTGGATTTTTTATGGCAACCGAAGGAATGGTCGTCAATTCTGAAGCCATCAAGTGCTGACTGTTGGTAGTCGGCTCTTTTCCTTCTATCACATTTTTCTCAACTACCTTTGGTTCCTCCTGTTTTTCTTCTGGAGTTGAAGGTTCTATTTCAGTTGATGAAGTAGCTTCCACAAGTGGTTTTGCTTCAATAGTAGGGGGAACATCATTGTTGATTGCTACTGATTCTCCCGAAGACACTTCCTCTGCTGCAACGGTCTGTCCTGCCCATACCAAAAAACTGGTACAGATAAGAAGCTGACCAAGGATGACTTTTTTCGTAAACTTACTTGTTTCTTTTTTCATTATTTCCTCCTATAAAGTCTGCAAGTTTATCCTACCTATAGCCAAAATAAAGCAGTTTGTAAACCTTTTTAGTCTCGTATAAGACTCAAAATTCAGCTTACAGGTTGATGTGCAATCTCATTTCTGTCACAAATATAACATGTAAGCGTTATATTGCAGAATAGTCTAACTTGACTTATTCTATATGCAGATGGGGTCTATTTCTAAAACAGCATATAATAAGTCACACTTTCATATATTTTTGTATACTTCTTGTAAACAGTGACACATTTCTATCTCATCTTTTTAATGATATTCTTCATAAGAAAAGCCCTTAGATATTTCAGAACCCACTGAAAAAGTCATCAACTTGATGGCTTTTTTTGCTATACTAGAGTCGAGGTGATTCCTATGCTTGATAAT
>NZ_JARQOZ010000058.1:0-7947 GCF_046032115.1 Streptococcus suis | reverse complement strand
GATAATGCAGCTTTTCATCCCAAGAAACAACTAGATGAGCTTGCAGTGGCTAAGGGACACTATTTTCTTCCGCTTCCCCCTTACTCTCCTGAACTCAACCCAATTGAACGATTTTGGGCTGGATTGAAAAGAAAAGTGGCTGAGTTATTGAGGAGATGTCAATCGGTTGAGTATTCTTTGTGATACTATTTTAAAACTAAATGACTATATTACGTCGACGAATGAGGAAACTTCGTTTCCATATTTCCAACTTCAAATAATTTCATCATTATTTGAATTCGCTTTGCAGTACTCTGCAGGGGTGACTTGCTCCGCAAGTGCTATTTCCAACCTTGTACAGTCACTCGACTGTACAAGCTGCCTGCAGCTTTTGACGCGAACGTTGTTCGCTTTATTTCCAATCTCCAACTATCTCCCAGATAGTTAGAGCGAGTACTAAAAGCAAACTGAAAGACTACTATCTAAACGAGGTAATCAAGATGAAACGATGGCGAAGCAATTAGGTAAAACAAGAACGAAACAATGTATCATAATATTTTAGTTATTAAAAAATAGAAAGAGGAAAGAATATGGCAGAAAAAGGTTATTTTGGACAGTTTGGTGGTAGTTTTGTACCAGAGCAAATTCAGGTTTTGTTGGATCAGCTAGAGGAAACATTTGAACAGTACCGCAATGATCCAGAATTTTTGGCGGAATACCAAGCTTATCTGAAAGATTATGCTGGTCGTGAAACGCCATTGTATTTTGCGGAATCATTGACCAAGGAGCTTGGTGGAGCGAAAATCTATCTCAAACGGGAAGATTTGAATCACTTAGGTTCTCATAAGTTAAACAATGTGCTGGGGCAAATTCTATTGGCAAAAAGAATGGGGAAAACTCGAGTGATTGCAGAAACTGGTGCTGGTCAACATGGGGTTGCGACGGCTGCTGTAGCTGCCCGCTTTGGTTTGGGATGTGATGTCTATATGGGGGCTGAAGATGTCAAACGCCAACGACTCAATGTTTTTCGAATGGAGATGATGGGGGCGCGTGTTCATGCTGTAACGGATGGAACGCAAACCTTGAAAGAGGCAGTTGATGCGGCATTCGGTGCTTGGATGGCAGATTTAGATGCCTTCTATGTATTGGGCTCTGCAGTTGGACCACACCCTTATCCAACCATTGTCCATGAATTCCAGAAGATTATCAGTGTCGAATCTCGTCGTCAGATTTTGGAAAAAGAAGGTCGCTTGCCAGACTACGTTATTGCCTGTGTGGGTGGTGGTTCCAATGCCATCGGTGCATTTTCTCAATATTTACCAGATGAATCTGTTCAGTTGATTGGTGTAGAAGGAGCTGGTAAAGGTGTTGATACCGAACTGCATGCGGCGACTATGACTAAGGGAACAGTTGGTGTGGTTGATGGGATGAAGACTATTTCCCTCTTTGATGAAAATGGTGGAGTAGCACCTGTTTATTCCATTTCAGCAGGCTTGGACTATCCAGGCGTTGGACCAGAACATGCCCACTATAAGGAAACTGGTCGTGTTCATTATGTCGCAGCAACAGATGATGAGGCGGTTAATGCCCTTCTGACCTTAAGTCGTACAGAAGGAATTCTTCCAGCTATTGAAAGTTCTCATGCAATTGCAGAAGCTATTCGATTAGCACCACAACTAGATAAAGATAAAATCATTATTATCAATGTTTCCGGTCGAGGAGACAAGGATGTCGCAGCGATTGCGGATTATTTGGAGAGTAGATAAGAGAAAACCCCTGACGGTTGCCTATCGTCAGGGGATAATATTTATACTCAATGAAAATCAAAATCAGACTAGGCGACGAAGATGCAGATAGAACTGAAGTTCATCAAATCAAGTCAACAACGTCTGATTTTGATTTTCGAAGAGTATTATTTCCAAAAGTCATCAAAAATCGTGATTGGCAGATGGCGTTTGTGGGCTGTTTTGTTCCACCATCCTTCGATAATGGTTTGGGCTTGAGGGTCGATGGTTTTGCCTTCGAGATAGTCGTCGATTTGGTTATAGGTAACACCGAGTGCGACTTCGTCAGCAAGACCTGGCTTGTCTTCTTCCAAGTCCGCAGTAGGAACTTTGAGGTAGAGTTTTTCATCTGCCCCCAGTTCAGCTAGAAGCTGCTTTCCTTGGCGTTTGTTGAGGCGGAAAAGGGGCAGGATGTCTGCACCGCCGTCTCCGTGCTTGGTAAAGAAGCCAGTGATATTTTCAGCTGCATGGTCGGTTCCAATGACAGCTCCTTTGCGTTCTCCAGCGATAGCGTATTGGGCAATCATGCGCATGCGGGCTTTAGCATTTCCCTTATTAAAATCAGACATAGTAAGCCCATTTGCATTGACTGCAGCCACCATGGCATCTGTTGATTCCTTGATGTTGATGGTTAAGCTGACATCTGGTTGAATAAAGGCTAGGGCTGCTTGGGCGTCAGACTCGTCAGCTTGCACACCGTAAGGGAGGCGGATAGCGATAAATTGATAAGAATCGTCACCTGTTTCCGCCCGCATTTCTTCCATAGTCAGCTGAGCCAAACGACCAGCCAAGGTCGAATCTTGTCCACCAGAAATCCCCAAAACATAGGTTTTCAAAAATGGGTGTTTTTTCAGGTAGTCTTTGAGAAAGTCGATGGAGCGACGGATTTCTTCTTTGGGGTCAATGCTTGGCTTGACCCCTAATTCTTTGATGATTGTTTCCTGTAGGGTCATAATATACCTTTCTTAGATGGATTTGGTCTGAGTTTGTTTGCGAATACGATTGATGAGGTTCATCTTATTATCCCAAACATCTTGTGCCAAGTCGACTGGATAGAGCTGTGGGTTGAGCACACGTTTGTATTCATCCCAGAGCTTATCAAATTCTTGATTGGCATAGGTTTGAATTTCCGCTAGGCTTGGAAGTTCGTAGACCTGTTTTCCTTTTTCGAAAATAGGAACTAGGAGTGGACGTGCATCAAAGTTCTCGATGGTTTTATTGATGTAGGTGTAAGTTGGATGGAACATATAGATACTATCCATCTGTGTGACGTCAGTGTCCGCAAAGGTGATGTAGTCCCCTTCTGATTTTCCTTTTTCTTTGGAGGTGATGCGCCAAACCTGTTTCTTACCAGGAGTGGAGACTTTTTCCGCATTAGAAGACAGCTTGATGGTGTCACGCATATTTCCATCTTCATCTTCGATGGATACAATCTTGTAGACAGCGCCCAAGGCAGGTTGGTCGTAGGCGGTGATGAGTTTGGTACCAACTCCCCAGACATCAATTTTTGCCTTTTGCATTTTGAGGTTGAGGATGGTATTTTCATCCAGGTCATTAGATGCGTAAATCTTCGCATCTGTAAAACCTGCATCATCTAATTGCTGACGAACTTTCTTGGAAATATAGGCCATATCGCCTGAATCAATCCGAACCCCTTTGAAGTTAATCTTATCTCCCATTTCTTTGGCAACCTTGATGGCTGCTGGAACACCAATACGAAGCGTATCATAGGTATCAACGAGGAAGACACAGTCATGATGGGTTTCAGCGTAGGCTTTGAAAGCCTTGTAATCATCTCCGTATGTTTGAACCAAGGCGTGGGCATGGGTACCAGCGACAGGGATACCGAAGATTTTGCCAGCTCGAACATTGGAAGTCACAGATGCTCCACCAATAAAGGCTGCCCGTGTACCCCAGATAGCAGCATCCATTTCTTGGGCACGGCGAGTACCAAATTCCATCAAGGGCTCATCTTCAATGACGGCCTTGATACGGCGAGCTTTTGTAGCAATCAGGGTTTGGTAGTTGACGATGTTTAAGAGGGCAGTTTCGATTAGTTGGCATTGTGCCAATGGTCCTTCGATTTGAAGAATGGGTTCGTTAGCGTAGACCAGGTCGCCCTCCTTAGCCGAACGGACAGTGAGAGTCATTTCCAATTGGGACAAGTAATCAAGGAAAGTCTGCGGATAACCCAGTTCTGTCAGATAGTCAATGTCTGTCTGGCTAAAGCTGAGATTGTTGAGGTAGTTTACAACGCGTTCCAAACCAGCAAATACAGCGTAGCCATTTTTAAAAGGTTGTGAACGGAAATAGACTTCGAATACAGCGTGTTTATTGTGGATGTTTTGGTCAAAATAGACCTGCATCATGTTGATTTGATAAAGGTCGGTATGCAGGGTTAAACTATCATCCTTAAATAGTGTCATAACGTTTCTCCTTTTGCCTTCCGATCAAGAAGGCACTCCAATTATTTTGATGGAGTTGAACTCTAATATGCCTTCTATTATAACAAAAAAATCGAGAAAAACTCGATTTAGATGCACAGAATGATAGGAATACTTGAAAGAAAAAGGAGTGGTACGTAGGGAATAGACTTGGGTTTGAAAATAGTGAAGACAAGAAGCCCTAGGAGGGAACTAATCTGGATAATCCAGAGGAGTTCTGTAAATCCACATATTAAGGCCAAACTTGCCAGATAGAGAAAGTCACCAGAACCAATATTGATTTGCCATTTTTCAGTCAGATAGGCCAAGAGTAAAAAGCCACAGAAAAGCCAGTTGAGCTGGGAGAGTACCAGAGCTATAAAAGTAAAAACGAGCCAGACAGCAAAGGGATATTCCTGATGCTTGATGTCATAAATGGTTAAAACTAGCCCTGCTAAGCTGAGAATGGTTTCGGTTAGGTTTAGGACTTGAAAATGGCAGAGCAGGACGACTAGACCAGCTAAGAATTCCAATCCAAGATACCAATAAGGTATCTTGGCCTTGCAGTAACGGCATTTAGATTTTGTCGAAAGCTGGGACAGGATGGGTATTAGGTCCCAGGCCTTGAGCCGTCGCTTGCAGGCATTGCAGTGACTAGAGGGGGAGATAATGGACTGTTCAGGGAAACGGTCGATGACCAGACCCAAGAAGGAGCCGATTGAAGCTCCAAGGAAAAATAGGATAATTGTCTTCATACCTATTTATTCGTAAATGGGTGGAGGAAAATGAGATATTTTTTTAAATTTTTTTACAAAATTTCGATGGTACTCTGGATAATGCCAAAGGAATTGAGAGAATTCCGTATTTTTGCTTTGGTCTTGTCTGCTACAGCAGGATTTGTCAGTTTGACCGTCACAGTCGCACAATGTTCATATCCATCCATGGTCCAGACATTTAGCTGAGTGATTTCGTGAACATTTTCAAGAGCCAGGAGGACTCCTTTAACTTCTTCAAGATTTACTCCTTGCGGACTTGTTTCAAGCAATATCTTTATATTGTTCCAAACTTTTGGCAGGGCTTTGGAGAGGATGAAGATAGCAATACAGAGTGAGAGTAGTGGGTCTAGAAAGTACCAATCAGTAAATTGAAGAATGATGGAAACAAGGATGACCGCCAGCCATCCCAAAATATCCTCTAAAAAGTGCAAGCTGAGAATGGATTCATTATGGCTATGACCATTTTTTACAATACGGGAAGCAAGGAAATTGATGATGACAGCGATAATCCCAAGTACCAGCATCCCATCTTGATTGACAGGCTGGGGATGGAAAAGATTGGGAATGTTTTCCACAAGGATCAAGCTGGAGCCGATAATCAGAATGCTAGAAGTCAAGAGAGCGGCCAAAATATTCCATCTCTTGTAGCCAAAGGGATAAACCCTATCAGCAGGCTTGTTGGCATAGGTTTGCATGATGGCAGAGCTTCCGATGGCGAGGGCGTCACCCAAATCGTGAACAGCATCTGCTAAGATGGCGCTAGAACCAAAGAGCCAGCCAAAGATAAACTCGATGATAGAAAAGCTAAGATTGAGAAGAAAAGCGATAAATGTATTTTTAGAAGATGACATGAGATTCCCTTTCTGTGTTATACTGTTTATAGGTTTATTATGCACTGTAATGAGCCGAAAAACTAGAAATAAGAGAAACGGTTTGTCTTTTTCTGAACAAATTGTTTGAAATGTACGAAAAATGGATAGACGAATTGCAAAAACAAAAAGGGCTATTTTTCAGGCTTTTTTGACCTTATTAAATGATAAGGGCTATGACGAGATGCGCGTGCAGGATGTCATTGACCTGGCAGATGTGGGGCGTTCCACTTTCTATGCCCACTATGCAAGTAAAGAGGCTCTTTTGGAAGAACTTTGTCATGACCTCTTTCACCATTTATTTACAGGTCGTGAAGATGCGGATGTGAAGACCTTATTGGTTCATATTTTCAAACACTTTCGGATCAATCAAGATCGAGTTGCCAGCCTTTTGTTGTCCCGCAATGCCTATTTTCTAAGAGAACTGGAAGCGGAGTTGAAACACGACATTTTTCCAAAAGTTGCTGAAGATTACATGCAAGATAAGAGAAATCTTCCAGAGGATTTGCTGGTGCATTTTGTTGTGACGACTTTTGTGGAGACGGTCAGCTGGTGGTTGCAGCAACGCAAAAAGGTGGACGAAGCCACCTTGACCGATTATTATGTAAGATTATTAACTTAAGGAGAGAAAATGCTTAGACCTTTACACATGGCTCATGCCTTTTTAGATGAGATATTAACAGACCAGGACCTAGCGGTCGATGCGACGATGGGAAATGGTCATGACACGCTATTTTTAGCCCAACGAGCAGGAAAAGTTGTGGCCTTTGATATTCAGGAACAAGCCCTGACCACAACGGCTGAAAAACTTGAAAAAGCTGGCTTGACCAATGCCCAATTGGTTTTGACAGGACACGAAAACCTAGACCAGTATGTGGATGAATGCAAGGCAGCCATTTTCAATCTGGGCTATCTTCCTTCGGCGGATAAGTCAGTCATCACCCTGCCTGCAACCACCCTTCAAGCCATAGAAAAAGTTCTTGACCGACTGGTGGTGGGTGGTCGCCTAGCCATCATGGTTTACTATGGTCACGAGGGTGGAGCTCTTGAGAAGGATGCAGTTTTAGACTTTATCAGCCAGTTAGACCAGACTGTCTTTACAGCCATGCTCTACAAACCACTCAACCAAGTCAATACCCCACCGTTCTTGGTGATGGTGGAACGATTAAAATCCAGCTCAAACTAGGGCTGGATTTGTTTTTTATAATATCGGCTTAATGAATAATCTTCCCTCACCCAAGTCAATCAATTCCACCTGATTGCCATAAAAATCGCTGAGGAGTTCAGGTGTCAGGATGTCTTCTTTGGGTCCCTGTGCCAATACCATGCCATCTTTGAGCAGGAGGACATGGGTGAAATTATCAGTTATCTCTTCGGCGTGATGGGTGACGTAGATAATGGCAGGAGCCGTTGGGAGTTGGCAGATATGGTCAATGTGGTGGAGCAGGCGTTCGCGAGCCAAAAGGTCTAAGCCCACAGTAGCCTCGTCCAAAATCAAAATAGCCGGCTCTTCCATCAAACTGCGGGCAATGAGCAGGAGTTGGCGTTCACCTTGTGACAAACTAGCATAGGTCCGACCAATCAAGTGCTCAGCCTTAATGGTTTTGAGCATGTCTATGGCTTCATCCAATTCAGCTTGACCGTATTCACGGTAGAGGATGGAGGATTTGTACTTTCCAGTCAGAACAATCTGCTCAGCTGTCAAATCAATAGGAAAGCGTTCTGCAAGGAAAGAACCAACGACCCCAATCTTAGTGCGAAGGCTAGGAATATCTCCCTTGCCAAACTCCACTCCAAGAACCGTCAAGTCACCAGAGGTCTTCCAAAACTCAGCCATTAGAATACGAAGGAGGGTTGACTTTCCAGCCCCATTTAGCCCTAAAATAGCCCAACGCTCGCCTTTTTTAAATTCCCAGTTGATGTCGTTTAAAATGTACTTTCCCTGTCGTTTGTAATGGACATTTTTCATTGAAATAATCATAGTTGTTCTCCTATTCCTTTTGATTATTGTAACATAAACAGACATGAGGGACTATTTATAGAATCATTCCCGTAGTTGGTTATGCCCTACCCATCATAGCTTTTCAAACTTTCAAAAAGAAAAATCGCCACGGTA
>NZ_JARQOZ010000057.1:0-7977 GCF_046032115.1 Streptococcus suis | reverse complement strand
TTATCAAGCATAGGAATCACCTCGACTCTAGTATAGCAAAAAAAGCCATCAAGTTGATGACTTTTTCAGTGGGTTCCCTAGAAGGAGTCGTCTTTTGCTATACTTTAGTTGAGTTCAGACTTGTCTGGTAAAAGTATGGCTAGAATGATATAGGCTGTTAGAAAGGGTAGGTTGGTCACAATAGCTAATATAATGACCACTAAACGAACATTTTCTAATTTCCAACCGTAGTTTTCATATAGGTCAAAGTAGTCATAAAGACCTGCGATAACGCCAGCAAGTTCACCACGACTTTTGTCCTTATACCATTTCTTTTTCATATTCCTTACCTCTAAGGCTTAATCACATCTACCCCACCCATGTATGGACGGAGTACTTCTGGAATAGTAACAGATCCATCTTCGTTTTGGTAGTTTTCAAGGATGGCTGCCACGGTACGACCAACTGCTAAACCAGAACCGTTAAGGGTGTGGAGCAATTTAACCTTGCCGTCAGCAGCATCGCGGTAGCGGATTTGGGCACGACGGGCTTGGAAATCCTCAGTATTTGAACAGCTTGAGATTTCACGGTAGGTATTTTGGGCAGGAATCCAGACTTCCAAGTCATAGGTCTTAGCAGCTGAGAAGCCCATATCACCTGTACAGAGGGCCAAAACGCGGTAAGGCAAGCCTAGTTTTTGGAGAATATTCTCTGCGTTTGCCGTCATTTTTTCCAATTCATCATAGGACTGTTCTGGTGTGGCAAATTTGACCATTTCAACCTTGTGGAATTGGTGAAGGCGGATCAGACCACGGGTATCACGACCAGCAGAACCGGCTTCAGAACGGAAAGATGGGCTTATGGCTGTGAAGTAGATTGGCAGGTCTTTTTCTTCCAAAATCTCGTTGCGGTAGTAGTTGGTCAATGGGACTTCCGCAGTTGGGATGAGGACGAAGTTAGTGTCTGCCAACTCAAAGGTATCTTCCTTGAACTTAGGATATTGACCAGTACCAAACATAGAGTCATGGTTGACCATGTAAGGTGTGATGATTTCCTGATAGCCTTCTGCGATATGCTCGTCCAACATGAAGTTGTAGAGGGCGCGTTCTAAGCGGGCACCCAAGTTCTTGTAGAAGAGGAAGCGAGCACCAGTTACTTTTGCCCCACGTTCCCAGTCCAGAATATCGAGGTCTTCGCCCAAATCCCAGTGAGCTTTTGGCTCGAAAGTGAATTCACGAGGTGTTCCCCAACGACGAACTTCCACGTTTTCTTCTTCATCTGCACCGACAGGGACAGAATCGTGTGGTGTATTTGGAAGAACTGCAAGGATGGCATTTAGTTTTTCATCGATTTCCAAGAGTTCAGCATCCAAGTTTTTCACATCGGCAGATAATTTTTGCATGGCAGCAATTTTGTCATCCGCATTTTCCTTGTTGCGTTTTGCTTGGGCAATCTCTGCAGAAACGGTGTTGCGCTCTGCTTTTAATTCTTCTACAGTAACCAAGATTTCACGGCGCTTTGCATCCAAGTCCTTGATGTCTGCCAAGGTTGCGGCAGCCACACCACGAGTAGCTAATTTGGCAGCCACTCCGTCAAAATCTGTACGAATACGTTTGATATCTAGCATAGATGTCTCCTTTAGAATAAAAAAACACAGAATGAGAGATGCTGGAGCGATATTTACCGCGGTTCCATCCAGCTTCACATTCTGTGCACTTTAAGTATGTCATTTTTAGCCAACGGTAGAATTTCATATCCCTTGTTTATCTGCTCACAGCGACCGCAGACTTTCTGAAAAACGCCTGATATTACTTATCCGTTTCTACCATTATACTTGATTTTTTATTTTTTGGCAAATAGATTCGAAATTTTTCTGCCGATTGTTTGCAGAAGAGTCGGTAATTTCACAACTTTTTCATTGCCGATATGCTCACGGGCAATTTTAAGAATCTTACCAGAGTCTTTAGAAGCAAACAAGAATCGACTTTTTTCTGTATAAATTTCAAAATGACGGCTGATTGTTTTTCCAGAAACGTTTGCGCCAATGCTAGTCATTTCTGACCAAGGAATCTGGATATAGCGTTCAACGTTGCTATCTGGGTAGAACTCAAGTGCCTTGTCACCAATTAGAAATTTACCAACCTTGCCACCAAAGCCCATGTAGGAAACCCCTGTGGTTTGTAGTTCAACGCTTGTATTTTGTGATTGTGCCATAGTGCTCCCTTCCTAGATATTCATTATACCATAAAACCCCGCAAGAGCGGGGTTATTGATTACATAATTCCGAAGAAACGAGCGATGATACCTACGATGAAGAGACCGATAATCATTGTGATTGGTGTTACTTTCTTCTTAAGTAAGTGCATGCAGAGGAAAGTAAGGAGGAGTCCCATCAAACCAGGAATCAAGCTGTTCAACTGGCCTTGCAAGCTTTGTGCTTGAGTTGGGTAAAGGCTAAGTCCGCTGAGAGCATCACCCAAGATGCCTTGAAGTTCAGTACCTGTTACAGTGCCTTCTGGGAAGACGATGTAAGCACCTTCTGACAATTGTTTTGCAGGAAGGTCAACGGTAAAGTTGATCGATACCCAACGTTGAACAAGGACAGCAAGAATGAACATACCGAGGATGGATGCACCTTTAGTAATGTCTTGAAGGATACCACCTGACATGTCTTTGGTAATTTCGCTACCAGCTTTGTAACCAAATTCTTGTGTGTACCATAGAAAGGCCATACGGATTGCATTCCAACCAAAGAAGAAGATAATTGGACCCATGATGTTACCAGTAAGTGCAAGTGATGCACCGAGGGCACCGAGGATTGGGCGAACAGTAAACCAGAAGACTGGGTCACCGATACCAGCAAGAGGTCCCATCATACCGATTTTCACACCTTGGATAGCTGTGTCATCGATAGCAGCACCGTTTGCACGCTCTTCTTCAAGGGCAAGAGTTACACCAAGGATTGGTGAAGCAACGTATGGGTGTGTGTTGAAGAATTCCAAGTGGCGCTCAAGAGCAGCAGCTTGATCTTCTTTTTTAGTGTAAAGTTTTTTGATAGCTGGGATCATTGCATAAGCCCAACCTAAGTTTTGCATACGCTCATAGTTCCATGAACCTTGAAGGAAGGTTGAACGCCACCAAACTTTTTTACGATCGCTTACGGAAAGTTGAATTTTTTCTGACATGATGAATCTCCCTTCTCTTAGTAGTCTTCAAGGATATCGCCGATTGGGTCATTTGAACCAGCGTTACCACCGTTACCTGATCCGCCTTGTTTAGAGAGGTTGAGGTAAATGAAAGCAATAGCAACACCGATGGTTCCAAGTGCAATCAGTGTCAATTGGCTGATAGCTGCAAGGGCAAAACCGATTGCAAAGAATGGCCATACTTCACGAGTTGCCATCATGTTGATAACCATAGCATAACCTACGGCAACAACCATACCACCGCCGACAGCCATACCGCCTTTGAGCCATTCTGGCATTGCTTCAAGAACAGCTTGAACAGCTTCAGCTGGCATTGCAAGTAGAAGAGCTGCAGGAATGGCAATACGCAAACCTTGGAGCAGAAGAGCGAACAAGTGGTAACGTTCTACAGCAGCGAAGTTTGCATCTTTAGCAGCTTTGTCTGCACCGTGGACCAAACCAACTGAGATAGTACGAACGATCATTGTAAGGAAAAGACCAGCTACGGCAAGAGGAATAGCAGTTGTTGTTGCAACGGCAATACCTTCTGCTGAGAAGTCGCCACCTTTGATCATGATGATAGCAGCAGCAACAGATGCAAGTGCTGCGTCTGGTGCAACGGCTGCACCGATGTTCGCCCAACCAAGAGCGATCATTTGTAGGGAACCACCGAGCATAACGCCTGCAGCCAAGTTACCAGTTACAAGACCAATAAGGGTACAAGCTACCAATGGTTGATGGAATTGAAATTCGTCAAGGATACCTTCAAGACCTGCGAAGAAGGCAACGATGACAACAAGAATTGCGGAAATAAGTGTAATATCCATGTTGAAATCCTTTCTTAAATCAGATTGTATTATTGAACGTTTGCCTTGTTGATCAACTCAAACAAGTCTTTCTTCGTATCGTTTGGTACTTTACGCACATCAAATTCAACGCCCAAGTCACGCAATTTTTCAAAGGTTGCAACGTCATCCTTGTCCATTGACAATACGTTGTTCACCATTGTTTTACCAGTTGAGTGAGCCATAGAACCGACGTTCAATTCTTTGATTTCTACGCCACCTTCGATTGCTTCAAGAGCTTCCTGTGGTGTTTCGAAGAGAATCAAGGCATGTGTGTTACCAAAGCGAGGGTCTTTAGAAACCTCAATCAATTTCTTGATTGGGACAACGTTCGCTTTCACGTTACCAGGAGCAGCTTGTTTGATGAGTTGTTTGCGCAATTCATCTTTAGCAACTGTATCTGAAGCAACGATGATACGATCTGCCTTAGAAGCAGGAGTCCAACCAGTCGCAACTTGACCATGCAAGAGACGAGTGTCGATACGCGCCAAGTTGATTTTCAACTTGCCATCTCCGATGACAGTCCCTGGAGGGATTGCACCTTGTGGAGCAGTTGGTGCTGCCTCAGCTACTGGAGCAGCTTCTGCGGGTTGAAGTTCTTCTGGAAGAACCTTCACACCATCCTTGGCTTCTTTGATAATGTTTGCCGCAACTTCTTCCACGCCTGCTTCAGCGTTAATCATACGCTCTGTATAGGCTTGGATCAACATTGGCAAGTTGAGGCCTGTGATGATGGCAAACTTACGATCTGGGTTTTCACCAGCTACGCGGCTTGCTTGGTTAAATGGTGACCCACTCCAAAGGTCAGCTAACACCAAAACTTCATCATCGGCATCGAATGCGTCAACAGCAGCATTGAGCTTAGCGTATAAATCATCTGGTCCTTCACTTGGCATGAAAGTAACAACCTGTACTTTATCCTGTTCGCCAAAGATCATTGAACCTGACTGATGGATACCAGCAGCAAATTCACCATGACTTGCAATAATGATTCCAATACTCATTATTGATCCTCCTAAATTTTTCTTGTTCATGTAAAAACCATTGAATGGGCTTTCATGTTCGAACTGTAACATTATAAAACGTTTTCAGTGCATTTGTCAAGAGGAATTATGTTAAAAGTGCAAAATATTTCCGAAATTTTTCATAAGTTGGTTTCAGAAAAGTGATAAAAATATGCAACGAATATGACAAAAACCTGACAGTTTATCAGGTTTTTTGATGTCTATAAAAATAGGTTTTCTAGTTCACGCGCGACACCATCTTCAAAATTAGCAAATGCTGTCAATCTGTCGGCATGTGGACGAAGTGTATCGCTACAATTTTTCATGGCATAGGCTGTTCCTGCTAGGTCTAGCATCTCAACATCGTTGTGTTCATCGCCGAAGGCAATTAAGTCGCTAGGAGTGGCTTGGTAGAGGTTAAGAACATAGCTCAGAGCGGTTGCCTTATTGACACCTTTTGCACAAGTTTCGAGGATATTTAATGGTCCACCCCACGTATTGATTTCTAATTCATCTTTGAAATAGGCATTCATTTCTTTTGCAAGTTCATACTTATCAGTTGCACGAGTTTGCATAAGGATGGAATGAGGATCGCTAGTGATTAACTCAGGTCTGATGAGTGTATCTGGAGTAATCTGTTCAACCCCCATCAGAGCTGGATCAATCTTGTCTAAGTTCTTTTGAGTGATGTAGAATTTATTCTTGTATTCACCGGCAATAAAATCTGCCTCGAATGTTTCTTCTTCTTTTAGAAATTCGAGTAGGTATTTTTTGTCGATTAAAATATTTTGTTCCCATTGCCATTTCTTTCCAGGGATGTGAACTAAAGAACCGTTGAAATTAATCATGGGAGTATCCAGTTCTAGTTGGTGGTAATATTTTTCAGCCATTCGATAGGGGCGGCCTGTGGCGATAAGAACGGTGTGTCCTGCTTGGCGGACCTTCTTTATAGTTGAGATGGTATAATCAGATAATTGGCTATCATTATTGAGCAATGTGCCGTCCAAATCGATAGCAATGATTTTTTTCTTCATATTTAATGGCATTCCTTTCTAGATTCGTTATACTAGTTTTTAATAGTGAATAGTGTTTAGGTAGTAGCTAGACTGCTGAGAAATTGTTTTATGCGTCAAAGAATAGTACTAGTAGGTAACCATATCTTGAACTAATAATTTCCAGTATAACAAAAGGAGATAATAAAAGCAAAGAAGCAATAAATTTTTTATAGATCGTCCGCAACTTTTTAATGTTCGTTATTTACGAATATTAAAGACTGAAAATCAACAAAATGACGTTTTCAAGATTAAAAAACTTGAAATTATAATGTTTTTTGATTATAATGTTTTTATCGTTCGTAAATTAAAGGAGAAATGAAAAATGGATCAATTTTTTGAATTGAAAGAACACGGAACGACGGTTTCAACAGAAATTATGGCAGGTCTTACGACTTTCTTTGCCATGTCCTATATTTTGTTCGTTAACCCGAGCGTATTGAGTGTGGCAGGTATGCCAACACAGGCTGTTTTCTTGGCGACAATTATTGCCAGTGCGGTTTCTACGCTAGTTATGGGTCTCTTTGCTAATGTTCCGTATGCATTGGCACCAGGGATGGGGCTAAACGCCTTCTTTACTTATACAGTGGTTATTGGTCTTGGTTTTACTTGGCAAGAAGCTTTGGCAATGGTTTTCCTATGCGGTCTGTTTAACGTTTTTATTACCGTTACAAAGGTTCGTAAGAGCATTATTAAGGCGATTCCGCTTAGCTTGCAACACGCTATCGGTGGTGGTATCGGTGTATTTGTTGCCTACCTTGGTTTCAAAAATTCTAACTTGATTACCTTCTTGACATCTGGTTCTGATATTATTACGATCAACGGAGTTGCTCCTGCAGATGCGACAGCTGAGACCTTCTCAAATGGTGTTTACTCTGTCTTTGCAGGTGGTGGTGTCGTACCAGGTATTTCAACCTTTACAGATCCAAGTGTTCTCTTGACAGTGTTCGGTCTTCTTTTGACAGCTGTCTTGGTGATTAAAAATGTTCGTGGTGCAATTTTGATTGGAATCATTGCAACGACTTTGGCCGGAATTCCAGCGGGTGTTGTAGACCTTTCTACCATTGATTTTGCAAATAACAATATCGGATCTGCCTTTTCAGAGTTGGGTACAACTTTCTTGGCTGCTTTTGGTGGTTTGTCATCTCTCTTTGCGGATTCAAGCCGTCTTCCACTTGTTTTAATGACTATCTTTGCATTCAGTTTGTCAGATACTTTTGATACGCTTGGTACCTTTATCGGTACAGGTCGTAAGACAGGCATCTTCTCAGCAGAAGACGAGTTGGCTCTTGAAAATGGAACTGGTTTCAACTCTAAAATGGACAAGGCTCTCTTTGCAGATGCGATTGGTACTTCAATCGGTGCTCTCTTCGGTACTTCTAACACGACAACCTATGTGGAGTCAGCAGCGGGTATCTCAGCAGGTGGTCGCACAGGTTTGACAGCTGTGACAACTGCGGTCCTCTTCCTCTTATCTATTCTGATTTTGCCTTTCGTAGGCATTGTTCCAGCAGCGGCGACTGCACCAGCCTTGATTATCGTCGGTGTCATGATGGTTTCGTCCTTCCTTGACGTTGATTGGAGCCAGTTTGAAGATGCTCTGCCAGCCTTCTTTGCAGCCTTCTTCATGGCACTTTGCTTCTCAATCTCATACGGTATTGCAGCAGCATTTATCTTCTATTGCTTGGTAAAAGTTTCAACAGGTAAGGCTAAAGAAATTCACCCAATCCTTTGGGGTGCTACAGCACTATTTATTCTGAATTTCATCATTTTAGCTCTCTTGTAAAATGCCCCAATAGTCAGAACTGATCTTCAAAAGAAGGTCAGTTTTTTTATTATGTGACTTTTAGTCCGTCACGCTCCGTAAGGTGCGTGACAAATAAACCACCCGCTATGCGGGTGCGCGACGAAG
>NZ_JARQOZ010000056.1:0-8794 GCF_046032115.1 Streptococcus suis | reverse complement strand
CTTACCGTGGCGATTTTTCTTTTTGTGAGTTTGAAAAGCTATGATGGGTAGGGCATAACCAACTACGGGAATGATTCTAGGCTGATTTTTCTGTCTTCTTATTACGTTCTGTGCTATAATGTTCTTGATTGAAATTTTACAGGAGAGAAACATGACTAAACCAATTCGTGTGCGTTACGCACCAAGTCCAACGGGACTTTTGCATATCGGAAATGCTCGTACAGCATTGTTCAACTATCTTTTTGCCCGTCATCACGGCGGTACTTTCCTTATTCGTATCGAAGACACAGACCGCAAACGCCATGTGGAAGATGGCGAGCGTTCTCAGCTTGAAAACCTGCGTTGGTTGGGTATTGACTGGGATGAGAGTCCAGAAACTCATGAGCAATACCGTCAATCAGAGCGTTTGGATATTTATCAAAAGTACGTTGACCAACTTATGGCAGAAGGTAAGGCCTACAAGTCTTACGTGACAGAAGAAGAGTTGGCGGCGGAGCGTGAGCGTCAGGAAGCTGCGGGCGAAACACCTCGCTATATCAACGAATACCTTGGTATGTCTGAAGATGAAAAAGCAGCCTACATTGCAGAACGTGAGGCGGCTGGCATTGTCCCAACGGTTCGCTTGGCTGTCAACGAAGCTGGTATTTACAAGTGGAATGACATGGTTAAGGGCGAAATCGAGTTCGAAGGTGGCAACATCGGTGGTGACTGGGTTATCCAGAAACGTGACGGCTATCCAACCTACAACTTTGCCGTGGTGGTGGACGATCATCTCATGGAAATCTCGCACGTTATCCGTGGGGACGACCACATTGCCAATACACCAAAGCAGCTCATGGTCTATGAAGCACTTGGTTGGGAAGCGCCAGAATTTGGTCACATGACTTTGATTATCAACTCTGAGACTGGTAAAAAACTATCCAAACGTGATACAAACACCCTTCAGTTTATCGAAGATTACCGTCGTAAAGGGTACATGCCTGAAGCTGTTTTCAACTTTATCGGTCTATTGGGTTGGAACCCTGGTGGTGAAGAGGAAATCTTCTCCCGTGAGCAATTTATCCAACTCTTCGATGAAAATCGTCTCAGCAAGTCACCAGCAGCATTTGACCAGAAGAAAATGGACTGGATGAGCAATGAGTACATCAAAAATGCTGATTTAGAAACTATCTTCAATCTTGCCAAACCATTCTTGGAAGAGGCAGGTCGCTTGACAGACAAGGCAGAAAAATTGGTGGAACTTTACAAGCCACAAATGTCATCTGCGGATGAAATCGTTCCGCTGACAGACCTTTTCTTCTCTGATTTCCCAGAATTGACTGATGAAGAAAAAGAAGTCATGGCTGGCGAAACGGTACCGACTGTCCTCAATGCCCTCAAGGAAAAATTGGAAGCTATGACGGACGAAGATTTCCAACCAGATAACATCTTCCCACAAATCAAAGCTGTTCAAAAAGAAACAGGCATCAAGGGCAAAAACCTCTTCATGCCAATCCGTATCGCCGTTTCAGGCGAAATGCACGGACCAGAGTTGCCAAATACCATCTACCTGCTCGGCCGTGAAAAATCTATCCAGCATATTGATAATATGTTGAAGAGTTTGTAAGAACAATAAACCCCGCTGTCCTGTGACGGCGGGGATTTTGTTATATGAGTGGATTAATATCGTATTCTTGATCAATCAGAATATAGTTGAGGTTATATTTCTCACAGTTTTCTAAATAATAAGCGTTATCTTGCAGGAGCAGTTCCTCAGTCGCCCAAGAGTCATCTATTCTCTTTTCGGTGATGTTGGCAAAGGCTTTGATGGTTGAAAAATGCTCCTTGATATAGTTTTCTGAGAAAATCAGACAAGTATAGCGAATGTGGGAGAGATATTCAGCTTCTAAATCCTTCTGCCAATCGAATGGAATGTAGCAGCCTTCAACCACGAGGTTTTGTTGATTTTCAATAGCTGTTTTGATGATTTCGACAACAATGGGCCATAAGTAGTCTGTCAACTCCTTGTCATCTTCGACTGTCAGTTTGGTTTGACCACTACGTATTAAGCCCATTTTCAGATGGTCAATAGAAAGATAGTTGATGTGTTGTTTTTCCAATATGGTTTGAGCGGCGGTTGTTTTACCAGTGTGACTGGCACCAGTTAGCAATAAAATCATTGGCTTTCCTCTAGTTTGTTATTAATCTGCTGGAGTAGGTTTTCTAGATTTTCCTTCTGTTCTTGGAGCAGGAGGATTTGTTTTTCACGGTCGGCAATTTCGTCCAGTATAACCTGCTTGTTTTCTTCTAGTTGTTCGCGGCTGCCACATTTGGTGTCGTGAAGTTCTTTGATACGGATAATAGCTTTCACAGATAGACCTAACTGGCGAAGTCCTAGTATATTTTCTAGGTTGTTGATTTCTTTTTCATTCCAGTGGTAATTGCCGTTAATCAGTTGAGGCTGTAGCAATCCTTGTTCGGTGTAGAAGCGAAGCGTATCACGTTTGATACCAAATTGTTGCATAACTTGTCCTGTTTTCATAATCTCCTCTTGACAGTGCCTTACCCCCTCATGATACATTGATGGGGAAAGGAGTTCTATATGCTTATTGTTATAGTCTGTTAGTTTACTTTTAGGACTAGGCAACGAGCCGCAGGCATAACTGGAGTTAGGCAAGGTGAGTTAACGACGTAATAAAAGATAAACTAAATGACGATAAATGCTTGATTGTGCTTTATTTGGGCTTGTTGCCTCTATCTGCTTGGGTATATCGCAAGCAACTTCCTGGCTGGTTACTGGTTTTATATGTCTGCCCAGTCTTGCTTAGTTTGTTGGGCTGGCAGACAGTTTGGGGATTTATTTTCGGTTTATTTTTGGCTTGCGGTGTGCGTGTCTTAGGTGGTCGCATTCTTTTTGGGAGAAACCATCTCAGTCACTTTTTATCTCATGTTGTACTGAGTTTCATTCTCGCTCTTACCCTGTTCTTGTTCTAAAAATAAGCTCTCCACATAGTCTTTCTGCCTTGGGATAACCAGTTCTGTTTCTAGGAAATCTTTCAGTTTTTCTTGTGGGACCCAGATGTAGTGGCTGGTTTCGTTGGCTTGGAGTTGGATGGCAGATTTGTCCCAGTCGGTTTCTGCCCAGTAGCAGTGGAAGATACACTGGTCATCATGGGCGACAAAGTGTGTATGGTGGCGGAGTTGGGGGGCTGTCAGCTCAATGCCAGTTTCCTCGCGGACCTCGCGTAAAATGGCCTGCTCAGCTATTTCCCCAAATAAAGCCGAGCCTCCTGCTGTCGCTTCGTAATAGTCAGGGTAGGAGGGCTTGGCGCTGTCGCGTTTCATGAAGAGGGTGCTGCCGTCGCGGTGGCGGATGATGCACTCGACGACTAGGTGGTATAGGCCATCGGGAATGGCTTCTCCGCGTGTGAGGGTATGGTCGGTCAAGTGACCGTCGGCTGTGTAGGCGTTCCAGATTTCCATATTTTACTCCTTTTTTAGATTGGTTATTCATTATAGCAAATCTGGAAGTGTTAGACAAGCATCTTGCGGATGTTTGCGCATTGGAATGATTGGGGAATTATTGAGCTAAAAGCTGACCTCGGTCAGTTTTTTCTTTTATTCCTTTTCAAATCAATATTGAAAATATACAAAAAAAATTCAATTTTTTGTATATTTATGTTGCAAAAAGTATAAATATACACTATAATAGTCACTAAGTTTTATAAAAATAAAAAGAAATGAGATTGCTTATGACAAAAGAAAAATTGATTTTAGCCTATTCTGGTGGACTTGATACTTCAGTTGCGATTGCTTGGTTGAAAAAAGACTATGATGTGATTGCGGTTTGTATGGATGTAGGTGAGGGGAAAGATCTTGACTTCATTCATGATAAAGCACTGTCCATTGGTGCCATTGAGTCCCATGTATTGGATGTAAAAGAAGAATTCGCCCAAGAATATGTCCTACCAGCCCTGCAAGCTCATGCCTATTATGAGCAAAAATATCCGCTGGTATCAGCTCTCAGTCGGCCCTTGATTTCCAAAAAGTTGGTGGAAATGGCTCATAAGACAGGAGCAACCACTATCGCCCACGGCTGTACTGGTAAGGGAAATGACCAGGTGCGGTTTGAGGTAGCCATTGCAGCCCTGGACCCAACTTTGAAAGTTGTAGCCCCTGTTCGGGAATGGAAATGGGCGCGTGAAGAAGAAATCATCTTCGCCAAGGAAAATGGTGTACCAGTCCCAGCAGATTTGGATAGCCCTTATTCCGTTGACCAAAATCTTTGGGGCCGTGCCAATGAGTGCGGAGTTTTAGAAAATCCATGGAATGAAGCGCCAGAAGATGCTTTTGGTATTACAACTGCACCAGAAAATGCACCAGATACTCCTGAGTATGTCGATATTGAGTTTCAGGCGGGCGTACCCGTTGCTGTAAATGGTGAAGAGTTAAGTCTTGCTAATCTCATCCAAAAACTCAATGTCATTGCTGGTAAGCATGGTGTAGGCCGGATTGACCATGTGGAAAATCGTCTAGTTGGGATCAAGTCACGGGAAATTTACGAGTGTCCAGGAGCTATTACCCTCTTGACAGCTCACAAGGAAATTGAAGATTTGACCTTGGTGCGCGAAGTATCGCATTTCAAACCGATTGTTTCAAATGAACTCTCTAACTTGATTTACAATGGCTTGTGGTTCAATCCAGCAACCCAGGCCTTGAAAGCTTATTTGCAAGCAACTCAATCAGTCGTGAATGGTACAGCAAAAGTGAAATTGTATAAGGGAACAGCTAAAGTTGTCGCTCGGAAATCGCCAAATTCCCTTTATGATGAAGACTTAGCAACCTATACCAGTGCAGATACCTTTGATCAAGATGCAGCAGTTGGTTTCATCAAGCTTTGGGGCTTGCCAACCAAGGTCAATGCGGAAATTCATAAAAAAGACTAGAAAGTAGGAATGTATGGAAGCAAAGAAATTATGGGGTGGTCGCTTTGAAGCCAGTCTTGAGGAATGGGTAGAAGAATTCGGAGCTTCCATCCGATTTGATCAAAAACTGGCCAAGTATGATATTCAGGGTTCTTTAGCCCATGTCAAGATGCTCGGAGCCACAGGGATTATCAATCAAGAAGAAGCTCAGGCTATTCAAACTGGTCTGGAAGAATTGTTAGCAGGCTATGAGGCTGGCAAGTTAGTGTTTGATGTTCGTAACGAAGACATTCACATGAATATCGAAAGTCTATTGACGGATAAAATAGGCTCAGTTGCAGGTAAACTCCACACAGCTCGTTCTCGTAACGATCAAGTAGCAACGGATATGCACCTTTATCTGAAGGATACACTCTTTCAAGTTGTAGACAAATTAGCCAACCTACGTCAGATTTTAGTAGACCTTGCACAGGAGCATGTGGAAACCATCATGCCCGGCTATACCCACTTGCAACATGCCCAGCCTATTAGTTTTGCTCAGCACTTGTTAGCCTATTACAACATGTTCAGCCGAGACAGTGAGCGCTTTGCATTCAACATGCAGCATACAGATGTATCCCCACTTGGTGCGGCGGCCTTGGCAGGGACAACCTTTCCGATTGACCGTCAGATGACGTCTGATTTGATGGGATTTGCTAAGCCCTATAGTAATTCTCTTGATGCCGTTTCTGACCGTGATTTTATACTGGAATTCCTCTCCAATGCCAGCATTCTCATGATGCACATGTCGCGTTTGTGTGAAGAAATCATTAACTGGTGTTCACATGAATACCAATTTGTCACCCTATCCGATACCTTTTCAACAGGTTCTTCCATCATGCCTCAGAAGAAAAATCCAGATATGGCTGAGCTGATTCGGGGGAAAACTGGTAGAGTTTATGGGAACTTAGTTGGCCTACTGACAGTCATGAAATCCCTGCCTTTAACCTATAACAAGGACTTGCAAGAGGACAAGGAAGGCATGTTTGATAGTGCGGAAACGATTTTAGTATCTATCGATATTTTGGCAGGGATGTTGCAATCTATGACAGTCCATAAGGAAAGGATGGCTCAATCGACAGAGAAGGACTTTTCAAATGCGACAGAGTTGGCAGATTATCTGGCCAGCAAGGGCTTACCCTTCCGCCAGGCGCATGAGATTGTAGGTAAATTGGTATTAGAATGCAGCAAGGCAGGCTATTATTTACAAGATGTTCCTTTGGAACGTTATCAAGAGTTGTCGCCTGTCATTGGACCGGATATTTATACAGCTCTAGAATCGGAAACAGCCGTTTCACGCAGAAATTCGCTAGGTGGAACTGGATTTGAATCCATTCGTCAGCAAATTCAGCAAGCAAAAGCACAAATAATCGCTTCGAAAGGCCTCTAAACGGTATGTTTATTGGTTTTTTTGAATTTTATGGTATAATAGAAGTAATTTTGAAAGATGGAGTGGCAGTTTGAAAAAAAGCTATCGTGTCAAGCGTGAACGAGATTTTAATGACATTTTTACAAAAGGAAACAATGTAGCTAACCGAAAGTTTGTTGTCTATCATTTAGCTGGGGAACAGAAGCATTTTCGAGTAGGGCTATCTGTCAGCAAAAAATTGGGAAACGCTGTCACGAGGACACGTATTAAGCGCAGACTTCGACATGTTTTAATAGAGTGTCAACAACATTTGGTTAGTGCAGACTTCGTTATTATTGCTCGTAAAGGTGTGGAAGAGTTGAACTACCAAGAAATCAAACAAAACCTCATCCATGTTTTGAAACTAGCTAAACTATACCAGGAAGGTGTTGAGATTGAAAAAGAAAGTTAAGTGGGCTGGTCTCAGTACTGCAGCTTTACTTGTACTAACCGCATGCGGTACAGGACCAGTGACTAGCCAGTCTACAGATGCTTGGGACAGATTGATTTATTGGTTTGCCAGCGTTATTCAATTTTTATCAATTAATGGTCAGATTGGAATCGGAATTATTCTCTTTACGATTTTAATTCGAACCCTTCTGTTGCCGTTGTTCCAAATACAGATGAATTCCTCACGGAAGATGCAGGAGCTTCAACCTCAGCTGAAAAAGTTGCAAGCGGAGTATCCAGGAACGGATATGGAAAGTCGCCAGCAGCTCTATGAAGCAACGCAAGCTCTCTACAAAGAGAATGGCGTCAGCATGAGAGCGTCCATGATTCCGCTCTTTATTCAAATGCCAATCCTTTTGGCCCTCTTTCAAGCTCTGACACGTGTTGAAGCCTTGAAAGTAGGTCACTTCCTTTGGTTAAATCTTGGGGAGCCGGATCCGCTCTTTATTTTGCCGATTATGGCTGCAGTGTTTACATTCCTCAGCTCATGGTTGACCAATAAATCAGCAATTGAGAAGAATATGGCTATGACAATTATGACCTATGCCATGCCCGTGGTGATTTTTTTCTTTGCTGTGGCAGCTGCTAGTGGGGTGGCTTTGTATTGGACAGTGTCAAATGCCTATCAGGTTGCTCAAACCTTGGTGTTCAATAATCCGTTTAAAATAATAGCAGAGCGTCAAGCGAAAATTGATGCGGAAAAAGAGCGTCAGGCAAAAATCCGACGGGCACAGAAAAAAGCACAGAAAAAGAAATAGGAAAACTAGGAGAGAGAAGATGAAATTTACAGGAGCAAGTGTTGAAGAGGCCATCCAGAATGGCTTGGTAGAGCTAAATATTCCTCGAAAAAAAGCACATATTACTGTGGTTGCGCGTGAGAAAAAAGGTTTCCTTGGTTTCGGTAGAAAGCCAGCGATTGTGGATATTGATGTCATCAATGAAACAACGGTTGTTAAGGCTAATCAGAAAGCAGTTCGTGGCGTTCCAAGTGAAATTAATGACCTCAATGAACCAGTAAAAAGCGTTTCAGAGGCTACGATTGACCTAGGAAAAGTTGTTGCAGCGGTGAAAGAATTTGAAAAGTCTGGTCAAACGCTTGATGATGAAATTAAAGCCCAGATCTTGAAAAATGAAAAAGAAGCGACAACGATTTTGGAAGAAACAGGTCGGATTGAAATTCTTTCAGAGGATTTACTAACTACTACAGATGCAACAACATCTGCTAAGGAAGACGTAAATCAAGAAGTCGTCTCAGAAAATCAAGCAGATAATTTTGCTGATTTAGATATTAAGATTGAGCCTCAGTATGATATTGAACAAGTTGTTTCAGAAGTGACAGCTTATGTACAAGAAATTCTGGATGATATGGATGTTGAGGCGCGTATTGATACAAGTCATAATCGCCGTACAATCAATATTCAAGTGGATACCAATGAACCAGGTCGTGTTATCGGTTATCACGGAAAAGTCTTGAAAGCCTTGCAACTTTTGGCTCAGAACTTCTTATACAACCGTTATGAGCGTAACTTCTATATTACAATCAATGTGAATGATTATGTAGAACACCGCGCAGAGGTTCTTCAAGGCTACGCACAAAAATTGGCAGAACGTGTTTTGGCAGAGCAGGAAGCCTACCATACAGATCCGATGTCAAGTAGCGAACGTAAAATTATCCACCGCATTATCTCTAAAATGGATGGTTTGACAAGCTATTCAGAAGGTAGCGAACCAAACCGCTATGTCGTAGTGGATATTGAAGGAAATCGTGATTAAAAAGAGGCTGAGCCTCAATACCATTAAGTTAAGGACCCTACTCCAATATTTATTGGATAGGGTCTTTTTTCAATAAAGTGATAGGCTAAAGTCAAAAAGGAGTTTTCCCAAGGTCCAGTCTATTCAAACAATTTTAGAATCTTGTATAGTTGTTTAGTTTTTATTTGATGTATGATAAAATAGACTTATGACTTACGGAATTGATTTTAGAAAACGCGTT
>NZ_JARQOZ010000055.1:0-11244 GCF_046032115.1 Streptococcus suis | reverse complement strand
TGAGATAAGGAAAGTCGTCACTATCCTCTTTTGGACGGTAACAAATTGGATAAAATACGAACTACGGGAATGATTCGGCTTGTTTTTCTATTTCCTAAATGGTCAAATTATGATAAAATGGAAAGAGTGAAATTTTAAGATTGGAAAGAGAAAAGTGGCTCAATTATATTATAAATATGGGACGATGAATTCTGGCAAAACCATTGAAATTCTTAAAGTAGCCCATAACTATGAAGAGCAAGGCAAGCCCGTTGTCATCATGACCTCTGCCTTGGATACTCGTGATGCCTTTGGCGTTGTTTCAAGCCGTATTGGTATGCGACGTGAAGCGGTAGCGATTGACGATGATATGGATATCTTTGGTTTTATCGAAAAAATGGAACCGCGTCCTTACTGTGTTCTCATTGATGAAGCACAATTTCTTCGACGTCATCATGTCTACGCACTTGCTCGCGTAGTCGATGAATTAGATGTACCCGTTATGGCTTTCGGTCTTAAAAATGATTTCCGAAATGAACTATTTGAAGGTTCCCAACATTTGCTCTTATTGGCTGATAAATTAGATGAAATCAAAACAATCTGCCAATATTGTTCTAAAAAAGCCACCATGGTTTTGCGAACACAAGACGGTAAACCTACCTATGAAGGAGAACAAATCCAAATTGGTGGCAATGAAACCTATATTCCTGTCTGTCGCAAACATTATTTTTCACCGGAGATTGAATTGTAACCCAAGGTTCTAGATCGATGGCTGAAGGTATGATTTTTGAAAAAAAACGAAAATAGGCTACGAACTGTGCCTGTTTCATGACCTACATATTACAGAAAGGAACTGAACACGCCCTACAAGCTGTGTCAAAAAGATAATCTCTCCAAGTGTTTGTAACACTTGGTCAAAATTCCTATTTTGACTGTGCTTGCTTAACGGGCTTTGTATCTTAATAGAACTGAACACGCCCTACAAGCTAACTAGAAGTGTGTTCTTTCCAAATTTTTAGAAAGGAACTGAATTCGGGCTACGAACTGTGCAAAAAAGATAGTTTTTCCTAGGATGCTTTCGTCCTTCGTCAAAACTCCTATTTTTGCTTTGTTCGTTTAACGCCCTTAATATCTTAAAATTATGAACATCTACGATCAATTACAGGCGGTGGAAGATCGCTACGAGGAACTTGGTGAATTGTTGTCTGACCCTGATGTAGTCAGCGATACCAAGCGTTTTATGGAGTTGTCTAAGGAAGAAGCGGCAACTCGTGACACAGTAACAGCCTACCGCGAATATAAGACTGTACTTCAAAACATTATCGATGCAGAAGAGATGATTAAAGAATCTTCTGGTGATGCTGACTTGGAGGAAATGGCTAAGGAAGAACTCAAACAAGCTAAGGCTGATAAAGAAGCTTACGAAGAAAAGCTGAAAATCCTTCTCTTGCCAAAAGATCCTAACGATGACAAAAACATCATCTTGGAAATCCGTGGCGCCGCAGGTGGTGATGAAGCTGCCCTCTTCGCTGGTGACCTCTTGACCATGTATCAAAAATATGCAGAAGGTCAAGGCTGGCGTTTTGAAGTCATGGAGGCTTCTTATAATGGTGTCGGCGGTATCAAGGAAGTGGTTGCCATGGTCTCTGGTCAATCCGTTTATTCAAAACTCAAGTATGAATCAGGAGCTCACCGTGTCCAACGTGTCCCTGTGACAGAAAGCCAGGGACGTGTCCACACCTCAACAGCAACCGTTCTTATCATGCCAGAAGTTGAAGAAGTGGAATATGACATCGATCCAAAAGATCTTCGTGTCGATATTTACCACGCATCTGGTGCCGGTGGTCAGAACGTCAACAAGGTTGCGACTGCCGTGCGTATCGTTCACTTACCAACCAATATCAAGGTAGAAATGCAGGAAGAACGGACCCAGCAGAAAAACCGTGAAAAGGCCATGAAGATTATCCGTGCCCGTGTAGCTGACCACTTTGCCCAGATTGCCCAAGATGAGCAGGATGCAGAGCGTAAATCTACCATCGGTACTGGTGACCGTTCAGAGCGTATCCGTACTTACAACTTCCCACAAAACCGTGTGACAGACCACCGTATCGGCTTGACCTTGCAAAAGCTCGATACCATCTTGTCAGGTAAGATGGACGAAGTCGTTGATGCCCTTGTTCTCTACGATCAAACGCAAAAACTAGAAGAGCTTAACAAATAATGAATTACGCTCAATTATTTGCAGCATACGAAGAACAATTAGTCGCAATCGGTGAAGAGGCAGAATCCCTGTCCTTCACCTTTCGTGGCTTAAAGGGACTGAACTTTGCGGAATTTCTCCTCCTGCTCCGTCAGGAAGTTACACCGACTGACAAAGAAGAGATTGATGCGATTTTTCAGCAACTTTCCCAGCACCGACCTGCCCAGTACATTATCGGCAAGGCTGATTTTCATGGCTTGGAGTTCACGGTAGATGAGCGAGTCTTGATTCCAAGACCTGAAACGGAAGAATTAGTCGATTTGATTTTGCAGGAAAATAGCAGAGCAGGTTTGCGTATCTTAGACATCGGTACAGGAAGCGGTGCCATAGCTATTTCCCTTGCAAAAACTAGACCTGATTGGGAAGTGGTTGCGGTGGACATTTCAAAGGATGCCCTAGCAGTGGCTCAGGAAAATGCAAGAACTAATCAAGTCTCTGTACACTTTCTAGAATCGGATGTCTTGCAAGCAGTGACAGGGCATTTTGACATCATCGTTTCCAATCCGCCTTACATCTCACCAGATGACACAGATGAAGTTGGACTCAATGTATTGACTTCTGAGCCACATCTGGCCTTATTTGCGGAAGAAGATGGCATGGCTATTTATAGACAAATTGCGGAGCAGGCAGGCGCATTTTTGAAGGAAAATGGAAAACTCTACTTTGAAATTGGCTACAAGCAAGGGCAAGACCTAACTGACTTACTCGCTCTGCATTTCCCCAAAAAGCGAATTCGAGTCCTCAAAGACAAATTTGGACAGGATAGAAAGGTCGTCGCGGATGACAATGGATAAACTCCGAACAATCCTTGAAAATGGTGGAGCCGTGGTTTTGCCGACTGAGACAGTCTACGGGCTTTTTGCCCAAGCCTTGAATGAAGATGCAGTCAATCGTGTCTATCAGTTGAAACAGCGACCTAGGGACAAGGCAATGAACTTAAATGTCTCAAATCTGAACGATATTTATTTTTTCAGTCAAAATCCACCCCATTATCTGGAAAAACTGTATAATAGGTTTATGCCAGGACCGCTAACAATTATCCTGAAAGCGAACAAAAAAGTTCCTTTTTGGGTTAATTCTGGACTGGATACTGTTGGATTTCGTCTTCCCAATCACGAACAAACCTTACGTTTGATTTCGGAGACTGGACCACTTATTGGACCATCCGCCAATATTTCAGGAAATGAAAGTGGCAAGAAGTTTTCGGACATCCAGGCACAATTTTCAGTTGATTTGCCTGGCATTGAGGATGACCAAGCTCTGACAGGTATTGATTCAACGATTTTGGACCTTTCTGGACAGAAAGCGCGAATTTTACGCCAAGGTGCTATCAGCCGCGAAGAAATCCAAGCTGCTGTCCCTGAAATAGAATTTGAGTAAAATTTTTTGGAGGATTGACTTTATGGAATATAATAAACAAGAAAAGGCACTACTTAAAAGATTTAATAAAGTTAACTTTAGAGAGTTTTCTAAAGAAGATATTCTTGAATTAAATTCAAAACTTGCTGAAGTTGATCCAGAAGTTGCTAAAGCAATAGTAGCACAATTTCCAGAGTTTATTAATGGAGCCAAGACCACTATTAAAGAATTTCAAATTGTTGTTGACAAGGCTATGGAGAGCAACGAAGTAACGCAAAAAACTATTTTCGAAGCCTGTAAACAAAAATTGAATATTTTGGAAAGAATGTTAGAAGATGAACATCTAACTTTTGAAGAAAAGAAATATTACTTGTCCGAAATGCAAGATATTATTGAAAAACTTGACTCACTAGATTCTAAAAATAAAGAGTGGTTAGGAAAATTGCTAAATACAGCTGGTTACTTTATAGTTGGAAGTCTGGCCATTGGTTTAACAATTTTAGGCATCAATAATACAAAGAAATAGACAGGATTACCGTACATAATTATTGACAAAGTTGACTACAAAAAATTTAGGAAGTAATTCATGCTACGGAATTCGAGGATTACGACATGATTCGAAATATTGAGTATGCAGATTTGTCAGCGATTAGAGAAATAAATGCACAAGTCTTGGGCTACGATGTTCCTCTTGAGCAAACAGAAATACAATTTAAACGTTGTTCAGAGACTAATGGACATATTATCTTGGTTTTTGAGGACGATGAAACTGGTCAAGTATCAGGCTATATTCATGCTCAAATCTATGAAAGTCTGTATTCAAATCGTGGTCTTAATATTCTAGGATTGGCTGTTCTTTCAGAATGCCAAGGCAAGGGAATTGGTTCAAAATTGTTACAAGCAGTTGAAAAACTAGCTATAGACAAAGGACTATCTTTCATTCGTCTCAATTCAGCTGAACACCGTAAACAAGCCCATCGTTTTTACGAGCATTTGGGATATGAATCTGACAAATTACAATATCGCTTTATCAAGCACTTATAAAGGAGTACCGTATATGATTTTTGACAAAGTTAACTACAAAGAATTTGATAAAGAAGTTTGGGAAGCTATCCAAGCTGAAGAAAAACGCCAACAAAATAATATCGAATTGATTGCGTCTGAAAACGTTGTTTCTAAAGCTGTTATGGCAGCTCAAGGCTCTATTTTGACCAATAAATACGCAGAAGGTTACCCAGGTCGTCGTTACTATGGCGGTACGGAATGCGTTGATGTAGTTGAAAGTTTAGCTATTGAACGTGCTAAAGAAATATTCGGTGCGAAATTTGCTAACGTTCAGCCACATTCAGGAAGCCAGGCCAATTGTGCTGCCTACATGGCCTTGATTGAGCCAGGAGACACTGTTATGGGGATGGACTTAGCTGCAGGTGGTCACTTGACTCACGGTGCATCAGTTAGCTTCTCAGGACAAACTTACAACTTTGTAGCTTACAATGTTGACGAAGAAACTGGCTTGCTTGATTACGATGTAATTTTAAAACAAGCAAAAGAAGTACAGCCAAAATTGATTGTAGCAGGTGCTTCAGCCTATGCACGTACAATTGACTTTGCTAAATTCCGCGAAATTGCAGATGCAGTGGGTGCCAAACTGATGGTTGATATGGCTCATATTGCTGGTCTTGTAGCAGCAGGTCTTCATCCGAACCCAGTGCCACATGCCCATATTACAACAACTACGACTCATAAAACTCTTCGTGGGCCACGTGGTGGTTTGATTTTGACCAATGATGAAGAACTCATCAAGAAAATCAACTCAGCCATCTTCCCAGGAATCCAAGGTGGTCCATTAGAGCATGTCATTGCTGCAAAAGCCGTATCTTTCAAAGAAGTTTTGGACCCAGCTTTCAAAGACTATGCTCAGAAAGTGATTGAGAACAGCAAGGCCATGGCCGAAGTCTTCCTTGCAAACCCTAACTTTAAAGTCATCACAGGAGGAACAGACAACCATCTCTTCCTCGTTGACGTGACCAAAGTTGTTGAAAATGGTAAAGTTGCTCAACATCTCTTGGATGAAGTAAATATTACTCTCAATAAAAACTCAATTCCTTACGAAAAACTCTCACCATTCAAAACAAGCGGTATCCGTATTGGCTCTGCGGCCATTACTGCTCGCGGTTTTGGAGTAGAGGAAGCTCGCAAGGTCGCACAACTAACTATCAAAGCACTTGAAAATGCAGAAAATGAAACCGCTCTTGAGGAAGTCCGTCAAGAAGTGCGTGCTTTGACAGATCAATTCCCACTTTACGAAGGTTTATAATGGATATATTTGTAAAAAAAGCCATCATACATCAATTTAGTCCTGATGATACAGAGCTGGTCCTTGCCGACCAGCTTTTGACTGTTAGCCCAAAAATAGAAGAATATTTGCGTAAAAAGATTGAACGTGTCTTTTCTGATGAAGCAAAAACAGGACAATTTAACCCCGACAATCCTTTTCTTGACTATTTAGATGGTGACCTACTGACCAACTCTGTCAAGATTGCCAATCTCTGGAAAGAAGAATTTTCAATTTCTGAGAATTTAAAAACCAATGACCTCATTTTCATAGAGTTTGAACGAAATGGTGTGGAGCATTTCGCCTTTCTAAGAATTGCCCTGCGTGAAAATCTCGCCCACGTTGGTCTGGAAAGCGGAAGTCCTTTAAAAATCACCCAGAATAATTTACCTGGAGCAGGTTCAGCACCTGATGAAGCCTTGATTGTCAATCTTCAAACGCGGAAGTATCATTTGATTGAGAAAAGAATCAAACACAATGGAGCCTTCCTCAATTATTTCTCAGATAATCTTCTGCAAGTTACACCAGCTATTTCTGCAAAAAAATCAATCAAAGCAGTAGAGCAAACTGCACAGAAGATTGCTGATAATTTCCATCAAGGCGATTTTCAATTTCAATCGAAAGTCAAGTCAGCTATTTTCAACAATTTGGAAGAAGATAATGAGCTTTCACCTGAAAAATTGGCTGATCAGTTATTCGATAACAACCTGACCGCTCGTTTAAATTTCGTCGATCAACTGAAAGAGGTCATACCTGATAAGATTTCCTTCGATGAAATTGATAGTAGCCGTCAACTTAAGAAATTTGAAAATCAGAAGCTATCTTTATCAAACGGAATTGAGTTGATTGTGCCAAATGCAATCTATGAGGATGCAGAATCGGTTGAGTTTATTCAAAATGACAACGGAACATATTCTATTCTTATCAAAAATATTGAAGACATAAAGAGCAAGTAAATGAAAAAACTGATACGTACGCTGATACTTCTTTTGCTGATTTTTCTCGGTTACAAATTCTATCAAACCTACAGTGCAGTCAAGCAAGTGATGACCTATCAAACTATGGTACAAGAAGTATTGGCTGAAAACGACACACCAGCTAATGAAGAACTAGTCCTAGCAATGATTTACACAGAAACCAAGGGACAAGAAGCAGATGTCATGCAATCAAGTGAGTCCGCTACTGGCTATGCTAACACTATCACGGATAGTAGAGAGAGTATCAGGCAAGGAATTATCTACCTAACAGAAAACCTACGGTTGGCTGAGGAAAAAGGAGTAGAGGTTTGGACAGCAGTTCAGGCATACAATTTCGGTCCAGCCTATATTGACTATATTGCTGAGCATGGTGGAGAACATACACTCTCTTTAGCTAAAGAATACTCCAGAACAGTAGTAGCACCAAGCTTAGGGAATACTACAGAAGAAACATATACCTATTTTCATCCCTTGGCTTTGCTAAATGGTGGGAAGTTATATGTAAATGGTGGAAATATCTACTATGCTAGACAGGTTCGTTTTAATATGCACCTGATGCGCCTCATTAATTTATTTTAATACCTATCAAACTCATCGGAAATCTGATGAGTTTTTTTAACTACAGCATTTTTACAAACTAGGTAAAATTGTAGTATAATAAAGAGAATAGGAGACAGAGTGATGAAACGAAATGTATTGATTACAGGTGCAAGTAGTGGCATTGGCAAAGCAATCGCTTATGTGTTTGCTGCTAATGGTGATAATATCATCATTACAGGACGAAGATTGGACAAACTAGAAGAAATTAAGCAAGATATTGAAAAGCAATACCATGTTCAGGTATCAGTTCATTCATTTGATGTTACGAATATGGAACAAACAATTGTAAATTGTCAAAAAATCTTAGAAGAAGTTGGACAAATTCATATTTTGGTAAACAATGCTGGCCTGGCATTGGGATTGGACAAATTCCAAGACTATGATTTGACTGACATGATGACAATGATTGATACCAATATTAAAGGATTACTAACTGTGACACGTCAGTTATTGCCACAAATGGTTGAAAATAATGAGGGTCATATTATCAATATTGGATCAACAGCCGGTATTTACGCCTATGCAGGAGCTGCTGTCTATGCTGCAACCAAATCAGCTGTCAAGGTGCTTTCAGACGGGATCCGTATTGACACGATTGATAAAAATATCAAGGTAACTACGTTACAACCCGGTATCGTTGAGACTGATTTTAGCCAAGTCCGTTTTCATGGAGATAAAGAGAGAGCAGCGACAGTCTATCAAGGAATTGATGCTCTTCAAGCAAATGATATTGCCAACTGTACGCTATTTGTTGCAAATCAACCTGCACACGTGCAGATTTCTGATATGACCATTATGGCAACCAAGCAGGCAACTGGCTTTACTATTCATAGAGATTAGAGGGGAGATAGCTAGAATGAAAAGAAAATATTTAGCACTCGCTCTTGGCTTGCTCACTATCATGTCGCTTTCTGCCTGTCAAACTGAAAAGAAGGGCAGTTCCGCAAGTACCTCAACTGCTGATACCCAGGTTTCTAATGCCAATACAAGCACGTCATCAACAATCCAACGTGAGATTTCTCTTAGTTCTATGGATATAGATGCTCTAATGCAAGGCAATTACGATAGTATACTAGGCACCTGGCAAAATAGTCAAGGAAATTCACTAGTCTTCAATAGCAAAGGATTAGTAGCAGATAGCCAGTCCTTACTTGGCCGCGGAAAAATAACTGACGGAATTTTTGAAACAGGCTATGTAGACGCAACGATTGGCGATGTAACACTATTAATGATTCCCAAAGGAACACAAGTAAATACAACTGAGACAGACTCTACTGACTCTACGCGCGATAGAATGATTGTAATAAGCCAAGAAACAACAGCAGACGTAGTAGATGTCTATTATCGCTTGACCAATTCAGCTACTAGCGGTATAGACCCATTAAAAAACACTGAAACAGGCGTCCAGTTGGATAGTGGACCAAAAACGATTGATTATGCCAACTCAATTTTAGGCGAAAACAATTGGCGCGTCATTGAAGGTAACTACACGCGCACCGAATCTATTCCTTATAATATTTTGGAAGGCGATGATAATGCCCGTTATACTATTTACCAAAACGGTGTCATTATCAATGCAGATTATCAAATTGTTTATCAACCATAATGATTCTCTAGGAGGTTAGACATGACATTCACATCATTTGAACCAACACGCAATGTGCAAGATTTTCATTTGGCAGCCTTTGCCTACTATGATGGACTAGATGTAATCGACCAACTCAAACCAGGAACACCTGTTCAGCTAGTCGGAGAGCCGTCAAACCCACATGACTCAGAAGCTGTAGCAATCTTTTATCAGGGCACAAAGTTAGGATATATCCCATCGGATAAAAACTCACTAATCAGTCGGTTAATCTATTTTGGACACGGCGATATTCTAGAGGCACGTATTCAGATGTCCAATACAGAAAATCATCCCGATCGTCAGTTTCGAGTCGTTGTAAAACTAAAAGATAATCGTAAAAATGATAGTCGGTAATTTACCAACCTAACCATTTTCTACTTAACACGGAGCTGTGCCCTCCGTTTTTGTTCTTCAATAATACTTAAAAAGGCTGCAAACTCCCTATCCAGGCGATGTTGGTAGGCCTTATTTTTTATTGTGAGATCTTCCAGGAACACTGGATAGGTTCCTTTTTTATACAATTCTCCTTGAAAGAAGAAGCGGTCCGATAATTTATCAACTGAAACAAGCGAAGAACGCCAGCGGCTTTTACGAGAATGAGAAGGTTTCCAAGATATTTTTAATTGCTTCTCATAAAAGTACCAGCCCATAATATAGATTTTAGTAATCTGATTTCGTTTCCTGTCTTGATAGAAACAAGGAACTGCATAAACATTTCCATGCTTTGTTTGCAAAAAAGGATGAAAATCTTTTATCTTTTCGTATTCTTTCTTTGGAATAAGGGTTAATTGATTATCCTTAATAACCTTCTTTTCATCAATAGTATACGAATAACGGTAGGGGTCATAAATGGTTGATTGTCCACGCGCTCTATAACGCTCTGCCATTTCCTTAAAAATAGGTAGACGTCCATAACCATCCATCAGACTAGATAGACTAAGTCCTCGTCGATTATTATTTTTCTTCACACCAAGAATCTGGCAGGTAGGCCAATAATTGATAGGAATGGCTCCTAATCCAACCAGAAGACCGGCGCTGTCAAAATGACTGGCAAAGCGTACCTCACGAGTGTGACCAGTCTCATTTTTCAAATCAACAAATATAGGTTGCTTGTCCTGTTCAAAAACAATTATATAATTTCCAGAAGACTCCGTATTTTCTCTAATTGGAACGGTGTAGAAGTGGTGAAAATTTGGTAATTCTAGTAACTTTCCAAGTGTTGATGTTTTCATAACACAAGTATAACAAAAAATATTTTTCAAATCCACAAAAAAATGTTTAATTCGTTAAACAAAAATAAAAAAAGCTGGGAAAGACATCCATGACGACTTTCCCACTCCCACCGTTTATTCAAGGATAGGTGATAATTGTCTTATCTACCGAATCTTCCAAAGCCTGGCGCGATTCTTCTGATAAACGCAAATCTGCAAGGGTTTGTTCTGAAAAATAGTAGGGATTTAAACTATCTACAAATGCAGAAATTGAAATGATAGCTTTCTCCAATATCAGAGATTTTTCAGTGTAAGCAAAGGGGATAGCAGACCAATCATCACTCTCAAACATTTCTAAAATATCTTTTTGAACTTGAATTTCAGCCTCATTTTTAGCTGAAACTAGGATTGTTTTTAGTGTCGTACGAAAACTTTCCTTGTCTTGCACCAAGTCTTCCAAGGTCAGCAAGCTTTCATCTGCCTTCTCATAAAAAATATCTAATTCCGTCTCTGACGAAGTAGTCACATGGAGCCAGTCAGCCTTGATACTGGTTTTCATTACTGCATAGGCAGAAGTATTTTCAAAGGGACTGCTGCGCGTTTGAGGATAGAGAACAATCCACTCTTTCTGGAATAGATTGTCAGGTTTAGCTATTTTCAGTTCCTCCTCAGAAGCTGTACCAATCCGCTGGCTGATAGCAGTAGTGGCATCTCGTTGATAGAATCCAATGATACGCGGATTTTGCGGACCACCAATGGCATCAATTTTTGTTCCTAGATCATTAATAATACGTATGTTCAAGGAATGACACTGCTCATTTATAGTTGTTTAGTTTTTATTTGATGTATGATAAAATAGACTTATGACTTACGGAATTGATTTTAGAAAACGCGTT
>NZ_JARQOZ010000054.1:0-11436 GCF_046032115.1 Streptococcus suis | reverse complement strand
CATCGTCATTCCTCCTGCTATCTTTTTCTATTATTCTACCTTATTTGATAGTAGATTTAAAACTTTGCAACAGAACCATCGTAGCTATCTGATGACGGATGTCATCCTCAAAGACGGTTCTGTCTTAAAAGAGGGGACAGAAGTCACGAAATATACCTTGCAACAGGTAGATACAGAAAATGGCCTCGTGTCAATTTCATTTGATAAATCCTTCTTAGAGACTGTCTCTGATGATTCAGCCTTTCAGGCAGATGTTTACCTGCATATGAAACGGATTGCGGCTGGTCAGGTGGAGAATACCTATCTTCATACAGTGAATGGCTATGTCATCAGTTCAAATACAGTTGTAACACATACACCTCAACCTGAAGAACCAAGTCCAAATCAACCCACACCACCTCAACCACCAATTGAGACTATTGAACCGCCTGTTCCAGCAAGCATTTTGCCAAATACAGGGGAACAGGAATCCCTTTTGGGCTTGATTGGAGCTGGTATTCTACTTGGTACGGCTTATGGACTGAAGAAAAAGGAGGAGAAGTAGATGAATCCGAAAACCATTTATGAAAAAGATTCAGACCATGATGGTCTGACAGACGCTCAGGAACTGGCTCTGGGAACCAATCCTTTGAGCAGTGACTCAGATGGAGATGGTCAAGTGGATTTAGAGGAGCTACAATCTGGACGTTCACCACTAGTCCTACAAAAGGAGTTGTGTGATGGCTTGGAACTTTGACACCATGAAAGAGACTTTGTCTGAAATGGAGAAGGACGATTACCAAGAGTTTATCAAGGCCTTTCTCTCATTGGAATTAAGTATTTCTGATAGAACAATCCTCAATCAAGTATACCAAGATTATATGGATGAAGATGATCTATCCTTGATTAGTGATGAGCTACGAGTTAAAGTGGATGGCTATCTGGATGAAGTCCAGGCAGATATGACTGATATTCTGGAAAAATTGTACCGAACAGGGGAAGGCTCTAGTTTTATTATGGATCTAATGTCCTCAAATAATCTTTCAGACACCTTGGAACAGTATGAGTTTTTGGATAGTGATGATTATTCACCACTTAGCCTTGAAACCTTACAGGCCATGATTCAACAGGACTTGGCCATTTCCAGTCAAGATTATTTTGGCGACTTGGTTCACCTAGCTTTGCAGAAAGAGTTACTAGACCAAAAAAGTCATTTCTTACAACACTATGTGGCGACTTTGATGGAAGGTATGCCACAAGAAAAAGACCAACGAGCCTTGGTCCTAGACTAAAACGAAGGGCTGAGAATAGAATCTCAGCTCTTTTTTGATGGGAGGAACGAATGAATCAAAAAGTTTTACTACAGATGTTGCGGGCTACCATTCCTCGTGACAGAGCCATGCTTGAAGCATTTTTGTATTACCAAGCAAACCACTTTGATGAGGATTGGGATAGCCTTATCAAAGAATTTATTGTGAATAGAAAGGAAGTCCAAAGCCCTGTTCAGGTACTTCATTTTGAGACGGACGTTTCAGCTTTTGTACAGGCTAGTCCTTATGATACTGCTCATGACCTGTTGACTTATACACAAGTATTCGGCCAAACTGGTCTCCAAAAACTCGACAAACTATCGCCGTCTGAAAAAGACTTGGTGATTGAAGTGGCCTTGTTCAATTTGGCCACTCGTTTTCAATTATTAGACTCAAATGGTCACTACCAAACCATATCGCCGGATTCACTCTTACAAAAGAGTAGGGGAGCTAATTTGGTCAATGTTTATCGTGTGGCTAATAATTTAGCGGATAGGATCAGCCGAGATATTGAACAGTTCCTCTTGACTTACGAGCCTGAGCTTGAAACAGTTCAAGAAATAGAAGAAACTGTTGATGAGCACAAAACAAGTGTTCATCAAGCAATATCTTTTAGAGAAGATGGCTCTTTGATTATTGCTAGTTTGGATGTAGATTTGTCTCAACTGGATATCCGAACTGGAAAAACCAGCCATCTGCCAGCTTATGAAGAGTTACCTTTACGACGTAAATTTGAGATACTAACATATTTTGACCAAATTCGAAATGAACGTTCCAAAGCCCCAAGTTTTAGACGAGGTGATTTTGACACTGAAATGGAAATGACACCAGTCTTTGAAGGAGAAGAGTTACTTAGCTATCTAGAGGCTGATGGCAGCCTCTATGAGCTGAAACGGACCTTGACTCAAGTTGAGGAAAAGGAATTAGAAAAAATTGAACAAGACCAAGTCGGTATTTTATTGGATGCGGCAGGTCGTTTTCGTATGAAAAATTCGGACCTTGCTTTATTAGGTGGTTATCCAAAAGCTACGGTAACTCAACTAGCCCTTGCGACCGAACTACTCCAAATGGGGCTAACTCATGAAAAGGTTGAATTTTTCTTTGGCAGTCAGCTTTCCATTGAAGAGCTGAGACAAGCTGCCTACGCCTTTTTACATGAAGATTTAAGCAGAGAAGACGCGGAGCAATTTGAAAAAGATAAAGGCAATCAGCCAGATTTAACCCTCAGAGATTGGAAGAACAAGCTAGAGAAAGCTGAGGGAAAAGAAGTAGTTGATGGAGAATTTGCGGAAAATCCACTAGTCCAGAGAGTATTGGATACCTATCCTCTGGGGTCATTGGTTTCCTATAAGGGACAGGACTTTGAGGTCGTTTCGGTCAGCGATGCTCGATTGAACGGTTTGATTCGGATTGAGTTAGTCAATGATTTTTCGGATATCATTGAACAAAATCCAGTTCTTTATTTGAGGACCTGGGAAGAAGTCAGTCAGGCACTTCATCAGCTAAAGGCAGAACCACAAACAGAGTTAGAAGAAGCGGACCAAGAATTAAACCTTTTTTCATTTCTGGAAGAGGAGCCAGTTCAGAGTGTTGGACTATTGGAACCAAGTAGTGTAGAGGAACCTAACAATGATGTTGTTGTCCAACCAAACAACCAAGGTCCCATTGAGAATTTAGGGGAATCAATTCCAGAGATTCCAGTAATGGACTTTTATTTTCCAGAAGATATGATAGACTTTTATCCTAAGACTGCTAGAGAGAAAGTTGAGACAAACATTGCGGCCATTCGTTTGGTTAAAACACTTGAAACGGGACACCGTCAGGCAAGTAAAAATGAACAAGAACTCCTTGCCAAGTATGTAGGCTGGGGTGGACTAGCCAATGAATTTTTTGATGACTATAATCCAAAATTTTCTAAGGAACGAGAAGAACTGAAAAGCCTAGTCACAGATAAAGAGTATTCGGATATGAAACAGTCCTCTCTGACAGCCTATTATACAGACCCTGCCCTTATCCGTCAGATGTGGGATAAGTTGGAAAGAGATGGCTTTACAGGTGGCAAAATCCTAGATCCTTCCATGGGAACAGGGAATTTTTTTGCAGCAATGCCCAAACACTTAAGAGAAAAGAGTGAGTTATATGGTGTGGAATTAGATACTATTACAGGAGCTATTGCCAAACACCTTCATCCAAATAGTCACATTGAAATTAAGGGCTTTGAGACGGTGGCTTTTAACGACAATAGTTTTGATTTGGTAATTTCAAATGTGCCATTTGCCAATATTCGGATCGCGGATAACAAGTACGATAAGCCTTATATGATTCATGACTATTTTGTTAAAAAATCCCTTGATTTGGTGCATGATGGTGGACAAGTTGCGATTATCTCTTCAACAGGAACAATGGATAAGCGAACAGAAAACATCTTACAAGATATTCGTGAGACAACTGAATTTCTTGGTGGGGTTCGACTGCCTGATTCTGCCTTTAAGGCCATTGCAGGAACGAGTTTCACAACGGATATGTTGTTCTTCCAGAAACACTTGAACAAGGGATATGTGGAAGATGACCTAGCCTTTTCAGGTTCCATTCGCTATGACAAGGATAGTCGCATTTGGCTCAATCCTTACTTTGATGGGGAATACAATAGCCAAGTGCTAGGAACCTACGAGGTCAGAAATTTTAACGGAGGAACACTTTCTGTTAAGGGGACTAGTGATGACTTGATTGCAAGCGTCCAAACTGCTCTAAATCACGTCAAGACTCCAAGAGAGATTGATCGAAATGAGGTCATCATTAACCCAGATGTATTGACCAAACAAGTCATTGATACCTCCATTCCAGCTGAAATGAGAGAGAATCTGGGTCAGTACAGTTTTGGTTATCAGGGTTCTACAGTTTACTATCGTGATAATAAAGGCATTCGAGTGGGGACCAAGACGGAAGAAATCAGTTACTATGTCGATGAAGATGGTAACTTCAAAGCCTGGGACACCAAGCATTCCCAAAAGCAGATTGATCGCTTTAATGCCTTAGAAGTAACTGATAGCACTGCTCTAGATGTTTATGTTACAGATGATGCAGCCAAACGTGGTCAGTTTAAGGGATATTATAAAAAGACAGTTTTCTATGAAGCTCCATTGTCTGATAAAGAAGTGGCACGGATTAAGGGAATGGTGGACATTCGAAATGCCTACCAAGAAGTCATTGCCATTCAACGCTATTATGACTACGATAAGGAGACCTTTAACCACTTGTTAGGCAAACTCAATCGTACCTATGATAGCTTTGTCAAACGCTATGGGTATTTAAACAGTGCAGTGAACCGCAATCTTTTTGATAGTGATGATAAGTATTCGCTTCTTGCTAGTTTGGAAGATGAAAGTCTGGATCCAAGTGGAAAGTCTGTTATCTATACTAAGTCCCTTGCCTTTGAGAAGGCCTTAGTGCGTCCTGAAAAAGAGGTTAAAAAGGTACATACTGCCCTTGATGCCTTAAATTCTAGCTTAGCTGACGGCAGAGGTGTTGATTTTGCTTATATGATGTCCATTTATCAGGTCAATTCTAAGATGTCCTTGATTGAGGAGCTAGGAGACCTCATTATGCCTGATCCTGAGAAGTATTTGAATGGGAAATTGACCTATGTGTCTCGCCAAGACTTTCTGTCAGGTGATGTGGTTACCAAGTTAGAAGTGGTGGACCTATTCGTCAAACAAGATAATCAAGACTTTAACTGGCCACATTATGCAGGACTTCTAGAAACAGTCAAACCAGCACGCATTACTTTAGCAGACATTGATTATCGAATCGGTTCACGCTGGATTCCTTTGTCTGTTTACGGAAAATTTGCCCAAGAAACCTTTATGGGGAAAGCCTATGAACTGTCAGACCAAGAAGTAGCAACAGTCCTTGAAGTCAGTCCCATTGATGGAGTTATTACTTACCAATCAAAGTTTGCCTACACTTATTCCAACGCAACGGATAGGAGTCTAGGTGTCCCTGCTTCACGCTATGATAGTGGTCGTAAAATCTTTGAAAACCTCCTGAATTCCAATCAACCAACCATTACAAAACAAGTTGTCGAAGGGGATAAGAAAAAGAATGTGACGGATGTAGAGAAAACAACAGTTCTGCGTGCTAAGGAGACACACCTACAAGAACTCTTTCAAGATTTTGTAGCAAAATATCCAGACGTCCAACAGATGATTGAAGATACCTATAATAGTCTCTATAATCGTACAGTTTCTAAGGTTTATGATGGTAGCCATTTAACCATTGATGGACTCGCACAGAATATTTCCTTACGTCCTCACCAAAAGAATGCCATTCAACGGATTGTGGAGGAGAAACGTGCCCTACTAGCCCATGAGGTAGGGTCTGGAAAAACCTTGACCATGCTTGGAGCTGGTTTCAAATTGAAGGAATTAGGGATGGTGCATAAGCCTCTTTATGTGGTCCCATCTAGTTTAACTGCTCAGTTTGGTCAAGAAATCATGAAGTTCTTCCCAACCAAGAAAGTCTATGTGACCACTAAGAAGGACTTTGCCAAAGCCAAACGCAAGCAGTTTGTGTCTAGGATTATTACAGGGGACTATGATGCCATTGTCATTGGGGATTCACAATTTGAGAAAATACCGATGAGTCGTGAGAAACAGGTCACCTATATCAATGACAAACTCGAACAACTCAGAGAAATTAAACTAGGAAGTGATAGTGATTATACGGTGAAAGAAGCGGAGCGTTCGATTAAGGGACAGGAACACCAGTTTCTAACTCTATAAGTGAACTTTTCACCATGATGAATTACATTCAACCCGATGTCTTGGAACGATACCAGGTATCAAATTTTGATTCATGGGTTGGGGCTTTTGGGAATATTGAAAACTCCATGGAACTAGCCCCGACAGGAGATAAGTACCAACCCAAGAAACGGTTCAAGAAAGTTGTCAACCTGCCTGAACTCATGCGAATCTACAAGGAAACTGCCGATATTCAGACTTCAGACATGCTTGATTTACCAGTACCTGAAGCTAAAATTATTGCGGTGGAAAGCGAGTTAACGCAAGCTCAGAAATACTATTTAGAAGAACTGGTAGAGCGTTCAGACGCTATCAAGTCAGGTAGTGTTGATCCAAGTAGAGATAACATGCTTAAAATCACAGGTGAAGCCAGAAAACTAGCCATTGATATGCGGTTGATTGACCCTGCCTATACCTTAGCGGATAATAAGAAAATCCTTCAAGTGGTCGATAATGTCGAGCGGATTTACCGTGAAGGAGCTGGAGACAAAGCCACACAGATGATTTTCTCTGATATTGGTACCCCTAAAAGTAAGGAAGAGGGTTTTGATGTCTACAATGAACTTAAGGACTTGCTAGTCGATCGAGGTATTCCAAAGGAACAAATTGCCTTTGTCCATGATGCCAATACTGATGAGAAGAAAAACTCACTGTCACGAAAGGTCAATAGTGGTGAAGTGCGGATTCTCATGGCTTCTACGGAAAAAGGTGGAACTGGTCTAAACGTACAATCACGCATGAAAGCTGTCCACCACTTAGATGTTCCTTGGCGTCCCTCAGATATTGTACAGCGAAATGGACGACTGATACGTCAGGGAAACATGCACCAGGAGGTAGATATTTATCACTATATTACAAAAGGGAGCTTTGACAATTACCTTTGGCAGACACAGGAGAATAAGCTCAAATACATCACTCAGATTATGACTTCAAAAGATCCTGTGAGATCAGCAGAAGATATTGATGAACAAACCATGACCGCATCAGACTTTAAGGCTTTAGCCACTGGTAATCCCTATCTCAAACTCAAAATGGAATTGGAAAATGAACTGACAGTGTTAGAAAATCAAAAACGAGCTTTTAATCGCTCAAAAGATGAATACCGTCACACTGTTTCCTATTGCGAGAAGCACCTCCCTATCATGGAAAAACGGTTGAGTCAATATGATAAAGATATTGCCCAATCTTTGGCAACAAAGTCGCAAGATTTTGTCATGCGATTTGACAATCAAGCAATGAATAATCGTGCAGAAGCAGGAGACTACCTGCGAAAACTCATTACCTATAACCGCTCAGATACCAAGGAAGTCAAAACACTTGCCAGCTTTAGAGGATTTGATTTAAAAATGACTACACGAGGTCCTAGTGAGCCTTTGCCAGAGACTGTTTCTTTGATGATTGTAGGCGATAACCAATATACAGTCGCCCTTGATTTGAAATCAGACGTGGGAACCATTCAACGGATCAGTAATGCCATTGACCATATTATAGATGACCAAGAAAAGACACAAGAGCTGGTAAAGGATTTAAAAGATAAGCTACAAGTAGCCAAAGTAGAAGTTGAGAAAATCTTTCCCAAGGAAGAGGAATATCAGCTTGTAATGGCTAAGTATGATGTTTTGGCTCCCTTGGTTGAAAAAGAAGCAGAGATAGAGGAGATTGATGCGGCTTTGGCCAAGTTTAGTGAAGATACAACACCCCAAATGAAGCAACAAGTAGTACTCGAGATATAAGAAAAATGGCTGACAAATATTTTTGAACGCGGTAAAATGAAGTCAAGAAATCACATAAGGAGCACAGACCATGACCAAAACAGTAGAAGAAATACGTTATCAACTTGAACAATGGTTGGCACAAGGTTTTACAAGCCCAGAGGATAGAGCCAACTACCAAGCTTTAAAGGAACAGTATGAAGATGAAACTCTTGATTATAGCTTTTCAAAGCGTGAAATCACTGGACAGCTGGAACTCATCATCACAAGTCGTGAGAATGATTTTCCAAACTTAGATGAGGTGACGAAGGCAGAATACCTTGATTTGGTTGCCCAACTTGATGATTTAGACAAGAGACAGGCTGACTATTATCGCAAGCAATTAGCCTAGAAAGAGGTGTAAGATGTTGGAGCAAATTCTACAAAGCCTTTTGATTATCGCAGCAATAGGACTGATGTTGTTTGTCCTTTATCGGATTGTGAAAGTTTCAGGTGCTTTATTTCTTATCGGACTCATCAGTGGATTAGTCTTTATTGAAATATATGGAATTTACCTATTCTTCACAGAAAGACACCTATATTCAGAAGATTTAGCAGCTAATGGCATATGGAGTTTCACTGGATTTTATATTGCATTGAATTTATTTCTTGCTATTAGCTTAAGTATGAGGTGGTGGAGAAATAGAATCGTTTAACATGGGGATTACCTACTGGTAGTCCTTTTTCTTGTGATAAAATCTCCAAGCTAATCTTGATATGATGAAGCTATCACTAATAGAGGAGTAAGCCATGTTAAATAAAGTGAAAGCTCGATTTCTGATTGGATTAGGAGGTTTAATCGCAGTCAGTTTTATGGTCATGATTGGCTACACGATTGGCTCACAAACCATTTCAAAGCAAACAGAGAACCAAATACGAGCAGAAGCCAATAAACTTGTGTCAAAGAAAAAGCAGGAGGAAAGAGCGACAGTCCTATCAGATGAGCTTGTCAATGAATTTCTCACTCAATATTTCACCAAGGTCCAGCTGGGTGAAAATAACGCTCGTATCAAACCCTACATGACGGACTCGGCATTTTCAGAAGAGGAAGCAAATCAGAATAAAGCGATCAATCAAGTTTATAAAGACTATATGCTTGACTACCGATTTGAATCAGCCAGTATCTATGTCAATACAGAAAGTAATGTTGCACTTGCGGAAGTTACCTATCAAGTGACCTATGTATCTGATTTGAGTGAGCAACAACAGCGAACCTCTCAAACAGAAACCAAGACGGTTATGTTATCCTACTCCAAAGTTTCCGACAAGCTCCTGGTTAATCAGTTGACCATTTGGAATGGAAAACTAGAGGACATTAAAGAAGCCACAGATGGTGCAAATTCCAGCATACCAACGATCCAAGGATGTAGGACGGATTTTGCGGACATTCAAAATAAAAAAGAATGTGGAGGTAACAGACAATGGCAAAGACAATTTTTGAGGAAATGGGCGGCAAATACGAAAGGCAAGGCGATTATTTAATACCGTGCTTAACTGTACCCGCCGAAGAAGAACAGCCGATAGGCATCTGGGGACAGCGGCATTTGGATTATCTGAAGCATCACTGCAAAGTTACATACACCAATCTTCTTACAAGCGGCAGACTTAACGCTTACCTTGCCGACATTGACAGACAGGCACAGGAACGCTTTGAAAGGCTCATAGAGGGTATGAAACAGGCACAGGGCATAACGGAACAGCTAAAGGCAGAAAACGCCTTAGAATGGACAGGATGCCTCAATAACATAAGGGCTTGTGCGAGGGAGATTGTGGAAAAGGAAATTATTTTTGCATGGCTCTGTCACAACAAATGGTTGATTTTTGACGAGAAATAGCGTATAATAATAGTAAGAAACAGTACCACCGAAGGAGGTAATTGGATATGCCTACTATCAAAGACGCATTAGATATTATCGGTAAGTTGACTGTCGCAGAGCAGGAAAGCCTTAAAACAATGCTTTTAAGTCCTGCCTTTGTAAAGTCTTTGAATATTGAAGATTTCGTAGCAAAGGAACGCTTTGCAAATGGTCGTGTATGCCCTCTTTGTGGCTGTATCCATGTGGTTCGCAATGGTCATCGTAAAGATGGCACACAGCGATATGTATGTAAGGATTGTGGCAAGTCCTTTGTGATTGCTACGAACTCCATTGTGTCTGGTACAAGAAAAGACTTGTCCGTGTGGGAGCAGTACATTGATTGTATGATGAATGGCTTATCCATTCGTAAGACTGCTGTTGCTTGTGGGATTCACAGAAACACCGCATTCCTTTGGAGACACAAGATTTTGGATGCACTTCAGAATATGGCAGACGATGTTACCCTTGACGGCATTATTGAGGCTGACGAAACTTTTTTTCGCCATCTCGTACAAGGGCAATCATAGCAAGAGTAAGACATTTGCTATGCCACGCAAGGCTCATAAGCGTGGTCATTCTACACATATCAGAGGCTTGTCCCAAGAAAAGGTATGTGTTCCTTGTGCGGTTAATAGGAATGGCTTGTCTATCTCCAAGATTACGAATACTGGTAGAGTTTCTACAAGAGATTTACATCATATTTATGATGGTAGGATTAAGACCAATTCCACTCTTGTTACGGACAAGATGAACTCCTATGTGAGATTTACAAATGCCAATGGCATTGACCTTGTGCAGTTAAAGACTGGCAAAGCCAAGAAAGGCATTTATAATATCCAACATATCAATAGCTACCATAGCCAGCTAAAGAGGTTTATGCGTGGCTTTAACGGTGTTTCTACCAAGTATCTGAACAACTATCTTGTGTGGAATAACCTTGTAAATTACGCCAAAGAAAGCGACATGGAGAAAAGGAACATCTTCTTAACTTTTGTTTTGGCAACATTGAAAACTGCTAAATGCAGAGATTTATCAAACAGACCAGCAGTTCCTCTGGTCGCCTAATTAGAATTTGTGGAGATGATAAGATGGTCAATATAACAGATGTAAAACAGATTCTTCAATTTGCAATAGATGCGGAGATTAAAGTCTTTCTTGATGGTGGCTGGGGTGTAGATGCTCTTCTTGGATATCAGTCAAGAGCCCATAATGATATTGACATTTTTGTAGAAAAGAACGATTATCAGAACTTTATAGAAATAATGAAAGCTAATGGCTTTTATGAGATTAAGATGGAATATACAACATTGAACCATACTGTATGGGAAGATTTGAAAAACAGAATTATTGATTTGCATTGTTTTGAATATACGGACGAAGGTGAAATTCTTTATGATGGGGATTGTTTTCCGGTAGAAACTTTTTCGGGTAAAGGAAGAATTGAGGAAATAGAGGTTTCCTGTATTGAACCATATAGTCAAGTAATGTTCCATCTGGGATACGAGTTTGATGAAAATGATGCACATGATGTGAAGTTATTGTGTGAGACATTTCATATCGAAATTCCAAATGAGTATAGATAACTGCAAATAACAGTTTGTAGGGGAGTTCTGATACTCCCCTATAAAAATGGCTATTTATCAACTGTTTGTTGTGACATAGCCTTTTGCATAAACAGATGATTAGTGGCAGGGGGAAATCCTGCCGCTTTTTCTGCTTTAGTTTGTCAGCTTGACAAATA
>NZ_JARQOZ010000053.1:0-12467 GCF_046032115.1 Streptococcus suis | reverse complement strand
TTGAAAGAACAAACTCACCAAATAAAAAAAACGATATTCGGGTGGGTTATTTTGTTATACCCTAAATTACCCTCTGAATTTGTTTTTAAATTTGGAGGGATTTTTTTATGTTCTTTTTTCGGGCGGTTATTCATCTGCTCATACGAAGTAAAATTTATCAATACATAGCATATCAGAGAATGGCAGGAAACCAGTTAAAAAAATTTCTGCCAGTGCAGCGGTACTTCTCACCTTGAAAGTGGAAGTACAATCTCCATACAACAGAATTTGTATTTCCCATAACCGTGAAGGTCACAGAGCCTTTGCGGTTTTTCTTTTGTCGTTTTTTGTTGGAAAGTGCCGCAGGGCTGTTTCTGGTGTGCGTTGCCGCTCCCCGCCTCTCCATCTGGATTTTTACATTTCAAAAATTCAGATTGGAGGTATTAGCGGTGAAATACGCACCAAGAAAAGTATATATCAAAGAAAGCGGCGGCTATGTGGAACTGTCCTATACGGATTTCTGCCGCCGCAGGCAAGCCGACAAGGGATATATGGACAAGCTGTTTATCCCCGTCCAAGGTTGTCTGCTTGAAGTCGTAAGGGAGCAATATGCGGACTTCTACCGTGACAGGGAGCGGTGGCGTTACCTGCAAAAATTAGATGCGAGGAACAGCCTGCTATCTCTGGACGGATTTACGGACAGCGAGGGGAATCCTCTGGACTTTATCGCTGATGAAGCGGCGGACATTGCGGAAACCGTTGTCAATGCTGTTATGGTGGACAGGCTGAAAGCCGCCCTGCCTTTGTTGTCGGATAGTGAGCAGGAGTTGATACAGGCAATCTTTTTTGACGGACTTTCCGAGCGTGAAGTCGGGGCGAGGTTAGGCATAACCCAGAGCGTTGTGAACAAACGCAAAGCCAGAATCCTAAGAAAACTAAGAAAGATAATAGAAAATTAAAATTTAAGGCGTTCAGCCCCCTTGTTTTTTCCTTTGGGAAAATGAGGGGGCTTTTCTCTGCCCTCTCAATCAATTCTGATTGGAGGAAGAAAGAATGGCATACAACCACGGACGGGAGGACAGGAAATGGCGTATCTGGAAAGAAGCGGAGGAAAAGCTGCTGCGTGAGTGCGGCGTTGATGAAGCGACCATTGAGCAGATACGCATAGCGGACAGGGCAGACTTCAATTCCAACAGGCGGTTTTACCGATGGACGAATGACGTTGCGGAATACCTTGAGGACATGGCAGACAGGGAGCGGCAAGCGGAGGTGAATACAGTTGCGGAGTTACTGGACGAGATTGAGAGCGAAAATCTCTATCAAGTATTAGTCACGGTGGACGGGCGTACCTTGAAAATCGTCCTGCTGAAAATGCAGGGGTATTCCACAAAGGAGATTGATTGTGGGTTATATCTGGAAGTTTTCTTCCCAGAGCATAACGTGAGGTATATAGCGGTCAATGACGGCGTAGATACCTTGAATAAATCTGCTATGGACATCACGCCTTTCCGCAACATTTTAAACGAAATGTATGCCGCTGACATATCTGTTAAGATAAAATCGGCATATCGGGCGAGGTTTCAACAGGGGAAATTCATGGGAACTACCGCCCCTTATGGCTATATCAAAGACCCTGCCGACCACAACCATCTGCTGATAGATGATAAAGTGGCACATGTTGTAAAAGAGATATTCGACCTTGCATTAAAAGGGAATGGAGTTGCCAAAATTTGCAGACATCTTAATAAACAGCATATCCTACGCCCTGCCGCTTATGCGGCGGAGCGTGGCGAAACAGGCTTTGAACGTCATTTTGAGGGGAACGAGGACAAACGCTATATTTGGAGTGGGAACAGCGTGAGGAGCATTTTAAGAAGCCCGATATATGCGGGAAATCTTGTAGGCTACAAACGGATTGCCGCCAATATGAAAAGCAAGAAACGCCCCTCTAAGCTGCCCGAAGAATGGGAAGTGATACCCAATACCCATGAGGGAATAGTCACGCAGGAGGAATTTGATATTGTCCAACAGCTTATTACAAGTCGTAGGCTTCCACAGAACAAGGGAGGATTTGTAAATATTTTTGCAGGCGTTATCAAGTGTGTGGACTGCGGATGTGCTCTGCGGGCAATGAACGTACACAGGAGGAAACGCCCAGAGATTATCGACTGTGTACAGTATTCATGTAATAATTATGCAAGAAACGGAAGAAGCGAGTGTAGTGCCCACAATATAGAAGCAAGGGATTTATTCAATGCCGTTCTTGCCGACATCAACTGTTTTGCGGATATGGCAGTGAATGATGAAAAGGCGGTCAGGGCCATAGAAAAGCGGCTCACGGAAACAGACCAGAGCAGGGCGAAAGCATTAGAGAAAGAACGTAAGAAGCTGAACAAACGCCTTGCGGAACTGGACAGGCTGTTTTCCTCTCTCTACGAGGATAAGGTCATGGAGCGTATTACCGAGCGGAATTTTGAGATGATGTCGGGGAAATACCAGAAAGAGCAGCTTGAAATTGAAGCAAGGCTGAAAGAGGTGACGGAAACTCTTAATGAAAGCTACGAGAAATCACGGGGAATCCGTGACTTCCTCGCCCTTATCCGAAATTATCAAGGCTTAAAAGAACTGGATGCAACAGTTATAAACGCACTCATAGACAAGATACTTGTTTCGGAGCGTGAGAAGATGGCAGACGGAACAGTGAAGCAGGAAATCAAGATTTACTATAAATTCATCGGCTTTGTCGATGAATTACATATCATACCTACAAAACGGTGGGCAGCAATGCCCGCTAAAAATTGTACGGTGTGCGGCGTTGAATATGTCCCGGGCTCTGGTGCATCAAGGTATTGTCCTGCTTGTGCCAAGAAGATACGGAGGGAGAAATCAAACGAGAGCAAACGCAGGAGCAGAGAACAGAAAAGGATAGCATGTATGAACTGTCCGCAAAAAATGACCGACTGAACTACGACAAGCGAGAACAACTAGCAGGAGACAGTCTTCTGCTTTTTTTGATAGGGAGGAAAGATGACACGAATTAAAGCAGTAAAACAAAAGGCCATTTTAGATGTTGCTGAGAGTCTGGGCTGTTCCTTCAGACGTTTATCAGGACACATTTATGAACACCCAGACCATGATTCCTTTCGGATTTTTGCCGATACCAATACTTTCAAATGGTTTTCAAGAGATATACAAGGAGATGTAATTGACTTTGTTCAATTAGTGACAGGTGTTTCTTTCAAAGAGGCTGTATCCTATCTTGAAACTGGGGATTTTGAACAAGTTAAGTTGATAGAAGAAACTTATCAACCATTTCAATACTATTTGCATGAAGAACCCTTTCAGCAAGCACGTACTTACTTGCAAGTCGTCCGTGGCCTAAGTGATCAGACTATTAATACCTTTGGCAGACAAGGATTGCTTGCTCACGCTACTTATCAATCGGAGCCCGTATTAGTGTTAAAAAGCTATGACCACAACGGGACCTTACAGGCCGCAAGCCTTCAAGGTCTCGTCAAAAATGAAGAAAAACACGATCGAGGTTATCTCAAAAAAATCATGAAAGGATCTCATGGCTATGTCGGTATTAGTTTCGATATTGGGAATCCTAAGCGACTCATTTTTTGTGAATCAGTTATCGATATGATGAGTTATTATCAGCTTTACCAAAAGCAATTATCCGATGTTCGCCTGATTTCAATGGAAGGTTTAAAACTTTCTGTGATTGCTTATCAGACCTTGCGTCTAGCAGCAGAGGAACAGGGGAAATTGGCATTTCTAGATACAGTAAATCCAAGCAGACTTAGTCATTATCTTCAGGCAATACAAGAGACGACAACCTTCTTCCAAACTCATTCAAATGCATTAACATTGGCTGTTGATAACGATGAGGCAGGAAGAGAATTTTGTCAGAAACTGTCAGATAAAGGACTTCCGCTTTCTCAAGATTTACCACCATTGCAAGGACTTGAAACAAAGTTAGATTGGAATGATATTGTGAAACGACAAAAGGAATTATCTTTAAGAGATCTTATCCAGTCAGCCCAAACAAAAGTCATTAGAGATCATCCTCCACCTAAACGAGAGCACACTTTTGATGTGATAACAAAATCAAGTCCGCTATCATAATCTAGAATGTGACAAGGAGGACACCCTATGAGTGTGATTGAACGTCTGGCTGAAAAAGTAGCTAGACAAGAAGAAAAGGTCTCACGTGAGACGGAGAAATTGGAACACTATCGTGACCAACTACAAACAGCTATGTACAGTACCTTTATCAAACGGCAACAATCTAGTCAGTTGTCATTTCATGAAGCACTAGAGCAAGCCTTTGGTAAAGAAACCACACTACACCCAAATTACAGAAATGAGGATACAGAATGAGTAAAACATGGAATTTTGATCAGCCACTAGATGATGTGAAACCAACATCATCCCATGAAGAACGAGCAAAAATTGCAGCACTTTTCCATAAACAAGATGAAAAACCAATTGAAGAAGTAGACTATGTGGCTGCTTTTGAACAGCAACAAAAGGAGTCAGAATCTAAAGATGTACAGACGCCCGAATCAAAAGTTAAACAAAGCCAGCCGAAGAAAGTAAATATCACAAGCGACTATAAACAACACTTGGCAGACACTATTGCACAAAACAACAAGGATATTTCAGCCTGTCAAAAGCAAATTGAAGAACTTCATCAATTGATTGATGAAAAGAAAATCCAAAATAAAAAGTTGCAGGCTATTTCAGTAGCCATTGATGATTTATAAGTCAGGTAGTCCTATGCGGGCTACCTGACTTATAATTGAAGGAGAAGATAATGAAATTTTTTCAAAAGAAAAAACAGAACCAGGATCAATTTAAACGACTGATTCATCGACTATCAGAGATGTCAGATAGTGAACTAACCAAAGTAGAGCAACTCCTAGATGTGGTCTTTGATTCAAGTTTCAAGTCTAGTGAGAGAGTGGAAATATCTAGGGACATTATAACCGATGAGGAACAAATTCTTGATAAGTCAATCCAAGAAGCGAAAAATAAACTGAATACTGAGCAGTTGGAGAAGCGAATAGAGGAGTTTAAGCAATCGAAGAAACCTAAAAACGGATAATGCACCAAATATGGTGCGTTATCCGTTTTTTATGGTATAATGAAAGCAAATATGAGGAGGTCTTTATCTATGATTGGAGACAATATTAAATCACTACGCCGAACACACGATTTAACACAACCAGAATTTGCGAAAATGGTCGGGATTTCACGCAATAGCTTAAGTCGTTATGAAAATGGAACCAGCACAGTATCAACAGAACTCATCGACCGTATTTGTCAGAAATTTAACGTTTCTTATGTCGATATTGTAGGAGAGGACAAGATGTTAACACCTGTTGAAGATTACCAACTAACTTTAAAAGTAGAAGTGATAAAAGAACGTGGAGCAGTCATTTTATCACAACTTTATAGATACCAGGATAGTCAAGATATTGCTTTTGATGACGAATCGAATCCGTGGATTCTCATAAGTGATGACTTGGCCGAATTGATCAATACAAAGATTTACCTTGTCGATACCTTCGATGAAATAGAGCGTTACAATGGCTATTTAGACGGTATTGAGCGGATGTTAGATATGGTGAATCATCGGGTGGTAGCCTAATGAGATTGGAAGAATTTAGTGAGGCTGAGTTTCAGAAGGTCTTGCAGCGAACCATTCGGGCTTTAACCCGAGGAAAAACTATTCCGGACCAACCGAAAGCTATCTTACTTGGTGGACAAAGCGGAGCGGGTAAGACAACTATTCATCGAATTAAACAAAAAGAGTTTCAAGGCAATATCATTATCATCGATGGTGACAGCTATCGTTCTCAGCATCCCAATTACTTAGCCCTGCAAGAAAAATATGGCAAGGACAGCGTGGACTATACCAAGGGATTTGCAGGAAAGATGGTAGAGTACCTAGTTGATGAACTTAGCACACAAGGTTATCATTTGTTAATTGAAGGAACCTTGCGAACGGTTCAAGTTCCTCGTCAGACTGCTAAATTATTAAAAGCTAAAGGCTACCATGTTTCCTTAGCGGTGATTGGCACCAAACCAGAATTGTCCTATCTCAGCACTTTGATTCGTTACGAAGAGCTTTATGCCATAGATCCCAATCAGGCCAGAGCAACCCCAAAAGAACACCATGATGGGATTGTAGAGAACTTGGTTGATAACCTGAAGGAGTTAGAAAGAGAGCAACTCTTTGACTGCATTCAGATTTATCAAAGAGACAGGACTTGTATCTACGATTCTGAAACTGATAAAGATTCTGCAGCAGATGTTCTTCAAGACTGCCTTTTCGGGGAGTGGAGTAAGGTTGAGAAAGAAATGATGAAGGTAGGACGGGAACGGTTGGGGGAGATGCAAGAGTTGAAGTAGTTTTATAACATTACTTAAGTAGTTACTAGTTTAATTGGAGGTTACATTTATGTCAATATACCACTTTTATCAAGGAAAAGATGAAAACGAAGGACTAGGTTTAGAGCAACAAAAACAAAATATTTCTAGTTTTATTAAAGCACAATTTTCTGCTGAAAATTTGGTATTTTTTATTGGTTCAGGTTGTTCTGTACCAGCAATCCCGCTTATGTCACAGACTATGAAAACTATCATTGGAAAACATGGTGATATATTATGCGTAATAAAGAAATTTTTGGATACGAAGAATGTCAGTTTACTAATAAATAGTCTTGATGATAAAGAGACTCTTAAGGGAGGACTTGTACGATTATGTGAAAGCCATAGTTTGGAAACAATTGCAGATTTATATAATCATATTATTCAGAGTCAACTGTGTGATAAGGAACAATTGTTAGAGATTTATGAAAATTTTTGTAGTTCTTTCTCCGATATAGAGTCTCTTTTAAACTGGATACAGAATGGTTTGAACTTTAATCCGAATAATGAACAGTTATTAAATGCTTTTCGAATTATAAAAGATGAATTTATAGCTTCCATTCCTAAATTAGATTCGGACTCATATAAAGGAGATGTTTTTAAAACTTACGCTGATTTCTATAAATTTGTTTTTTCAAATCGTACTGAAGAAAGTTCAAAAATTTCAGTTTTCACAACAAATTATGACCTTTTTAATGAATATAGTTTAGAAGCCAACAATATAGTCTATACAACAGGTTTCCCCTCTACTTTAGCTAAGAGATTTGATATAAATCAATTTAAATATAGGCTAGTAGATGATACTAACAGATATAAAGACAAATGGCAACCGGTCTTTAAAGAAGCAAATTTATATAAGATTCACGGTTCGATAAATTGGATTAGTGGAGAAGATGGATTTTTATATCAGTCAAATTCTACAGTAACAGATGATGATGTCGTGGTTATTTATCCTACCATGTTGAAACACAAAGAGACAGCTCAGGCTCCCTATTCTGAATTATTTAGAGAATTTTCGAACTGTTTGCAAAAGAAAAATACAACTTTGATTGTTATGGGATATGGTTTTCCAGATGAGCACATTAATACAATTATTTCACAAAATTTAAAGAATCAAGATTTCAATCTAATAATTTTTGGAAATAAAAATGAAAGTAAGTTAAACGATTTTTATGAAGAATTTAAAAATAGAGATTTACATCTAATTGGTGGACAATTTGATAATAAAAGTGCTCACCACTTCAATGTGATATCGGAAGAATTCTTGAATTATCAGAAACAAGTTTTGAGTGATGTAGAAGAGGATAATAATGAATAGTATTGGAAAGGTCGTTAGTGTCTCTTATGATAGATTGATTTTTGAAGTGAGTGACTTTGAAAAATTAAATTATAATTTCAAAGGGCAAATTTATCTTGCTAAAGGTGTTATTGATTATGTAACAATAAAAAATCGTTTTGACGAAAGATTTATTTATCAGGTTGTAAAAGTTTCCGATAAAGAACTCCCATTATCGACTGATGAATCCGCAAAGTTTAGTTATTCAGGAAACTTTGAATGTGTTCCGATTGGTATGATAAAGAATAATTTTGTTGAGTTTAATCTAAAGAAGTATCCATTTTTGCAAGATAAAGTTTATTTAACAACTCTTGAAGAATTTAATATAGTCTTCAATGAGGATAAACTCGAAAATAGTATTTCACTTGGCTTGATTGAAGAAAGATATATTGCCAAAATTGATCCTAATAAACTGTTGACACATCATGGTGCTATATTAGGTAACACAGGTTCAGGAAAGTCAACTACTGTACGTAAAATTATTTCAGAAATAAATAAGATGAACTCGGATAATTTAAGATTACATATTTTTGATGTTCATGATGAATATGGTCGACTACCAGATGTTGAAGTTATTAATGTCTTGGAAGACTATGGTATAAGTATATTGAGTTTGGAACATCAAGATTGGTTGAACTTGGTTAAACCTTCAGAATTAGTTCAACTACCTGTTATTGAGATGGCTTTAAAAATTGCTAATTGTTTGTTGACAGAAACTATAGATGAATATTGGTTGAAATGTTTCATTGCTTATAATCTTTATACTAATCAACAAACTGATGCAGTGACGAAAAGGACTAAAATTATCGGCATTTTAAATGGTACAGGTATAGACACTTCGAAGTATAGTTCTCAGTTTGGGAATTTTTCTCCAGTAGATGAAAAAAAATTTCTAGCTGATTTGCTAGAAGCTACAGACGGAGAAGTTGAGTATAGCTATTTAAGTCCCAAATTAGAAAAAGCAAACTATAAAGTGGATAGCTTTGAAAATTTACTTATGGCTTTGAATTATGTATTTCTTCTTGAAGAAAGTAAAGGCAATAGCCAAGCTCGTGCATATTCAGGCACTCTTGAAACTCGAATAAAAAATATACAAACACGATATTCTAAACTTTTTGAAAACGAGGAAAAGTCTTTTGATTCAAATGCAGTTGTATATTCGGTAGCTGAAATGGACGATGATTTACTTTTATTCTTTACAACCTATGTCTTAAAGAAAGAATTTTCTATGAATAAAAGTTTATCTCTAAGGCAAAGAGCGGTAAATGTATTTATTTTGGAGGAAGCACACCGTTATATATCGAAAACAAAAGAGAACAGCCAATTTCATGAAGTAGAAGTATTTAAAAAGATTGCACGAGAAGGGAGAAAGTTTGGGTGTTTCTTATTGCTAGCTAGTCAGAGACCTAGTGAACTTTCATCAACAGTTTTATCACAGTGTAACAACTATATTATTCATCGAATTAAAAATAATATTGATTTAGAATATCTTCTACAAACAATCCCATACATAAATAAAAACCAATTATCTAGATTTTCTTATTTGCCAACTGGAACAGCTTTTCTTGTGGGAGAGTTATTCCCGATACCAGTTGAAGTAGAAGTTTTTGAAGAATCCCATTCAGATGTGACTACTACTCCACAAGTAATTTTTAGATGAGAAAATGTGATTTTCCGAGAGAGCTTCGGCTCTCTTTTTTCTTACCGTCATTTATCATGTTGTGATACCTTTTCCAAATCATCCTTGTTATCCTAATATCATTCCTAAGAAAATCAAGTCTTAATTTTCTACTGGGGGTTTGGGGGCGGAGCCACCAAGTTATCTTATCGTTAGCTGTCAAAACTGGAAGGTTTTTGATAGCTGGCGATATGATTTTTGGGATATTGTGGACACAATATCTGAGCTCGCAAAAGCCGAAAAGGGACACCTTGAGGCTTTTCTAGGGCGTACTGACAGTGTGAGGCAGCCTGACATTGTTAGACAAGTAGAAGGGAAGTGTTAAGATGAGTCAAGACTTAAAGCTAATTCGTAAGCAGTTTCGAGTGACTAAGCAGGAAGAAATATTGCTAAAAGAGATGATGAAAGAGCAAGGTTCGGAGACTTTTTCAGATTTTCTCCGCCAAAACTTGTTACAAAAAGACCGCCAAAAAGACATTTTGGAGACCTGGTCTTCTCTATGGCAGTCTCAAAAATTGGAAGAAATCAGCCGAGACATTCATCAAGTGACTGTCCTTGCGGAGGAACACCAACAAGTCACCTCTGAACATCTACGCATTATTTTGACCTGTGTGCAGGAACTGATGGCAGAAGTCGAGAAGTCTATCCCGCTCAGTCCAGACTTTCGTGAGAAGTATATAGGAGGTCGCTAATGGATTATCGCTACCGCACTAACCTCAAAAAAGTGTTTTTGACAGATAGGGAACTGGCTCAGCTTAATGACTGTATTTCGCAAAGCAGATGTAAAACTTTTTCAGAGTATGCCAGAAAAGTCTTACTTGATCCGAACAGAAATTTTATCACAATTGACACGACCACTTATAAGGATTTGGTCTTTGAGCTGCGGCGGATAGGCAACAACGTCAACCAGATTGCCCGTGTCATTAACCAGACTCATCTGATTTCTATGGAGCAGCTTCAAGGCTTAGGTCAAGGGATGGCAGAGCTGGTATCGGAAGTGGAGAAAGATTTTCAAATCAAGGCTGAACAGCTAAGGGATTTCTATGGTCATCACTAAGCATTATGCCACACATAGTCGAAAGTATCGAAAGAACCTAATTCGCTACATTCTCAACCTAGAAAAGACAGCCCAGCTCAAATTGGTTTCAGATTTTGGCATGAGTAATTACCTGGATTTCCCCAGTTATGAGGAAATGGTCAAGATGTATCAGGCCAATTTTTTGAACAATGACGGCTTGTACGATTCCAGAAATGACAGACAAGAAAAACGCCAACAGAAAATTCATGCCCACCACCTCATTCAATCCTTTTCGCCTGACGATAAGTTAACACCTGAAGAGATCAATCGGATTGGTTATGAGACTGTCAAAGAACTTACTGGCGGAAATTTTCGTTTTATTGTTGCAACCCATATTGACCAGTCACACATTCATAATCACATCTTAATCAATTCTGTTGACCTTCAATCTGATAAAAAGCTCAAGTGGAACTATGCCTTGGAACGAAATCTTCGTATGATTTCAGACCGCATTTCCAAAGAGGCTGGTGCAAAAATTATCACGAATCGCTATTCACATCAGCAGTACGACGTTTATCGTAAGACCAATCATAAGTTTGAACTCAAGCAACGCCTGTATTTTTTGATGGAACAGTCCAAGGATTTTGAGGACTTTTTGAAAAAATCAGAGCAGCTGCATTTGACTATTGACTTCTCAAGCAAGCATACTACCTTTTTGATGACGGATAGAGATCAGGTCAAACCCATTCGCGGGCGACAGCTTAATCGCAGGGAACCTTATGATGAGAGCTATTTCCGAAAAGCATTTGCCAAGGGTGCCATTGAGCAACGATTACATTTTTTATTGCCTAGAGTGAAAACTTTACAAGAATTATTGGAAATGGCGGAGGAACTTGGACTATTTATTCAACTCAAACAGAAAAATGTGACCTTTACCCTTACGGAAAATGACCAGAAAATTTCTCTAGGACATCAACAAGTGAGCAAGAAAACGCTTTATGATGTCTCTTTCTTCCAAGATTATTTTTCAGAACGGTCAGATACTGACATTGAGCTGAGTGATAATATCAAGGAAGATTTTGAAGTATTTCTCGCAGAGCAAACGGAGAAGTTATCAACAGTAGAAAGTATCGTCTCAGACTATGAAACGTTCTCCGAAAATCGTAAGGCTGTTCATGAGTTTGAGGTGGAGCTTGCCCCGCATCAGGTTGACAAAGAAGTTGAGGGTGGCATTTTCATCAAGGTAGCCTTTGGTGTGAAAAAAGAGGGCTTGATATTTATTCCCAATTATCAGCTGGATGAGATTGAGAAAGAGGAGGAAAAGAGGTTTAAGATTTTCCTCCGAGAAATCACGTCATATTTTATCTACAATAAGGAAGGTTCGGATAAGAACCGCTATATGAAAGGGCGTGACTTGATTCGTCAGCTGACACAAGACAACAAAAGCTTGCCTTATCGTAGGCGACCAAATCTAAAAGAGTTACAGGAGAAAATCGCTGAAGTCAATCTCTTGATTGAACTCAATGTTACAAATCGAGCTTATACGGACATTAAAGATGAGTTGGTGGCGGAAATTGCGACGTACGATGTTAGCATGTCAGAACTCAACGAAAAAAACGCCACCTTAAATAAGATGGCAGAAGTCTTAGTCAATCTCAAAAGTCACGATATAGAACGTAGGCGATTGGCACGTTATGAATTTTCCAAACTCAATCTGACAGAAAGTGTAACTTTGGAGCAAATCGAACGAGAGATTTCTAACACTCAAGACCAACTCAGTAAGTTACTTGACAACTATGAAGAATCCGTCAGAAAACTGGAAACCTTTGTGGCGGTGTTGAATAGAACAGCTCCTAGAACAAGAAAGGATTATGATAAGGAACTATACTAAAAAAACACTCAGTTGAAATACTGAGTGTTAATCATTGTCCCCTGAAAACCACTAGCTATGCTAGTGGTTCAGTAGAGCTTCTAGCGAGGTATAAAAAAAGCCTCCCAAAGTGATAAGATAGAAGTGG
>NZ_JARQOZ010000052.1:0-12779 GCF_046032115.1 Streptococcus suis | reverse complement strand
TAACGCGTTTTCTAAAATCAATTCCGTAAGTCATAAGTCTATTTTATCATACATCAAATAAAAACTAAACAACTATACTATAGGCTTCAAGAGAATTCCGATATGCAGGAGCTAAATAAGCTTTTGGGGTTTGATTGGACGAATGGGATTGTCAAATTTGAAACAATCAAAAAGTATGGGAAACGTCCATACACAACAAAAAAATAAGAGACAAGAACAGTGAAATCCCTTGATAGGCAAGGGGTTAGCTGTTCTTTATGCTTTTTTAAGTGATAAACTCGGGAAACGTAAAATCGTTTGTTTTTGTTTATATAATCAGAAAAGTATGGAATTTGAGTATTGATTTTGCTATAATATACAAAAGAATATTTGGAGGTATTTTATGAACGATAAGGAATTTGGACAACGTGTACGTCAACTTCGAGAAACCGCTAGTCTGACACGTGAACAGTTTTGCGATGACGAACTTGAGCTCTCCGTCCGCCAACTAACCCGTATCGAAGCAGGTACTTCTAAGCCGACTTTTTCAAAAATCCAGTATATCGCAACCCGCTTAGGCATGGGGCTCTATGAGCTTATGCCTGATTATGTGTCGCTACCTGAACGATATTCCAAACTGAAGTTTGATGTACTTCGTACACCGACTTATGAAAATGAGGAATTGATGGGAAAACGGGCAGATATGATGACGGAAATCTATGATGATTATTACGACGACTTGCCTGAGGAGGAGAAAATAGCGATTGATGCCATTCAATCCATTATTGATGTATTTGAAACGAAGACAGCAGAATTTGGTCAAGATATTCTAGAAGATTATTTTGAACAAATCCAAAGAAAACCCCAATTTTCAGCCAACGATTTGTTGATAATCCAGCTCTATTTGATCAATTTGAGAATGGAAGTTAAACAGAGTAGTGATTTCCAGTATTTTTTAGAGTTGGTTGAAAAGTTTCCGAGCCAAGTAGAATTAGTTGAATCTGGGGATTTGTTTATTTTAAGGGATGTGATGATAACTTCTGTTGGACTTTTGGGACAAAAGGAAGAATTTAGCTATATTCCTACACTCTTTGAAGCACTTGATAAGATAATGCAGAAGACCCAAGATTTTCAAAAGAAACCTATTCTTAATCTGCTTAAGTGGAAATATGAGTTGTTAATAAATAAAGATGAAGATGTAGCAACTGCCTTATATGAAGAAGCACTTCTTTTTGCAAGAATAATTGGTAATGCACACCTAACGGCTAAACTAGAAGAAGAGTGGAGAAAAGATAGTCAATTATAGGACATTTTTGTCCTGTTGGAAAATTTACTAAGATTGTAAAATAGTTTTATCAAATGAAGGAGATAGAGCAATGATTACAATTCTTACAAAAGTTTTTCCATTTGGAGATTTCTCAACAAGCTGGTGGAATTTTTAACATTCACCTTATTCAAAAAGCTAACATCCGTTAGGCTTTTTTTGCTATACTAGACAATATATAGGAGGTGGCTATGTTAGAAAATTGGTTAAACACCAAGCAAGGTCAAGTGTTTCATTATAAGATGGAAAAGATTGAGTATGCCTTAGAACTGCTAGGAAATCCCCAGTTTGCAGTGCCGGTCATTCATGTTGCTGGAACCAATGGCAAGGGATCGACCATTGCCTTTATGCGCCAGCTATTTCAGGCACATGGCTTGCGTGTCGGCAGTTTCGTGTCACCCCACATGGTGAGCGTACACGACAGGATTTGTATCGACAGCCAGCCCATTTCTGACCATGATTTTCAGCACTATTTACAGAAAGTCTACGACTTGGAGCAGGAAGTCGCCACTCGTTATGAGCCTTTTCGCTATTTTGAGGTTATGGTGCTTATTATGTTCCTCTATTTCGAAGCTCAACAACCCGATGTGGCACTGGTAGAGGTGGGCATTGGAGGGCTTTTGGATACGACTAATGTCGTGGCACCAGCTCTAAGCGTTATCACCTCCATCGGCATGGACCATCAGGATTTACTAGGCTCGACTTTAAGGGAAATAGCAGAGCAGAAAGCAGGGATTATCAAAGAAAACGTGCCTGTCGTCCTTGGACCACTTTCTCCAGAAACCACAGCTATCTGTCGCCAAATTGCCTTTGACAAACAAGCCCCTGTCTACCAATTTGGTCAGGAATTCACCTATAAAGCAGGACAGTTCAGCAATCCGGACATAGACCTGTCAGAATTGGTTCTGGGTTTGGCTGGTCATCACCAAGAAGAGAATGCGGCTGTAGCCCTACAAACTTTTCTACTCTATATGACTAGTATCCAAAAAGACATTCAACCTCAGTTGATTCAACAAGCCCTTGCCCAAACCAGCTGGCCGGGTCGTTTGGAATTGGTTGCTCAAGAGCCAACAATCTATTTGGACGGAGCCCATAATGTCCCAGCTATCGAACGCTTGATTGAATTTATTCAGGAACAAGAAGAGCCTGTTACCATTCTCTTTTCAGCCCTTCGGCGCAAGGACTTTCAAGAAATGCTTGAATTATTGGAAGAAAAATTACCACATACTGCCCTTGTATTAACCAGCTTTGCTTATGATGGTGCCTTGTCTGAGGAAAACCGACAAGGACGAGATTATGTTGAGAATTATCAGCAGTTTATAGAAGACTGGCAATCTAGCAAGCAAGGGATTTTGATTATCACAGGCTCTCTCTACTTTATCTCAGAAGTTCGTCGGATTTTTAAAAAATGAATATCTTTTTGCGAATAAATAGGTATGACACATGCAGAAACAGTAGCCTTTTTAAAGGAATTTGAAAAAACCAAACGCCATACCTTCCGCCAATTAGAGCAGTTTGCAAAAATTTCCAGAACTCCCGATAGGAAATGACATCGGGAGTGCTTTTTGATATAATAAGGAAAGCAAATCCAAGGAGAAGAAAATGACAGAATTAGATGTAGTTTCGGACGTAGTTACTCATCCTGAGGAAACTTATCGGCGTAGTCGTAGAGCATCACGCAGACAGCAAGTGCAACTGAATGGTGAATTTCATGAAAGAGTATTAAAGACAAAGTATTGGCCAGCTCTTGTTTGGAGCTTAGTTTTAAGTGTTTTTAGCGTAGCCAATCCACTGCTAATGCCATTTGCAACCAATATACAAACTCAAAATTTATATGCAGGGATGGCAATGGCAAATGGACAAATCCCTTATGGTGATTTCTTTGGTACAAGCGGGTTATTATTCTACTTACTTGCTTTCTTAGGTCATCTGGGAGGAACTTTCATTATCTTTGGAATCCTCCAGTTTATAGCATTACTGATAGCGGGAGTCTATTTCTATAAGATTGTAGCTTATTTTAGTCAGTCAGAACACCTAGCGACAAGTTCTAGTCATTGGTTCTATGTATTTATTTTTGCACTTGGTTTTGGAGGGATGTATGCAGAAATGTTTGCTCTTCCGTTTCTTTTGACTAGTGTGTGGTTTCTGGTCCGCTATTTTGAAAATGCAGTGCGTGATGAGGCATTTATCCTCTACGGAATCGATGCGGCATTGGTATTTTTAATTTACCCAAAAAGTCTGATCCTTTGGTTAGTTGCGGGTCTAGTTTTATTTATTTTTAATATCCAACACCGCCAAGTTACTCGAGGAATTTATCAATTATTAGCGACCATTTTTGGTTTTCTTCTGATTCTATATGCGGTAGGTTATTATGCTTTTGAGGCGCAGATTCTGGGGACAGCTATTCAACAAACTTTCCTTTATAACTTACAGTTAGACTTTCACCATTCCTATCTATATTTAGCCTTGGCGATTGTGTCTGTATTCTTACTCTTATCTGGATTCTTTAAAAGTTTCATCCAAATGGTGTTTTCTTTCAAACAAGGAAGACATACCTATATCAAAGTTCTCCTATTATTGACTTTCTTAGTTCAATGTGTCTTTATTATTGGGAATGCAAACTTTCAATGGAGCCAACTCATTCTTCTTTTACCGTATGGTTTTGCGATGTCAGTCGTTTACCTGCGTGATGAGGATGTAGAAGATCACCGTGGGTATTTGCGTCGTCAATTCTTTCTTCCGTTAGCTATTTGTTTGGGTATTATCGCTCAACCGGCTTATCTTTATTTGATACAGGGAGATTTGAGAACTGACCGTGAACAAGTTGCCAATTACATTGGTGAACAAACGAAAGATTCGGATAAGATTTATGTTTGGGATAATAGCGCAAGTATCTATCTTTCAAGTCAACGTTTATCTGCCGCAACGATTACTACAGCAGAACCCTATCTGAATACTGACGACAATAAAAATAGCTTGATGTATGACATCAATAAAAATGAGGCAAAATTTGTAGTGGTCAACAAAAACTTGCCAATTTTAGATGATGTCAAGGCAAACCTGGAAACTCAGTACAAGTCTGTACAGACAACGGATTACTTTACGATTTATCAAAAGAATGAATGATTGCTCAGGCAGTCATTTTTTCTTTAGCCTATCTGGGAAAAGGAGGGAAAGTGGATATGTGGTATAATGGAAAAATAAGCATTCGGGAAAAATTATTAAAGAAATGTAGGAGAAATGATGTCACATATTATTGAACTACCAGAAATACTAGCCAACCAGATTGCGGCTGGTGAGGTCATTGAGCGACCAGCCAGTGTGGTTAAGGAGTTGGTGGAAAATTCCATTGATGCAGGGGCTAGTCAGATTGAAATTAGTGTTGAAGAGGCTGGCCTTAAAATGATTCAAATCACGGATAACGGTGAGGGGATTGCTCCTGACCAGGTGGCATTGGCCCTGCGACGTCATGCGACTAGTAAGATTAAAAATCAGGCAGACCTTTTCCGGATTCGGACCTTGGGTTTTCGTGGTGAAGCCCTGCCCTCCATCGCTTCTGTCAGTCAAATGGTCATTGAAACGGCGACAGCAGACCATGCTCACGGACTTCGTCTGGTTTCCAAGGGGGGTGTCGTTGAGTTAGAGGAGCCAATCAGTCGCCCAGTTGGTACCCAGATGACCGTTTCTGACTTGTTTTATAACACCCCTGCCCGTCTTAAGTATGTCCGTAGTCAGCAGGCTGAGTTATCACATATCGCAGATATCATAAATAGGCTGAGTTTGGCTCATCCTGAAATTGCCTTTACCTTGGTTAATGAAGGGCGGGAATTGATGCGTACGGCAGGAACGGGCAAGCTTCGTCAAGCTATTTCAGGGATTTACGGTATCGCGTCTGCCAAAAAAATGGTGGAGATAGAAGCCGAAGACTTGGATTTTCACGTTTCAGGTTACGTTTCCTTGCCAGAATTGACCCGTGCCAACCGCAACTACATTTCCATTTTCATCAATGGTCGCTACATCAAGAACTTTCTGCTAAACCGTGCTATTTTGGAAGGTTACGGTAGTAAATTGATGGTAGGTCGTTTTCCGCTGGCTGTGATTTCCATTGAGATTGACCCCTATCTTGCTGATGTCAATGTCCATCCGACCAAGCAGGAAGTTCGCATTTCCAAGGAAAAAGAACTCATGACCTTGATTCGAGAGGCGATTAGTCAAGCGCTTAAAGAGCAGGACTTGATACCAGATGCTCTTGAGAATTTAGCTCAGTCAAGTACTCGACCAAAAGTAAAAGCAGAGCAAGGCACCTTACCACTCAAAGAGCCAAAAATCTATTATGATACGATTAAGCAAGACTTCTTCTTAAAACCAGACGTGGTCGCTGAGGATGTCAAACCTCTCGAAGAGGATAGGCAAGAGATTGTTGAGTCGCCTGTCGAAAATAAACCTACATCTGTTCAATTTGCAGAACGTCAGTTGGTGGAATCAGAAGATCAGGAGCATCCTAATCTAAGTGCAAAAGAATTGGCAAAACTGGCAGATAAATTAGACCGGGAGGAAACATCGACATTTCCAGAATTAGAATATTTTGGTCAGATGCACGGTACTTACTTGTTTGCACAAGGAAAAACAGGATTGTATATCATTGACCAGCACGCCGCACAGGAGCGGGTCAAATATGAATATTACCGTGAGAAAATTGGTCAGGTAGATAACTCTGCCCAGCAGTTATTAGTACCCTATATCTTTGAATTCCCTCAAAATGATGCCCTCAATCTTGCACATAAAATGGACGCCCTTCGTCAAGTTGGTGTCAACTTGGAAGAGTATGGTGTCAACCAATTCATCTTGCGGGAACACCCTATCTGGATGAAGGAAGAGGAGATTGAGTCAGGCATTTATGAGATGTGCGATATGCTGCTCTTGACCGACCAGGTGTCTGTAAAGCAGTATCGGGCAGAATTGGCAATCATGATGTCCTGCAAGCGTTCGATTAAGGCCAATCATGCCTTGGATGACTATTCAGCACGCGACTTGTTGCGGCAATTATCTCATTGTCAAAACCCTTATAACTGCCCACATGGCCGACCAGTTTTGGTGCATTTTAGCAAGTCTGACATGGAAAAAATGTTCAGACGCATTCAGGAAAATCATACGAGTGTGCGTGAATTAGGCAAGTATTAAGGATTTTAACACCCCTGTAAAAGCATTTGGACTAGCTATTTTTATCACCAGCTTGTAAAGTAAAGGAGGGAACATGACCAATCTTGGACAACTCATTCACATGGAGCGAACAAAACGACAGGAATCTCAAGAAGCCTTAGCAAAAGCAATCGGAGTGTCACGACAAACTGTCTTGAACTGGGAAAAAGGTCGCACTCTACCAGATAGTGCCAGTCTAGTCAGTATTGCCCAACGCTATCACCTCTCTTTTGACCAGCTAGTCGGCCTACAAGTCGAGGAGAAGAAAAGACGAGTTTGGATAAACTACCTCTTTCTCTTAATCCTATTCAGTCTGGGGATCTTTGTTGGTGGTAACGCCACTCTCTTGCTCCCTTTCCTTATCGTTTTTTTCCTCATCGGCTTCCTTATCCAAGAATTCATGTTGACCAAATCTTTATAAGCGAGGTTATCGTATGGTCCGAAAAGATCGGCTATTTATTGCATTTATTGTCCTTGGTGTGCTCAATCTGTTGGTCAAGCTTCACCGCTATTTAGGACTTAGTCCAACCCACAGTCTTTATTACCAGCTTGCTAGTTTTGTATTGCTATTTGCACTTGGCCTATACTACTATAAAGAGCTTCTTTGGACTGATTTTGGAAAAATGCTGAGCTGGAAACTGTTTTATCAATTCCCTTTGTTTTATCTTGCAGACTTTTTGGTCATGTATGGAGGAAGTTTTTTCCAATACTTGATAATGAAATCACTCCATATCTCAGAAGGTGTAGGCAATGTTACAGCAGTTGATAAGATAGACCAAATTGTCCCACTTCCAATCTTTTTGCTGATAGTGGGAATCATCGGTCCGATTGTTGAAGAACTTTTTTATCGAAAATTTTTACAGGATAGTCTGAAAAATGTTGTGAGTCCATGGTTGGCTATTGTCTTGCAAGGTCTCATTTTTGGATTAGGGCATGCCAAATCTCTGGATAGTTCAGAAATTATCAACACGATTCCCCAGATTTGTTCGGGTATTTACCTGGGCTATCTCTATCACAGGACAGGTAACCTTTACTACCCAATGTTCGTTCATTGTGCAGGCAACCTCTCCATAGTATATTGAGACTCAGCTTCGCTATCAATAGCGAGGCTTTTATGGTACAATAATAGGACTAAATTATCATCAATAAGGAAAAAATATGTACGACTATATCAAAGGAATCTTAACAAAGATCACTGCAAAGTATATTGTGGTAGAAACGCATGGAGTTGGTTATCTTTTACAGGTGGCCAATCCCTACGCTTACTCTGGGCAGGTCCAGCAAGAAGTGACTGTCTATACCCATCAGGTAATTCGTGAAGATGTTCATTTGCTCTACGGATTTGCTACAGAAAATGAAAAATCCGTCTTTCTGAGTCTGATTTCAGTATCAGGTATTGGTCCGACAACAGCTCTGGCTATTATTGCTGTTGATGATAACGACGGTCTGGTGCGGGCTATTGAGCAGAAGAATATTACCTATCTGACCAAGTTTCCAAAAATAGGCAAGAAAACAGCCCAGCAGATGATTTTGGACCTGGAAGGCAAGTTTGTCATGAGCGAAGAAGCGGGTCCTGTTCAAGAAGTAGCACCATCCAGTGAAAATATCGCCCTCGAAGAAGCAATGGAAGCCATGGAGGCGCTTGGTTACCGACCAGCCGAACTCAAGAAAATCAAGAAATTCTTCGAAGGTACCAACGACACCGCAGAAAACTACATCAAGTCAGCCCTTAAAATGTTGATGAAGTAATAGGATACTAAGGCGTTAAGCGATACACAGCAAAATAGACGGCCGAACAGAAATTTTGCTAGAAATTTCGTTGTGAGACCTCCGCAATGACAACTAGGTAAAAGGCGAGTTTTAACGAAGCCTTTTGCCAGATGTCAACTGCGTTACTCGGTGATATTTAGGAATTAGAGCTACGTTTTGCAAAGCATCGTAGCCGTGTTCAACTCATCATACTACGGCAATCGCTATTTGCGACTTGCCTAGGTACCTTACTAATTCGCCACAAAAATAATATCGATTTTTGTGGCTCATGTCGTGTCCAGATACAAAGGATGTAAAGGACAAAGCAAAATAGACGGCCGAACAGAAATTTTGTTAGAAATTTCGTTGTGCGACCTCCACAATGACAACTAGGTAAAAGGCTAGTTTTGACGACGCCTTTTACCAGATGTCAACTGCGTTATTCGTTGATATTTAGGACTTAGGGTTATGTTTCTCACAGTCCTTAGTCCGTGTTTGATTACCGTACCAGTATGATGGTTACTGAAGCAACCTGCGACAGCGTTAAGTAAAACCGTATGTGAGAAGGAGTTTCTATGTCCCGTTGTGCTTGGGTTAATCCCAACAATCCACTCTATATTGCTTACCATGATGAAGAATGGGGCAAGCCACTTCATGATGAGCAGGCTCTATTTGAGTTGCTCTGCTTGGAGTCCTACCAAGCTGGACTTTCCTGGGAAATTGTCCTCAACAAACGCCAGGCTTTCCGCTCTGCCTTTTTCAACTACGATGTTCAAAAGGTGGCAGCTATGACAGACAGCGAGTTAGACGGTCTTCTGAGCAATCCAGATATCATTCGCCACAAGGCAAAGCTGTACGCTACCCGTGCCAATGCCCAGGCTTTTCTTCGAGTACAGGAGGAATTTGGCACGTTTGATCAGTATCTTTGGGAATGGGTTAGCTTTACATCTATCGACAACCCTGTCAAGTCCTTCCGAGAATTGCCGACTAAGAACGACTTGTCTGAGCGAATTTCAAAAGATTTGAAAAAACGAGGTTTCAAATTCGTCGGTCCTGTCTGTGTTTATTCCTATTTACAGGCAGCAGGTCTGTTGAATGAACATGAAGAAACTTGCGAGATTGGAAAGAAATTGCGAACTAATTAGATGAGCGAGCAATCGCACCCTAGACAGAGGAGGAATATGAAAGCAGAACTAATCGCCGTTGGGACGGAGATTTTGACAGGCCAAATCATTAATACCAATGCCCAGTTCCTTTCGGAGAAATGTGCAGAGCTGGGAATTGATGTTTATTTCCACACAGCTGTTGGAGATAATGAACAGAGGCTTTTGTCTGTACTGGAGATAGCCAGCAAGCGTAGTGAGCTAGTCATTCTCTGTGGAGGACTTGGTCCAACAGATGATGACTTGACCAAGCAGACCTTGGCAATCTTTTTAGGTAGAAATCTTGTGTTTGATGAGTTGGCTATGGCAAAATTAGACCGTTTCTTTGCCAGTCGCCCAGGTCGTGTCCGTACACCAAATAATGAACGTCAGGCACAGATTGTGGAGGGAAGTCAGGCACTACAGAATCCAGCTGGTTTAGCTGTTGGTGGTATGATTGAGCAAGATGGTGTAACCTATATTGTTTTGCCTGGCCCACCAAGTGAGCTCAAGGCCATGTTTTCTGAGAGTCTCTTACCTTTACTGTCCCAATCTCAGCAGCAACTTTATTCGCGTGTCCTACGCTTTTTTGGTATTGGCGAAAGTCAGTTGGTGACGATTTTAGCTGATTTGATTGACAAACAAACTGACCCAACTCTTGCCCCCTATGCCAAGGTTGGTGAAGTGACCTTACGTTTATCTACCAAGGCAAATAGTCAAGAAGAAGCAGATTTACGTCTGAATCAGTTGGAAGAAGACATCTTACAACGTGATAAACTGAGAGAATATTTCTATGCTTACGGTGAGGACAATAGTTTGGTCAAAACGGTAGCGACTCGTTTGGCGGAGAAAAGACAAACCATCGCTATCGTCGAACAGGGGACAGGTGGTCTCTTGCAAGCTGAATTGAGCCTGGCTTTGGCTGTTCAGCCGTATTTTAGCGGAGGAAAAGTCATCGGTCAGCTAGGGACAGAATCGGGCAGACTATCAGAGGAAGCTGACTGCATTCGGCAGGAGCTGCAAGCTGATTTGGGTTTGGCTGTGTCTGTGCTTATCAAACCGAAATCAACAGAGGACAACGTACTTGCAAAAGTATATCTCACTTTGGCTACGACCTCGGGTATTTCCCAAAAAGAGATAGATTTAGGTGGTTATTCGTGGCAATACCTTCGCCAGCTTGCTTGTCTGCAGGCCTGGGATTTTGTACGAAACACTTTGTGAAATAGCAGATATTTGCTATAATAGTTTGACTAAGAAAAGAGGAGAAAATCATTGGCTAAGAAACCAGGAAAAAAATTAGAAGATATTACAAAGAAATTTGGCGATGAGCGTAAAAAAGCGCTGGATGATGCCCTAAAATCAATTGAAAAAGATTTTGGTAAGGGCGCTGTCATGCGTCTTGGTGAGCGTGCTGAGCAAAAAGTTCAGGTCATGAGCTCAGGTAGCTTGTCCATCGACATCGCACTTGGAGCGGGTGGCTATCCGAAAGGTCGTATCATTGAGATTTACGGTCCTGAGAGCTCAGGTAAGACAACTGTTGCCCTTCATGCGGTAGCTCAAGCCCAGAAAGATGGTGGTATTGCTGCCTTTATTGATGCGGAACACGCCTTGGATCCAGCCTATGCAGCAGCGCTTGGTGTTAACATTGACGAGTTGCTCTTGTCACAGCCAGACTCAGGGGAACAAGGTCTTGAAATTGCAGGCAAGCTGATTGACTCTGGTGCGGTTGACTTGGTTGTTGTTGACTCGGTTGCAGCCCTTGTACCACGTGCAGAAATTGATGGCGATATCGGTGATAGTCATGTTGGTTTGCAGGCTCGTATGATGAGTCAGGCCATGCGCAAACTCGGAGCATCCATCAACAAAACTAAGACAGTAGCTATTTTCATCAACCAATTACGTGAAAAAGTCGGTGTCATGTTTGGTAACCCCGAAACAACACCTGGTGGACGTGCGCTTAAATTCTATGCATCTGTCCGTATGGATGTTCGTGGAAACACACAAATCAAAGGAACAGGCGACAAGAAAGACCAAAATGTTGGTAAGGAAACCAAGGTGAAAATCGTGAAGAACAAGGTGGCTCCACCGTTTAAAGAGGTTGTTGTTGAAATCATGTACGGTGAAGGAATTTCTCGCACAGGTGAATTGATTGAGATTGGTAGCAACCTCGGCATCATCCAAAAAGCAGGTGCTTGGTATTCATACAATGGAGAAAAAATTGGCCAAGGTTCTGAAAATGCTAAGAAATTCTTAGCAGATAATCCAGCAATCTTTGATGAAATTGACCGCAAGATTCGTATTCATTATGGCTTGATTGAAGCAGATGGAGTTGAAGAGGTTGTGACCCAAGAAGCCCCTGTTGCTGTGGAAGAGATCCAAGATGTTATCTTAGATCTTGATGGCGGTATTGAATTAGAAGATTAAAAACGAAAAAGTTTGGTGTGACCAGACTCCCAAATTTCAAGTTGAAGTTAGCCACCCAAAAGAAATTCACTCGGCGACTTGTAGCCCAAGCATTTTTTAGGATAGTTGTTAATCCAATTTTCTATAAAAGCGACTTCTTTCGAAGTCGTTTTCTTGGTTCCTTTAGGTAACCATCTCCGAATCAATCGATTAGGGTTTTCATTTGAGCCTCTTTCCCATGAAGAGTAGGGATGTGCATAGTAGATATGTTCCTCAGGAAACACTTCAACCAATCGACTAAATTCCGAACCATTATCTGCAGTTATTGATAAAATATGATACTCAGCTAATAGTAACCTAAGTACCTGATTGACAGCTTCAGCAGTTTTACTAGGAATTAATCGTATGATTTGGTGTCTACTTCGTCGGTCGGTTAAGACTAAAAGACACTGATTTTTCGCTCTGGTTAGTAGAACTGTATCAATTTCATAATGACCGTTTTCCAATCGAAGATTGATGACCTCCGGTCGCTCTTCGATTGACTTACCAGCCGGCTTAAAGTTGGGACTAGCATGCTTCTTGATACCTTTCCTTTTTCTAGGATAAAGCATGTCCGATTTCTTCAATCCTAAATGTCCATTATGAAACCAATAGTAGATGGTTGAAATCCCTACTTTCATTTGCTTCTTCTTCACTATCATTTCAGGAGAAAACTTTTGCTTATGATAGTGTAAAATCTTCTCTTTCATTTCTTTCGTTAGGATTATCTTTTTCACCGACCGTTTTCGATTGAATTGGTAAACAGTTTGTGCATAATCAGCAGAATAAACTTTTTTGTAGACCCTTTTTCGCACTTGTTGTAAAGTTGTCCCACGCTTGATTTCATTATGAATTGTTTGAGGAGCCTTTCCAAGCAAGCGTGCAATTTCACGATTTGACTTATTTTCAAGTTTCCACCGCTCAATCAAGCGACGGTTATCTAT
>NZ_JARQOZ010000051.1:0-13077 GCF_046032115.1 Streptococcus suis | reverse complement strand
AGATAAGGAAAGTCGTCACTATCCTCTTTTGGACGGTAACAAATTGGATAAAATACGAACTACGGGAATGATTCTTTCTGTCCTCTGGCTTGAAAAAGGTCTTCGTAAAGGTTAAAATAAGGTGTTAGAAAGTAAAGGTATTTGAGATGAAGATGGTTGATATTGTAAAAAATAAGAAAGTGTTAGTGCTAGGCTTAGCTAAATCAGGGGAATCTGCAGCCCGTCTCCTAGATAAATTGGGTGCTATCGTCACTGTTAACGATGGAAAGCCTTTTGAAGAAAATCCGACTGCTCAATCTTTGTTGGAAGATGGTATCCGTGTAATTTGCGGGAGCCATCCCTTGGAATTATTGGATGAAGATTTCGCTTTGATGGTAAAAAATCCAGGAATTCGCTATGATAATCCTATGGTTGAAAAAGCAATTGGCAAAGGAATTCCAGTATGGACAGAGGTTGAATTGGCCTACTTGGTATCAGATGCTCCAATCGTGGGGATTACAGGTTCGAACGGCAAGACAACGACAACGACCATGATTGCAGAAGTCTTGAATGCTGGAAATAAACCTGCAAAATTATGTGGAAATATTGGTTACCCAGCATCTTCGGTCGCTCAAACTGCGACTGCAGAGGATACCTTGGTCATGGAATTATCGTCTTTCCAGTTAATGGGGACAGAATCTTTCCGTCCGCATATCGCCGTTGTGACCAATCTCATTGCCAGTCATATTGATTATCACGGGACTTTTGAAGACTACGTAGCAGCTAAATGGATGATTCAGCGTCAGATGACGGCTGAGGATTTTGTAGTGCTCAACTTCAACCAGAAAGAAGCCAAGGAATTGGCTGAACAGACCAAGGCAACGGTTGTTCCATTTTCAACACAGGAAGTGGTTGATGGAGCTTATTTGGCAGATGGAAAACTCTATTTCAAGGGTGAATACATCATGGATGCTGACCAAATTGGTGTTCCAGGTTCACACAATGTTGAAAATGCCTTGGCAACAATTGTGGTTGCCAAATTGTTGGGAGTAGACCACCAAGCGATTCAGGAAAGTTTGTCTGTCTTTGGAGGTGTCAAACACCGCTTGCAATTTGTAGGTGAAATCAACGGTGTTTCCTTCTACAATGATAGTAAGTCTACCAATATCTTGGCGACTCAAAAAGCTCTTTCAGGGTTTGACAATAGCAAGGTCATTTTGATTGCAGGTGGCTTGGACCGTGGCAATGAATTTGATGAATTAGTCCCTGATTTGGTCGGACTAAAGAAAATGGTGCTCCTTGGCCAATCAGCTCCCCGTGTTCAACGTGCTGCTGATAAAGCAGAGGTGGAAACGATAGAAGCTCTCGATATTGCGGATGCGACTCAAAAAGCCTTTGCCATTGCGGAAAAAGGAGATATTGTCCTTTTAAGTCCAGCTAATGCAAGCTGGGATATGTATGCCAATTTTGAAGTGCGTGGCGACGTTTTCTTACAGACCTTTGAGGAGTTGAAATAATCATGAAAAAAATTGTTTTTACAGGTGGAGGGACTGTTGGGCACGTGACGCTCAATCTCCTTTTGATTCCGCGATTTTTGGAAGAAGGCTGGGAAGTCCACTATATTGGTGATGGGAACGGTATTGAACATGAGCAGGTTGTGAAATCAGGTTTAGATGTCCATTTTCATTCTATTTCGACTGGGAAATTACGCCGTTATTTCTCTTTTCAAAATATGTTGGACGTGTTTAAAGTTGGTTTTGGTGTTCTTCAATCCTTGGCCATTATTGCTAAAATTCGTCCGCAAGCTCTTTTTTCAAAAGGTGGGTTTGTATCGGTTCCGCCAGTTATTGCTGCTAATTTGTTGCGGGTTCCGGTCTTTATCCATGAATCAGACTTAACAATGGGACTGGCCAATAAAATAGCCTATAAATTTGCGACAACCATGTATAGTACTTTTGAGCAACCTGCCAGCTTGACTAAAGTAAAACATGTTGGTGCGGTTACAAAAGTGGGGCAAACGAATGACAAAGTTACACCAATTCAGTTGCCAGAAATTCTCAGTCACTTCGATAAAAGTCTGCCGACCCTACTGTTTGTAGGTGGTTCGGGCGGTGCTAAGGTCTTTAATGATTTAATCAGTCAGAATAGTGCTGTTCTGACTGAACGATTCAATATTATCAACTTGACAGGGGACAGTAGTCTCAATCAATTAGATAAAAACCTATATAGAGTTGACTATGTGACAGAACTTTATCAACCCTTGATGGATTTAGCGGATGTCGTTATTACCCGTGGTGGTTCCAATACTCTGTTTGAGTTGATTGCCATGCAACAACTCCATTTGATTGTGCCACTGGGACGGCAGGCCAGTCGAGGGGATCAGATTGAAAATGCTCTCTATGCAGAGAAAAAGGGATATTCTAAGCAGATTGATGAAAGTCAATTGACATTTGCCAGTCTGTTAGTAGAAGTTGATGAGCTATTGAAAAATAAGGAATTTTATATCCAAAACATGGCAAATTCTAATGAAATTCAGTCAGTAGATAGTTTTTACAATTTGCTTAGAGAAGATATGGGAAGGTAGGTTCTATGATGGAAAAAGATTCAAATGTAGAAGAATCAGTGCTAGAAGTGGAACAGGCATCCCAAGTAGAATTGGATTCAGAACAAATTTCATCAGCAGAAAAAGAATCTGTATTAGCCGAAGATGTAGACATACCTGAGGTGACTGCTCCGGATGATGAAAAAAGTGCCTTTTTCGAACAATGGAAAGCACGCCACCAAGCCTACCTTGCTCATAAAGATGAGGTAGAAATTCAGGCAGTTGACGAGGGGCAAACAGAACAGAAGAGCCCAAAAGCTAAAAAGAGTAAAAGAGTCCTTTTTCAGGGAATAAACAGAAGACAAGAGAGTCTGGAATCCAAAAAGGAAACAGAGAAAAAGATTCACCCTTTACAAACTGCTATTCCTTCCAAGGTAGTGTGGAAAGCCGTTCCAGTTCTTGTAGCGAGCTTGTTATTGGCAGCCTTGGCTCTGTATTTTATTTCTCCAACCAGCAAGAAAAAACAAATAGAGGTCGTTGGAAATGAGCGACTAACTGCTGAGCAAGTAGAAAATTATAGCCTTATCTCTCCAGATGATTACATTGTAACCATAGCTTTGCATGCAGATGCTTACGCAAAGAATATTAAGAAGAATAGTTCGTCTGTAGAGACAGCAACAATCAAGGTCCAGTTTCCAGCTACCTTTACGATTCAAATTAAAGAATACGCTATAATAGGCTACATTCAGCAACAAAGTCAGTGGTATCCAGTATTGTCTAGTGGAGAGGTTGGTGGAGAGTCAATTTCACAGGATTCCTTGCCAGAAGGCTACCCAACGATTAATTTATCCGACAAGGAATTAATCAAGGAACTGGCCATTGAATTGGGGAAAATAGATACAGGAATTCGTTCTGCTATTCAGACAATAAATTTAACGCCAAGTAAAGTGACCGCGGATTTGCTGACACTCAATATGGCAGATGGGAACACGGTTTTAGTTCCATTGAGTGAGATTAGCCAGAAGTTGCCTTACTATACAAAAATAGCGGCAGAAGTGACAGTTCCAACGACAATTGATATGGAAGTTGGTATTTATAGATATGCAAGCTGAAATAGATAATTTTGTAAAGAAAAAGTAATAAAAAAATCCTTTAAAAACACCATAATTCGATATAATATGGTATAATGAATGATGACTAATTATACTATTTTTCAAAATGGAAGATGATTTGTTAAAGTTGGAAGTAAGAGAGGACTGATAGAATGGCTAGGAACGGCTTTTTTACGGGATTAGATATTGGTACAAGCTCCGTTAAAGTCTTGGTTGCAGAATATATTGATAACGAAATGAATGTGATTGGGGTCAGCAATGTAAAAAGTGCTGGCGTCAAAGATGGAATTATTGTAAATATTGAGGTGGCTGCTGGAGCGATTAAAAAAGCAATCGAGCAGGCAGAAGAAAAGTCAGGTATCCGCATTGAAAAGGTAAATGTTGGATTACCTGCCAACCTTCTTCAGATTGAACCGACTCAAGGGATGATTCCTGTTACAACAGATTCACAAGAAATTACAGACTTGGATGTTGAAAATGTTGTAAAATCAGCATTGACAAAGAGTATGACTCCGGAACGCGAAGTGATTTCATTTATTCCAGAAGAGTTCACTGTCGATGGATTCCAAGGCATTAAGGACCCTCGTGGAATGATGGGAATTCGCTTGGAAATGCGTGGTATGCTGTACACAGGACCACGTACCATTCTTCACAATCTTCGTAAAACGGTGGAGCGTGCAGGTGTCCAAGTTGAAAATATTGTAATTTCTCCATTGGCACTAACTCGCTCTGTATTGAATGAAGGTGAACGTGAGTTTGGTGCGACTATCATTGATCTTGGTGGTGGTCAAACGACTGTGGCCGTTATGCGTGGCCAAGAGTTGCAATACACAAACATCTACCAAGAAGGTGGGGATTATATCACAAACGATATTTCGAAAGTATTGACAACATCAAAGAGTATTGCTGAAAACTTGAAATACAACTACGGCATTGCCTATCCGCAAGATGCAAGTGATAAGGAAAAGTTCACTGTCGAAGTGATTGGGGAAAACGCTCCAGTTGAAGTGACCGAGCGCTACCTTTCAGAAGTGATTGCGGCACGTTTGCGTCAGATTTTTGACCGTGTAAAACAAGATTTGGAGCGTACACGTGCTCTAGATTTGCCAGGAGGCATTGTTCTTGTAGGTGGTGGTGCTATCTTACCAGGAATTACAGAATTGGCCCAAGAAGTGTTTGGTGTTAACACTAAACTTTTTGTTCCAAATCAAATTGGTATCCGCAATCCAGCATTTGCAAGTGTGATTAGCTTTGTTGAGTATGTTGGTGAGTTGGAAGATGTTGAAAATATTGCCCAACATGCGGTGAATGGTGAAACTCTTTTGAGACATAAACCTGTTGAAATATCTGTAACTCGTCCTCGAATTAGTCAGCCAATTCAAAAAGAAATCGTGAGCGAATTGAATACTGTGGAGCATGCTGATGAGCAAGTGATTCCTGCTTATCATGATGAGGAAGAAGAAGTTCGTCCAGCTGCTAAGGGAAACATCACAGATCGCATTCGTGGTTTGTTTGGCAGCATGTTTGAATAAGAGAAAAGAAAAGGTGATTTAAACTATGGCATTTTCATTTGAAGCAGCAGCTAGTCATGGTGCTGTCATTAAAGTAATCGGTGTCGGCGGTGGTGGCGGAAACGCGATTAACCGTATGATTGAAGAAGGTGTTGCTGGGGTTGAGTTCATTGCAGCAAACACAGATGTACAAGCGCTAAGTAGCTCTAAAGCTGAAACAGTTATCCAACTAGGTCCTAAATTGACTCGTGGTTTGGGTGCTGGAGGTCAACCTGAGGTTGGTCGTAAAGCTGCTGAGGAAAGCGAAGAAGCATTGACTAATGTATTAACTGGTGCAGATATGGTCTTCATCACTGCTGGTATGGGCGGTGGCTCAGGGACTGGTGCGGCTCCTGTTATTGCACGTATTGCTAAAAACTTGGGTGCGTTGACTGTCGCAGTTGTGACTCGTCCGTTTGGTTTTGAAGGTAATAAACGTGGAAACTTTGCGATTGAGGGAATTGAAGGTCTTCGCGAACAAGTAGATACACTCTTAATTATTTCAAACAACAACCTTCTTGAAATTGTTGATAAGAAAACACCGCTTTTAGAAGCACTAAGCGAAGCTGATAATGTTCTTCGTCAAGGTGTTCAAGGAATTACAGACTTGATTACAAATCCTGGTTTGATTAACTTGGACTTTGCAGATGTGAAGACAGTTATGGAAAACAAAGGAAACGCCTTGATGGGTATCGGTATCGGTACTGGTGAGGACCGAGTGATTGAGGCGGCTCGTAAAGCGATTTATTCTCCTCTTCTTGAAACAACAATTGATGGTGCAGAGGATGTCATTGTCAATGTTACAGGTGGTTATGACATGACTCTGACAGAAGCAGAAGATGCTTCAGAAATCGTTAATCAGGCTGCGGGTCAAGGTGTTAACATTTGGTTGGGTACATCTATTGATGAAACAATGAAAGATGAGATTCGTGTGACTGTTGTGGCTACGGGTGTTCGTCAAGATACTGCTGATAAACCAGCCCGCCATCGCGCGGAAGCTGTTTCACCACGCCCTTCTCAACGCTTTGATCATTCAGTAGCATCAGCACCAACTCGTGGAGCTGCACAACAAACTGAAGCACCGAAAGCTTCTGCTTTCGGAGAGTGGGATTTGCGTCGCGAAAACTTGATTCGTCCAACTGACACGGAACCAACATCCACTGTTTCAGTCGAAAAATTTACAATGGATCAAGATGAGGATGAATTGGATACACCACCATTCTTCCGTAATCGCTAAACTAAAATGAATTTTCAAAAGAATAAGGATGCTATCTTTTCAGCAGTGGCAAAAGCTGCTGAGAAGGCAGGTCGTCCAAGTGAATCAGTAAAGGTAATAGCTGTCACCAAATATGTTGACAGCTCTATTGCTAATCAGATAGTGAATACTGGGATTACCCATATTGGAGAAAATCGAGTCGATCAGTTCTTAGAAAAGTATAATGCCCTAGCAGACAAACAATTGACCTGGCATTTGATAGGGACTTTACAGAGAAGAAAGGTCAAGGACATTATTCCATTTGTTGATTATTTCCACGCCCTAGACTCTGTCAAACTAGCTCAGGAAATAGATAAACGTGCGACTAAAATAGTCAAGTGTTTCCTCCAAGTCAACGTTTCCGGTGAGGAGAGTAAGCATGGCTTTGCAGTATCTGAGATTGATGCGGCACTTGCTGAAATTAGTTTATTGGAGAACATTGAACTTGTTGGATTGATGACGATGGCACCGATTGATGCTACAGATGATGAATTAGACGAGATTTTTTCTAAAATGCAGGAAATCCAAGAAGAACTAGCTACAAGGAACTTACCACGTATGCCCTTTACAGAGTTAAGTATGGGAATGAGTGGGGACTTTGAACGCGCCATTGCTCACGGAGCTACATATGTGAGAATTGGCTCAGCATTCTTTGAATAATGGAGAGGAGGAAAATATGGCATTAAAAGATACATTTAAGAACTTATTTAATTACTTTGAAGTTGACGAAGTCAATGAAGTTGAAGAACAGGCAGATGCCTATTCAATGCCTAATGATCGTCCTAAAATGCGTGTTGCCAGTACTACAGCTGCACCTGTGCGCGAACAGCAGCCAAAAGTAGAGACGCGTCGGGAAGCACGTTCAGAAAGTCAACTTCAACGCCTACATGAAAGGCAGCAAGAATTGATGACTAATAATAACGAAAAAGAGATTGTCAAAACTACAATTGATATTAAGTTTCCAAAACGTTATGAAGATGCACCAGAGATGGTAAATCTTTTATTAGATAATGCGAGTATTCTCATTGATTTTCAATATATGTCGGAGCAACAAGCTAGACGTTGCCTAGACTACTTGGATGGTGCTCGTTCAGTATTATCTGGAAATTTGAAAAAGGTCTCAAATACCATGTGGCTGTTAACTCCAGTAAATGTCACAGTCAATATTGAAGAATTGCGCAATGCTGGTACAAGTACTGGTGTGGCTGATTCAAATTTTGACTTTGATATAAAACGGTAACGCTATGCAAATTTTGATTTTTTTACTATTAAAAATTGTAGAAATTTATTCCTATCTCTTATTGGCATACGCTTTGCTAAGTTGGTTTCCTAGCCTGTATACAAGCTCGATTGGACGTTTGATTCAATGGCTGGTAGCACCCATTTTAAACCCCTTTAGGCGATTTAATCTGCAATTTATGGGGTTGGATTGGACCGTAATGGCAGCCATGATTGCGCTTAATATGGGAACTCGCTTCTTGGTTCAATTATTGCTACTGTTAGCATAGTTATGAAAAATGACAAAAACTTATTGCAACATTTTTCTAGGGAAGAAAGAGAGTTTGTAGAGAAAATAATGGATATGTGTCAGCAAGTTGAAGATACGTATTCATATAGATTAACTCACTTTTTGCATCCTAGACAAGATGAAATTATATGCAAAATTGCTAACTACTACCAGTTACAAACGTTTTCTAGTCGGGACTTTGTTTCGACTGAACATTCGCGGGTTATTATTGCTCCGGCTTATTATGAGTTGGACATCAAGGACTTTGAGTTAACCGCTCTTCATTTGTCCTATGCTAGAAAATTTCATACCTTATCCCATTCACAAGTTCTTGGAACTTTTCTCAATCAATTAGGGATTAAAAGGGAGTATTTGGGTGATATTTTGATTGATGATGAACGATTGATTGTCTTTATCGATCAGAAATTTGGGCAGATTGCCTTACAGTCTATCACCAAAATTGCTCGTGTCCCTGTTAAGGGAAAAGAAGAAGAATGGACGACTGTTCGACTACCGATTGGACAGGAATGGCGTTCAAAGGATGTGTTGGTTTCTAGTATGAGATTGGATAAATTGATTTCGGTCGCATTTAATCTTTCAAGGGCAACTGCAAATAAGTTGATTGAGGCTGGACATGTGAAGTTGGATTATGTTCTGACAGAACAAACCAGTAAATTAGTTGAAATAGGGCAATTAATTAGTGTTAGGAGATATGGCAGAGTTCGCCTAAATGAATTTTTAGGTTTTTCTAAGCAAGGGAAGATAAAATTAAAGTTAGACATTGTTAATACTTAGGAGGAAAGATGGCACTTACAGCATTAGAATTAAAAGATAAAACCTTTGCTACAAAATTTAGAGGATACGACGCAGATGAAGTTGATGACTTTTTGGACATTGTAACGCGTGATTATGAGGATTTAATTCGTAAAAATCATGACCAAGAGTTAGAATTGAAAAATTTGCGGGAACGTTTGGCTTATTTTGATGAGATGAAAGAATCATTGAGTAAATCAGTTCTTTTAGCTCAAGATACAGCTGAGAAAGTAAAGGTTGCGGCCGAAGATCAAGCGGCAAATATTATTAAACAAGCTGACTATGATGCGGCAACATTGTTACATGAAGCTAAAGATAAGGCAAATGAAATTCTTCGTAATGCGACTGACAACGCGAAAAAAGTTGTTATTGAGACTGAAGAATTAAAAAACAAGACACGTATTTTCCATCAGCGTCTGAAATCAACAGTAGAAAGCCAGTTATCATTGGTTAATTCATCTGAATGGGAGGAAATCCTTCGCCCAACAGCAAGTTATATTCAAACAAGTGACGAGGCTTTCCGTGATGTTCTTCATAAGGCTTTGGATGAAGAATTACCTGTTGAAGAAGAAAGTTTGGATTATACACGTCAATTGACACCAGAAGAAATTGCAGAATTAACTCGTCAGGCAGCAGCTTTTGAGAGTGGAGAGTCTGTAGAAATTTCAACAGAAGAATAATAAAGATCATAAGCAGAGACACGGTCGGTAGAAATATTTATAGCGAGTAGGAGATGGTGGAAGCCCTACAATCTCTTTCTATGGATCATCACTTTGTTTGATTTTTCCTGAAAATAGTAAGGAAAGACGCCCGTTCACGTTACGAACATAGAGGGATAGGGGAGACTCTATCTAAACTAAGGTGGTACCACGAACTTTCGTCCTTATTTGGCGGGAGTTTTTTATATTTTTTATGATACGATTAGAATTAGTAAACAAGGACAACTTTGAAGCAGTGTTACAAGTTCAACTTGCACCTGAGGACCAACGCCGAGTAGCATCGGTTGAATATTCTTTAGCTCAGGCATGGCTCTATCGGGAGGAGGGACATCTGCTTCCTTATGCAGTCAAATCAGGGCAGAGAATCGTAGGTTTTGTATTGTTGTCTATACAAGAAGACAAGAGCTACTATGTGTGGCGTTTGTTGATTGATAAGGATTTTCAAAATCGTGGATTTGGTAAAGAAGTTATTCGGCAAGTGATTGGAAAGGCAAAGGCTGATCCGCTTTGTCATAAAATTTCTATAAATTATGTTATTGGCAATCATAAAATGCGGTATATCTTAGAAAAATTTGGCTTTCAATCAGTTGGTATGATTGGCCAAGAAATAAAAATGGAATTAACTTTTTAATAAAGGAGATAAAATGAAACTCAAAGAAACCCTTAATTTAGGCAAAACGGCCTTCCCAATGCGTGCAGGCTTACCAACACGTGAGCCAGAATGGCAAAAGGCCTGGGATGAAGCAAACTTGTATGCTCGTCGCCAAGAACTCAATGAAGGCAAACCTGCCTTCCACCTCCACGATGGCCCTCCATACGCTAACGGAAATATCCACGTTGGACATGCTTTGAACAAGATTTCTAAAGATATTATCGTTCGCTCTAAGTCAATGTCTGGCTTCCGTGCACCATTTGTACCGGGTTGGGATACGCATGGTCTTCCTATTGAGCAAGTCTTGGCAAAACAAGGTGTTAAGCGCAAGGAAATGGACTTGGTAGAATACCTTGAAATGTGTCGTGATTACGCTCTTAGCCAAGTTGACAAGCAACGTGATGATTTCAAACGCTTGGGTGTTTCTGCAGACTGGGAAAATCCATACATCACCTTGACGAAAGACTATGAAGCTGCTCAAATCCGTGTCTTCGGTGCTATGGCAGACAAGGGTTATATTTACCGTGGTGCCAAGCCTGTCTACTGGTCATGGTCATCTGAATCTGCCCTTGCAGAAGCTGAAATCGAATACCATGACATCGACTCAACATCTCTTTACTATGCTAACAAGGTCAAAGATGGCAAGGGGCTCTTGGATACAGACAGCTACATCGTTGTCTGGACAACCACTCCATTTACAGTAACGGCTTCTCGCGGTTTGACAATGGGAGCAGACATTGACTATGTCTTGGTTCAACCAGCTGGTTCTGACCGTAAGTATGTCTTGGCAGAAGCCTTGGTTGATAGCTTGGCAGCTAAATTCGGTTGGGAATCCTTCGAAGTGATTTCAAAACACAAGGGTGCTGAATTTGAATATATCATGACCGAACACCCATGGGATACTGAAGTGGATGAATTGGTCATCTTGGGTGACCATGTTACAACGGACTCTGGTACAGGTATCGTCCATACGGCTCCAGGTTTTGGTGAGGATGACTATAATGTCGGTGTCAAATATGACTTGGAGGTTGCGGTAACTGTCAACGAACGTGGCTTGATGAATGAAGCTGCGGGTCCTGATTTTGAAGGGCAATTTTATGATAAGGTTGTACCAACGGTTAAGGAAAAATTAGGCGACTTGCTCCTTGCTAGTGAAGTGATCAATCACTCATACCCATTTGACTGGAGAACCAAGAAACCAATCATCTGGCGTGCAGTGCCGCAGTGGTTTGCCTCTGTCTCTAAATTCCGTCAGGAAATCTTGGATCAGATTGAAGCAACAACTTTCAATCCATCTTGGGGTAAAACACGTCTTTATAACATGATCCGTGACCGTGGGGATTGGGTCATCTCTCGTCAGCGTGCTTGGGGTGTACCGCTTCCAATCTTCTATGCAGAAGATGGTACTGCGATTATGACCAAGGAAGTGACAGACCACGTTGCTGCCCTTTTTGAAGAGCATGGCTCTATCATCTGGTGGAAATCTGAAGCCAAAGATCTTTTGCCAGCTGGTTTCACTCATCCAGGTTCACCAAATGGCGAATTTACCAAAGAAACAGACATCATGGACGTATGGTTTGACTCTGGTTCATCTTGGAATGGTGTCATGAACGCCCGTGAAAACCTTGCCTACCCAGCAGACCTCTACCTAGAAGGTTCTGACCAATACCGTGGTTGGTTTAACTCATCCTTGATTACCTCTGTAGCCGTAAATGGGCATGCACCATACAAGGCTGTCTTGTCACAGGGCTTTGTCCTAGACGGTAAAGGCATGAAGATGTCTAAATCTCTAGGCAATACCATTCTGCCAAGTGATGTTGAGAAACAATTTGGTGCAGAAATCTTGCGATTGTGGGTGACATCTGTTGATACTTCAAACGACGTACGTGTGTCTATGGATATTCTTGGACAGGTTTCTGAAACCTACCGTAAAATCCGTAATACCCTTCGCTTCTTGATTGCCAACACTTCTGATTTCAATCCTGCAAGTGATGCGGTGGCTTACGAAGAGCTTCGTTCTGTTGACCAGTATCTCTTGGTGAAATTTAACAAATTGGTAGCCCAAATTCGTCAAGCTTATGACAACTATGACTTCATGGCTATCTACAAATCTGTAGTAAACTTTGTAACTCTTGATTTGTCAGCCTTCTACCTCGATTTTGCCAAAGATGTTGTCTACATTGATGGTGCTAAATCACTTTCTCGTCGTCAGATGCAGACAGTCTTCTATGACATCTTGGTGAAAATTACCAAGCTCTTGACTCCAATCTTGCCACATACAGCAGAAGAAATCTGGTCATACTTGGAACACGAAGCAGAAGAGTTTGTACAATTGGCGGAAATGCCAGAGGTGGAAACCTTTGCCAATGAAGCGCAGCTTTTGGCTGACTGGGAAAACTTTATGAACTTCCGTACTCAGGCACAAAAAGCCTTGGAAGAAGCGCGTAATGAAAAAGTGATTGGTAAGTCACTTGAAGCTCATTTGACTGCCTATGTCTCAGCTGAAACCAAGTCCTTCTTGGAGAGCTTGAATGCAGATCTTGCTCAGTTGCTCATCGTTTCAAACTTGACAGTAACCACGGAAGCAGCTCCTGAAAGTGCTGTTCTGGTAGAAGAAGTTGCCTTTACTGTAGAGCGTGCAAGCGGTGAAGTATGTGACCGTTGCCGCCGTATTGATACTAGTGTTGCAGAGCGCAGCTATGGCGCAACAATCTGTGACCACTGTGCAAGCGTAGTAGAAGAAAACTTTGCTGAAGCAGTAGCTCAAGGTTTTGAAGCCTAAGCAATCACAATACATTTGTTAAAGTCTATCTAGCGATAGGCTTTTTTTGTAATACTCTTCGAAAATCAAAATTATCCGTTGTCACGAGTCTTGATGAGTGAAAAGCTCCAGTGGAGGTTTTCAGCCTGTTACCTTGAAATAAGAAAGTAACAGAGTTCTATCTTCG
>NZ_JARQOZ010000050.1:0-13322 GCF_046032115.1 Streptococcus suis | reverse complement strand
CGTGTAAATAGAAAAAGGTTCCAGAGTCGACAGGACTTTGGAGCCTTTTTCAATACACTTTGTTATTGGGCGGTTACATTGTTTCGTGAACGTTAGTTTCTCTAAGGTTGTATCATTGGCGTCAATTTCTGTCAAGGTAAGTGTAGAGCCGCTCAAGTTATAGCTATCTGCGTCACCATCTACATAGGCAAGTTTTTTATCTAAATCAAAGATAACTTGTTCAATATCTTGATCTCCGTCTTTGTCAACTTCTGTCAAGGTTGCTTGATTCCCTTTTACAGTCAACGTGTAGGTGGCATTTCCAGAGGTTGCTGTATAAGTACTATCTAGCTCAGAGGTGTCAACTAACTTTACACCGTAACTTGTTGCTAGTTGACTAGCAGAAGTTGTATTTACTGATGAGGCTGATGATGCATTAGCTTGTGCTATTACCTGTTGATTGTCATCATCATCTGCAATTCCAACTTGTCGCTCAATTTGGTTTTCCAAAGCCTCAAGTTTGTTTTCATACACCTCTGCAGCGACAAAGCCAATCGTAGTAAGTGCCAAGGCACCTACCGACAATAAGATAATCGATTTCTTACTCATGCCTGTAACCTTCTGTTTGACTGATTCCTAAACACCTGTTTTCTTATTTTCTGCCACTTCAATAATTTCTTGTTGTTGATTATTATTTTCCATTTTGTCCTCTTTTTAACTTGTTTTCTTCAGCTCCTGCTGATAAGTCTATTATAGAGGACAATCTTGAACACTTTGGGGAAACTTTATAAACAAATTTTAAACACTTTTAAATTATGCATTAAGACGATAACCTGCACCCCAAACCGTTTCGATTAAATCAGCTCCCAGCTTATCTCGCAGGCGATTGATATGGACAGCCACTGTGGCACTATCTCCAACATAATCATAGCCCCAAATAGTTTCAAATAAGTGATCTTTAGAAAAGACACGGTTGGGATGTTTTGCCAGATAAACAAGCAACTCAAATTCGCGGTTGGGCAATTTGATTTCCTGACCATCCAAAGTCACCTTCCAATTGTCCAAGAAAATAGTCACATTTCCAACCATCAATTCATTACTGCTATCATCCTTTTGGAAACGTTGGTAGCGAGCCAAGTGCGCCTTGACACGTGCCACCAATTCCATAGGATCAAAGGGTTTGCTGATATAATCATCCGCTCCCAAGCCCAAACCTCTCACCACATCCATGGTTTCTTGTTTAGACGTGACCATCAAGATAGGAAAATCCACCTTGTCCCGTAAATCTCGACATAAATCATAGCCAGTTTTGTTTGGAAGCATAACATCTAGCATTAGAAGAGCATAATCCTCTTTCTTGAGTTGTTCCTCAACAAGTCCTCCATCATGGACCAAGTCAACTTGATAGCCCTGCATTTCCAGATAATCTCGCTCCAAATAAGCAATTTCAACATCATCTTCCGCAATTAAAATCCGTGTCATATCATATCCTTTCTCGGTAGTCTAAAGGTAAATCGGAGCCCTGGTGTTGCCTCAACAGACACACGACCACCCAATCTCTCAATAATATTTTTTACGATAGCTAATCCTAAACCATGTCCTTCTACTTGTTGACGTGTATCATCTTCCCTGTAAAATTCTTCAAAAATCAAGTTAAGTTTATTCTTTTCTAGACCTTTTCCATTATCCGTAAAGGTCCAAACAACTTCTTGCCCCTGAATATGACCAGCAAGATTTATTTGCAGTAGGCTAACTGCTGCATATTTTCTGGCATTATCAACCAGATTGTCCAAAATCCGACGGAATTGGGTCGGATCGATCTCAACAGGCAAGTGTTCAGATAGATTCAGTTGGAACTGAATGCCTTCATCTACCAGCTCAGCTGTTTTTTCTCTTACATATTCCTGTAAAAATGGAGCCAGATCAAGTTTCACTTTATCAAAAGGCATCTTATCTGTTTGTAATTGTGAAAAGGCAAATAATTTTTCCAGTAACTTCTCCATCACCTGAGATTTTTGATAAATAACCGTCAGGTACTGATTGCGTTTTTCCTCCGTATTGGCAATACCATCCAAAATTCCCTTGGCATAACCTTTGATAGAAGTCAAGGGAGTTCGCAAATCATGAGAAATATCTGCGACCATCTGCGTTCGGTTTTGCTCATACAATCGATTTTTCTCATGGGCAGCTAACAAGGAAGTCTGCATTTGATTGAACCCTTGGGTCAATTCTTCAAATTCCTTATCTCCTTGGTAGGTCAGGGGTACTGTATAATTTCCCTGTTGGATACGGTCTACACCGCTATGCAATTCATCCAAAGGACGCATGACAACACTTAAAAGACGGCGAGTAAAGAAGAAATTCAGCACCACAACTATGAGGATACCCGCTCCGCCAACAAATAAAAGTTGTAGTAGAAAGGCCTGAAATTCCTGACTTTCTTGCTGTTCTTCCATATCCTCTAGCATAGCATAAAGATAGTAAATCTGACCATCTGTTGCGACCTTGCGACTAATGACAATTTCTCCATCCACATAGGAAGTGTGGGTTGTAGCAGACACTGTTACTTCTGACAATTCATCTGCATCATCTGTCAGATTTGAAAATAAGACCTCGCCATTACTCTCTACGTATAATTTTGCATCACTTAATGCTAAATCGTCAGCTAATTTGGGAAAATCTGTACCTGAAAAGCTTTCCAGCGTTTGCTGGCTGCTAGCTGTCTTCTGACTGGTTGATTGCCAAGTACCCTGACTACGATAAATGCTGTTCACCACATAGACACTAACTCCTAACATAGCTATCAATGATAAGACCAGCAGCATCATATTCAAGCGAAATATTCGTTTCTGTAAATTCATTGTTCTTCTTTTCTAGTCAATTTTTCCACATTATAAGCAAATTCCCAGAATTTGTAAAGCATGGAAAACCCTCAACTAAAAAAGCCTAGTAAAACTAGACTTTTTATTGTGTTCTTAATACCAGCCGTTTGCCAACCAGAAGGCTTTAGCTGCTGACCATGAACCGTAGCGTTCTGCTACATAGGCATCTGCCACACGCTCTTGGTTTTCTGGTGAATAGTCACCATTCAAATATGTATTCGTTAACTGATAACGACCAATATAGATACCGTTACGTGCATCGTAGCTACCGCTTGATTCCTTCATGGCAATCCATTCTTTTGCTGCTGCATCCTCAGCGCTCAAATTTGAAGAATAGGTGCTAGTTGTTGCAGTAGAAGTTGATGATGTTGTTGATTGAGTTTGTTCAACTGAACTCTCTACTGTCTTCACTGTCACATCACCCAATTCGATAACTTGACCGACATGGATAAAATCTAAGTTGGTAATCTTATTCTGCTCTGCTAATTTTTCAACAGTAGTATTGTGTGTTTCAGCAATTTCAGACAGGGTATCACCAGACTTTACAGTATAGGTTTCTGCACTGACTACACCCGCAGTCAAAAGGGAGATTCCCGCTACCAAACCAGCAATAGTTGTTTTTAAGTTTTTCTTTAATGTAATGTTCATAATAGTCACATTCCTTTCTGTCATGTGTCTATCATACCCTCTAACTATTACTTAGACTTTGTGAAATTGTTACAAATATTACAGACAAATTGAGATTAGACAATAAAAATGCTATTTCTAGCGTTTTTTACTCATTTTTTCAATATAAATAAGAGTCCGGCTAAAGCTAACATAACTAAAATTGCTAACGTATCTGCTAACTTCCATTCCAAAATCCGATACTTGGTTCTCCCATCGCCGCCCTGATACCCACGCGCCTCCATCGCCGTTGCAAGAGCATCTGCCCTCTTAAAACTTGATGCGAATAAGGGAATCAAAATAGGAATAACTGACTTTACCTTCTGAATAAGATTTCCCTCATTAAAGTCCACTCCACGAGCTCTCTGAGCATTCATAATCCGAGTGGTATCATCCATCAAGGTCGGTACAAAACGCAAGCTCATGGATAACATCAAACCAATTTCATGCACAGGAACTTTAAATTTCTTCAAAGGTGCAAGACCTGATTCAATACCATCTGCCAAGCTAAGGGGTGTCGTCGTCAAGGTCAACAAGGTCGAGAAGAAAATAATCAAAACAAAGCGAACAAAAATAATCGCCGCCTGTTGCAAACCCTCAACTGATAATTTAAAAATCCAAAATTCCCATAAAAGTGTCGCTCCAGGTGTAAAGAAAACCTGAAAGAAAGTTGTAAATAGAATAATTCCTATCATCGGTTTCAAACCATTAATAAAAAATGATAAGCGAATACGAGATAAAACAACCATTCCTAAAACAAATGCTATCAACAAGGCATTGGTGACCAAATTATTGGCCCAAAAAATCATCAATAGAAATCCAAACATTGCTAAAAGCTTACTTCTTGGATCCAAGCGATGAATAATTGAATCCCCAGGAATATAGCGACCTAAAATTAATTTATCCATGTGTCACCATCCCCGTAAATTCTTCAATTGTAATCGGAAGACGTTCAAAGACAAAGCCTCTTCTCTCCAAATTAGCTGCAAACTTAGTAATCTTAGGTACTCCCAACTGAATACTCTCCAAAAAATCCACCTCTTGAAAAATATCAACAGGTTTTCCTGAACGCACTAATTTTCCCTTCTCCATAATGTAAACAAAATCAGCATAATTCGCCACATCGTCCATCAAATGAGTCACCAAAACGATTGTCATGCCTGACTCATGGAGCTTTTTGAAAATATCCATCAATTCCTGACGACCAGCAGGATCCAAACCAGCTGTTGGTTCATCCAAAACTAAGATACTTGGTTCCATTGCCAGAATCCCAGCAATCGCCACACGACGCATTTGACCACCAGATAGTTCAAAAGGACTACGCTCAAACAAGCTTTCATCAATTCCGACCAAGGCCAGCTTTTCACGCGCAATCGTTTCAGCCTCTTCCTGAGAAACTCCGAAATTTTGTGGACCAAAAGCAACGTCTTTTAAGACCGTTTCATCAAACACTTGACTTTCAGGAAATTGGAACACCAGCCCGACTTTCTTCCTGACCTGCTTAATATCCCTATTTTCAGATGTCGCTGTAATCACAACATCATCAATGACTACTCTTCCTTCTGTTGGTACATTTAATCCATTCAAGAGTTGTAAAATCGTTGATTTGCCCGAACCCGTATGCCCAATAAGGGCCGTGTAAGAGCCATCAACAATCTCCAAATCCACACCAAAAAGCGCACGCCCCTCAAAAGGAGTGCCAGCTTGATAGGTATAGCTTACTTCTTGGAGATCAATTCCCATAAAGTTTCCTCTAATTCTTCCTCTGTAAAATAGCGGAGCGGTAAATCAAGTCCAGTCTGACGCAAAGATGAAGCCAGTTCTGTCGTAAATGGTCTATCCAAGTCTAAATCTACCAAATCTTCTCGCATAAATAATTCATTTGGAGTGCTAATTGATTCAACCTGTCCATTTTTCATCACGATAACTCTGTCACTCAATGCAACCTCATCCAAATCATGTGTTATAGAGATAACCGTCATACCATGACGATCCTTAATTTCACGGACAATTTTAATCAAGTCGAGACGACCTTCTGGATCCAACATAGACGTAGCCTCATCCAAAATAATAATTTTTGGACGCAAGGCAACCACTCCAGCAATCGCCACCCTCTGCTTCTGACCACCAGATAAACGAGCAGGCTCACGTGTTTTAAAATCAGTCATTCCAACCAATTCCAAAGCTTCGTCAACTCGACTACGCATCTCCTCCAAAGGGATTCCCTGGTTCTCTAAACCAAATGCAACATCATCTTCAACTGTGGCACCCACAAATTGGTTATCTGGATTTTGAAAAACCATACCAATCAAGCGTCGCTTATCCCATACATTATCAATGGTTAAGGCATCACCGTCAATATAAATATCACCTGATTCAGCTTCCAACAAACCATCAATCAAACGAACGGTTGTTGATTTACCCGAACCATTATGTCCAATAATAGACAACCATTCTCCCTGTTTCACGTGAAACGAAACATCATTTAGGGTATAGCGCTCATCCTCTTGGTTGTATTTATATTTAAGATTTTTTACTTCTATAATATTTGTCATCATTTAAAAGTATCTTTGAATAAGTAAGAGGCACCCCTGAAATAATCATAGCCTGAATATAGGGTGAAGAAAAGTGCAATATAGAGTGTTATTTGCCCCACGACGTTCCAGTGTAAGAGCAGGAAAATAACTGCAAACATCTGTGAAAATGTTTTGATTTTTCCTGGCATAGCCGCAGCTAGAACTGTTCCTCCATTTTCCACCAAGAGTAGACGAAGACCTGTCACTGCCAATTCACGACAAATAATAATTGCAACTACCCAAGCTGGAGCAAAGCCAAGCTCTACAAGCATGATAAACGCTGTCATCACCAAAATCTTATCTGCCATCGGATCCGCAAATTTTCCAAAGTTTGTTACAACCTGCCATTTACGAGCCAAGTAGCCGTCTAGATAATCCGTAATACTAGCTAATGCAAAAATAAGTGCTGCCAACACATGACTAATTGTTGAATCCCAAACGGTCAGTAACAAGATAAAAATTGGGATTACCAAAATCCTACCTATCGTCAATGCATTGGGAATATTTTCTTTTTTCATTCTAATACCTTTATTGCCCTTATTCAAAATTTAAAGTGACCGACCCTGTATCGGCTGTCAGAGCTGATATATCTAACTTTTGGCCACCTACACTTACCTCTACTCCTTTGACAACACCAAGAACAAGTGTAGTAGAAGTCACTCCTTCTTCAATAGTAGTAGTTACTGTTGGATTATCAGGTGTTAGTGTAACGCCCCCCTCTAACAAGGTGTCAGAAAGGCTGATCCAACTCGTTGTATTTTTTGCTGTTACAGTTACTTCTACTGGATAAGTCACTGTTTTAAGGGTCGCAACAATGTTAGAACCTAATCCTGAAATAGTCACATTTTCTGTAGCGGAACTACTTGAACTCGTTGAATTTGACTGCGCCTGCTCAGTAGAACTCGTCTCTGTGCCACTACTTGCTTCAGATACAGATTGCTCAACTATACTATATGACGTTGTAGTAGGCGTAACAGATGCTCTATTTTGGAGCCTGCTATGAATAATATAAGTCACAAAAATAATAATCAAACCCGTCGCAAGTAATAAGTAAATCAACGGAAGATAAGAGTTCTTTTTACGTTTGCGAACCTTATAGCTTCTTTTCAATTCTGAAGATCGGAGTTCTTCTTCTCCATCTTCATAATATTTCACTAAACTATTGGTCTCGTAAGCATCCAGTAGGACATCTGCATCTAATTCCAAAGCCTCAGCATATGCTTTTAAAATAGAATGAACGTCATCTGAGTTTGCAATAAAATCAAAATCATTGTACTCAAGTGCCTGCAAATATTTAGCTTGGATTTTTGTTATCCGTTGTAAGTCAACGAATGTCCAACCCCGTCCTTCTCTAGCTGTTCTAAGTACTTCCCCTATACTCTTTTGTCTCATAATACCCTCTCTCTATCGCTCATCATGTACAGTATACTATTCTAACAAAATTCCAAGGAAATTTCGACGGGTTGCGCCCACTTATTTTGGAAAAATCGTGAAATCTGTCATATCACAGTGTTCAATAAAGCGACGCCCTGCCTCTCTGATGTCATCTAACTGAAGACTTTGTATCATTTGAGGTATATCAAAAACATTTTCATATTCTGAATACTGAGAAACAAAGTGACTAGCTGTAAACTCAAGAGAATTTAAGCTACGAATAAAATCTCCATACATCTCGTTTTTCAACAATTGTAAATGATCCTCTGTCACATCTGCATCATCCTCAAATTTCCTAAGTGCTTTCATCAGCATACTAGAAAGCGTAATGGGTTCTTGAGTATCTCCCGAGATAATCAAATAGTGGTACTCAGGTGTAACCTCTAATTGGAACTGGAAAGAAGAATCAATTTTTCCCTGTTCGTATAACTGTTGGTATCGTTTTGAAGTCCAACCAAACAACATGGCAAATAAAAATTGTAAACTGAGCCGATATTTCTGAATAGTCTCCTTATCAACCTCGTCATTTCCCCGTAAACCAACAGCCAATTTTGGGGTAGATACTTCAAATTGTTCTGAGAGATGCTCCTTTATCGGCAACTTTTGGACACCTGCCAATTCAAACGACTGAGCTGGATTATCCATCTGAGCTACTTGATAACTTGAAATTTGTTTCCAAACTGCCTCTAAATCAAAATTACCAATAACGAATAAATTCATGTTACTTGGATGATAAAACACATCAAAATTCTCATGTAAATCATCCGCAGTAATTGCAGCAATTGATTCAACTGTCCCTGCTATATCATAGGCCAAAGGACTTTCTGGATAAAGCGATGATAAAATTCCCGTAAACAAGCGATAATCTGCATCATCTTGATACATCTCAATTTCTTGTTCAATAATCCCCTGTTCTCTTTCTACATTGTCTTCTGTAAAATACGGTTCTCGAACAAAAGATTGTAAAAGTGATAGAGACTCCAATACTTTCTGAGTCGTTGAAAATAAGTAACTAGTCTGGCTAAAACTGGTATAAGCATTTGCGCTTGCTCCCAATTTAGCAAACTCATTCATAATATCCTCTTCATTCTCAGTTTCAAACAGCTTATGTTCTAAAAAGTGTGCAATCCCTGCAGGATAAACAACACTATTACCATTAGCCAATGTAAATCGAGTATGAATACTCCCAAAATTTGTCGTTAGAATTCCATATGTCTCATGGAAATCTACTTTAGGAAGTAAAACAACTGTCAACCCATTGTCAATTTTCCCATAAAAGACAGATTCTTTCATGTAAGGATACTTCTTCTCAACTAACTTCATTCTTCTGTCCCCTCCATAAAGTAAACAGCCTGTAAATTAATCATCTGTCCTACTCGAATGACATCGTCTATTGATACCGATTTGATAGCCTCAATCCAATCTAACCAACTTAAATTTCTATTTCCTAAGGTAACTTGATTATATACTTGTTCTATCAAATTATTCTGCCTATCCTGAGCCAAGGTTGCTGAATGAATCAACATGTTTTTTGTCAACTCTAATTCTTCTTCTGTAAATTTACCACATTTTAAATCAAGTAGTTGTTTACTAATTAACTTCATTACCCTGAGTCTATTTTCGCGGCTAATTCCAGCATAGACCTTCAGCATTCCTGAAAAAATAGAGACCTGACTTCCAATTGTATAGGCCAAACTTTCTTTCTCACGAACATTCATAAATAACTTCGAATGGGAGAAAGCACCTAGTAGACCATTAAATACCATCAAAGCTGGATAGTTTACATCGTTGTAAACCACCTGTAAATGATATGCCAATTCCAAAATGGACTGCCTTGCCTGTTTACGCTCGATTTTTTCTTGCGTTATGTTTGAGTATTCCTGATGATATTCTAACTCTAATTTTGGATTTCTATAAGTAAAACCAAAATCTTCAAGTTTTCTTTTGACTTGCTCTCTGTCAACTTTCCCTAAGACAAATATATCAATTTTATCCATACGCAACATATTCCGATAAATCTGAAAGGTTGATTCTGCTGTTTCTTTTTCAACCAAATCAAGCCTACCGACGCGTGGAATTTGAAGAGAGGGATCTTTATAAAAAAGCTTACTCATTTCAACATCTGCATGATAAAAATTATCTTCTATCTCTGACTGAAGAAAATTGATTAAATTCGTTTTTTCAACCTCGAAAATCTGGCTATCAAATCCTCGTCCCTTTTTCAGTGGTCTAAATATACACGTGTATAAAAAATCAAGAATCTCTACTGTAATATCCTCATTTTCTGGCAAGTGACGAGGACTGACATATGAAATTGTCACATCTACACAGTGCACCCTACCACGTTTTGAAACTGAGGTCGAGAACTGAGCACCATACAATTCTGCCAATCTTCTCCGAACAGCCTGAGCAGTCTGAAATTCTTGGTTACCCATTTCAAAAATATTTGCAACTAACACACGACCAGCAACGGTAGCCTCACTCATTTCAGCTGCAAAGCGAATACGTATACGATTTGTCGTAAACTGATCTGTATCAATAAAATGAAGATCTACTCCCTCTTGTAATTTCATCTTCTTCCTCTTTCAAACATTGTACCTTCCATTATACCATTTTGTGATATAATATTCTGTAACGAGGTGACTTATGGAATTTAAATTATTTGATGACTACATCACATTACAAGCATTATTAAAAACGACTGGTATTCTCCATTCAGGAGGTGCCATTAAAGGTTTCTTAGAAGAAAATACCATTCTTTTCAATGGAGAGGATGAAAAAAGACGCGGTAAAAAAATCCGTGTCGGAGATGTTATCACACTCCCAGACCACAACACCAGCATCACAATCGTCGCTCCTAGTGCAGAGGAAATCAAACAGCACCAAGAGGATCAAGCTGAAAAAGAACGTGTGGCTGCAATCGTTAAAAAGTTAAATCAAGAAAATAAAAAGAATAAGAAACAGGTAAAAACTCCTAAAAAAGCAACTAAAAAGACTGAAAGAAAACCTGTTCGTTTCCCTGGTATGTAGACATGTGGCTAGAACGATTAGAGTTACAACATTTTCGCAATTACAACCAAGTAGATATTGAGTTCCACAAAGGGCTCAATGTCTTTTTAGGCGAAAACGCCCAAGGAAAAACCAATATTCTAGAATCTATCTATGCTTTAGCTTTAACACGAAGTCATCGAACACGGACAGATAAGGACCTACTACAGTTTCAAGAAAAGGAATTATCTATTTCGGGTTTACTCCATCGCGCAAGCGGTAAAGTTCCACTTGACATTCACTTGACAGATAAGGGGCGAGTGACCAAGGTCAACCATCTCAAACAAGCAAAACTTTCTAATTACATTGGACATATGAACGTCGTCCTATTTGCTCCAGAAGATTTACAGCTGATAAAAGGTGCGCCTGCTTTGAGAAGAAAGTTCATCGATGTCGAGCTCGGGCAAATCAAACCACTCTATCTCTCTGACCTATCGAATTATAACCACGTTTTAAAACAAAGAAATACTTACCTCAAATCTACAGATAAGATTGATAAGAACTTCCTATCCGTGTTAGATCAGCAACTAGCTGAATATGGTAGTCGTGTTATCCAACATCGTATTGACTTTCTAAAGAAATTAGAGGAATTCGGAAATAGAAAAGTTCAAGATATTTCAGATAAGAGAGAGGAACTAACTATCGAATATCAATCCTCAATTAAGTTTACTACTTCTGTCAATTTAATTGACATATTCTTGATGGAATTAGAAAGGTGTCGCAAACGTGATTTATTTAAGAAAAATACAGGAGTTGGACCACATCGAGATGATGTAGCTTTCTTTATAAATGGAATGAATGCCCATTATGGTAGTCAAGGACAACACCGCAGTCTCGTTCTGTCACTCAAACTGGCTGAAATCGAGCTGATGAAAGAAGTCACACGAGAGTACCCAATTCTACTCTTAGATGATGTTATGAGTGAGCTGGATAATAATCGTCAAATCAAGCTACTAGAAACTATTACAGATACGATTCAAACATTTATTACAACGACATCTTTAGACCATTTACATAAGCTACCTGATAGTTTAAAAATATTCCATATTGAGTCTGGTAAGGTTACTGAGTCAGAATAAGATTATTTACACTATTGTCAATAAAATTTACAAAAAAGTAAAGACCCTGTCAAGACAATGTCATTAAGTTAAACATTTAACTAACTAAAGAAACTATTCCCGTCTGAGACTTCATGATCAAACGGGAATAGTTTTTGTATTTATGGCGCACAAAAAGGAAGGTTTTTAACCCAATTTTTCAACTATTATGATATTCTATAAGTGAAGCTTACGGGAGCCTTGCTTTTTATCTTTCTTTGGAAGGTTCGATTGGGTCGAATAATGGATAAATGCTTAGCAATGTAGGTTTCTAATTGGAAGGAAGTAAGTTCTTCTCTAAGAAATTTTCGACAGGCATAAACAGCGTCTGAAAAACAAATCTTATAAGCCTGTTTTAACTTTGATGTTTTAATGGTAACGTGTGAGGTTAGCCATTTACAAACATTAAAATTGATAAAGCGAGCGTAGATTTCTTGGAGAATACCTTCCTTCTTTTTTGCATGAAAATGAGTCAGACCGATACTGTATTTTAGGCCACGAAAACTGGTCTCTATGCCCCATCTGTAGGCATAGAGATCTTTTAATTTTTCTGGAGAATAATTCGTATTTGTCACCAAAGTTTCAAAGAAAACTGGCTTGATTTCGAGGCGCACCATTCGGAAATGAAGGTCGGAAAAACTGATTGGATCACTTTTCGGCTAGAGCTTGGTAAAAAGTCAAAGGGCGAGTGATTAGGTAAATAGCGATAGTGATTAGGAAAATTTTTATACAGTTCTTTCATCTCATTGGTTTGTTTGCGACAGATGTTTAGGTCAAATGCCTCATCAAAACAAGGGGTGTCAGGGAAGTTAAATCCTGACTCCATAGAATGATTCCCGTCACGAATACGAATAATATAGGACCAATTTCTTTCTTGACAGTGTGCCATAACATTGTAGGATTCATAGCCTCTGTCCATTATCACCAGAGCTTGTTTGAAAGAACAGTTCTTCATCGTATCAATAAAAGCCGCACGCTCATCAAACTCTCGATTATCCTGAATCCGCAGGTCATGATAAATCTCCTGTTCGAGATTGTAGAGAGCATTGATATGAATGAGATTGTACGGAGCGTGGTGTGGTCCAGTTTGGAACGAGGTCGTTTTATCAGAACGATTTCTTGGTAGAACCACATCACTACCATCAACAGCTAGGATAGGAAGGTTGTGAGAGATTGGAATTTTAGAAGTAATATTGGTAAACAGGGCTTTAAAAGCTTGGTGTTTGATCTGATATCGTCGTTGGACAAAGGCAGATTGAGTGACAGGCAAATCTAAATCAAGTAGCTCTTTGGCTAAGGTATTACCTCCCATGGTCAGTATAGCTTGAATCATGGTTTCCATCGTTAGCTGACTTTTCCGACTAAAATCTTTTTCAGGATGAAGCACAAACTGGTCGGCAGAGGAAACGATGTCATTGATACTGTCAAATAGATGAGATTTAATCTGGTCTAGCATGATTTTTCCCCTTTTATTTTTAGTGTAACATAAAAAAACTAACCCATCACATTTTGTGATAGGTTAGTTAACTTAATGACATTGCCTGTCAAGAGGGTCTTGTTTTTGTTATGGCTTCGAGCCAGTTTTTCTCGTAGAGAAAAACAAGAAAACCACCAGCTATGCTGGTGGCTGACAAGGCTTT
>NZ_JARQOZ010000049.1:0-13466 GCF_046032115.1 Streptococcus suis | reverse complement strand
TAGTCAAGTTAACATTATTACACTCATTAAAAATTTGGGATTGAAAAATCCCCATAAACTTATTTTACGAGGAGGAAGTATGTATCAATTAGGATCTTTTGTCGAAATGAAAAAACCTCATGCCTGTGTCATCAAATCGACCGGCAAGAAGGCCAATAAGTGGGAGGTTATCCGTCTAGGAGCGGATATTAAAATCCGCTGCAGTAATTGTGACCATGTCGTTATGATGAGCCGGCATGATTTTGAACGAAAAATGCAACAAGTGCTGCCGAGTGAAGCCTAGTTGACAGTTTGCAACTGCTGGTTGCGGTTTTTTCCTAACAAGTGCTAGTCAACTGTTCTTTTCTACACTATAATAGACTTAGAAAAAAGAGGAGGAAATGATCATGAAGCAGTTAGCACAGCAAATTCGAGTTTTACGCACAGCCAAGAACCTATCTCAAGATGAGTTGGCAGAGAAACTCTATATTTCCCGTCAGGCTGTTTCCAAGTGGGAAAATGGCGAAGCAACGCCAGATATTGATAAACTGGTCCAGCTGGCAGAAATCTTTGGTGTCAGTCTGGATTATCTGGTTTTAGAGAAAGAGCCTGAGAAGGAAATTTTGGTGGAACAAAGAGGAAAAATGAATGTTTGGGAATACTTGAACGAAGAATCCAAACGACCTCTTACAAGAGGAGATGTTGTCGTTCTCATTTTTCTTGCAGTTATGCTTTTAGGTGGATTATTTATTCAGCATTATTTTTAACGAAGCTTGCCAATCGGCAAGCTTTTTCTCTATTTTTCTGCTATAATAGTCATGATTGAATTTTTAATTGGAGAGTAAAAAACATGGCTTTAACAGCAGGAATCGTCGGTTTGCCAAACGTTGGTAAATCAACCCTATTTAACGCGATTACAAAGGCAGGAGCAGAGGCTGCCAACTACCCTTTCGCGACCATTGATCCAAACGTCGGCATGGTAGAAGTGCCCGATGAGCGTTTACAGAAGTTGACAGAACTCATCACTCCTAAAAAGACAGTGCCAACGACCTTTGAATTTACCGATATTGCTGGTATCGTAAAAGGTGCCTCTAAAGGTGAAGGGCTTGGAAATAAATTCTTGGCCAATATCCGCGAAGTTGACGCCATTGTCCATGTGGTGCGTGCCTTTGACGATGAAAATGTTATGCGTGAACAAGGCCGTGAAGATGCCTTTGTGGACCCTATCGCAGATATTGATACCATTAACCTAGAATTGATTTTGGCGGACCTAGAGAGCATCAACAAACGCTATGCCCGTGTAGAAAAAATGGCCCGTACGCAAAAAGACAAGGATTCTATCGCAGAATTTGCAGTCCTTGAAAAAATCAAACCTGTCTTGGAAGATGGAAAATCTGCTCGTACAGTTGACTTCACAGATGAAGAACAAAAAATCGTTAAGCAACTCTTCCTCTTGACCACCAAGCCAGTCCTCTATGTTGCCAACGTCGATGAAGACAAGGTAGCAGATCCTGAGTCTATCAGTTATGTTCAGCAAATCCGTGACTTTGCAGCAACAGAAAATGCAGAAGTAGTGGTGATTTCTGCGCGTGCTGAAGAGGAAATTTCAGAACTCGACGATGAAGACAAGGGTGAGTTTTTGGAAGCCCTCGGCTTGACAGAATCTGGCGTGGACAAATTGACCCGTGCAGCCTATCATTTGCTTGGACTTGGCACCTACTTTACAGCAGGAGAAAAAGAGGTGCGTGCATGGACCTTCAAGAGTGGTATGAAAGCCCCTCAATGTGCTGGCATCATCCACTCAGACTTCGAAAAAGGCTTTATCCGTGCCGTCACCATGTCCTATGATGATTTGATTCAATACGGCTCTGAAAAGGCAGTCAAGGAAGCAGGACGCCTCCGTGAAGAAGGCAAAGAATACGTGGTTCAAGATGGGGACATCATGGAGTTCCGCTTTAACGTATAATAGATAATCAGGTTGGAATGTATTTTCCAGCCTTTTGGTATTTCTAGTCGTTTAGTTTGCTTTTAGTACTAGGCAACGAACCGTAGGCAGTACTAGAGTACGGCAAGGTGAGTTAACGAAGTAATAAAAGATAAACTGAGTGACGATAAGGAGAAAAAATGACACGATTAATCATAGGCCTAGGAAATCCTGGGGACCGCTATTTTGAAACCAAGCACAATGTTGGCTTTATGTTGTTGGATAAGATTGCCAAGCGTGAAAATGTGACTTTTAGTCACGATAAGATTTTCCAAGCGGATATTGCCACAACTTTTATTGACGGTGAGAAAATCTATCTAGTAAAGCCAACGACCTTCATGAACGAATCAGGCAAGGCTGTCCATGCCTTGATGACCTATTATGGTTTAGATGAGACAGATATTTTGGTGGCTTACGATGACTTGGACATGGCTGTTGGGAAAATTCGTTTTCGTCAAAAGGGTTCAGCTGGTGGCCACAATGGGATTAAATCCATTGTCAAGCACATTGGAACACAAGAATTTGACCGCATTAAGATAGGTATTGGTCGTCCAAAAGGAAAGATGAGCGTTGTCAATCACGTCTTATCTGGATTTGATACAGAAGACCGTATCGAAATCGACTTAGCACTAGATAAACTTGACAAGGCTGTCAACTTTTATCTGGAAGAAGATGATTTTGATACCATTATGAGAAAGTTTAACGGATAATGAATATACTAGATATACTTCACAAGAACAAGCAGATCAATCAATGGCAGTCTGGTTTGAACAAATCAACACGTCAGTTACTATTAGGATTGTCTGGAACCAGTAAGTCATTAGTCATGGCGACTGCCTATGATAGTTTGGCTGAGAAAATAATGATTGTAACGGCTAGTCAGAATGAAGCGGAGAGGTTGGCTACAGATTTATCAGCCATTATAGGTAGTGAGAATGTTTACAACTTCTTTACAGATGATAGTCCGATTGCAGAGTTTGTTTTCGCTTCTAAGGAACGGACGCAGTCAAGAATTGATAGCTTGAATTTTCTGACCGATTCAACTCAGTCAGGAATTTTAGTTGTCAGCATGGCTGCATGTAGGGTACTTTTACCAAATCCAGAAATTTTCAAACAGTCAAAGATTCAAATTGAGGTTGGACAAGAAATTGAAGTTGACAAACTTGTAAAGAAACTTGTCAATACAGGCTATAAAAAGGTGTCCAGAGTTCTAACTCAGGGAGAATTTAGCCAACGAGGGGACATCCTAGATGTTTTTGATATGCAAGCTGAGGCTCCCTATCGTTTAGAATTTTTTGGAGATGAGATTGATGGCATTCGTATCTTTGATGTTGACAGTCAAAAGTCTTTAGAAAATTTGGATAGCATCAGCATTGCTCCAGCATCGGATATTCTTTTGACAGCTACTGACTATGAACGGGCTTGCAGTAGTATTGAAACAGCTATTGAACAATCGTATATAGAAGAGCAGCAGTCTTATTTACGGGAAGTTTTGGCGGATATGCAAACAGAATATCGTCATCCCGATTTACGAAAATTTCTCTCATTTTTATATGAACAATCTTGGACATTGTTGGATTATTTGCCAAAGGGCTCTCCCTTATTTTTAGATGATTTTCATAAAATCGCTGACAAGCAGGCTCAATTCGAAAAAGAATCAGCAGAGTTGTTGACAGATGATTTACAAAAGGGTAAATCAGTGTCAAGTTTAAACTATTTTGTATCTACCTATTCGGAATTAAGAAAATATAAACCTGCCACCTTCTTTTCAAGTTTTCAAAAAGGTTTAGGTAATGTAAAGTTTGATGCTCTCTATCAATTCACACAGCATCCTATGCAGGAATTTTTCCACCAGATTCCACTGTTAAAAGATGAATTGACTCGGTATGCGAAGTCAAACAATACCGTTGTTATTCAAGCAAGTTCTGAAGCGAGTTTACAGACTTTACAAAAATCTTTACAGGAGTATGATATTCAGCTACCTAGCTATCCATCGGATAAATTAGTAGAAGGTCAGCAACAAGTGACCATTGGGCAGTTAGCTTCTGGATTTCATTTGATGGATGAGAAGTTAGTTCTCATTACTGAAAAAGAGATTTTTAATAAAAAGATTAAGCGTAAGGTCCGTAGAACAAACATTTCTAATGCTGAGCGCATTAAGGACTATAGTGAGCTAGCTGTTGGTGACTATGTTGTTCACCATGTTCACGGGATTGGCCAGTATTTAGGGATAGAAACCATTGAAATTTCAGGTATTCACCGTGATTATGTGACAGTTCAATATCAAAACTCCGATCGTATTTCTATTCCTGTAGAGCAGATTGATCTCCTTTCCAAATACTTAGCGTCTGATGGAAAAGCTCCAAAGGTCAATAAACTAAACGATGGTCGGTTCCAACGAACCAAGCAAAAAGTTCAGAAACAAGTTGAGGATATTGCGGATGATTTGATTAAGCTTTACGCGGAGCGTAGTCAGCTGAAAGGCTTTGCCTTTTCACCAGATGATGAGAATCAGATTGAATTTGACAACTACTTTACACACGTGGAAACAGATGATCAACTCCGTTCCATTGATGAAATCAAAAAAGACATGGAAAAAGACTCTCCAATGGACCGTCTGTTAGTAGGAGATGTTGGATTTGGTAAGACAGAAGTAGCCATGCGGGCTGCCTTCAAAGCTGTCAATGATGGCAAGCAAGTAGCTATTCTTGTTCCAACAACTGTTTTAGCCCAGCAACATTATGCTAATTTCCAGGAACGATTTGCTGAATTTCCTGTCAATGTGGACGTCATGAGTCGTTTTAAAACAAAGGCAGAGCAGGAAAAAACGCTTGAAAAGCTAAAAAAAGGTCAAGTTGACATCTTGATTGGTACCCATCGCCTTCTATCAAAAGATGTTGTTTTTGCTGATTTAGGTTTACTGGTTATTGACGAAGAGCAACGGTTTGGTGTCAAGCATAAGGAACGTTTGAAGGAATTGAAAAAGAAAATTGATGTTCTGACCTTGACTGCAACCCCAATTCCTCGTACTCTACAAATGTCTATGCTAGGGATAAGAGACTTATCAGTAATTGAGACTCCACCGACAAATCGCTATCCTGTACAAACTTATGTGATGGAAACAAATCCTTCCGTTATCCGAGATGCAATTTTACGTGAAATTGATCGTGGAGGACAGGTTTACTATCTTTACAATAAAGTTGACACTATTGAACAGAAAGTGTCTGAATTAAAAGAATTGGTTCCAGAAGCTACCATAGGATACGTTCATGGTCAAATGTCGGAAATTCAGCTAGAAAATACCCTTTATGCCTTTGTAGAAGGTGAGTATGATATTCTAGTGACCACAACAATCATCGAAACAGGTGTTGATATTCCAAATGCTAATACACTGTTTATTGAAAATGCAGATCATATGGGACTGTCAACTCTTTATCAACTTAGAGGACGTGTTGGCCGTTCCAGTCGGATTGCCTATGCCTATCTCATGTACCGTCCAGACAAGTCCTTGACAGAAGTAGCTGAAAAACGCTTGGAAGCAATCAAGGGCTTTACAGAACTAGGATCAGGTTTCAAGATTGCCATGCAAGATTTGTCCATTCGTGGTGCGGGAAATATTTTAGGTGCTGCTCAGTCAGGTTTTATTGATTCTGTGGGATATGAGATGTATTCACAATTGCTGGAACAAGCCATCTTGGAAAAACAAGGTAAGGCAACCCAACGTCAGAAGAGTAATTCAGAGGTCAATTTACAGATTGATGCCTATTTACCAAGTGATTATATTGGTGATCAGCGACAAAAAATCGAAATTTACAAGCGTATAAAGAATATTGACAGTCGTGTAAACTATCAAGAATTACAGGAAGAATTGATTGACCGTTTTGGAGAGTATCCTGATGTAGTAGCCTACTTGCTTGAAATCGGTCTATTGAAGTCATTTTTAGACCAAGTTTTCTGTCATACAGTTCTTAGACGACAACATCAAGTGACAGTAACATTCGAACCTATGGCTGGTCAAATTTTCCTAACGCAAGATTACTTTGAAGCTTTATCTGTGACAAATTTGAAAGCTCAGATAACGGAAAATAAAGGAAAACTAGCTGTTGTGTTTAACATTCAACAGAAAAAAGAATATGAAATATTAGAGGAATTAATTTCTTTTGCCGAAAAATTAAAAGAAATTAAAGCAAGGAAGGCAGAATAAATTTCTCAAATACCTTGAAAAATGGTAAAATAGTGAACTGAGGTAAAGTATGAGACTAGATAAATATTTGAAAGTATCCCGCATTATCAAGCGTCGAACAGTTGCGAAGGAAGTTGCCGATAAAGGACGAATAAAAGTCAATGGGATTTTGGCGAAATCTTCAACAGATTTAAAAGTAAACGATCAGGTTGAAATCCAATTTGGTAATAAACTACTCACTGTAAAAGTACTTGAAATGAAAGATTCGACTAAAAAAGAAGACGCACTGAAAATGTATGAAATTATCAGTGAAAAAAGGATAGAAAAAGATGAAGAAATCTAAAATTCTACAACTGAATAATGCCTTTATTCAGTCGGAGCGTAAAAAAACTCAGCATCAATTGGCAGAACGCCAACAAAAAAATCGTTTTATGGGTGCGATCCTCATTCTAGTTATCTTTCTTTTTATGTTGCCTGCCTACAATCTTGTTGGGACTTACACTAATATTCAGCAGCAGGAAAAGAAACTTGCTGAATTGGAAAAAAATTACGAAGAACTGACCAAAGAACAGAAGCAGGAAGCAGAGATGGTTGCAAAATTGAAAAATGAGGAATACGCAGCAAAGTATGTTCGGGCTAAGTATCAATACTCTAAAGAAGGGGAATTTGTCTACAATATTCCAGGGTTACCAAAATGACCGAATCTATTTTTAAAATTGTAGAGCAATTTTTACAGCATTCTGATGAAAAATTAGAAGAGTTGAATCAAAAGAATAGAGAATTAAAGTTAGAAGAAAATGAATCGTAGAAAGGAGGGAGTATGCAGAAGAAACTGCTCGTATGGTTACTGCCAGTTTTATTTGGATGGCAGGTGGTCGATAGTACAGAAATACCATTTGAACTCACAGCGCAAGAAGAATACGAATTGACTCATACTATCTATGATCAGTATTTTCAAACTATCCCTCAAAACCCCAATGTTTTTCAAACTGAGAATCTTTATTCGGATGAAGAACTGACTATAGCAGGTGGACAATTACAGCCGAACCAACATTTTTCTATTACGGATGTTCTAGTCAATAGCAAAAAAGAATTGGTTTTCCAAATAGATGACAAGGGTTACATTCTTGCAAGTAGGCATCTACTATTTGATGATGTAATTGTTACAGAAACTACTGTTGAGCAAACTTATTGGACAAAAAAAGGTTTCACATTGTTAACCTCACCAATTGCTAACGAAGCTACGGAAATAAAAAATGATTTACAAACCTATCAAGCTGTTATGGTTTCTAAAATCGTAACAACTTCCCTAGGTGATTTTGCCTATGTTACAGATAAAGGTTGGATTGCAGTAAATAATCTTTCTAAAACGGATAATAGAGTAGAAGCCGTTCAAGAGTTGTTGACTAACAAATATTCCAAAGATACTATTGGTATATATGTGAAACAATTGTCAACAGGTCAAACTGCAGGTGTAAATCAAGAGAAACTATTCTATTCTGCCAGCATTGCTAAGCTACCAATTCTTTATTACGTTCAAGAGCAACTGAATGCTGGGTATATTGATTTGACTACTAAAGTGAAATATACAGCCGAATCTATATCCTTCCCAGGAGCTTATGTTGCTGGAGGAAGTGGTTCACTGTCAAAAACTCCTGACAACAAAGATTATTCAGTGGAAGAATTGATCAATAAGACTGCTAAAGAGTCAGATAATGTAGCTAGTAATTTACTTTCTTATTATGTAGCTAACAAATTCGATTCTAATTTTTATCAGGTAATAGCTGCTAAAACAGGTAGTGAGTGGAGTATGGTTACACGTGAAACTTCAGCTGAGATCGCAGGGAAAATGATGGAAGCCTTATATATTCAAAATGGCTATGTGCTAGAAAGTTTGTTATCTACTCAATTTGATAATCAACGTATTTCGAAAGACATCTCAGTTCCAGTTGCTCATAAAATTGGCGATGCAGATGATGTCAAACACGATGTAGCGATTGTTTACGCAGGGTCTCCTTTTGTTTTATCTATTTTTACAGATAAATCAAATTATGATGAGATTACACAAATTGCAAATGATATTTACGGGATTTTAAAGTAAATGAAAGATAGATTTTTAAAAGTGACACTGGATGGTCACTTTTTTGATAAACATAAGAAAGTACTAGTAGCCGTATCTGGTGGGTTAGATTCTATGAACCTATTCCATCTTTTATACGAATGCAAACAAGTGTTAGGGATTGAACTTGGCATTGCCCATATTAATCATGGACAGAGGGAAGAATCTGTCATTGAGGAAAAATATCTTAAACAGTTAGCAGAAGAATGTAATGTTCCTTTTTATCTGTCCTATTTTAAAGGTGTTTTTTCAGAAGAAGCGGCGCGAAAATGGCGTTACGCATTCTTTGCGAAAATCATGGAGCAGGAAGGCTACACCGCACTGGTAACAGCCCACCATGCAGATGATCAAGCAGAAACTGTCTTTATGCGATTGATTAGAGGAGGGCGTTTACGTCACTTATCAGCAATTCAACCGACTCAGCCTTTTGCAACAGGAGAACTTATTCGACCACTTTTATCTTTTAAAAAGGCAGATTTTGATAAGCTATTTCATTTTGAAGATTGCAGTAATGCAGATTTCAAATATTTTCGAAATAGAGTCAGAAATGACTATTTACCAAAGTTAAAACAGGAAAATCCTAAAATCGAACTTGCTCTCAATAATCTTGCAGTTGATACAAATAATCTATTTCAAGCGCTAAGAGATTTGACACAGGATTTATCCGTCACAGATGTGATGAGTTTTCAACAACAGACACCTGCGGTACAAAGTTATCTATTAGAGGAATATTTGGAAAATTTTCCTGATTTACAGCTCTCTCGTCCACAATTTAATGAAGTATTACACATCTTGCGTTCAAAAGCTAACTACTATCATTTATTGAAAAATGATTACATGTTAGAGAAGGATTATCATAGTTTTCAAATTTATAAAATAGGACCAGAGACGGATAGTCAACCAGAAAAAATCATGATAAAATCAGAGGGTATTTTTTCTTACGGTTCATATATTTTTTCTCTCAATCATCCTTTGGAAGAAGCGGATAGTATTTTATATTTTCCTACAGAAAATCCAATTGTAGTGAGGAGAAGGCAGGCTGGGGATACCATTTTAATAAACGGAGTAAATAAAAAACTCCGCCGTTGGTTTATTGATAATAAAATCTCACAGAAAGTTCGACAAAATGCGCTTATTATCGAGCAGAATGGAGAAATTTATGGAATTACGAATCTTGTTAGCAGTGATTTGAGTAAATCAGTAAAAAATGATATAATCAAAGCTACCTTATATATAAAAATGAAAGAGTAGAACAACTATGTTGGACAAAGATATTAAGAAAATTCTTGTTTCAGAAGAAGAAATCGTTGCAAAATGCAAAGAACTCGGTCAAATTCTAGCAACAGACTATGCAGATAAGAATCCTATTCTTGTAGGAATTTTAAAAGGTTCTATCCCATTTATGGCAGAATTAATGAAACATATTGATGCCCATGTAGAAACGGATTATATGGTTGTTTCTAGCTACCATGGCGGAACGGAGAGTAGCGGTACCGTTAAGATTATCAAGGATTTGGACAATAGTGTTGCAGGTCGACATATCATCTTCGTAGAGGATATTATTGACACTGGTCGCACATTAAAAGAGTTGAAAGAACTCTTTGCTTTGCGTCAGGCAGCTTCTATTAAAATTGCCACTCTTCTTGATAAACCAGAAGGTCGTGTTGTTGAAATCGAGCCAGACTACACTTGCTTTACTATTCCAAATGAATTTGTAGTTGGATTTGGCTTAGATTATGATGAAAATTATCGTAATCTTCCTTATGTTGGTGTACTCAAAGAGGAAGTTTACACAAAATAGAAAAAGGTTTCCTACTATATTATGAACAATCAACCAAATAAAGGATTTATAAAAAATCCTTTTCTCATTATTCTCGTTATTGCCACTATTGTTACAGCCTTTCAATTTTTTAACGCTGGTCAGCAAGTAGCAACTCAAGAAATCAGTTATTCACAAGTAGTAACTGAATTGAAAAATAATAATGTATCTGAAATTACTTATCAACCAAATTCAAGTGTTATTGAAATTACTGGTAAGTACAAAACAGAACAGGAAGCTAAAGATGAGTTAGCTTCATCTATTAAGTTATTCCAAGTTTCTAGCAAAGTTAAGTATAAAAACTTTAAGTCACTAATTTTACCGTCAGAAACGAATTTGTCAGAGCTACAAGCTCTTGCAAATGAAAACGGAGTAAAGGTTACTATTAAACCTGAAAGTTCAAATGGACTTTGGTTAAATATCGTCTTTAATTTGTTACCGCTTATCATTGCTGGTGTATTCTTCATGATGATGATGAACCAGGGTGGTGGCGGAGCTCGAGGTGCCATGAACTTTGGGCGAAACAAGGCAAAAGCTCTTGAGCAAAGCAATATTAAGGTTCGTTTCTCGGATATTGCAGGTGCAGAAGAAGAAAAACAAGAATTGGTAGAAGTGGTAGAATTTTTGAAAGATCCTAAACGCTTTACCAAACTTGGTGCCCGTATTCCAGCAGGTGTCTTATTAGAGGGACCTCCAGGAACAGGTAAAACTCTTTTGGCAAAAGCAGTAGCGGGTGAAGCGGGTGTACCATTCTTCTCCATTTCTGGTTCAGATTTTGTTGAAATGTTTGTTGGTGTCGGTGCCAGCCGTGTTCGTTCATTATTTGAAGATGCAAAAAAAGCAGCACCAGCCATTATTTTCATCGATGAAATCGATGCTGTCGGTCGCCAACGTGGTGTCGGCATGGGTGGCGGTAACGACGAACGTGAACAAACCCTCAACCAACTCTTAATTGAAATGGATGGTTTTGAAGGGAACGAAGGGATTATTGTCATTGCCGCAACCAACCGTAGTGATGTTTTAGACCCTGCCCTTCTTCGTCCAGGTCGTTTTGACCGTAAAGTATTGGTTGGTCGTCCGGATGTTAAAGGACGTGAAGCAATCCTTAAAGTTCATGCGAAGAATAAACCACTAGCAGCAGATGTAGATTTGAAATTAGTAGCACAACAAACACCAGGATTTGTTGGTGCAGATTTAGAGAATGTTCTTAACGAAGCAGCCCTTGTAGCTGCACGTCGAAACAAGAGTGTCATTGATGCTTCAGATATTGACGAAGCAGAAGATCGTGTCATTGCAGGTCCATCTAAGAAAGACCGTCAAGTTTCAGTCAAAGAACGCGAAATCGTTGCCTACCATGAAGCAGGTCATACAATTGTTGGTCTCGTACTATCAAATGCACGTGAAGTTCACAAAGTAACAATTGTTCCCCGCGGTCGCGCAGGTGGATACATGATTGCCCTTCCTAAAGAAGATCAAATGCTTCTATCTAAAGAAGATATGAAGGAGCAATTGGCTGGGCTTATGGGTGGTCGTGTAGCAGAAGAAATTATCTTTAATACTCAAACCACAGGTGCCTCAAATGACTTTGAACAAGCTACACAGATGGCGCGTGCTATGGTTGCAGAATATGGTATGAGTGAAAAAATGGGACCAATGCAGTATGAAGGCAGTCATGCAATGTTTGCTGGACAAACAACTCAAAAACATATTTCTGAGCAAACTGCATATGAGTTAGATAATGAAGTACGTGATTTGTTAAATGAAGCTCGCAACAAAGCGGCTGAAATTATTCAGTCTAATCGCGAAACTCATAAACTAATCGCAGAAGCATTGCTCAAATACGAAACCCTAGACAGTGTTCAGATTAAATCTCTCTATGAAACAGGCAAAATGCCAGAAAATATTGAACGTGATGATGAAGATGTTCATCCCCTTTCTTATGAAGAGGTAAAAGAGAAAATTAATACGAAAGAGTAGTATAAAAATACTCTGGGCAAGACATTCCATAACGGATCTGCCTTCACTCTCAACCACTAAAATAACCACAAAGCCTTCGCTAAGTACATAATCTTGGCGAGGGCTTTTTTACATGATATACATCAGAAACAGGGCATTTACAAGAAAAACGAATCAATAGTTATTTATCTCAATCTTAGAACTATACCAAATAACTCCCTTCTGAAGCAGAATGCAATGTTTACCATAGAGTATCAATAGCAAATGTACTTTAAAAAAGAAAAATCAAATAAAGTATGCTAGACAAAAATGTCCTGTAGAAAGACAGCACTTTTCGATAAACTTAAACCATCAACAAAAGGAGATTAAGAAATGGAATTCGAAAAAGTGTACGCAAGCGTCAAAGGTATTGTAAACAAGGCTCGAAAAGAGTTTTACATTAAACTATGGGATCGAGATGATTGGGAACAAGAAGGAATGATGACCTTGTTTGAATTGTTGGAAGCTCAACCGTGGCTAGTTGATGAACAAGTTCAATTATATTGTTATTTTAAAGTCAAGTTCAGAAATCGAATCAAAGATCGTATCCGCAAACAGGAAAGTCAAAAACGCAAGTTTGACCGAATGCCACATGAAGATATTCACGAATTATCTCATGCAATACAATCACCGGGATTGATAAACGATGAACTATTAATGTTGAGAGGTGCCTTGAGAGATTATCGAAAAAATCTGAGTAATGATCAACTTGATAAATACGAAAAATTAATTAGCGGACAATGTTTTAATGGTCGTCGTGAAATGATACGTGATTTACAAATTCATTTGAAAGACTTTCGCTAAAGCTAGTCACTAACATTATGTTAATCGAATTAAGAAATTGGGCAGAAGCACCATAAAAAGTTCTGTTCAGTTTCTTTTTATATAGGTTATAGCACAGGAAGAAGGAATAGGAGAAAAAACAAAGTATCTACAATAGAACTTTCAATAGAACTTTCAGTGTAAAAAATCCAAAAAATATCAAAAACCCGGTTGACAAAGTATATAAGTCGTGATAGAATAAATGAGTTGTCTCTTGAGGGACTAGTTAACAAAGGAACGAAAAAAAGTTTCGAAAAAGTGTTGACAAGTCTATCAAAAGATGATAGAATGATTGAGTTGTCTCTCGAGGGACTAGTTAACAGAGGAACGAAAAAAGTTTCAAAAAAAGTGTTGACAAAGTTCACAAGAAATGATAAACTAAGATAGTTGTCGCGAGAGCGCGATAACGACAAGACCTTTGAAAATTAAAGAAGACGAACCAAACGTGCAGGGTGATTTATCTAAGGATAGATCGTCAATGACAAAACAAAACAATAAAACGGAAAGCTAGCAATAGCTTGAGTTTGAATCAAAACTTTTTATGAGAGTTTGATCCTGGCTCAGG
>NZ_JARQOZ010000048.1:0-14215 GCF_046032115.1 Streptococcus suis | reverse complement strand
GTGGCTGAGTTATTGAGGAGATGTCAATCGGTTGAGTATTCTTTGGAATACTATTTTAAAACTAAATGACTATATATAGAAAAACGCATAAAATCAGGTTATAACCTTGGTTTTATGCGTTTTTGTATATGTTTCATTTTAACGAATGTCTAACTACTCTGATTTTCTTATTTAGCAATCCGTTCTTGATAAGCTTCTCTAGCCTGGTCAAAGAGTTCTTGGACCTGCTCGATAGTCTCTGCTCGGGCAACTGCGCCACGGATCTTGGCAGCACCTGCTGAACCACGGAGGTAGTGAGGGGCAAGACCGCGGAATTCACGAACGGCAACGGACTCACCTTTGAGATTGGTCAATCGGGTCAGGTGGTCGAAGGCGACATTGAGTTTGTCATCGAAGGAGAGGTCGGGCAGGACTTCTCCTGTTTCAAGATAGTGGTTGATTTGGTTGAAGATGTAAGGATTGCCCATGGCAGTCCGTCCGACCATGACGGCATCAGCTCCGACTTCCTCGATTCGCTGACGGGCATCTTCTACATTACGGATGTCGCCGTTTGCGATGAAAGGAATCTTGGTCAGGCTGCCAGCCACCTTGGTGAGGGTTTCCAAGTCAACGGTTCCTGTGTACATCTGCTCGCGGGTCCGTCCGTGCATGGCTAGGGCAGACACACCGGCACTTTCTGCGGCCAGGGCATTTTCGACCGCTAGGTCGGTATTGTTCCAACCCGTCCGCATTTTAACAGTCAAGGGAATATCGAGGACTGAGGTCACTTCCTTGATGATGTGGTAAATCTTGTCGGGGTCCTTGAGCCACTTGGCACCAGCTTCGTTTTTAACAACCTTGTTGACAGGGCAGCCCATGTTAATATCTACGATATTGGCCTTGGTGTTGGTTTGGATGAAGTCGGCAGCTCGTTTCAGCCCTTCGGCGTCACCACCGAAAAGCTGGATAGACATAGGGTATTCGTTGTCGTCGATATGGAGCATATGGAGGGTCTTCTCGTTGTTGTAGAGAAGGCCTTTTTCAGAAATCATTTCCATGACGACCAGACCAGCGCCCATTTCTTTGGCAATGGTACGGAAGGCCGAGTTGGTCACGCCAGCCATTGGGGCCAGCACGCAGCGATTGGGGATTTCCACATCACCAATCATGAAAGGGGTGTTGAGATTAGCCATTGATGAGTTCCTCCAAATCGTTTTCGTCAAAGTGGTAATGGGTCTGGCAGAATTGACAGGTGATGTCCACGCCCTTGTCCTCGTCTTTCATCTCTTGCAGGTCTGTTTTTGGCAAGCTGGCTAGAGCATCGAGGAAGCGGTCCTTAGAGCAGTCGCAGACAAAGCCGATTTCCTCTTCTGACAGGCGTTTGAAGTCGTCGTCGCCATAAATGGCGGATAGCAGAGCTTCTATGTGGTTTTCAGAAGCCAGTAAGCTTGAAATGGCAGGCATTTCTTGGATGCGTTTCTCGAAAAGGGCAATTTCAGCCTCAGTCGCACCTGGTAAAACTTGCAGTAAGAATCCGCCAGCTACCTTGACCTTATCTTCCTCGTCTAATAACACGTTCAATCCCACCGCAGATGGTGTCTGCTGGCTGTCTGTTAGGAAGTAGGCAAAGTCTTCACCGATTTCACCAGAAATCAATGGCGTCATGGAGTTGTAAGGGTGGCCTGTTCCGTAGTCTGTGATGACTAGGAATTGCCCATTGCCCACGAGAGGTCCAACAATGACTTCACCAGTCGCTGTCCGTTTGTAGTCCAAGTCTGGATTTTGAATATAGCCCTTGACCTGACCTTTGGTATTGGCAACGGAGATGATAGCCCCAACAGCACCGCTGGCCAAGATTTTCAGGGTGATCTTGGTGTCGCCTTTTTCATTGGCAGCCAAGATCTGATTGGCAATGAGGGTGCGACCCAGAGCAACGGTGGACGACGCCATAGTGTCGTGTTTTTCTTGAGCCGTTTTTACAGTTTCTGTGCTATCTAGCACAAAGGCACGGAAATGCCCGCTTTTTGATAGTGTCTTAATAATTTTATCCATAAGGATTATTATAGCACAAGTCGGGAAAATGGGGAAAGGGGGAGGTTTTTTGAAAAAGAAAACCTCGGCTTATTCCGAGGTTAGTTGTCATGTGCGATGGGACGAATGGTGACTTGATCTAGTAAACGTTGCACGATTTCTTTTGGTGCTACACCCACTCCGTTTTCCATGGCATTGGCTGTTCCGCTAGCGATAGCATAACGAATAATGCTTTCATCGTCTAGCTTGTTAGCAAATGCGTATATCGCTCCAGCGACAGAAGCATCACCAGATCCCGTTGGATTTACCAAGTCAATCGTAGGAGCAGTCACATCGTAGAGTTGGCCGTTGAATTGAGCAATTGCACCTTGACCACCGCAGGATACCAGCGTGTAAGGAATAGGTGACGGGTTGGTCTGTAGGTGGGTAAGAACTTCTTCTTTTGAAGACAATTCCTGACCAACCAACTCGGAAAATTCATGAATATTCGGCTTGATGAAGTCAGGCTTGTAGGGGGCTTTGTGGACAATGTTGTACAAGGCCTGACGTGAAAAATCAGTCACAATGGTAATAGGAAAGTCCAAGTCCTCTCGGAGTAACTGGATGAGTTCATCGTAAAAATAAGGGTCATCAGAATGAACAGAGCCGTTAAGGGAGATAATGGAAGGTTTTTCTTGTTTGGCAATGTCTAAGATTTGGTTGAAAATGGTCGTTTTCAATTCTGAGCTAACTTTTGGACCAGCCTCTACAATTTCTGTATGGGTCCCTTGGTTGTGCATGATTGTAATGGAGTGTCTGGTTTCATCCTCTACAGGAATATATAGAGAGAGGAATGTTTCCTCTTCCAAATGTTGCTTGAAAAAGTCACCTGTTTTTCCACCTACCAGAGCCAGTGAAGTTGCGTTGATTCCCAAATGCGAAAGGGCACGGGAACAATTGATTCCTTTACCTGCAGCCATAATGGTAGAAGGGCTGAAACGATTGTGTTTGCCAAGTGTAAATTGCGGTTCAAAATAAAGCAGGTCAACAGAGGGATTTAAGGTAACGATGAGAACCATAGGGGAAATCCTTTCTAGTTAAACTAAGAAATAATCGGTGTATATGCTTCGTAGTGCTCCTTGGTAGCAGAGCTGACACCTTTATCGGTAATAATGGCAGTTAATTGATCCAACTTACCAAAAATGTAGGAATCACTCTTTCCAAATTTGGTGTGGTCGATGACCAAGTAGGTTTCTTTTGTTTGTTTCATGACTTCAGTTTGCAAGCGTCCAGCTGAGGGAGAAAAAGTAGTCATATTGTTTTCAGAAACACCATTGGTTGCCAAAAAAGCATAATCGATTGAAAAGTTTTGAATGAGTTTTTCTGCGTGTAGGCCATGGAATTCAGCTGTTTTAGGGTAGAATTCTCCTCCTGTCAAATGGACATTTTTAAAGTGATGATCAATGAGCCAGTTAAACGTAATCAGGCTATTGGTGATAATGTGTTTGTGGTCGTTTCGCAAGTGTTTGGCCAAGGAAAGAATGGTCGTTCCTGCCCCCAGATAAATGACGCTATCAGGACGAATCATCGCATTAGCAGTTACCGCGATTTCTTCTTTTTCCTTAGTGTTCAGTGTTAATTTTTCATAGGTCGGTTTGACACGGGCCACTTTACGTACACCACCGTGCTCTTTGATGATTTTTTGTTGTTTTTCTAATTCATTGATATCTCGCCGAATGGTCATGATAGAAACACCAAGTTCTTGGGCGAGGTCTGAATAAGAAATGATTTCGGATCGGTCGGTGATGTCTAAGATTTCCTTTTGCCGATTAGCTTTCATACTATTGTTTCCTTTCTATATAGGATAGTTCCCCTTATTCTTTCTATCATATCACAAGTCAAAGGGAGATAAAAACCATTTTATGTAACAAATGATTAACAAAAAGACACAAAATTTTTACTGAAAGCGTTGACAACGATAAATAAATGGTTTATAATCATATTATAACAAAAGATTAACAAAAAGTTAACAAAAAGAGGTAAAAAATGTATAAAGATATGTTACAAGCTGATTTAATTCGATTGGATTGTAATGTTTCCGAGCATACTGACCTGTTTCAATTAATTGGAAAGGAGTTAAAAGAAAAAGGATTCGTCACAGATCAGTACCTTGAGGCTTTGTTAGAAAGGGAGCGAGAATTCCCTACAGGCCTCAAGACACGTCATGTTAACATTGCAATACCGCATACAGACCCTCATGTTATCGAACGACCATTTATCTATGTTGTCAAAAACAGCCAACCGATAAATATGTTGCAAATGGGAGATAATTCTGAGATGACCTGTCAGTATTTCTTGTTCCTAGGTATTAAGGATCCAAAAGGACAGGTTGGGCTGTTGGCGGCACTCATGGATATATTTTCGCAGGAAGCATTTGCTCACCAATTTATTCAAGCGGAAACGCCTTCGGATATGTATCGATTACTAAATCATTATTTATAAAGGAGACAGTCTTATGGCAAGAAAACTAATTGTAGCGTGCGGTAGTGGTGTTGCAACCAGTACAACCATTGCAGAGAAAATAAAAACTCGTTTTGAAGATGACAACATTAGTTATCCAGTAGAAGCAGTTGATTATAAGTCAATTTTAAATGAATTGCCACAGGCAAGCATCTATGTTTATATCGCCAAGCCAGAAACAGAGGTTTTGGAAGAAGCAGAACGCCTAGGAGTATCTGTTTTTCCAGGTGTGCCATTCTTGACAGGCATGGGTGTCGATAGCGTTTACGAAGAAATCGTAGAGGCAACTAAAAAATAAGGAATCAATCAAATACATTATAAAGGAGAATGACAATGGGAGTCTTTCAAGATATCATTCAATGGATATTGAATTTAGGATCCGCAATCTTTGTTCCGCTCATTATTCTTGTACTGGGCTTGTTGGTAGGGATGAAATTTAAAAAAGCTTTCATCTCCGCCATTACATTGGGGGTAGCCTTCACAGGTATGGGGATGATTATTGGTTTCATGTCCAATGCCGTATCACCAGCTTCTGAAGCCTTAGCTTTGAATACAGGCATCTCCCTTCCAGCACTTGACTTGGGTTGGACTGGTGCAGCTAGTATTGTATGGTCTTGGACCTTTGCTTTCACCTTCTTTGCTGTTCAAATTGCTATCAACGTGTTGATGCTTAGTTTGAATTGGACAAAGACCTTGAACGTGGATATGTGGAACGTTTGGGGGAAAGCCTTGACTGGTTACTTGGTATATTATGTGAGTGGTCATTTATGGGCTGGCTTCTTGGTGGCAGCTATTCAGGTTATTTTAGAATTGAAAATGGGTGATATGTTCCAAAAACACATTGAAGATCTGACAGGTATTCCAATGGTAACGGTTACCCACTGTATGAACCTATCTGCTGTCTTCATGTTGCCAGTGAACAAATTGATGGATAAAGTACCATTCTTGAATAAAAAAGCTGATACAGATGCTCTTCGTAAGAAAATCGGTATCTTCTCTGAAAATTCAGTAATGGGCTTCATCATTGGTGTCTGCTTAGGTTTTGCAGGAGCCTATACAGTTTCTAAATCACTAAACTTGGGTATTCAAGTTGCTACTGCCATGGCCCTCTTCCCAATGGTAAGCAAGCTCTTTATGCAGTCCCTTTCTCCATTAGCTGATGCTATGTCAGAGTTTATGAAAAAACGCTTCAATGACCGTGAAGTTTATATTGGTATGGACTGGCCATTGTTGGCAGGGCGTTCAGAAGTATGGGTAACTCTTATCCTCATGGTGCCAATCTTTATCGGTTACTCTCTCATCTTGCCAGGAAATACCGTATTGCCAATCGCAGGGGTATTGAACTACTCTATTGCAGTAGGAGGCCTTTTGCTTACAGGTGGTAACTTGGCACGTATGATGATCCTCGGTGTCATCTACCTTCCGCTCTACCTTTACAGTGCAACTTATTTTGCTCCTATTTTGACAGGCTTGGCAAATTCAACTGGTGCAGTTGAGGTAGAAAAAGGTCAGTTGATTACTTGGTCCACTATTGAAGCACCAGAACTCCGTATCTTGTTTGCGGAAGCGTTCAATGGCAATATACTCGGTATTGGAGGGGCGGTTCTCTTCCTAGCACTCTTTGTTTGGTTGTATAAGACAATGACAGCACAAGAAGTACCGTCAAAACGTTATGAAAACTAAAAAAGCATATTGGCTAACTTTATTATTGGTGGCAGTTGTCCTTTTTCTGCTAGGTTTAAATACAGGAGTGTATGTGTTTAACTTGTTAGCGATTGGGATTAGCTTTCTAGTCTATCGAAATGGCTATGATGTTTTATTCAAAGAGTACGACGATAGCCAAAAAGAAAAACGAGAAACAGCAGAAAAGATTTATGCTGCCTTGAGGGAAGGAAAAAAGAAAGGCGAGTAAGCATATGACGAGTGGAAAAATTCTATTTTCAGAAGAGAGGAAAGCACTAGCTGATGCCGTTCATCTGACCTATTATCGTAAGAACACCAATACGGCTGGGGGGAATTTTTCCTTCAAAACACAAGATAAGACAGGGAAAGAATACATCATCATGACACCGTCTATGATGTCAGAAGCTTATCATGGAAAAATCAGTCCTGCGCAAGTCTTGGTTGTAGATTATGACACCGAGGAAGTGGTGGCTGGTGAAGGGAAAGTGACGCGTGAAATCAATATGCACTTTGCATGTTACCGGACAAATCCTGAAATCAAATGTGTTTTCCATGCCCACGCTCCCAATGCTATGTTTTGGGCAACCAGTCATTTAGATATGCCCAACCTGACAGAATCAACTCAAAAGGTCGAGTATATTAAGGTGTTGGACTTTGCCCCAAATACAACTCCGGAATTGGCAGAAATTGTCCGACAAGAGTTGCTCTCATCAGACGGAAAATTGCCAAAAGAGTATCTTTTGGATAGTCACGGGGTCTTGATTTTGACTCCGGGAGCAGATGGTGAAGAGGCTTTGAACAAGGCTCTCCAAATTCTTGATACGGTTGAATGGAACGCAGAAATTGCTTACAAGCAAACCGTTTTCCAAAAACTTGGTATCTTGGATGGCTATTATTCAAAAGGTCATCGAATCGGAGATATAGACGATTTGATTCATAGAAGACCTATCTGGAATCAAGAAAAACAAGACGAAGGTTTTGAATAAAAGATAGGGGAATCCCTATCTTTTATTTGTGAAAAGGAAAGGAGTAAGGACATGAAAGAATTTAAAGATTCGCAATCTATGCAGGAGCTGTGTCAGCTGACTTATGATATGTGGTTGCATGGTTGGGATGAATATAACGGGGGAAATGTCAGTTACATTTTACCAGAAGAGGACAGGGAGTATCTGAAGACCTATGCTGTAAAAAGAGAAGTCGAACTGTCCGACATTCCTCCAGAAATGATTGGTCAGTATGTTTTGATTACTGCATCAGGTAGTCATTTTAGGACTTTGAGAGATCATGTGGAACGCGATACAGGTGTCATTCGGGTGACAGAAGCAGGCTATCAAGTGTTGTGGGGATTTGAAGAAGAAAAACGTCCGACCAGCGAGCTATATATGCACTTGTTGGCCCATGCAAAACGGTTATCCGTTGATCCAGCTCATCGCGTGGTTGTCCACAATCATGCTCCCAATGCCACAGCCTACTCACTGGTATCTCCGCCGGATGATAAGGAATATACTTTGCCTTTGTGGAGAGTGTTGACGGAGAGCATTGTTGTATTCCCAGACGGCGTTGGCATTTTACCGTGGGAATTGCCGGGAACGCTGGCAATTGCTCAGCATAGTGTAGAAAAGCTGGAACATTGCCGCATTGTTGTCTGGGCCTATCACGGTATTTTAGCGACTGGAAAAGATTTTCAAGATTGCTTTGGTTTGATCGAAACAGTTGACAAGGCTGCAAAAATCCATCTGCAAACCATGTCCATCAAACAATACCCTGGTTTGAGCGATAAAGACTTGTACGAGGTCTGTCAGGTACTCAAGGTAGAACCACGGGAAGGATTTTTACAGATATAAAAAATAAGCTCAGAGAATATCTGGGCTTATTTGTCAAGTTCAGGAAACAACTTCCGCAAGATTTTCGGTGTAATGCTCTGCCCAGGTCCTGCGTAGGTGTAGGTGTGCAGGTACATGGCAGGGTTGAAGTTGAGTTCGATGCAGGTGCAGTTAGGCTTGTCTTTGCTGGCTGGCTTGGTGCGGTCGGGGATAATCAAGTCTACACCGCAGGCCCAGGCTCCCATAGCAGTCGCCATTTCAGCGGCCAGTTGCTTATAGGACTCGTTCATCTGGTCGGTCATATCAATGGAATCGCCACCCGTTGAAATATTGGAATTGCCACGTAGAAAGGCTTGGATGCCCTCTGGCAAAACTGTATCAGGCGTGTAGCCCTGCTGCTCCAACATGAGTAGCTCGATGTCGCCTAGGTTGATGATTTCAAGTGGTGAACGGTGGTCATGGCCACGCAGGGGATCTTGGTTTTTTTGGTCCACTAATTCACGAATCGTTGATCGTCCGTCCCCCACGACATTGGCTGCGACACGGAGCAGGACAGCCTCGCACTTGCCGTCCAGGACGAAGAAGCGGTACTCGGTTCCCGCCACGAACTCCTCTACGAGCACATGGCTGTCTTCCGAAAAGGCGATGTCCAGGGCTTTTTCGTAGTCCGCAAGGCTAGCAGGCTCTTGGAAGATAGAGATGCCGAGGCCGAAGTTAGTAGACTTTGGTTTGACAACAATAGCAGAGCTGGCTACCTGTCCGTAATACCGCAGGGCATCTTCCTTGTTAGCAAATTCCGCTCCCGCAGGCACTGGAAAACCAGCCTGGTCCAAAATCTTTTTGGTTACGACCTTGTTGGCCATGGCGAGAGGAATGACGTAGTTGTCCTTGGAGGTCATGTTGCCATTTTTGATGTACTCGACATGGTCGCCATGCCAGAGTTTGAGAAACTGGTCTTCCTCGTCTAAAATCTCCACATTCAAGCCCAGCTGAATGGCGTCAAAGAGAATCATCTGGGTGGAGAGCTCCATATTTTCATAACCTTTAAGGGCGTAAGGGGCTGTCCAAGCATAGTCATGGAAGAGTCTGCCTTGCTGCTGGCCAAAGTGTTCCAGAGACCCGTCTTCAACCAGCTCTGCTATTTTTCCAGAGAGGGTCAAGCGAGGGTCTTGAAGAGTAGCCTCCACTTGAGCGATGAGCTGGCTGTAGTAGTCGTCCAGTCCAAAGTGGGCGACAATCGCTGTCATGGCGGTCAGGATAGGGCTGGCGTCTGCCTCTGCTGGTAGGGGAGTGTGAGGGTGGCTGAGGGCGATGCGGTTGTTGAGGTCTGCCGCCTGAGCCAACTCTTCGTCGACCTGCTCCATATCATCAAGCCAGAGCAGTGCCAAGGCAAAGAGGTGGGTGGTGTCCAGCGTTTCTTGGCTGATAGCTAGCGGCTCAAAGGGGTTGAGATCGAAGTTGCGGAATTCCAGATAGGTGATGCCCTTGGTTAAGAAGTCCCGACTGGTCTTGGCACCACGGAGGCGGACAGCGGAGTAAAATTCCTTTTCAGCAGATAGCTGACCGCTAGCCACGGCTTGTTCGATGTCGGTTACATATTGCTCCAAAGAAGAGAAGGAGATGTGGACATCAGGTGCGTTGACATAGCCGTAGTTGGAATTGCGAATGGACCGAACACAGCCGATTTCATCTGCCAAAAATCCCTTCTCAGCCAGACTGCTAGCTCCGTAGAGGTAGGTCAAGAGCCAACGGTAGCGTAAGAAATTCTGAGCCAGCTTGAGATAGAGGGCGTTTTTGAAGGAGATAAGGTCATCGTAGCCACTGACTACAAAGAGTTGCTGGGTCAGGTCTTTACCTAGCTCAAAATTATAGTGAATGCCTGACATAGATTGAAGCAGTTTGCCGTAGCGTTTCGCCAAGCCGACACGGTACTGGTACTCGTAGTCGCTCTCCAGCTGGGCAATCTGAATCTCATCCTCTGAAATCACAGGTGGCATAGACAGGGGCCAGAGATACTCTGTTTTTTCCATAGAGCGAACAGCTACATCCGTAATGGCTCCTAGGAAACGGCGGGCCTCCTTGGTCGAATGAGCCACAGGCGTAATCAGCTCCAGCTGTGGTTCGCTGTAGTCTGTCTGGATATAGGGATGAAAATTGCGTGAGCCCAATTTTTCTGGGTGGGGCGTCTGAGCTACGCGGTTGTTGTTATTCATTCGTAAGGATTCCCGTTCCACACCAAAGGTGGCTTGGAGAATGGGACTGTTTGGGGATAATTTCTGTAACATAAGCAATCCTTTTTTGTTTCTCTTAAAATCTACTTCCAATTTTATCTAGTTTGGGGTACAAATACAAATTTCTGCTACGTTTTCAAGGAAAAAAATGAAGTTGGTTACTGTCCAGAAACTGCAGACTTCGGGAATTTCAACAAAAAACAACTTTAAAAATGTTTAAGAAGGTGCTTTGTTCGTATTTTTCTTTTTATCTATTTAAATAAAAGGATAACATCCGTTATAAACGAAAATGTAAGAAATTCTTGAAAAAATGTTCGTTTTTTGATAAAATAATATGTAGAAACGAAACTTGCAGGTGAGATTCCTGCCAGAAGTAGAAGAAAGGCTGGGCTGGTTAGCCAGTTCAGAGAAAGAGTGAATATGACATCAGTAGTTGTTGTAGGAACCCAGTGGGGCGACGAAGGTAAGGGTAAAATTACAGACTTCTTGTCTGCTAATGCTGAAGTAATCGCACGTTATCAAGGTGGAGATAATGCTGGACATACTATCGTTATTGACGGCACCAAGTATAAGTTGCACTTGATTCCGTCAGGAATCTTCTTCCCCGAGAAGATTTCGGTTATCGGAAACGGTGTGGTTGTCAATCCAAAATCTTTGGTTAAAGAAATCAACTATCTCCATGATTCAGGTGTGACGACAGATAATTTGCGGATTTCAGACCGCGCACACGTCATCTTGCCTTATCACATCAAATTGGACCAGTTGCAAGAAGAATCTAAAGGTGAGAACAAGATTGGTACAACCAACAAGGGTATCGGTCCAGCTTACATGGACAAGGCAGCTCGTGTCGGTATCCGTATTGCAGACCTCTTGGACAAGGAGATTTTTGCGGAGCGTTTGAAGACAAACTTGGCTGAGAAAAACCGTTTGTTTGAGAAAATGTATGAGTCAACTCCGATTGAGTTTGATGAAATCTTTGAAGAATACTACGCTTACGGTCAAGAAATTAAAAAGTATGTGACAGATACCTCTGTTATCTTGAACGATGCTTTGGACCAAGGCAAACGTGTCTTGTTTGAAGGGGCGCAAGGGGTTATGTTGGATATTGACCAAGGGACCTATCCATTCGTTACTTCTTCAAACCCAGTTGCTGGTGGTGTGACGATCGGTAGCGGTGTCGGCCCAAGCAAGATTGACAAGGTTGTTGGTGTATGTAAGGCCTACACTAGCCGTGTTGGTGACGGACCATTCCCAACGGAATTGCACGATGAAATCGGGGACCGTATCCGCGAAATCGGTAAAGAGTACGGTACGACAACTGGCCGTCCACGTCGTGTTGGTTGGTTTGACTCAGTGGTCATGCGACATAGCCGCCGTGTGTCAGGTATTACCAACTTGTCCCTCAACTCAATCGACGTTTTGTCAGGACTTGAGACTTTGAAAATCTGCGTGGCTTATGACTTGGATGGTGAGCGTATTGACCATTATCCTGCAAGTTTGGAGCAACTCAAACGATGCAAACCAATCTATGAAGAAATGCCAGGTTGGTCTGAAGACATCACAGGTGTGCGTAGTTTGGATGAATTGCCAGAAGCGGCTCGCAACTATGTTCGTCGTATCAGCGAATTGGTAGGCGTTCGTATCTCAACCTTCTCAGTAGGACCTGGTCGTGAACAGACCAACATCCTTGAGAGTGTCTGGAGTGCTAAATAAATCCATGAAGACTGAACGAGAGTTCGGTCTTTTTCTGTTTGGTCGAACTTTGCTTTCTTGTCAAGAATTTGATATAATCATGCTTATCAAACTAAAAAGAGGTACACAAATGGAAGGATTATTATTTCCTGTTCTGATGCTTGGCATGATTGGATTCATGTTTTACAGCCAACGTAAGCAACAAAAACAACGCCAAGATGCACTTAGCCAAATCAAAAAAGGTGATGAAATCGTCACAATTGGTGGTCTATTTGGTATTGTCGATGAAATCGATGATAAAAAGGTTGTCTTGGATGTAGATGGGGTCTATTTGACTTTTGAACGTGGAGCTATTCGTAACCGTGTAGCCAGTGCACCAGCAGCTTCAGCTATTGTAGAAGAAGCAGGTCAAGAAGAAGCGGAAACAGCTATTGAAGAATAGATGATTGAAAGCCGAGGGGAGCCTCGGTTTTTTGCTTGACTGGGCTAGCTGATTTTTGCTTAAATCCTTGAAAATATGGTATAATAGGCTGATTATATACAGTATTTTTCGAGCTTTCGAGAAAGTAATAAATGATACTAATTGTATTTTAAGGAAAAAACGATGTTTAAATTTAATTTTAAAAAGAAAGAAAGCATTGAGACCGCTATTGAAGTTCCCAAGCATATTGCTGTTATCATGGATGGCAATGGTCGTTGGGCTAAGAAACGGATGCAGCCTCGTATTATGGGACACAAGGCTGGAATGGATGCTTTGCAAAAAGTGACCAAGACAGCTTCTGATTTAGGGGTCAAAGTACTGACAGTCTATGCCTTTTCTACGGAGAATTGGTCCAGACCCGAGAAGGAAGTGGCCTTTATCATGAACTTGCCTGTGGAATTTTATGATAAATATGTTCCTGAACTCCATGCCAATAATGTTAAAATCCAGATGATTGGTGACCATTCCAAGCTACCTGAACCTACGCTCAATGCGCTCTATAAGGCAGAGCAAAAAACCAAGAATAATACGGGTTTGATTTTAAATTTCGCCTTGAACTATGGTGGGCGTGATGAGGTGACTAGAGCGGTTAAGGCCATTGCACAAGATGTCTTGGATGCTAAGTTTAATCCAGGTGATATTGATGAGAAGCTGATTGCGGATTATCTTTATACTGGAAGTCTATCGCCTGCTCTTCGTGATCCTGATCTGGTTATTCGGACCAGTGGGGAATTGCGCTTGAGTAATTTCTTGCCTTGGCAGACAGCTTATAGTGAACTGTATTTTACAGATCTTGCTTGGCCAGATTTTGATGGTGAGGCACTGAAATTAGCGATTAAAGAATACAACCGTCGCCACAGACGTTTTGGTGGCGTGTAAGGAGAGGTTATGACAAACGATTTGCAGAAACGAGTGGTATTTGGAGGGATTGCTTTTGCGGTCTTCCTTCCCTTTTTATTGCTAGGAGGAACTGCCTTTCATTTCTTTGTAGGCCTATTGGCGATGATTGCTACGGCTGAATTAATAAAAATGCATGGTTTGGCTCCCAATTCCATTGAGGGAATCTTAACCATGTTTGCTAGTGTCGTATTGACCTTGCCACTAGAAAACTACCTGACCTTTTTACCAACAGATGGAAATTATACAGCCTTTGCCATCATTGTCTTTTTACTACTGGGATCAACGGTGTTCAACTTTGGTCAATATAATTATTCAGATGTCGTCTTCCCCATTGCTTCCAGTTTTTATATCGGTATTGGTTTCCATAATCTTATTTTGGCCAGGATGGATGGTTTGAATAAGGTTTTCTTTGCCCTATTTATTGTTTGGGCAACAGATATCGGTGCTTACTTGATTGGACGACAAATGGGGCGGAGAAAATTACTTCCACGGGTTTCGCCAAATAAAACAGTTGAAGGATTCTTAGGAGGAATTGCTTCTGCAGTTGTGGTTGGAATGATTTTCTTGCTCGTTGATAAATCACTATCTGCTGGTTATTCTTTCTTCGTAATGCTTATCCTAATTGCCTTGTTCTCAGTCTTTTCACAATTTGGTGATTTGGTAGAATCGGCGATTAAGCGCCATTACGGTGTCAAGGATTCTGGAAAAGTTATTCCAGGTCATGGTGGTATTTTTGACCGATTTGATGGTATGATCTTTGTATTTCCAATTATGCACTTCTTTGGATTATTTTAAGTCTAGTGGTAAAAAGTCAATAGGAAGTTGAGAAAAATCTAGTTGTTTTTTTAGAAAACAGGGTACACTAAAAACACCTAGTGAAAATCGCTTTTTTTCAC
>NZ_JARQOZ010000047.1:0-14437 GCF_046032115.1 Streptococcus suis | reverse complement strand
AACGCGTTTTCTAAAATCAATTCCGTAAGTCATAAGTCTATTTTATCATACATCAAATAAAAACTAAACAACTATATATTGTAGTCCATGTATTAGTTATCGGTGAAAAATGGTGTTTCTAGCTCAGAATCCAGTTAAATCTTCCAAAAGTATTAACGTGAAAAAATGAAAGTTGTAAATTAAACTTAGAGCCTATATTTATAGTTCAGACTTGCATATTGAGGTTGTTTTTTTCAAAATACAGTCAGTATTTCCCTCAAAAATTGCCTTGATGAGCGAAAAGCCAAGACGCTTTGCGTGTGAATGTAGGTTCTTAAACACGTTATTTTCTAGCGTATCTAAATTTTATATTGCGATGATAGCCCCCCATCTTTTTCAGATGTCACACTTTCCTTGCTGGAAAAAAAGTGACAATTGTAAAAACTGTGTTACAATGGAAAACAAGAATTTGAAGTTTGGTATTCAAATCTTTTAATAATCAAACTATTTTGAAAGGAGCAAGGGAATGGCCTACCAAACAATTCGTTATGAAGTAATTGATTCCGTAGCGATTCTAACTTTAAACAGACCGGAAGTGGCAAATGGTTTTAATATTCCTATGTGTGAAGAAATCTTAGAAGCAATCCGCCTTGCAGAAGGGGATGCCTCCGTCAAAATTTTACAAATTCAAGCACAGGGTTACATTTTCTCCGTGGGTGGAGATTTAGTTGAGATGAAACGTGCAGTTGATGATGATGATATTGCTTCTTTGATAAAAATAGCAGAGCTGGTGAATGATATTTCGTTTGCGATGAAGAAATTGTCTAAAGTGGTCATTATGGTGACAGATGGGGCAGTGGCTGGAGCCGCGGCTAATATGGCGGTGGCAGCTGATTTTGTTATTGCCTCCAGCAAGACAAAATTCATCCAAGCCTTTGTAGGTGTTGGACTTGCGCCGGATGCGGGGGGGCTCTTTCTACTGAGTCGTGCTATTGGGGCAAATCGTGCTAGTCACTTGGCGATGACTGGAGAGGGCTTATCAGCGGATAAGGCTTTAGAATATGGGATTATTTATAAATTGGCAGAGCCAGAAAAACTAGAAAAGACGGTTGCCCAGGTCATAAAAAAACTCTTGCGAAGCTCAGTAAATTCTTATGCAGCAATCAAACAACTGACATGGGAAAGTCAATTTAAAGACTGGGAGTCTTATCGCCGATTAGAGCTGGATTTGCAAGAAACATTAGCCTATAAAGAGGATTTTAAAGAGGGAGTTCGAGCGCATGCAGAACGACGTAGACCAGTGTTTACGGGAGATTAATTTTTAAATTAGTAAAAAATGTTTGACAATCAAAGTTTTATGGTTTATACTTTGACTATCAAAGTAAAGGAGGCCTGTTTTGGAAGATCCAAAAGTAAATGAATATCTAACGGCCATTTTTAACAATGTGTTGGTGATTGAAGAAACAAGTCTGCGTGGTAGCCGATTCAATGATATTTCGATTAAGGAAATGCACACGATTGATGTGATAGGAAGTATTGATGGAGCTACTCCGAGTGATGTTGCTCGGACTTTGATGGTAACCTTAGGTACTGTTACAACTAGCTTGAACAATTTGGAAAGAAAAGGATACGTGGAACGTATTCGTTCGACCAAAGATCGGCGAGTTGTTCATCTCTACCTGACCAAAAAAGGTCGACTGGTCTATCGTTTGCATCAACGATTTCACAATGAAATGGTTAAGCAGATTACAGATGGTATGGATGATGCAGAGTATCAGGTAATGAAGAAAGGACTCATGAAACTCTATCACTTCTTGGAGGATTTGAAATGAGAAACCATGCTAAAATCAGTCAGGTGGCCCACTATCTTCCGAAGAAGATTGTGACCAATGATGATTTGGCTCAACGAATGGAGACCAGTGATGAGTGGATTCGTAGCCGTACAGGTATCGGTCAACGGCACATTGTTACTGGAGAGACGACGAGTGATTTGGCTAGTCAAGTGGCTAGAAAATTACTGGAAAAGTCTCAGCTAGATGCTAGTGAAATTGATTTCATCATCGTAGCAACGATTACTCCAGATGCTTCAATGCCATCTACGGCAGCTATGGTTCAAGCGGCAATTGGCGCGAAAAAGGCTTTCGCCTATGATCTCGTTGCAGCTTGTTCAGGATTTGTTTTTGCGCTATCAACAGCGGAAAAATTGCTTGCTTCAGGAGTCTATAAGAGAGGACTTGTCATTGGTGCAGAGACCCTATCTAGGTCTGTCGACTGGTCAGATCGATCAACGGCTGTTTTATTTGGAGATGGTGCTGGAGGAGTTTTGCTGGAAGCGTGTGAACAACCGAGCTTTTTAGCAGAAATCTTACGAACGGATGGCGGTCGAGGTGCTAGTCTGACAGCAGGGATAGATCAGAAAGAGACGCCATTCTCGACACAAAGCTGTCAGCAACCCTTTATCCAAATGGAGGGCAGAGCTATATTTGAATTTGCTACGAGGGATGTTACGGCAACCATGGCAGAGCTGCTAGAACAAGCTGATATGACTGTGGATTGCGTTGATTATTTCTTGCTCCATCAAGCCAATATACGTATCCTAGATAAGATGGCTCGTAAATTGGGAGTGGCGCGTGAAAAATTTCCAGCAAATATGGATAAATATGGCAATACCAGCGCAGCAAGTCTTCCTATTCTCTTATCAGAATGTGTAGAGAGCGGAATGTTGCGATTGGATGGAAGCCAGACTGTTCTCATGGCTGGTTTCGGTGGAGGCCTCACATGGGGAACTCTACTCTTACAACTTTAGTTAATTCCTTGCCCTAGGCAAGATTAAAATATTTTATTTTCCAAAAGGAGACATTTATCATGGCAGTATTTGAAAAAGTACAGGAAATCATCGTTGAAGAATTGGGTAAGGATGCTGAAGAAGTAACCCTTACAACAACCTTTGAAGATTTGGATGCAGATTCATTGGATCTTTTCCAAGTTATCTCTGAAATCGAAGATGCCTTCGATATTCAAATCGATACTGAAGAAGGTTTGACAACTGTAGGCGATTTGGTTGCTTATGTTGAAGAAAAAACAAAATAATTATAGTCATTCAGTTTATCTTTTATTACGTCGTTAACTCGCTTTGCCGTACTCCAGTACTGTCTACAGCTCGTTGCCTAGTACTAAAAGCAAACTGAAAGACTATAGTATTCCTCTCCTTATTTCAAAGATAATATAAGGAAGAGGATAGCTAAGAAAAGTGCTATTTAGCATTTTTCTTAAGTTAAATACTTTGATAATCAAAACATTGAAATATCAAACTATTTTTTGAGTGAGGGGGGCAACCCTTCACTTGTTTACCTAATGATTTGATATTCAAATGATTAGGTAAGCAAGAAAAAAAGATGAGGGAATTATGAAGACGAAAATAACAGAATTGCTCGATATTAAGTATCCAATTTTTCAAGGTGGTATGGCTTGGGTAGCTGATGGAGATTTGGCTGGTGCCGTATCTAATGCAGGTGGTCTAGGGATCATCGGTGGAGGAAATGCTCCCAAAGAGGTGGTCAAGGCAAATATTGACAAGGTTAAATCTATCACGGACAAGCCTTTCGGTGTCAATATCATGCTTTTGTCTCCTTTTGCGGATGACATTGTTGACTTGGTCATCGAAGAAGGTGTGAAAGTTGTCACCACAGGAGCAGGAAATCCAGGGAAGTATATGGAGCGTCTCCATGCTGCAGGGATTACAGTTATTCCTGTTGTACCGAGTGTAGCCCTTGCGAAACGCATGGAAAAATTAGGGGTAGATGCTGTTATTGCTGAAGGTATGGAAGCCGGAGGCCATATTGGTAAATTGACCACCATGACCTTGGTTCGTCAGGTTGTTGAAGCCGTATCTATTCCTGTTATTGCTGCTGGAGGTATTGCAGATGGTGCAGGTGCAGCGGCAGCATTCATGTTGGGTGCAGAAGCGGTGCAAGTTGGAACTCGTTTTGTAGTAGCTACAGAGTCCAATGCTCATCAGGCTTATAAGGAAAAAGTTTTAAAAGCTAAGGATATTGATACAACTGTATCTGCTTCTATTGTTGGACATCCTGTGAGAGCTATCAAGAATAAGTTGTCATCTGCTTATGCAGCTACAGAGAAAGATTTCTTGGCAGGTAAAATTTCGGCAGATGCTATTGAAGAACTTGGTGCCGGAGCCCTTCGCAATGCAGTTGTTGAGGGTGATGTAACAAATGGCTCCGTGATGGCTGGTCAAATTGCTGGTCTGGTTTCTAAAGAAGAATCTTGTGAAGATATTTTGAAAGACATCTATTATGGAGCAGCAAAAGTGATTAGAGAAGAGGCAAGCCGTTGGGCTTCGGTTGGAGAATAGGATGACAAAGATAGCTTTTCTTTTTGCAGGTCAAGGAGCTCAGACAGTGGGGATGGCTCGCGACCTTTACGAATATTCCCCGATAGTTAGAGAAACGTTTGACCGGGCTAGTCGGATTCTGGGGTATGACATTCGCGACCTAATTGACAATCAAGAGGATAAATTACATCAGACTTGCTATACCCAGCCTGCTATTTTGACAACTTCCCTAGCTATCTATCGTTTGTTGGCAGAAAAGGGGATTAAACCTGATATGGTAGCTGGTTTGTCCTTGGGAGAATATTCAGCTCTGGTGGCATCGGGTGCTTTGGCCTTTGAAGATGCGATTGCCCTGATTGCTAAGCGTGGTGAATATATGGAAACGGCTGCGCCAGCAGGAACTGGTAAGATGGTTGCTGTTCTCAACACAGATGTCAACCTGATTGAAGAAGTCTGTTCGTCAGTTACCTCTGGGATTGTTTCCCCAGCCAACTACAACACACCAGCCCAAATCGTCATCGGAGGCGAGGTGGCTGCAGTGGATGAGGCGGTTGAATTGCTGAAGGAAGCAGGTGTCAAACGGATGATTCCGCTCAATGTATCTGGCCCCTTTCATACGGCTCTCCTGCGACCAGCTTCGGAGCAATTGGCTCAGGCCTTGGAAGAAGTGGAATTTGCGAATTTCCAAGTAGAATTAGTTGGCAATACAGAAGCCACGGTCATGAAAAAAGAGGACATCAAGTCCCTCTTGACCCGTCAAGTGATGGAACCAGTCCGTTTCTATGAGTCAATCGCAACCATGCAGGAAGCTGGCGTGACTAACTTTATTGAAATCGGTCCAGGTAAGGTCTTGGCAGGCTTTATCAAGAAAATTGATAAGACAGCTGAGGTTGTGACAGTGGAAGATGCGGCTAGTTTGCAGGAATTTCTGGCTAGTCGATAAGGAGAAATCATGGAACTTACCAATAAGAATGTGTTTGTAACGGGTTCAAGTCGAGGAATCGGCTTGGCCATTGCCCATAAGTTTGCCAGTCTTGGTGCCAATGTGGTGCTGAACGGTCGTGGTCAATTAGGGCAAGAGATTCTGGATAGCTTTGCAGATTACGGTGTGAAAGTCCTAGCTATTTCAGGAGATATTTCGAGCGCGGAAGATGCCAAACGAATGGTGGCAGAAGCTATCGAAACCCTCGGTAGCGTTGATATTTTGGTCAATAATGCAGGGATTACCAAAGACGGTATGGCTCTTCGTATGACAGAAGAGGATTTTGATACGGTTCTGAAGGTAAATCTTACTGGAACTTTTAATATGACGCAGGCTGTTTTGAAACCAATGACAAAGGCTCGTGAGGGTGCTATTATCAATCTATCAAGTGTATCTGGCTTGATTGGAAATGCTGGACAGGCCAACTATTCTGCTTCTAAGGCAGGTGTGATTGGATTTACTAAAGCCATTGCCCGTGAGGTTGCAGGGCGAAATGTTCGTGTCAATGCGATTGCGCCGGGCTTTATCCAGTCTGATATGACAGATGTTTTATCTGACAAGATTAAAGAAGCTATGACTGCACAAATTCCTATGAAACGTTTTGGTTTGACGGAAGAAGTAGCCGATGTTGCAGTATTTCTTGCTAAGCAAGAATATATGACAGGACAGGTGATTGCTGTTGACGGCGGCTTGACCATGCAGTAATCCAGTCTTCCAGTTTATCTTTTATTACTTCGACGAGCGAGGAAACTACGTTTCTAGATTTTCAAACAATCTATTGGATTGTTTGAACTCGCTTTGCCGTACTAAAAGTAAACTGAAAGACTACAATAACGCACTGTAAATTCAATGTCGTTTTGTGTGTTGTTTTAAGAGAGGTTTGAAAATGACAAAATTAAATCGTGTAGTAGTGACAGGCTATGGTCTGACTTCGCCAATTGGCAATACGCCAGAGGAATTCTGGGATAGCCTGGTCAATGGTAAGATTGGGATCGGAAAGATTACCAAGTTTGATACCAGTGAATATTCGGTCCATAATGCTGCGGAATTAAAAGATTTTCCTTTTGACAAATATTTTGTTAAAAAGGATACAAATCGCTACGACAACTATTCCCTCTATGCTCTCTATGCAGCTCGTGAGGCAGTAGCCAATGCTAATCTTGATACAGAGACAGTGGATAGTGACCGTTTTGGCGTTATCTTATCAACAGGTATCGGTGGTATTTTGGAAATTGAAGAGCAAGTGGCTCGGATGAACGAAAAAGGTCCAAAACGCATCCGTCCCATGGCTCTTCCAAAGGCCTTGCCAAACATGGCTGCTGGAAATATTGCTATGCAGGTCGGTGCAAATGGTGTTTGCAAGTGTGTCATCACGGCCTGTGCTTCGTCAAATGATGCCTTAGGAGAAGCCTTCCGTGAAATCAAGTTTGGTTTCCAAGATGTGATGTTGGCAGGTGGAGCAGAAGCAGCCATTACTCCATTTGCAATCGGTGGTTTCCAAGCTTTGACAGCTATGTCAACTACTGAGGATCCAGAACGTGCGTCTATTCCATTTGACAAGGACCGCAATGGTTTTGTCATGGGAGAGGGGTCCGCGGTTTTAGTATTGGAAAGTTTGGAACACGCAGAGGCGCGTGGGGCGACGATTTTGGCTGAAATCGTTGGTTATGGAAATACTTGCGATGCTTACCACATGACTTCTCCACATCCAGAAGGTCTGGGTGCTATCAAGGCTATGAAGTTGGCCATTTCAGAAGCAGGTTTAGAGCCAGCTGATATTGACTACATCAATGCCCATGGTACTTCGACACCGGCTAATGAAAAAGGGGAAAGCCAAGCTATCGTATCCGTCTTCGGCAAGAACACACCAGTTTCTTCCACCAAGTCCTTCACAGGGCACTTGTTGGGGGCAGCGGGTGCAGTTGAGGCGGCAGCTGTCATTGAGGCTATGCGTCACTCTTACGCACCAAAGACAGCTGGTACAACAGAATTATCTGAAGATATTGAAGCGGATGTCATTTATGGACAGGGGCGTGATATGGAAATCCGCCATGCCATTTCAAATACATTTGGCTTTGGAGGTCACAACTCGGTGATTGCTTTCAAACGTTGGGAGGCTTAAGTGAATATTACAGAAATAAAGGATTTGATGAGTCAGTTTGACCAGTCAAGTTTGCGAGAATTTTCATATAGCAATGCTGGGGAAACCTTGCATTTCAGTAAAAATCAGCAGGCGATAGCGGCTCCGAGTCCAGCGGTAGAAGCTCCGCTTGCTCCAGTAACTCCTGCAAGCCCAGCCCCTGTGCCAGCAGTTGAAACGAGTGAGCCAGCTCCAGTAGAAGCAGGTGCAAGCTCTGTGTCAGAAGGTACGGTAGTGGAAAGTCCCTTGGTCGGCGTGGCTTATTTGTCGCCAGCCCCTGACAAGCCAGCCTTTGTAGCTGTTGGCGATACGGTCAAAAAAGGGCAGACTCTCATGATTATCGAAGCCATGAAGGTCATGAACGAAGTGCCTGCTGATCGTGACGGCGTGGTCACAGAGATTTTGGTGGCCAACCAGGACGTTGTAGAATTTGGACAAGGATTGGTACGCATTAAATGATTGATATGTTGAAAATTAAAGAGGCTCTTCCTCATCGCTATCCGATGCTCTTGGTCGATCGTGTCCTTGAAGTATCGGAAGATGAGATTGTCGCCCTCAAAAATGTGACCATTAACGAGCCCTTCTTCAACGGGCATTTCCCAGACTATCCTGTCATGCCAGGTGTTCTCATCATGGAGGCTTTGGCACAAACCGCAGGTGTCTTGGAGTTGTCCAAGGAAGAAAATAAGGGCAAGCTGGTCTTTTATGCCGGCATGGATAAGGTTAAATTTAAGAAGCAAGTTGTACCTGGTGACCAGTTGATCATGACTGCTAAATTTGTCAAACGCCGTAGAACCATTGCGGTCGTTGAGGCAAAGGCAGAAGTGGACGGAAAACTGGCTGCGTCTGGGGTGTTGACTTTTGCTATTGGAAAATAATACTCTTCGAAAATCAAACTCAGCCGTTGTTGACTTGATTTGATGAGTGTCAAGCTCCAGTGGAGCTTGACAGCCTGCTACCATAAAATAAGAAAGTGCAGGGGGCTATCTGTTCTTGGAGAAACGAACTTCGTTCGCTCTATCTCCAACCTCCAAAGGTTTCCCAAACCTTTGGAGCTAGCCTGATTTTGATTTTCATTGAGTATGAAACAGTCCTTTATTTTTCAAACTAGTTAAGGACTGTGATTGTGATAAACAATTATTCTATGTTAAAAAGGAGATAGGATTCATCATGTTTGAGAAGATTTTGATTGCCAATCGTGGTGAGATTGCGGTGCGGATTATTCGTGCGGCTAGGGAGTTGGGGATTGCGACGGTGGCTGTCTATTCAGAGGCTGACAAGGAAGCCCTCCACACTATGTTGGCAGATGAGGCTGTCTGTATCGGACCTGCCCGTTCGACAGACTCCTATCTCAATATGCAGGCGGTCATCTCGGCGGCTGTTGTGACAGGTGCCCAGGCCATTCATCCCGGCTTTGGATTTTTGAGTGAAAACTCCAAATTTGCCACCCTTTGTGAAGAGGTCGGTATCAAGTTTATCGGCCCTTCTGGGACGGTCATGGATACCATGGGGGATAAAATCAATGCTCGGGCAGAGATGATTAAGGCTCAAGTGCCTGTCATTCCAGGCTCAGATGGCGAGGTCTTGACTAGTCAAGAAGCCCATGAAATCGCTGAAAAGATTGGCTACCCTGTCATGCTCAAGGCATCGGCAGGTGGTGGCGGTAAGGGGATTCGTAAGGTGGAAAAAGCTGAAGACCTAGTGCCTGCCTTTGAATCAGCTTCCAGTGAAGCCAAGGCAGCTTTTGGCAACGGTGCCATGTATATGGAGCGTGTTGTCTATCCAGCTCGCCATATCGAAGTACAAATTTTAGCAGACCAGCACGGTCATGTCATTCATCTGGGAGAGCGGGATTGTTCCCTTCAACGCAACAACCAGAAGGTCTTGGAAGAAGCTCCGTCTATCGCCATTGGTCAAACCATGCGGGACCGTATCGGTCAAGCAGCGGTACGGGCTGCCCAGTCAGTTGGCTATGAAAATGCAGGGACTATTGAGTTCCTCTTGGATGAAGCCAAGGGCGAATTTTACTTCATGGAAATGAACACACGGGTGCAGGTAGAACATCCTGTAACTGAGTTTGTGACTGGTGTGGATATTGTCAAGGAGCAAATCAAGATTGCGGCTGGTCAAGAACTCAGCGTCCGGCAAGATGATGTGCAGATTACAGGCCATGCCATTGAATGCCGGATCAATGCTGAAAATCCAGCCTTCAATTTCGCCCCAAGTCCAGGTAAGATTTCCAATCTCTACCTGCCAAGTGGTGGCATTGGTTTACGTGTGGATTCGGCAGTTTATCCAGGCTACACCATTCCGCCTTATTACGATTCCATGATTGCCAAGGTCATCGTGCATGGGGAAAATCGTTTTGAAGCCCTGATGAAGATGCAGCGAGCCCTCTACGAATTGGAAATTGACGGAGTGGTGACCAATACCGACTTCCAGCTGGACTTGATTTCCGACAAGCGAGTGGTGGCTGGTGATTACGACACCGCCTACCTCATGGAAGAATTTTTACCCCGCTATCAAGAAGAATTAAAAAAATAAAATAGGAGAGAAGTATGGCTTTGTTTCGCAAAAAGGACAAATATATCCGCATCAATCCCAATCGTTCGCGGATAGAGTCAGCACCTCAAGCAAAGCCAGAGGTGCCAGATGAACTCTTTTCCAAATGTCCTGTTTGTAAGGTAATCCTTTATAAGAAGGACTTGGGACCAGAGAAAACCTGTCAACACTGTTCCTATAATTTCCGGATTACAGCTCAAGAACGCTTGGCTTTGACAGTGGATGAAGGCTCGTTCGAGGAATTGTTTACAGGAATTGAAACCAAAAATCCACTGGACTTCCCAAATTATTTGGAAAAATTGGCAGCCACCCGTCAAAAGACAGGTTTGGACGAGGCTGTTTTGACAGGCAAGGCGACCATCGGCGGACAACCAGTTGCCCTTGGAATCATGGACTCTCACTTTATCATGGCTTCAATGGGAACGGTGGTCGGTGAGAAAATTACCCGCCTCTTTGAACTGGCTACTGAAGAGAAATTGCCAGTCGTCCTTTTTACCGCATCTGGCGGTGCTCGGATGCAGGAAGGCATTATGAGCTTGATGCAAATGGCTAAGATTTCGGCAGCTGTGAAACGCCATTCCAATGCTGGCCTCTTTTACCTGACGGTCTTGACAGACCCTACAACAGGGGGTGTGACGGCTAGTTTTGCCATGGAAGGTGATATTATCCTGGCTGAGCCACAGACTTTAGTTGGCTTTGCAGGTCGCAGGGTGATTGAATCAACTGTTCGGGAAAATCTACCAGATGATTTCCAGAAGGCTGAATTTTTACAAGAACACGGCTTTGTCGATGCCATTGTCAAACGCCAGGACTTGCCAGCGACCATTAGTCGCTTGTTGAGAATGCATGGAGGTGTCAGATGACCAGTGATGTAGCACGTATGATCCGTTTGGCACGTGACCAGGCTCGCCTGTCGACCTTGGACTATGCCACACAGCTCTTTGATGACTTTATCGAATTGCACGGCGATCGAAATTTCCGCGATGACGGAGCAGTTGTGGGTGGTATCGGCTTTCTAGCAGGTCAGCCAGTGACAGTTATCGGTATCCAAAAAGGGAAGAACCTTCAGGACAACCTCAAACGCAACTTTGGTCAGCCCCATCCAGAAGGTTACCGCAAGGCCCTTCGCCTTATGAAGCAGGCGGAGAAGTTCGGTCGTCCAGTTGTCACCTTTATCAATACCGCTGGAGCCTATCCAGGCGTCGGTGCCGAGGAGCGTGGTCAGGGCGAGGCCATTGCCCGCAACCTCATGGAGATGAGCGACCTCAAGGTGCCTATTATCGCCATTATCATCGGTGAGGGAGGTTCTGGTGGGGCACTTGCTCTAGCAGTCGCAGACCAGGTCTGGATGCTGGAAAACTCCATGTATGCCGTCCTCAGCCCTGAAGGTTTCGCCTCTATCCTCTGGAAAGACGGCAGTCGGGCCATGGAAGCGGCAGAACTCATGAAGATCACTTCTTATGAGTTGGAGAAACTCCAAGTGGTCGATCGGGTGGTTTTGGAAAATGGCAGAGCGACCAAGGAAGTCTTGTTTGACATCAAGGAAAATCTGGTCAGCCAGTTGGCTCAACTACAAGCCTTGCCACTTGATCAACTACTCGAAAACCGTTATCAACGCTTTAGAAAATACTAGGAAGACCTAGTATTTTTTTGCTAGATTTGATACAATGGATAAAATAGTTATCAGGAGGTTTTCCATGTTAGTAAAAGCAGAACTATCAAACGTAGAAGAATTGCTACCTATTCAGCACCGAGCCTTTGCAGCTTTATATGAAACCTATCAGGACCAATACAACCCTGCCATTGAAAGCATGGACTACTTCCAATCACGATTTGCACGACCAAATTGCACCTACTACACGATTGTTGAGGAAGGGCAGACAGTTGGTTTAGTACGAACAACGGTCGCTGAAGATGCAGACCAGGGCTGGCTAGGCTTGATTGGCATTGATCCAGACTACAGAGGAAAAGGCTATGGTCATAAGGCAATGCTAGACTTAGAACAGCTTTATCCAACGGTTAGACGCTGGGTGCTCTGTACGGTTTTACAGGAGCCTAGATTAGTTGCTTTCTACGAAAAACTCGGCTACAAGTCTATTAAAACCGAGCCTGAGCAGGAGGGCATGGATATGGTCTATATGGAGAAGTGGATAGGAGATTCAGATGCTTGAACAGTGCCGTAGATATTTGGAATATCAAGGAGTTCATTATTACAAGCCTGAAAAGGCAGGAGATTCGGCAGGCGAGATGACAGTCTTAAGAAACTTAGCACAGGCAGCACGTAAGGAGTTTCAGACATTAAGTTTAGCCTTAGCTGAACAAGTCGGTCCCTTGGTGCCCGAGAGAGTCAGTCAATGGATGAACCAAGCCCAGATTTGCAGACCGCATTTTTGGACCTATTACCGCTTTCCCTCTGCTAGTCCATCGGCCCCAGCTTTCGCCATTCGTCTGTATGGTAAGGGAGTTGAAGCGGGGATTTCAGTAGAAGTTAGCTTCATTGAGCGAAAGAAGGTAGAGACTTCTCTACCTCAGCAAAACCGTGTGCTGAACTGTCCGATTCAGGCACCACTTTATTACTGGGTACAGGAGGGACAGGTATTTTATCGCTTGGATGGAACGGAGGAGAATAGGCAGATTTTACTAGAAGCTGTTGAAACGGGACGGGTTCGAAAAGTACTGGTCAAATATGACGTACCATTTGAAACGGTTGAGTCCGAAGAGGAACTGCTAGACCACTTGGTTGGAGGCTTTTCCCTGCTAGAACCTTATCTGAATATGACAAAACCCACTGAATGATCAGTGGGTTGACAGTAAACAAGCATTGTCATGATGTTTGTTTTTTGTTATATTGACAAATAGTTTGTACTATTGTAAAATTGTACTATAGAAATGATACGAAACATTTAATTGATATAATTGTTTGAATATTTGTATGCTGTGTAGCAGTAAAGGAGATGGGTGTGGAGAATGTAAGTCAAGGGATGAAATGGCTTGGTCGCAAGCTTTGGATACTACTGAGAGCGTTTGGTTTGTTATTGATTGCTGTTTTTCAAGATGCGATATTAGACCTATCTACTTCACAATGGGCTCAGTGGAGAGCAGCCTTGTTGTCCGTTGGCATCCTTGTCTTTATGTATTGGAGGGCTGAAAAGAATGACATTACCATATGGGATAGAAATTTTTTAACTTGGAAAGGTCTTGGTTTAGTAATCTTAACCTTCACAGTGGCTCAGATATTTCAACACCTTGGCTATTACATTATGGAACTTCAAGGGATTGAAGATACTAGCAATGAGCTAGAATTAACAAAGATATTGGAGAACATTCCATTTTGGGTGGCTCTGATCAATATGGCTTGTTTGCCTGCTATTTCAGAGGAAATCATTATCAGAGGTTATCTATTCAGAAAGATGTTTGAAAAGCACAAGATTCTAGGAATTGTGGTGTCTGGTTTGATTTTTGCTTTCCTGCATGGACCAACAGATTTGGGTTCTTGGATTATTTACGCAAGCCCGGGATTTTTACTAGCGTTCTTGTACTATAAGACGGACTACCTCATCTATCCTATCGCTGTTCATTTTATCAACAATGCCTGGTTGGTAGTGGCATTCTATTATTTAAAATAAGGGAAGATAGAGACAAGAATCAGGGAGCAAAAGGAGAATAGTATGGAAAAATTAAGTCAAGGTTTAGAGTGGATTGGTCGGAAAATCTGGATTTTATTGAGAGTTTTTGGTTTTTTAATGATTTTCGTCATCCCGGATTTGATTTTAGAAGAGTCCAAGTCGCAACCTGTTCTGCTGATAACGGGGCTTGTGACAGTGGGAATTGTGGGGTTCTTCTGGTGGCGAGCTGAGAAAAATAGCTTACCCGTTTGGGATTCCAAGATTCTTTCTTGGGATGGAATGGCTCTCGTCATTCTGAGTTTTGCCATCATGCAGTTGACGGATATGGCTGGCTCGTTTCTGCTAGAGTTACAAGGGGCAGAAACAACTGTCAATGAGACCATGATTATGGAATCCTTGAAAGGAGTTCCGTTTTGGTTGGCAATTTTAACAACGGCATTTTTACCAGCCGTTGGAGAGGAAGTTATGCTACGTGGCTACTTTTTCAAAAAATTATTTGGTCATCATGCCATTTTAGGAATCATTGCCTCAAGCCTCCTTTTTGGATTGCTTCATGGACCAACGGACATCGGTTCATGGTTGATTTATGCGGGAAGTGGTATCATTTTGTCAACTCTCTATCATAAAACAGGCTATTTGATTTACCCGATTGCAGTGCACTTGGTAAACAATCTGATTGTCACTATTTTCTATTATCTATAAAAAAGCGACTCCTAGAAGCGAGCCCACTGAAAAAGTCTCCAGTTACTCCGACTCTTATAAAAAATAGGAATTCTCCTAAATGATTGGGAGAATTC
>NZ_JARQOZ010000046.1:0-15004 GCF_046032115.1 Streptococcus suis | reverse complement strand
CAAAGCCTTGTCAGCCACCAGCATAGCTGGTGGTTTTCTTGTTTTTCTCTACGAGAAAAACTGGCTCGAAGCCATAATACAATAAGCAACGGGGGAACCTCGTTGCTTATTTCTATCTAGGATGCTACTGTCCTAGTTTCAAACAATTTAACATGCGACTATATCAATTCAAATACTATCTCTATATTAGATACATCATATCAGAACTGACTAGGGAGCTCAGAAAAGTGATTTATGAGAGCTAAAACTTCTGTGCTACTGCCAAATTCGACCAGTGATAAGTACTTGGCTTTCTGACGTGGAGACAAATCACTCTTATTGATGAGACTTGCAGCCTCCGCTTTTTGCGAAGCAAGACAGACGTCTTTTTCATCTAATAGTACTTTCCGCTGAACTTCAGTCAGATTCTGATGAAGTAAAACATCATCATACAAACAGATTGCTTGCGCCGAAGCAGAAGCCATAGGAAAAGCTAAGCCTCCAGCAAGGGCTAGACCCAAAACTGCTTTACCGAGTTTATTCATATTATTACCTCTCTTCAAATATAACATAAGATTTGATAGAACTATTACCTTTGTGGTGCACATCACAAATTTTTTCTTTTGTAATAACTAGAATACTTCTATCTAGTATACCAGCCACTACACTATTATTATAAACAACACCCCTAAACTCACCGTCAACATTTTCTGATTTTAATCTATTATATGATTTAGCATTATGAACTACAAATTATCCTATCCTCGAGATTAGTTGAATATGAAAAGACTGAACCTGAGTCCAGTCTTCCACTATTTCTGATGTCGTTGCTTTCTACGATAGTTACTGAAAGCATCAATTAAAAAGGGGGATTTTCGACAAATTTTAAATCTTATCTTAACGACGGAAACTTGATTCTAGTTTGAATGATTTACTTTCTACAATATGCTTATGTGTTCCGTAAGGGATTTTGCTAATAATTTCAACATGGAAATCTTTTGAGCCCTTCAAATTCTCATCTGTCAAGTTAGCAATATAGGATCCTGACGCTGTGCGTTCAAGTGGAATACAGTTATGTTCCCCAAAAACGAAGTAAACATCTGGCGCTTCGTCATAGTATTGTTTCAAGAATACTTCTACTTGCGCACCAGGAACACCAGTTTGTTGTGTCAATTTCACATCCACATATGAATTGCGAGTGTAATTAGCTGTTTCTCTTGTGTTATATTTTACGTAAGTATTTGATTCAGCTGTATTGGCGCTAACAACAGGGGCAAGCGCTGTAAGACCTGTACTCATGCAAGCTACTGAAAGCATGGCAAAATTTTTCATTTTCTTTGAAAAGTTCATAACATTTTCTCCAATTTCTATTATCTTATGTCCATATTACCCAAACTCGAACTATAAAATGGTAATATGATGAACTAATCCGACTGGAATAGTTTCTTTCGTCCGTAACAAATTTTTTGAATGCATTCTGTTGATTGTTACAAGATAATTGTAATTGAACTCCCCATTTATAGCAATGGATTTTCCCAGCTTTTTATCTATTTTTCATGAGTCTTAATATACTTCCGAAGTAAATTTTACAATAGATAATCGCTGATTATTCACTCTCTAACCCTCGATTATTGCTTTCTACTTGCTTTTTTTAATAGTCCCCAAACACTACCAAGTAAGAGAGTTAATAGGCTAACTCCAATAATCTGCCCAGAAGCATTTGTACTTGGTTTTGAAGGTTGTTCCACACTTAAAACTTGCTTTGTATCCGTTTTGGAGTGAAGAGCCGGATTCTGACCATATTCCCTCATATTATTTGAGGATTGAGAGGTACTTCCTACAATTGCCACAGATCCAACCATCTCGAATAGCTCGGTTTCTTTGCGTTCTTCATCCATTTCTCTTCTGGACATCTGAGGCTCTCTCTCTGGAACTTCTGGCAATACAATCTCCTGAGAACTCATATCCATTTTAACACTGTCCAATGATTTGGATCTAGGGCCCAAGATTTTTTCTTTACTCTCCAAATCATTCATCAATGTATTCGGTTGAATCACCTTTGTTTCTGTTAGGATTGAAGACCTATCTGCTTCAGCCAAGACGCTTTCTGTCGTTACTTCTGTCAGAAATTCAACTCGAGGAGCATTCGACTCATTAGTAACCCCCTCAGAATCCACTTTTAATGCGGAAGAAACTCCGCCATCTACAAACTTGTGTTTTTCAGAAATAGTAGATGATGTAGCTACTGATTCGACCACACGAATTGCTGAATGCCCAGGTAAAGCTGGAATATCCTCAGCAACAGGAACTAAAGTTGTTTCAGTTTGGATGACTGTTTCACTTTCTGCACTAGCTGGTTCGTCGAGAGAGGCTTGGACTACTGGGGCAGAGAACGTTTCGGGCAATGCAACAGGAGGAATAGCTGTTTCTCCTACCTCCACAGAGACTTCTGGTTGAACGGGAATAGCTGACCTGTCTGGAGACGAAATTGGGGCTGGTTGGGAGACGGTTTCGCTTTCTGAACTAGCTGGTTCGTCGAGAGAGGCTTCGACTACTGGGGCAGAGACCGTTTCGGGCAATGCAACAGGAGGAATATCAATTTCTCCTGACTCCACAGCGACTTCTGGTTGAACGGGAATAGCTGACCTGTCTGGAGACGAAATTGGGGCTGGTTGGGCAACTGGTTCGCTTTCTGCACTAGCTGGTTCATCGAGAGGTGCTTGGACTACTGGGGCAGAGACCGTTTCTAGCAATGCAACAGGAGGAATAGCTGTTTCTCCTACCTCCACAGAGACTTCTGGTTGAACGGAAATAGCTGACCTGTCTGGAGACGAAATTGGAGCTGTTTGGGCGATTGTTTCACTTTCTGAACTAGCTGGTTCGTCGAGAGATGCTTCAACTACTGGGGCAGAGACCGTTTCGGGCAATACCACAGGTGAAATATCCGTTTCTCCTACCTCCTCAGCGACTTCTGTGGCTTCTGGTTGAACGGGAATAGCTGACCTGTCTGGAGACGAAATTGGGGCTGGTTGGGCAACTGGTTCGCTTTCTGCACTAGCTGGTTCATCGAGAGGTGCTTGGACTACTGGGGCAGAGACCGTTTCTAGCAATGCAACAGGAGGAATAGCTGGTTCTCCTACCTCCACAGAGACTTCTGTGGCTTCTGGTTGAACGGGAATAGCTGACCTGTCTGGAGACGAAATTGGGGTTGGTTGGGAGACGGTTTCACTTTCTGAACTAGCCGGTTCGTCGAGAGGTTCTTGGACAGTTGTGGTTTTAGAGGTGGCTGATTGTTCAGTAGCGGTCGTCGCAACTTGATCTTCTTCTTTTACATTTACCCCCTCCATACCTATGGGACCTGATAGAAGTTCTGACCTCTGATTCTCAACTGTTTCTGATTCAAGAAGCTCTTCCACAGGGACTACCTCATCATTTTTCACAGCTTCTTGATCAACTACTACTGGTAGATCGCTTCCCTCTACTTGAGTTTCCTCCCCTAAAGCTATAGTTGACTGGCTCTGGTTTTCATTAGCAACTAACTGTTCGTCATGTACTGGTTCACCAACGACTGCTACAGGCAATATCGCCTGGTCGTCTACTGGTAAGACGGGTTGATTGATACTATCTACAACAAGGGCAACATCCCCTTTTTCTTCTTTCCCATCTGCAGAGCGGATTTCTTGAGATAGCTGAGAATTTTCATCTGCATTGGGCGGAAGCTCGCCTGCTGGCAACTCCGCTGTCAGAGCTTCTCCAACTGCTGACATAGGGAAGTCTAAACTTTTTAAACTATCCTCTAACGCAACATTAAGTAGCTCAGAGCTGTCTGCTTTTTGAATGGCTAACACACCTTGATCATATAGCCTATCTAACTTTTCAAGATATGTTACACGTGCCGACTCTGATAATTCAGATTGTCCTTGAATAGACAGAACCATCGCCTTCTTTGTATCAGCTAGTGTCTGACTAGCTATTTCTTTGGCTTTTGCGAGCGGATTGAAATATTCTTCCCATAAGTCTTGACCAAGACGAATCGTATGAACATAATCCAAAAGCGCCCCAGCTGAATTATTTTTCACATGATTATTCAAACGTGGATTTCCAGAAGCATCACGAGTGATTCCCATACGCTTCAAACCAATTTGTTCTTGTTGATCATCAGAATCAGTGATATAGACAGCCCTAATCTTACCTTGATTATCGTACTCAGCACCCCATACCGTCACAATATGCGTTGCATAGCCTAATGTTCTATAAGTTAGACCGAGTAATCCTTTGCTCTCCAAAACAGTTCGAACATCCTCACCAAAACGCTCATAGCTACCACTGAAAAGACGATTTGTCAGTTTCTTCTCTTTGAAAACGTCGTAGAAAAAGCCACCCCTACTATCTGGTACTAACTGGCTATCTTCCAGATTGACACCACCCTGTACCTTAGGTTTATATCCATTAATAAACAAGTCAACTAAGGCATCTGACACAAAGCCATTTGTACGATAACCGTAGTAAGTTTTGAACATGTCAAAGACTCGACTATTTTGCTGATCCTGGAACGAATCAATATAACGACGCAGGTCCGTTATTGCATAGTTTTCCCCAACATTTACTGTACTATTTTTTTCCTTGAGATATCTCTCAACATAGGAACTATTCTGTTCCAACCACCAATGTACCATGTTGGAAGACACGGCCGCAAAACATAGGTTAAGGTCAATAAATGAAGCATTGAGACTTTTATTGGTATCATAGTAGCCTTTTCCTGCCTCAAATGGCGCTGTATAGTTTAAATAGTCTCCATACTTTTCCTTTACAAAACCACCGCTTTGTTCCATTGCAGGAGGAGTAATTCCATGGACCCATATAATTTGTCGTTGCTCGCCGCTCTCCGTTTTATAACTGGTCTGATTCAAAATTTCTTTTGTCTCAGCAACCTCTATCTGATTTTGCTCACTCGTCGTAACTTCTGTATCATTTCTAGAAACTACATTCTCGATCCCTCCGTCAACTTTCATCTCTACCGCTACTTCTCCTTCAGCGATAACAGGTGATGGGATGTTGTCTGCTATTTCCTCTACAATTTCAAGATTAGAACCATCTAGGGATTCATTTTTTTCTGATTCAATAGATGCCTCATCCTTGACTTGTGATTCTTCAATTATTTCATTCACTCCTGTAACAACTGTATCTGCAGCAACAGTGGATGTATGAATAGCACATAGCAAAGAGACTGAGACCAAGCCAACCGCTGATTTTCTCAAAGAAAATCGTTCTTGAATGTTCATCTTTCCTCCGTTTATCATCAAAAATTTGAATAAACTATTCTATTTACGACTTATTTTTATTTCCACATCCCCCAAGAAAATATTTATAAACAAGCGTTTGAAAGAAATTCATAGTCTATTTCCATAATCACGACAAAAAGGTCCAAGAGGACCTTTTTGATTATTTTACTGTACGAACACGCATAGTGTTTGTTGAACCTGCAACACCTACAGGCACACCAGCAACGATGATGATATCATCACCTGATTCAACCAAACCTTGTTCTTTAGCAACTTTTTCTGCCAATTCAAACATATCGTCAGTTGATTCTGGTTTCTCAGTTACAACTGGAATCACACCCCAGTTCAACATCAATGATTTTTGAACTTTTTCAGTGAAAGTTACTGCCAAGATATCTGAATCTGGACGGTATTTAGAGATTGAACGAGCTGAGTAACCAGTTTCAGTAACTGTTACAACCAATTTGATGTTCATTGAGTGACAAGCATCTTTCACTGCAGATGCAATAACTTCTGTTTTAGATGCACGGTTGAAGTGATCTGAGTTCAAACGACCGTATTCGTTCAAAAGAGTTTGTGCGTTTTTAGCGATAGTTGCCATTGTACGAACTGACTCAACTGGGTATTTACCGTTTGCAGACTCACCAGAAAGCATTGTTGCATCAGTACCGTCAATAACAGCGTTGAAGACGTCTGATACTTCTGAACGAGTTGCACGTGGTTTTTCAGTCATTGTTTCCAACATGTTTGTTGCTGTAATAACTGCTTTACCAGCTGCGTTCACTTTAGTGATAATCATTTTTTGGTAAACTGGAACCATTTCAAATGGTACTTCGATACCCATGTCACCACGTGCGATCATGATACCATCTGAAGCTTCGATGATTTCATCAATATTGTCGATACCTTGTTGGTTTTCGATTTTTGAGAACAATTGAACGTGCTCGTTACCAGTTTCTTTAAGAATGTTACGAACTTCTTCAACATCTTTAGCAGAACGAACGAATGAAATCGCGATGAAGTTCAAACCTTGTTCCAAACCGAAACGGATATCGGCATTGTCGCGGTCTGCAAGAGCTGGGAAAGGAATTTTAGTGTAAGGAATGTTTACACCTTTTTGTTTAGCAATCACACCGTCGTTTTCAACTTCAACAACAAATTCACGTTTTTCAGCATCTTTTTCGATAACTTTAAGACCAAGTTTACCATCGTCAACAAGAATTTGTTTACCAACTTCAACATCGTCAAATACATCAAGTGCACCTGCAACGTTCAAAGCGATTACTTCTTTAGTTGATTGAATACCTTGTTTAGTAGCTACGCGAAGAACATCACCTGTTTTGTATGAATATTCTTTAGCATCGTCAGCAAACAACTCAGTACGGATTTCTGGACCTTTTGTATCCAACAAGAAACCAACTTTTTTACCAGCAATTTCTTCCGCACGGCGTACAGTTGCCATACGCTCACCTTGCTCTTTGTGGTCACCATGTGAGAAGTTGAAACGGAATACGTTTGCACCTTCAGTGATCAATCGAGCAATTTTCTGTGCTGATGCTTCAACATCAAGGTTTTCACCCCAATAACCATCATCACCGAATTTTTTTCCACCGCGGATTTCTACCGCAGGTCCGAGGGTTGCAACGATTTTTACACGTTTATTCATCTTAACAAAACTCCTTTATATTTAATGGTCTTTTGACCCTTAATAACAAATAATGAAACTGTCAATTTAGATTGACAAGTTGCGGTTTAATTCAGCCATTTCTAAGTCAGCTTTATGTGGATTGTTCACAACAATCTTACCATCTACAGTCAAGCTGAACAATGCTCCTTCTTCAGCTGTACCAAGAATTGGATTTTCAACCATTTGCTCATTACGGATACCAACCGCAAGACCACCACGGCCTTCCTTGAGCAATTTAACAGCATGCGCGCCCATACGAGATGCAAGTACACGGTCACGAGCAGTTGGTGAACCACCACGCTGAATATGACCGAGTTCAGTCACACGAAGATCGCTAGTATCACCAGCTGCCTTCAACTCTTCAGCAAATTTCGCAGCTGGCATAACTCCTTCAGCCAAGACAATAATGCTATGCTTCTTACCATTTTCGTAGCCAGCTTTAATACGCTCTACAATTTCACTGATATTATACTCTTCTTCTGGAACCACGATGACATCAGCACCAGATGCAATACCAGCCCAAAGAGCAATGTCTCCCGCATGACGTCCCATTACTTCAACAACGAAAGTACGACGGTGACTTGATGAAGTGTCGCGGATTTTATCAATAGCATCCATAGCTGTAGTTACAGCTGTATCAAAACCGATTGTAAAATCTGTACCCACGATGTCATTATCAATTGTACCAGGTACACCAATAGCTGGGAAACCATGCTCCGTCAAGCGCATTGCTCCGTGGTAAGAACCATCACCACCGATAACAACTACACCTTCGATACCATGTTTTTTCAATTGCTCAATCCCTTTAAGTTGCCCTTCTAATTTGGCAAATTCTGGATAACGAGCTGAACCAAGGAATGTTCCTCCACGTGAAATAACATCACCTACAGAACGTGCAGACAATTCATGGATATCACCCGCAACCATACCTGCGTAACCTTCATTGATTCCATAAACTTCCATTCCTTCTGAAATTGCTTGGCGAACAACTGCACGAATAGCAGCGTTCATACCAGGGGCATCACCACCACTGGTCAAAACAGCAATACGTTTCATTCGTTAATGCTCCTTTAACTTTTCATTTTAACTGCCCTATTATAACATACTTAACCTAAACTTGCTTGACTTTTTGCTATTTTTTTATCGAAAAATCGTTTTCATAACAAATTCACTTAACTCTTCTTCTAATTGAGGCGTTTTCATAACCATGTGATGCTCAGCCTGAATTGTCTGATTACTATCTTGATAATGAAGCACTACTGGAATGCTTCCTCTATATTTATCCAAAATACGAGCAACGGCATAATCGTGTTCTCGATTTTCCAAAAGAATCCAAAATTTCTCCAAACTGACAGGCTCTAATTTTTCTAGAACTAATTGCAACTGTCCATCGCGCTCTTGCACTCTACCTGTGATGTAGCCCATTCCCCCTTCTTCCAAAATAGAAGCGTATTGGCGATAAGATTCTGGGAAAAGAGTTACGTCAAGCGTCCTCTTGGTATCTGTCACTCGAAGAAATGCCATCTGCTCCCCAGTCTTTTTGGTACGAATCAATCGAATAGCTTGAATCTGCACAAGAACGGTTGCTCGATTGCCAACCGCTAAATCAGCCAAATCTGTAAAACTACGCTTAGACTCTCGACAAATAGTGACTAAAGGATGCGGACTAATACCGACACCTAGCAATTCCTGCTCTAGCATAAATTTTTCGCTGTCACTGTAATCTTCTACATCTGTCCAACTATAACTCTCCTCTGCAAAAAATGTACCAATCGCCTCTGCAAAGACAAAGAGATTGTCTAGATTTTCAATAATCTTTTTACGATTGGCATCAAAATCATCAAATAAACCAATCTGAATAAGAGGGATCAGTAAATCTTTTTTCTTTAAATTATCTGGCAAGCGCAAAATAAAATCTTCTACAGACTTATAGGGACGATGATCCAATATCCATAGAGCTAAATCTTTAGGCAAACCTTTTAGTGTTTTTAATCCTAGGTAAACCTTACTTTTATCAAACTTATCGTGATAAGGAATATTGTTAATCGTGAGTCGAGCTACCTCAAAATCAAACTGCATCGCATCTTCAATATAAGCACTGCTAGAATGATTGAGCATGACATCAAAAAAGACATCGGGGTAATGGCTCTTAAAGTAAGCCATCTGAAAGGCCAGTGCCGAATAGGCATAGGCATGACTACGGTTAAAACCATAACCAGCAAACTTGGCCATCATGGCAAAAATTTCTCTGGCTTTCCCTTCCTCATGCCCACGCTCATGCGCACCTGCCAAAAACTCGGCTTCCATCGCCTGCATTTCTTGGGCATTTTTTTTGGACATGGCTCGACGAAGCAAATCGGCTTTGCCCAGTGTAAATCCTGCATAGACCTGAGCGATCTGCATGACCTGCTCCTGATAGAGCATGATGCCATAGGTCCCTTCTAAAATTGGTGCAATAGACGGGTCCAGTAAGTCAATATTTTCCTGCCCATGTTTTCGTTTGACAAAATTATCGGAATAGTCACTGGCACCTGGTCTATTCAAACTCGTTGTTGCAACTATATCTTCAAATCGACCAGGTTTGACCCTTCGAAGCAGGCTAATCGCACCAGGCTGTTCAAATTGAAAAATTCCCTTAGTCCGACCAGCAGCAAAAAGTTCCAAGGTTTTCTTGTCTTCTAAATCTATCTTGGCAATATCAATTTCCTGCTGATAACGTTCACGTACTCCTTCTGCCATTTTTTGCACAAAGGTCAGATTTCGTAAGCCAAGGAAATCCATCTTCAACAGACCATTCGCCTCAACAGCATGTGCATCATATTGGGTTACCAGCATGTCATCCCCTATTTTAAGAGGGATGGTATCTGTCAACTCCTCATCACTCATCACTATCCCTGCTGCATGTATAGAAGTCTGTCGGGGTTGCCCTTCAATTTGTTGAGCAATCGCAAAAGCTTTTTGGTACTCTATCTTACTATTGATAATCTGACGAAAAGCGGCATTTCGCTGATAGGCAGAAGTAAGACTATCTCTAAATGAAATTTTCTTGGTTATATTACTTAACTCATATTCAGGTGTTCCGAAACGCTTAAATACATCACGAATGGCCTGCTTAGCTCCAAATGTCGAGTAGGTTACAATTTGAGCAGCATGGGTTGAACCATAACGATCTCGTACATAACGAATAAAATCTGCTCGATGAATATCTGGAATATCAATATCAATATCGGGCATTGAATAACGTTCAGCATTGAGAAAGCGTTCAAAGAGAAGATTATGCTTAACTGGGTCGATACCTGTGATATTCAAGGCGTAGGCAACTAGGCTTCCAACAGCTGAACCGCGCCCCATTCCCATGTAGTACCCTTGGCTACGTCCAAAACGAAGTAGGTCCCATACAATCAAGAAATAATCATCAAATCCCATTTGATGAATAATGGATAATTCCTTTTCCAAGCGTTCCTTATACAGTGAATTAGTCAAGCCCTTCTCTTCTAATCCTTGATAGGAGCGCTCGTATAATTCTTCCACTGCAGGTCTGTCACGATTAAAACGCGGCAATTTTAAATCTGTATTTAATTGATAAGAAATCCCTGCAACCAAGTCACGTAAATTATCAACTGCTTGCGGAAACCGATTCGAAAATAGATTGGTTAAGCTATCAGCCGATAAAAGCTTTTGTCGACTATCTATATCTGCAACTTGATTAAGTGGAATATTATCTCGAATAGCATGGAGAACCTGTAGACTTTCCAATTGTTCCTCTTCAAAAAAACGAACCGTATGAATTGGGAGTATTGCTTGCTTAAAGTCTTGAACTGGTGTGTCAACCGTCACTCCGATATAATAGTTAGTACCTAACTCAAGGTGCTCAATGCCAGAAAAATAAGGAACAACCACTGCTATGTCGACTAAATATTGACGAATGGTTTCAAAATCATCTTGCCCTGTCATCTTAGCAGTCGAAATTTTCAATAGATTGCGATAACCTCTGGTTGTCAGAGCAATCAATTGAGTAGTGACGTCCTGCTCCCCTCCCTGTAATTTCCAGTCCAGTTCACAACCAATAATTGGTTGAAGCCCTATTTTGTTACAGGATTCCATAAAACTATAGGCTGCATAAAGACTGTTTTTATCCATTATCCCCAATGCGTGGTAACCAAGCTCTTTAGCCCTGCCTACATAATTTTCTATCGTCACCATGCTATCCATAAAGGTATAAACTGTCTTTGTATCTAATTGTGCCAGCATGGTATTCTCCTTTTCATGTTTCTTCTATTATATCAAATATTTATCCAAAAATATTTTTTAAAAATTCAAAACATTTTTCTTGCTAATTTATATAGTTTATTGTATTATTAAGATAAGACATAAACACGGTGTCATCCTAGAAAGGAAATGATTATGGCTTGGAAATTTGATAATAACATCCCCATCTATATTCAAATCAGCAATACTATTAAATTGCAGATTGTGACTAATCAATTAAAATCTGGAGATAAACTTCCCACTGTTCGTGACTTAGCCGAAATTGCTGGCGTCAATCCAAATACCGTTCAGCGCGCTTTGTCTGATTTAGAAACGGAAGGCTTTGTTTACTCGGTTCGCACAACAGGTCGTTTTGTAACAGATAATCAAGAATTGATTACACAAACTCGCCTACATTTAGCACAAAAGGAACTCGAGAATTTTGTGAACAATATGTTAGATTTGGGGTTCAAACACGACGACCTCACTGGCCAGTTAGATGATTATTTGAAAGGAGTCACTTATGAATAACGCATATACTTTGGTTGAGCTACAACAAGTTTCAAAATCTTATGGTGGAGCTGTCGCCCTAAATAATGTCAATTTGAAGCTGACTGCTGGAAAAATCATAGGACTTTTGGGACCAAATGGTTCGGGTAAAACGACCATGATTAAATTGATCAACGGTCTGTTGCAACCAGAATATGGTCAAGTATTGATTAATGGTCGTACCCCATCGCCAGAAACCAAGGCAATTGTGTCTTATCTCCCAGATACGACTTATCTCGATGAGCATATGAAAGTGCTCGAAGCAATTACATTTTTTGAAGATTTTTACGCTGATTTTGATAAGGAGCGTGCTCTCCATCTTTTACAAGATTTGGGCATTGATTTAAACAGTCGTATGAAACATCTCTCTAAGGGGAATAAGGAAAAAGTCCAACTCATTCTGGTGATGAGTCGTCAAGCGCAGCTGTATGTTTTAGATGAGCCAATTGGTGGTGTTGACCCTGCCGCTCGAGACTACATTTTAAAAACCATCGTCAACAACTACTCTCCGACTGCCTCTGTTATTATCTCTACTCACTTAATTTCAGATGTTGAGCAAATTTTGGACGAGGTTATTTTCCTCCATTACGGAAGCGTTATTCGCCATGGGAATGTAGATGACTTGCGAATTGAAAGCGGAGAATCTATTGACGAACTCTTCCGCCAAGATTTTAAGGCTTAGTTAGAAGGAGATTGCTATGTTTAAAAAATTATTGAAATACGAATTTCAATCCGTAGGTAAATGGTATTTGGGAATTTATATTGCAGCTGTAGCCCTATCAGCAGTACTTGGTTTTTGGCTACAAGCGTTGGCCCTACGTACACAGGCTGGAAATACTGAACCTGGCGGTGGAGAGATGGTCTTATTGGGAACCTCCTTTATGACTTTCGGAGTTTTGATTGCGGCACTCTTCCTATCAACATTTGTCCTAGTCATCAATCGTTTTAGAAAAAATGTTTATGGCCGACAAGGTTATCTCACTATGACCTTGCCCGTATCTAGCCATCAAATCATCTTAAGCAAACTGCTTGCATCTATTGTTTGGTATATCTTGGCAGGGATTACTTGTTTACTTTCAATCGGAATCATCCTTGCAGTCATTCTAGTAGCAAGCGAAGAAGCTATTATGCCAGAAATACAAACTTTTGTTCAAGATATCGACTGGACAGTTCTATTCAGTCAGATTGTCTATTATTTAATTGAAATTACTACTGGTATCCTTTTGATCTACTTCTCTATATCTGTCGGTCAATTATTCAAGGATCATCGCTTCCTCTTTGCAATCTTGACGTATATCGGCATTCTCATCGTTACTGGAGTATTTGGCACTTTCTTTGTCCTAAGCAACCTAGGAACAGCTTATTCTACACCATTTTCTCTCTATCCAAGTCCAGTCTTAGCATTAGTCAATATTATCCTAGCTTTTGCTTACTACTTTGGAACCCACTTCATTATGACAAAGAAATTAAATCTACAATAAAAAGCTCTTTACTGGTCTAATCGACTGGTATAGAGCTTTTTTCTTAATACTGTTGGTCTAGGAGTTCCAACAAAACTTTCTTTTCTTCTTCGCTGGCAAAACTTGCCTGAATAGCGTTTTGATTGAAGCGATAAAAATCAGCCTTGCTAGTCCCAAAATATTCTACAAATAACTGATATTCTCTATTAAGTGTAGTATTAGAAACGGTACGATTATCTGTATTGATTGTGATGTTTGCTCCTGCCTCAACTAGCTCACGATATGGAAAATATTCAATCGAATCAGCTGCACCAGTTTGAAGATTCGATGTTAGACACATTTCAAGTGTTGCTCCGCTATTGACAAAAGCTTGGATAGCTTCAGGATTGTGAGTAAGTGCTGTACCATGACCAATCCTTCTAATCCCAAGTTCAAGAGCTTGAATCACATTGGTCACACATCCACATTCTCCGGCATGGAAAGTCATGGGATAACCTAGTGACTGAGTAAATTGAATAATATCCCGAAGTTCTTCCGTGGGATAGTCCGCTTCATTTCCTGCGAAATCAAATCCCACAAGTCCTTTTGGTGCCAAATCAGCAATAGCCGAAAAGAGTTCCTTCGTTTGATTCATATTCGTTTGCTTTAAACCACAAACCAAAAGTTTAGCAACCACTCCAAAATCTTCCTGCCCCCTGTTTAGTCCAACCAAAACTGCTGAGACCGCTTCTAAAATAGTCAAGTCTTTATCCGTCGACAGTTCTGGTGCAAAACGAACCTCAATGTAAATGATCTTATCTCTTGCAGCTTGTCGTACAAGATCATAGGCTGCCAATTCTAAAGCTGATGCAGTTTGTAAGAGTGGGCGAACAAAATCAAATAACTTTAAATAAGCCATTAAACTATCAACTTTTCCATGAACACTAACTAATTTTCTTAATGCTTCATCTTCTGCAGGAATAGTGATTTTAGCCATCTGTGCCAATTGTCGAATGACTCCGAGGGACAATGAGCCATCCAGATGACAATGCAATTCCGTTTTCGCTAATTCATGTACGTTTACCATCAACAACACCTCTTCCATGAGTATATTGTCATCTATCATACCACATTTTAGCAAAAACACAAGACATTTTTAACAAAAAGTGAACTTTATCAATATTCAACCTTCATTTTATACAAGAAAAAAAGAACGACCATCAGTCGTTCTTCAATAACATACGGAAGACATGGGATTCGAACCCACGCACGCTGTTACACGCCTACCGCGTTTCCAACACGGCCTCTTGAGCCTCTTGAGTAATCTTCCATATATGGAGCTGGTGGGAGTCGAACCCACGTCCAAACACCTGCTAACTTATTCGTCTACAACCATAGGTTATGTCTTGCTTTAACTTGAACTCGATACATAACTCAAACCTAGACCAAGCGAGTCAGTAAATCTCTTTTGGAACTGCCTGACTCAATCCCAACGTAGCTTGCTATTTTAAGACCAATCAGCAAACACAAGCAATTCGCGACTGGTCACGCAGGCAGGTTATTAAGCTGCTAATGCGTAAGTGTTTGTATTTTTTGCAGTTATATTTAACTGGCATTTTTACATCTGCCGATGAGTTGCAGAACAAGCCTCATAATGCCTGTCGAATCCGTAACAACCCCATAGGATTTGATACAAGAACTATTATAGCAGAATTTTTTATAAATAGCAAAATTATTTTACATTTGAATCATTCCCGTAGTTGGTTATGCCCTACCCATCATAGCTTTTCAAACTTTCAAAAAGAAAAATCGCCACGGTA
>NZ_JARQOZ010000045.1:0-15405 GCF_046032115.1 Streptococcus suis | reverse complement strand
AGTGGCTGAGTTATTGAGGAGATGTCAATCGGTTGAGTATTCTTTGGAATACTATTTTAAAACTAAATGACTATATATTGAATGGATTATAACATTAAGTTGTATGTGAGAGAAAATTTCAACAAGAGGTATTGCTATCCTTTATCATGTTGAAAATTGATAGGGACAAGTGAAATGAGCGAAACAGTATCATTTTCTCTACGTTTCGTATAACGTTTTCATTTTTTTCAGGTAGTTTTCTGGTTTTTATATAATCTTTCTCTAAAGTTGGTTTTTGAGTTATTTTTTTGTGCTATACTGGCACTACATTGTCTAAAAAAAGGGCGAATATTGTATAAAGGAGACATTTCAAAAATGAAACGTATTGTAACAAAACGTAGTTATAAAGTTGGTCTGTGTGCTATGGCTCTTGCTCTTCTGATGAGCACTGCAGGTGGCGTAACTGCTGGTGCAAAAGATTACCATGTCACTTCATCTGGAGAACTGAAACCAATGAGCGAAGGAGTGTTTATGAAATTGGAATCTTCATCTAATTTCATTGAAAATGAAGGAATTATGGTGAAATCTATTAGTAGTCAGAATACTAATCCAAAAAATTTGAACGGGCCTTGGCATTGGAAATTTTGGGACAAAGTCAAACTGTTTTTCAAAAGATTTCGTGAAGGTTTTGGTATACAAAGATTATTTGGATTTAAATAGTCAATAATTAAAGTGTTATTCAAATGTTCATAATCTTGTAATATTTAGCGCAATTAATTTATAAACCTTCATATTAAAAAAACTAGTACTTTGTAAAAGGAGACACTACATGAAACGAGCTAATTCAAAACTAGCAGCTTTAACACTCATTACAACTCTTGCAGTTACCTCTGTTATTGGGACAACGGTGCATGCTGAGGAGAAAGTAACTGCTGATCAGACTGTAGCAGGAAAACACAAACCGATTACGGATGAGCAACTTCAAAAAGCGATTGGAGATAGAAATCTAAATAATATTAAGATACAAGCAAAATTTGAAAATACCAAGTTCAAAAATCAAGAGATAAGTATTATTGGAACAGTTAAAACACAACAGCCAAAGACTCCTGAAAACTCTTCATGGTTTTGGGATCTTTGGAATCGTTTTACAACTTTTGTCAAAAATATTTTTAGCTAAGATTTCTATTTTTTGTTGACTTCATATGGATAGAGAACAGTGGTTCATGTGAGCTTTTATTCAAATGAAAAGCGTATGAAATATTGGAGAGATTTAGGCATCTAAATTAGAGATTGTGCAAGAAATTATGTAATAGACCTCACATTTTTTGCGGATGAGATGTTGACACGAATTCCATATTTCTTGGGTCTCGGTTGTAATTTTTCTTAGATAAATTAAAGAGTGAAAAGTTTAGGATATTGTAATTGTTCTAAACTTTTTACATTGCATTGATAAAAAATACAGTCTTTGTATAACAGGTATATTCTTGTATTTTTTAGTGAAAAAAGAAATAAATTGACAAAATTATGGTAAAATATGGGTTGATTTAAAATTAATCATTTAATGAATGGAATGAGTTCGAAGTAAGTCAAGATTGACTAGACATTGTATTTAAAGCAATTCACAAGAATAAGAGATGGAAGGAGATAGAACATGCAACATCCAGTTGTACGATTTATCTGTAGAACCCTGTTCTATTTTTTTATATTGTTACTACTTTTGTATCTGTATAGTTATTTAGACATTGGACAGGGAGGGTTTATCTATAATGAGTTTTAAGGAGGAGAGTAAAAAAATGATTAGCAGCATGTTAGAGCGGGTAGAGCATTTTGCAACAGAAAATCCTGACTACCCTGTTTACCATTATCTAGGACAGTTGTATAGTTATGGGGATTTAAAGGCAGATTCAGATTCTTTAGCAGCCCATATTGATAGTTTGGATTTACCAGCAAACTCTCCTGTCCTTGTTTTTGGCGGGCAGGAGTACCAGATGTTGGCAATCTTTGTTGCCTTAACCAAGGCTGGTCATCCGTATATCCCTGTAGATAGTCATTCTGCTTTGGATCGGATTGAAGCCATTCTGGAAATAGCAGAGCCGAGTTTGGTATTTGCGGTAGCAGACTTTCCGATAGAGACAAGTTTGCCAGTGCTTGGTTTGTCTGAAGTGGAGGCCATTTTTGAGAGGAAATCGACTTATCAGTTGATGCATCCTGTAAGCGGAGATGATACCTACTATATTATCTTCACTTCTGGGACGACGGGTAAACCAAAAGGGGTGCAAATTTCGCATGACAATTTGCTCAGCTTTACTAACTGGATGATAAGGGATAAGGAGTTTGCGCTACCAGAGCGACCACAAATGTTGGCTCAACCTTCCTATTCGTTTGACTTATCGGTTATGTATTGGGCTCCGACGCTTGCCCTTGGTGGGACCTTATTTGCTCTACCGAAAGAGTTGACTTTGGATTTTAAGACTTTATTTGCAGCTATTCAAACTTTGCCATTTAAAATTTGGACTTCGACACCATCATTTGTAGATATGGCTTTGCTATCTCGTGAGTTCGATGGGGAACATTTACCAGATTTGACGCATTTCTATTTTGACGGAGAGGAGTTAACTGTAAAAACAGCTCAGAAGCTCCGCGAACGTTTTCCAAAAGCTGTGATTGTTAACGCTTATGGACCGACCGAAGCTACAGTCGCCTTATCAGCAGTTGCCATAACTGATGAGATGCTGGTGAATTATAAACGTTTGCCGATTGGTTATACCAAACCAGACTCGCCAACTTTTATTTTGGATGAGGATGGTCAAGTAGTACCGAATGGTCAACAGGGAGAAATTGTTGTATCAGGTCCTGCTGTCTCTAAAGGATATTTGAATAATCCTGAGAGAACCGAGGCGGCATTTTTCCAGTTTGACGGTTTACAGGCCTATCATACTGGGGATTTGGGTGTAATGACAAATGAAGGTCTGTTACTCTATGGCGGACGTATGGATTTCCAAATTAAATATAATGGTTATCGTATTGAGTTGGAAGAAGTTGCCCAACACTTAAATAAATCAACCTACATTGAGGCTGCGGTGGCTGTTCCACGTTATAATGCTGACCATAAAGTGCAAAATCTGTTAGCTTATGTTGTTCCTAAAGCAGGGATTATGGAGCAGTTCGATCGAGAGTTGGAGTTAACCAAGGTCATCAAGCAGGAGTTAAAAGAACGGATGATGGATTATATGATGCCTTCGAAGTTTATTTATCGAGACAGTCTTCCTTTGACTGCAAATGGGAAGATTGATATTAAGGGGTTGATCGCTGAGGTGAATGCTCAATGATGGAGTTTTTCAAACAGCTACCTCAGTTAGAGCCTTATGGAAATCCATTGTACTTTTTCTATCTAGTCTTGGCGCTAGTACCAATTTTTATAGGACTCTTTTTTAAAAAACGTTTCCCCTTGTATGAAACAGGTGTTAGTTTAGCCTTCATTGTCTTGATGTTTACAGGTACAAAGACAATGCAGTTGCTGTCTTTATTGGCCTATATTATTTGGCAGACAATGTTGATTTTTTTCTACAAGCATTATCGTCAACGGGCAAATCAAAGCTGGGTCTTCTATCTAATCGTGTGTTTAGCTGTTTTTCCGTTGACTTGGGTAAAGTTGGCACCGACTTTTAGTCAGCATGGGGCAATTTTCGGCTTTTTAGGTATTTCTTATTTAACGTTTCGGTCGGTCGGAATGGTGATTGAAATGCGGGACGGTTTACTAACGGAATTTAGTTTGGGGAGTTTTCTGCAATTTTTGCTATTTATGCCAACTATTTCGAGTGGTCCTATTGATCGTTATAGACGGTTTATGGAAGATTACAAACAAATTCCAGAGCGAACTGAGTTATTAAATATGCTCGATCAGACTGTGCATTATATTATGATGGGCTTCTTATATAAGTTTATTCTAGCCTATTTTATCGGGCATACTTTACTGGAGCCTTTAAAGGCAGTAGCCTTGGATCAAGGTGGATGGTTTAACTTACCTACTATTGGAGTTATGTATCTTTATGGTTTTGAATTATTCTTTGACTTTGCAGGCTATTCCATGTTTGCCATAGGTATTTCCAATCTTATGGGTATTCGCTGCCCAATTAACTTTGATCAACCGTTCAAATCGCGTGATCTTAAGGAATTTTGGAATCGATGGCATATCAGCTTATCTTTTTGGTTCCGTGATTTCGTCTTCATGCGTCTGGTTAAGACTTTGTTGAAACATAAGGTTTTCAAAAATCGAAATACGGTATCTAATGTTGCCTATCTGCTAAATATGCTCTTGATGGGCTTGTGGCATGGTGTAACATGGTATTATATTGCATATGGTCTCTTTCATGCTTTGGGGTTGATCATCAATGATGCTTGGATTCGTAAGACGAAATCAATTAATTTAGCTCGAAAAAAAGTTGGGAAAGAACCACTGCCAGATAATCGTTGGACGAGTTTCGCTGGTATGTTTGTGACCTTCCATACGGTCATGTTCTCTTTCTTGATATTTTCAGGATTTTTAGATAAATTGTGGTTCAAGTAGACAACAGGTAACGATTGTATGAATCGTAGAAAGGAATATAGAATGGATGTAAAAGAAACAATATTGAATATTATCGAAGAATTATTTATGGAAGATGTATCTGAAATGATGGATGAAGACCTATTTGATGCGGGTGTTTTAGATAGTATGGGGACTGTAGAACTTATTGTGGAGTTAGAAAGTCGTTTTAATATTACAGTTCCAGTTTCAGAGTTTGGTCGTGAAGATTGGAATACAGCTAACAAAATCATTTCTGGTGTTGTGGAGTTGATGCATGCGTAAGCAATTGTGGCAGATTTTTGGGCCTGTGATTTGTGCAACGTTTTTAGTTATTCTCACCTTGTTGTTTTTCCCGAGTTCTTCTCGGCCAAATTTCAAAGAAGAAAAACAAGATGCAGTAGCATTGTCTTATATTAGTTTTAAGAGCAAATATAAGAAAAATAGGGCTCTGGGAGACAAAAATCATCGTTTTGTTCCTTTCTTTGGGTCAAGTGAGTGGTCACGTTTTGATAGTATGCATCCATCAGTGTTGGCAGATGCTTATCAGAGAGAGTATATTCCCTATTTGTTAGGACAACGTGGGGCAGCTTCGCTGACACAATATTTTGGCATGCAACAGATTGAGGCACATTTAAAAAATAGTCAGGCTATCTATGTTGTTTCTCCTCAATGGTTTTCACCAAAAGGGGCATCATCTAAGGCATTTGAACAATATTTTAGTAGTGATCAAGCCACTCATTTTCTGCAAACAAGTGCTGGGGATGACTATGATAGATATGCAGCAAAGCGTTTCTTAGAGCTTAAATCAGACTATAGTTTGACAGGAATGTTTCAAAAAGTAGCTAGTGGTAAGGAATTGTCGAAATGGGATCGAGAGCAGTTGACCTGGCAAGCCTATTTATTAGAAAAGCAAGATGCCTTATTTAGTCGCTTTGCTGATTCTGGTAGTAATTTAGGATTGGTAGAGACGGAAGCGATGAAACTTCCAGAGACTTTTTCCTATGACCACTTGAGTAAAGTAGCTAATGAGGACGGGAGTCGTTCTACTCAATCAAATGATTTCCAAATTGATGATAGGTTTTATAGAAATCGTCTTCAGTCAAAAATCAAAAAACTCAAACAATCCCAGACAAAAATATCTTATCTGCAATCACCGGAGTACAATGATTTTCAGCTGGTTTTGAATGAATTTGCTAAACATCAGACTGATGTGCTATTTGTAATTCCCCCAGTTAATGAACGTTGGATGAACTACACTGGTCTCAATAAAGATATGTATCGGGCAACAGTAGCAAAGATTAAGTACCAGTTGACCAGTCAAGGTTTCAATCATATTGCTGATTTGTCGGAGCAGGGGGGGATAGATTATTTTATGCAAGATACAATCCACATCGGTTGGCAAGGCTGGCTGGAGCTTGATAAGTATATCCACCCATTCTTGACAGAACAACAAGCACCTGTTCATTATCAGTTAAAAAAAGAATTTTTAACTTCCGAATGGGCTGCATATAAGGGAGATTTAAACTTATTTTTGAAATAGTTAGATACAGTTATAATAAAAAGCAAGAAGGCTTTGAATTAGGAAGTCTCCTTGCTTTTTTGTTCTTTTACTGTAGTAAATTGAATGATTATATATCTTCTCCCAACAAACTGTGGTTGGCTTTGCGGAAACGAATGACATGATAGGCGACCATGGCATGCGAGAGCAGGTTGAGGATAATAAAGATGAGTAGGTTTGCATGTCCAGCTAGCAGTAAGGCAACATTTCCAATCACTAAAATCAGACCGTAGATGAACAGTCCTTTTCTACCAACTTGGTGAATTTGTTGATTATAGAAGGAAGTCGAAAGGATGCCTCCGTAGAAAAGTAAGTTTCCAACAATCAGCATTGGCAAGGCCAGTTCATTGTGGTGGCTAGGGAACAGCTCCATTGCCACTGTGAAGAAATTCAAACCAAGGACAATCACCAAGTGAGCGTATAGCAGAACAGTCGCATCTGCCTTGCGGTGATGGTCGATAGTGAGATAGGTCTGAGAAATATAGAAGATGAACAGAGTCGCCATTGCGAAGAAGAGGAGGATTCCTTCCAAAGGAAGTTCTAGAATCGGATAATTTTTCAAAATCGCAATGACTGTTTCACCAAAGGTGATAATAGTAATCAGCTGGCAGCGTTCTACGATATGAGGAAAGTTCATCACATCATGGCTGAGTTTGTCCTTGAAGAAATAGGAAATGACAAATGGAAGATAAAAAAGCAAGAGGCTCTTTTCATCATAGGTCCAGAAATTGAAGTAGATAGCTACCAAAGCCAAGAAAAATACCAGCAAATAAATCCCAAACATATAGAGACTATGCTTAATATCAGCCGTAAAACCGATTTTTCGCCCACGAAGGTAGTACTGCAAGCAAAGTAGCAAATAAGACAGGATCAAAAAGATAGTAAAGGGCAGGGCTGTTGCTTCAAAATCATGACTAAAGGTTAGGGATAATTGCCCCACCACAAACATAGAAGCGATGATAGTGAAAATATCCAGTAAATCTCGCTCACCATATTTGTTGAGGTAAATCGTCTCATTAATCCACAAGGTCATAATAATTAGGTTAGCGGTGATAAAAGTTAGAATTTCCCTGAGACCGATATGGTCACCGTGCAAAAGTCCGGTCAGTGAAGAAGTGGCCAGGACAAAGACCAAATCATAAAATAATTCATAGTTTGATACGCGTTTTGCGATAATTTCAGACATGGAAATCTCCTTTTCAAAAAATCTGACCTATTATACCATACGAAAAGGGAGGCTGTCATCTCCCTTTATTTCTTACAATGTCCAGTCCAAGTCTGGTCCGACAGGAATAATGCCAGTCGGATTGATGGTCTTGTGGCTACCGTAGTAGTGCTGTTTGATATGGTCAAAGTCAACCGTCTCCGCAATACCAGAGTGGTTGTAAATCCGCTTGGTATAATCCCACAAGTTTGGATAATCAACCAAGGCCTTGATATTGCATTTGAAATGCCCAAAGTAAACAGGATCGAATCGCACCAAAGTGGTAAAGAGTCGAATATCAGCCTCTGTCAGCTGGTTGCCAACCAGATAGTCCTTGTCTGCCAAATGCTCTTCCAATTTATCTAAGGCGGCAAAAAGGTTCTTGACCTCTTTTTCATAGACTTTCTGATTGGTTGAAAAGCCTGCCTTGTAGACACCGTTGTTGATGTTTGGATAGACAAAGTCATTCATAGCATCAATCTCAGCCTGCAAGTCTGCTGGATAATAATCATCCTGATTGCCCGTGATGTCATTGAAGGCGGTATTGAACATCCGCATAATCTCGGCAGACTCGTTGCTGACGATGGTATTGGTTTTCTTATCCCACAAGACAGGCACGGTCACCCGACCAGAATAGTGTGGGTCAGCTTTCAAATAGACCTGATAGAGATAGTCGCTGTTAAAGAGGGAATCCTTGATCACGCCAGGTCCGTCTGCAAAAGTCCAGCCATTTTCTAACATGAGGGGATGAACGACAGACAAGGAAATATGGTCTTCCAAGCCCTTCAATTTTCGCATAATAAGCGTTCGGCTAGCCCAAGGACAGGCCAGAGAAATATAGAGGTGGTAGCGACCAGACTCAGCCTTGAAACCGCCTTTTCCTGTTGGGCCTGCCTGTCCGTCTGGTGTAATCCAGTTGCGAAATTGTGTGACAGTACGAACAAATTTACCGCCTGTTGACTTGGTGTCATACCATTGATCCACCCATTTGCCATCTTGTAAAAGTCCCATGAATTTTCTCCCTTACTGAAGAAATGGGAAATCCAATAGGATGATTGGATTTCCTTTGTAAAAAAATATATCACTAACTAGTATTATAAACTTTTTTCAAAAAGAGTCAAGCTATATGATTTGTGATACAATAGTCCCATGAGATTGGACAAATGTTTAGAGAAAGCCAAAGTTGGCTCGCGTAAGCAAGTAAAAAAACTTTTCAAAGCCCAGCAAATCAAGATTAACGGACGACCTGCTCAAAGCCTAAGCCAGATTGTTGACCCAGAGTTACAAACTATCCAAGTTTCGGGTAAAAAAGTTGCCTTAGAAGGTTCCGCCTATTATTTGCTTCATAAACCAGCAGGAGTCGTTTCTGCCGTGACAGACCAGGAGCATCAGACAGTCATCGACTTGATTTCTCCGCAAGACAGTAGGGAAGGTCTCTACCCAGTCGGTCGCCTGGACAGGGATACCGAAGGCCTGGTTCTCATCACCAACAATGGTCCACTCGGCTACCGCATGCTTCATCCCAGCCACCATGTGGACAAGGTTTACTATGTGGAGGTTAACGGTCCCTTGGGTCCGGATGCTCCGACATTCTTTGCCTCGGGCGTTACCTTTTTGGATGGCACTCGTTGCCAGCTCGCAGATTTGACTGTCTTGGAGGCTTCTTTGGACCATAGCAGAGCGACCATCAAACTGGCAGAAGGCAAGTTTCATCAGGTTAAGAAGATGTTTTTAGCCTATGGTGTCAAGGTCACTTATCTCAAGCGGATTTCCTTTGGAGGTTTTGAGCTGGGGGATTTGGAACGAGGTGCATACAGACAACTCACTCCAAATGAAATGGAACATTTATTCACTTATTTTGACTAGAGGAGGGGAAATGATGAGCATTTATGATTTTACAGTACAAAAACAAGATGGTACAGACCAGTCCATGCGGGATTATCAAGGTCAGGTTCTATTGATTGTCAATACAGCAACAGGTTGTGGATTGGCACCACAATACACAGAACTACAGGAGCTATATAATTGCTATAAAGACAAAGGTTTTGTAGTATTAGATTTTCCTTGCAATCAATTTTTAAATCAGGCACCTGGTTCTGCTGAAGAAATCAATCAGACCTGCAGTTTGAACTATGGAACAAGTTTCCCACGATTTGCAAAAGTGGCTGTAAACGGTGCAGGAGCTAGTCCGCTTTATCGCTATCTCAAGAAAGAAAAATCGACCTTATTAGGAGGTCGAATTGAGTGGAATTTTACCAAGTTTTTGGTGGATAGACAGGGGCGCGTGGTCAAACGCTATTTACCAACGACTAGTCCATTAAAACTTAAAGAGGATATTGAACTTTACCTAGAAAAATAATAAGAAGGCTGGAGTCATCTAGCCTTCTTGTTTTAGTAACCACAGAAAATAGGGAGCGCCGATAAGGGAGACGATGATGCCGGTTGGGATGCCTGTTCCGACAAGTAGTACTCGTCCTATGGTATCCGCTAGAAGTAGAATGAAGCTTCCTATTATCATAGTCGCTGGAATGATGACACGATGGTCATTTCCTAACCATTTGCGCACAATGTGACCAGCAATGAGACCAACGAAGGTGATATTACCAACTAAAATGACACTAAGAGAGGCTAAGGTGGTAGCCAATACCAAGGTAATCCGTCTTTCACGCTGTAAGTGGAGTCCCAAAGCCATGGCTGTCTGGTCGTTTAGATTCATAATATTGAGTGAGCGACTTCGACTAAACGTTGCCAGCCATACCAAGAGAAGAAGAGGAGTATAGATTGCGATAGTTTTCCAATCTCCACCATTTACTCGACCACTGAGCCACTGGACAATGTATTCCATCTTAAAGTCATCTAATTGGCTGATGATGCTAACCATGATACCAGATAACATGCTCGAAATTCCAACTCCCGTGATAATTAAGCGTGCAGGATGGATGCCGTACAGCTTCTTGCGTGCAATCCAGTAAACTAGAAAAATGGTTAATCCACCGCCCATCATAGCAAATAGAGGCATGAGACTCAATAAGACAGGGCTGATTTTTGAAGAGAGACCGACAAATAGTGCCACAACAAGACCAGCTCCAGCGTTGATTCCTAATATTCCAGAATCTGCCAGAGGATTGCGGGTCAAAGTTTGTAGCAACAAACCCGCTAAAGCCAGAGAAGCCCCTCCGATAATGGAGGCGATTATTCTAGGTAAGCGAATTCGCCCAATGATAAGTAGAGTCGATGAACTGGCACGACCACTCATGATGTCAATGAGATCCGAAAAGGATGAATTGCTATAGCCGATAGATAAGGAAAGTAGGAAAATGACAAATAAAAGGATTAGTAGGAATGTGAATATTTTTAGAGAGTTGTGATGTCTTATCAAAAGTGTTTCTCCTTTCTAATCAACCATAGGAAGCAAGGGAGACCAATGATACTGATGACTGCGCTAATGGGAGTTTCAACAGGTGGATTGATAGAACGGCAAACCAAATCTACCCAGATGAGGAAACTAGCCCCTGCAAAGGCAGTTAATGGCAAGAGTAGCTTGTAATTTTTCCCTGTAAACATGCGGATAAAGTGAGGAATAATGAGCCCGATAAAAGAAAGCGAGCCCACAAGAGCTACCGCAGAAGCTGAGAGTAGAAGGACAATTCCCAACAAAACCAAGGTCATCAGTAAGGTTCGTTGACCTAGATTTTTAGAAACGGTTTCGTTGAGACTCAGGATGGTCAGCTGATGCGAAAAGAGTTGAGCAAGGATGAGGCCGATGATGATAAGAGGAGCAATGATGGCCAGCATCTTCCAGTTTACCTGTACCAATCCCCCTGCTTGCCAGCCAATCACTGCAGTTGATAAATCAAAGTAGATAGTAATAGCTTGACCAATAGCAGAAAATAGACTTGCTACCATGGCGCCAGATAAAATTAAACGGAGTTGATTGTAGCCTTTTTGCACCTGATAAGCTAGACCAAAGACTAGACCGGCTGCTAGACAGGAGCCCAGTAAACATATTAATAAAATTTGACTGTAGTGCAAACCACCGAATAGAGCATAGGCAACAATGAGAGCAAGTCCTGCTCCAGCATTGATTCCTAATAAGCCAGGATCGGCAATCGGATTGCGTGTAATTCCTTGCATCATTGCCCCAGCTTGGGCCATGGCAGCTCCCACCAAGATGGCGGCTACCATTCTAGGCAAGCGCAAATCGATGATAACATCCTGAGCGGAAGAATCTGTCAGTGGATGCTTTAGGGTTTCTATCAGTTGTTGGTGGCTATAAGAAATAGCTCCAAAGCGTAAACTAAGATAGACTCCAGCTATGAAAGAAAGACAGATGATGAAAAAAACAAGCCAAATATTCTTTGGCTTTGTTTTGGGATAACGAGAACTTACTAGTTTGTTCATATATCCAGTCCTTTTACTGAAGTTTTTGAATTTCTGAGACAAAGGCGTCAATTTGTAAATCTAAAGACATCGGATCGGAGAAGTAGAAGAGGTTATAGTCTATCTCGATGACGTGACCATTCTTTACAGCAGGTAGATTTTTCCAAATATCACTTTCTTTGAGAGAGGCAGCTGCTTCTTTTGTTTTATCATTGACGTTAACAAGGACATAGTCGCCAACATATTCTGGAAGAGCTTCTTGAGATACCCCAAACCAGCCTTCTTTATTGATGATGTCTTCTTGAACCTTTGCAGGAGCGGCAAAACCGAGAGCGCGATAGATTAATTCTCCACCACGACCAAAGTTATTACCATAAAGGAAGATGTTCTTATCGAAGAAGTCCATGACGGTAAATGTTGAACTTGTATCAATCAATCCTTTCAATTCCTCTTTCGCAGTAGCAACTTTCTTATCCCATTGATCTAACCAGGCTTGTGCTTCCTTTTCTTTTTCAAAAATCTGACCAATATCTGTCAGCATTTTCAAGTAGTCACTCTTTCCATAAGTGATTTCAATAACTGGAGCAATTTCTTTCAGTGTTTCTAAGTTATCATCACCAGCAAATACTAGAATGACATCTGGCTTTTGTGCGGCAATCGCTTCTGTATCTGCCGTTGTCAATTGTGGAACATCTTTTAGTTTGTCTCCAAAGACGGGACTATTTTTCTCTAAATCTAGACTATAGCTAGATACATCAATTCCTAATTGTAAGAGATAGCCTGTGTAAGAGTAAGCAAAGTTGACAACTTTTTTAGGATTTTTTGGAATGTCACCGTGGTAAGTAATACCTTCAATCTTTGGCATGCTAGACAATTCTACGTCTGTTGAAGAGGAAGAGGTAGAACAAGCTGTTAAGAAAAACAGCCCGACAAATAAACTAAAAATAGCTAAAAACTTTTTCATTTTTTCTCCTTATTATTTTTTTAAATCGTAAGTTAGCAAAATAGGGTAGTCTTGACCAGCAACCTGCATCAATTGAGGTTCAATGCTAAAAATGTCCCTCAGTATCTCAGTTGTCATCATATTGGACACAGACCCATGGTAGCGAATATCTCCCTCTTTCATGGCAATCATATAATCTGAAAATCGAGCTGATAAATTGACATCGTGAAGGACCATCACAATGGTTTTCTGTCGGCTTTGATTCAGTTCCTTTAAAAGTTCTAAGACTTCCAATTGATGATTGAGATCAAGATAGGTTGTTGGTTCATCTAAGAAAATGGTATCCGTATCTTGGGCAAGTGCCATCGCAATCCACACACGTTGCCTCTGACCACCTGATAAATCATCAACTGGGAACCTAGCGTAGGGAGCGGTCTGAGTAACCTCCAAGGCCCAGTTGATTTTCTCTCTATCCTGATCAGTGAGATGTCCCAGCCCATTTTGATGCGGAAAGCGACCATAGGAGACTAGTTCATAGACGGAAATCCCTTCAGTCGCTTCTAAGACCTGAGGGAGCAGGGCCAATTTTTTTGCGACTTCTTTGGTTGGCAGTTGTGAAATGGCTTGTCCATCTAAATAGATAGCCCCTTCTTGAACAGGGATAATCCTTGTCAACGCCTTAAGCAAGGTCGATTTTCCACAGCCATTGGCACCGATGATCGTCGTTATATTTCCTTTAGGAATACTTGTTGATAATTCATCAATAATGATCCGATTGTCATAAGAGACTTGGATATTTTCCGCTTGAATAGAAGACACAAACTCCTCCTTTCCAGAATATGATTCATTAATATTTTGTTCCGACCAGTATTATATCAAAAAAATTTACCAAAACAAAGAGTTTTCTGAAAATTTTAATTTAATGAGAATCGTTATAAAAAAGGGAGTGGGAAAGAACTCAACCATTCATAGAAGAGTTCGTTTTCCCACCCCCGCACAGTTGATTAGGTTAGATTTGGAGTGTAAAACACGAATTGCTGAGATTTGCTTCGCAAATACTATCTCCAACCTTTAACAGTCCACTGGACTGTTAAAGCCAATCAACCACTGCGCTGAGATGTTGACACTAACTTTGAGAAGCGGTGCTGGGCTTTTTGCCCAGCCTCCGTATATTACAAATATTGTTTTGCTACTTCGATGTCACCGTCATAGGCAGCCTTTTCGCCGTTTACAATCTGGTAGGCATCAGCCCCCTTGCCAGCGATAATGACGGCATCTTTCGGAGAGCTTGTTTGGCTCATGGCAGTGCGAATGGCTTCTTCCCGGTCCAAGATAAAGTCACTAGGACGGGTCATGTGTTCACGGATTTGTTCAGCAATAGCAGCTGGATCTTCACGGTTGGGGTCATCTGCTGTCAGGATCACCTCAACCTGTGGATAGTCATTGAGTAGCAGACCGAAGTCCTTGCGGCGGCTTTCTCCCTTGTTACCAGGAGCCCCAAGGATTAGGATAACCTTGCCTGTTTGATGTTCCAAGACGACATCAATTAGCTTCTTGACGCTGTCACCGTTGTGGGCATAGTCTACAAAAACCTTGGCCCCGTTCTGCTGGGTCAGGACTTCCATGCGGCCAGGGACATTGGTTTGGGCAATCCCTGTGTGAATATCTTCCAGACTTGCACCCAAGCGGAGACAGGCCAGTCCAGCTGCGATGGCATTTTCCTGGTTGAAGCCTCCGATCAGCTGGATGTCGTAGTGGCCAGCCAATTTGCCAGTCGCTGTGAAGTCAAAACCTGCTGACTGACTAATCTGGTTTTCAGAAGTCGGCCCATAAAAGTCATGGTCTTTGGAGCTGACTTGGTCTTTCACCACCTCAAAATGGTCCATTCCAGCATTGACAATAACCGCTCTGCTATTGTCCATCAAAAGCCGCTTGTGGTAGAAATAGTCCTCAAAGGTCGGGTGCTCAATGGGGCCGATGTGGTCAGGGCTGATGTTGAGGAAGACGCCGACATCAAAGGTCAGCCCGTAAACTCGCTTGACCAAGTAAGCCTGGCTAGACACCTCCATAATCAAGTGGGTCATGCCGTTTTGGACCGCCTCCGCCATCATGGCAAAGAGGTCCAGGCTCTCAGGCGTGGTCAAGGTGGACTTGAAGAAGGTTTTGCCGTCCAGCGTGGTGTTCATGGTCGAAAGCATGGCAGGTTTGTGGCTCTGTTTAAGAATGTTAAAAGCAAAATAAGCCGCTGTTGTCTTACCCTTGGTGCCGGTGAAAGCCAGGAGTTTGAGCTGTTTCTGGGGATGACCATGAAAATCCATGGCAATCAAGCTCATAGCCTGCTTGATGTCATGGACGATGATAGCAGGAATGCCGACCTCATAGTCGATTTCAGACACGTAAAAGGCTAGTCCAGCCTCGATAGCCTTTTCCAGAAATTCCTTCTTAAAGGCCAAACCCTTGGCGAAAAAGAGGGTCGTCGGGCTAACAGTCCGGCTGTCATAGCTGAGAGCGTCAAACTGGACATTCGTCCACGTGCTGTCAGTCTGGTTATTCTGTTTGATATGGCGGAAATTGTCATCCGCTTTTAAGATGTCTAATACTCGTTCAATTTTAATCATGCTTCTATTGTAAACCTATCTAGTGGTTTTTACAAGTCGGGACTTTGTAAATAAAAGCTTTTTGATTGTTAAAATGATTACGAATCATTCCCGTAGTTGGTTATGCCCTACCCATCATAGCTTTTCAAACTTTCAAAAAGAAAAATCGCCACGGTA
>NZ_JARQOZ010000044.1:0-15555 GCF_046032115.1 Streptococcus suis | reverse complement strand
AAGTTAGTTGAACCGCCGTGTGCCGAACGGCACGCACGGTGGTGTGAGAGGGACTAGAAATTAGTCCCTACTCGATTTCATTTCCAGAAATACCAATAATTGGTTTTTTCATTGCTTATCCTTTTCGCATAAAGTAGAGTAGTGTCTGTAATTCACTAGTCAAATCAACATACTGAACAACGACATCTTTTGGGACAGACAAGTTAACTGGCGAAAAGCTCAGAATCCCCTTAACACCAGCTTCAACAAGAATATCGGTCACTTCTTGCGCCTTGACGCTGGGTACCGTTAGAATGGCTGTCTGAGAGTTTGCTTCGCTGATACGTCCCTTTATTTCTGAGATTGCATGGATTGGGATATTTTCGTCTGTCGTTCCAACAGCTGGATTATCATCTGCTTCAAAAGCCATGACTATTTTCATTTTATTTCGTTCGTGGAAGCGATAGTGTAGCAAGGCCCGCCCCATATTCCCAACACCAACAAGCATAACATTGGTGATGGAGGTATCATTTAGAATATCCGCAAAGAAATCCATTAACTCTTTGACATTGTAGCCAAAGCCACGACGACCAAGCTCTCCAAAATAGGAAAAATCTCGGCGGACGGTAGCTGAATCGATTCCGATAGCTTCGGCAATTTCTTTTGAACTAGCTTTTTCAATATTTCCTGCATAGAAACGTTTAAAAATGCGATAATAGAGGGATAGACGTTTGGCAGTAGCGCGTGGAATATCAGATTTTTTATCGTTTTTCACTTTAGACTCCTTTATTTCGATAGAATACGCTTTATCGATTATTTATATATTAAACAGTTCTTTATTCTATTCTAGTCCAAGTTTGTGAAAAAATCAACAGATTGATTTTAAAAAAAGATTAAACAGGAAACTGTCTAATCTAGTGTTTGTAAATAGCGATAGAGATCTCCGATTGTCCCTTTGTAATCCAGAGCTTGTCCGTCTTGTGTAATACTGGTAACTGGATAATAGTCTGGGAGGGTTAAGCAACCGGCAAAAGCCAGAATGGCTGCATCTTTATTCTCAAATGTTTGGATACGTTCTTGCTTATAAGCATCAAGATAGTGAATTTCAATCATACTAACCCTCTTTTGTAAAGATGTTACGGTCAATCAAGCTATCCATGAGGAAATAGAATTTTTCTTGAATAACCTTATTACTTTCTGGCTTAAAAATGTTTACCAGATGAAGACCAGACTTGTCGGTAATGTTAATTTTAAAACCAGTTAGGTCTTGATTGATAATAATTTTCAAGAGGAATCCTTGGTTTGAATTTGGAATTTCTTCCAGAAGACGTGTAAGCTGATAGTGACCTGCTTTGCTTTGTTCAAAGGTGTTATCACGGAGTGTATATTTTTTGATAGCAGGGCTAATGTGATAAGTAAAATTACAATCTTTTAAGGTAACTGATTGTTGGAATGCCATTTTAACCTCCAAGTATTTTCTTTAGTTCGATGATAAGAGTATCTATCTCTTCTTTTGTATTGATTTCAGATAGGCTAATACGAATAGATTCTTTCAGACGATGGGAGTCTTTTCCATACATAGCTTCTAAAACATGGCTATTTTGGACAACACCTGCCGTACATGCGGAACCGCTAGAAACAGCGATACCTGCCAAATCTAGTTGCATGAGTAGTTGTTCATTAAGTTTACCAGGAAAACCGATATTAAGGACATGAGGGAGATGAGGTCCAGCCTGATTGAGATAATAGTCTAAGCCAGACAATCCCTTGATAATATGTTGTTGCAGTTCACTGACATGCTTATGATGCGTATCTAAGGACTCATATTGTTCTGTTAGGGCAGTCGCCATAGCAGCAATAGCAGGGAGATTCTCAGTACCTGCTCGATGTTGCTGTTCCTGCTTTCCGCCGTGGATCAAGGAATCAAATTTATGAACGTTACTATACAGGAATCCCATCCCCTTTGGACCATGGAATTTATGGGCAGAGGCTGCGAGGAAGTCAATTCCGTAGTCAGAGGGAGCAATTGCAATTTTTCCAATTGCTTGGACAGCATCTACATGAAAGACGGCCTGATGATCGGCAAGGAGCTCTCCAATTTCCTTGATGGGGAGTAGCTGACCGGTCTCATTGTTAGCAAACATGACGCTGACTAAAATAGTATCTGGTCGAAGGGCATCCTGAATTTGTTGAGCGGTGATTACTTGATTGACTGGTTGGATATAGGTTACCTCGAACCCAAACCGCTCCTCTAGATATTGCATGGTATGGAGGACAGCATGGTGTTCGATAGCCGTAGTAATCAGGTGTTTTCCTTTGGATTGATGTGCAAGTGCATAGCCTTGAATAGCTAAAGTATCAGCTTCGGAGCCTCCAGATGTGAAAATAATTTGTTCAGGAGAGGCGGAGAGAATCTGAGCAATCTCTTGACGACTTTGTCTAAGAGATTGATTGGCTTTTCGACCGCTTTGATGGATACTGGAGGGGTTTCCATAATTTTCTTGAGCCACTTCCATCATCCGTTGGAGTGCAGCAGGAGATAGAGCAGTGGTTGCTGCATTATCTAAATAAATCAAAGAGTTTACTCCTAGTTTTCTTTTTCAGGACTAGTAAATTTGAAAAGTGGGCTGAGTGGCTGATGTTCTTGGATGCGGTGGATGGCATCTGCAATCAAGTCACTAGCTGTTAGGAAGGCGATATTTTTAGGATGCTGTTCTTTGCTTGCAACAGAATCGGTAACTAATATTTCTTTGATTGGTGCTTCATCTAAGAGTTGGGCTGCAGTTCCCGCAAAGAGGCCATGGCTGGCAACTGCATAAATTTCAGTAGCACCACCTTCTTGGACAATTTTTGAAGCTTGTGAGAAAGTGCGACCAGTATTGAGAATATCGTCCACCAAAATAGCTTTTTTACCAGCAACATCACCAATAATATAGCCTTCAGAACGTTCAGAATCATCTTGAGCGTAGTCGATAATCGCAATCGGTGCATTTAGAAATTCAGCGATATTACGCGCGCGTTTGATACCAGAATTTTTAGGACTCACAATGACGACATCTTCTCCGCAGAGTCCTTTTTCCATGTAGTAGGCTGCAAAAAGTGGTTCTGTAAGGAGATTGTCTACTGGAATATCAAAGAAACCTTGAATTTGTGAAGCGTGCAAATCAAGAGTCAATACACGGTCGACACCAGCTTTAACCAGCATATTTGCAACTAATTTAGCTGTAATTGGTTCGCGTGGAGAAGCGGTACGGTCTTGGCGAGCATAGCCGAAATAAGGGATGACCGCTGTAATGGTGTTGGCACTAGCACGTTTACAAGCATCGATCATAATCAATAATTCCCACAAGTGATTATTGACCGGATAGCTTGTTGATTGGATAATGTAGACGTCTACGCCACGTACAGATTCTTCAATGTTAATTTGAATCTCACCATCAGAAAACTGACGAGAAGACAGTTTTCCAAGAGGAATTCCAGCAGAATCAGCAATTTTTTCAGCAATATCACGGTTGCTATTGAGTGAGAATAATTTAATGTTATGTTCACCGAGTGGTTGTACCATTTTAAAGTAACTCCTTTTACACACTGAGCTTTTATGATGACATAAAAGTGTTTTTTACAATAGATAGTTCTATTCTATCAAAAAAATGAAAAATTTTCAGTAGTGAAACTAAAAAATCAACCTTATTTGGCTGATTTTTTATAGTTATTTCATGTAGGCAGCTGTTCGTGCGACCTTACTACTAGCATATTTGAATTGAATTGATTTCTTCTTAAGGAATTCATCAAAAAGAATTTTCCCTGCATCTGCATCGGTCACTTCGACTTCTAATTCATAATCTTTTTGTCCCACATAATCATTTTCATCGAGGGCCATAAGACCTATAGATGTCTGTTTCTCATAGCGTTTTGTCGTGAGGCTTCCCCAGACAGCAAGTTTATCAAGTGGAATCTCTGTTGCAGAAATAATGTCAGAAATTTGTCCTGCTGGTAGTTGAAAATTTTCCAGTAAATGATGAGCAGTTTGGATGTCTAGAGCTTGGTTATATTCTTGATTTCCGACTTCTTGTGGAATTTTTAAGGTTAGTTCTGCTGAGTCTTCAAATGTACGAATACGGAGTGAAAAGCGGTGATTCTTCATATCTAGGTCTGGGGTATCAATGTAGTGGTTTGTTTGAAGAATTGGGCTCACATCTGAAAAGTCAGTAAGCAGGCGTTTGTATTCGGATTTGGTCAGTAAGGTTTTATACTCAATTTCAAGGTGGTTTTTCATGCAGTAAACCCTTTCAATGTGTTATAATAGATTAGTCTTTGTGTTATTCTAATACAATTTAAAAGTTTTGACAAGAAAGGGGCCGTATGGATTTTAATTGGGAAGAGTTTTTGGATCCCTACATCCAAACTGTTGGGGAACTAAAAATCAAACTGCGTGGGATTCGCAAACAGTACCGCAAGGCTAATCGTCATTCTCCGATTGAGTTTGTGACAGGTCGGGTAAAACCGATTGAATCTATCAAAGAGAAGATGGCCCTGCGGCATATCAAGTTGGAAAATCTTGCTCAAGATATGCAGGATATTGCTGGACTTCGGATTATGGTTCAATTTGTAGACGATATTGAGGAAGTTTTGGCAATTTTACGTAAACGCAAGGATATGCAAATTGTCCATGAACGGGATTATATCAATCATATGAAAGCTTCGGGTTATCGTTCTTATCATGTGGTGATTGAGTATCCGGTGGACACAATTAATGGCAATGAGACGGTTTTAGCAGAAATTCAAATCCGTACCCTTTCCATGAATTTCTGGGCGACGATTGAACATTCGCTGAATTATAAGTATAAGGGGAATTTTCCAGAAGAAATCAAGAAACGTTTAGAAATAACCGCAAAAATTGCCTATGAATTAGACGAGGAGATGCGAAAAATCCGCAACGACATTCAAGAGGCGCAGGCCTTGTTTGACCCTGCCCACCGAAAGTTGAATGACGGTGTTGGAAATAGTGATGATACAGATGAAGAGTACAGGTAGATTAAAAATCGCTCTGCTCGCTAGCCGAAGTCCTCAGAGTGAAGCAGTGTCCAAAGAATTATGGACGAAATTAAAACAAGCTAATTTTATTTTGACACCCAAAAATCCAGATATTGTCATTTCCATTGGGGGAGATGGTATGCTGTTGTCAGCCTTTCATAAGTATGAAAAGTTGATTGATCGTGTGCGTTTTGTTGGAATTCACACAGGACATTTGGGATTTTATACAGATTATCGTGACTTTGAGGTGGACAAATTGATTGAAAATCTCAAGCTTGACAATGGTGCAAGGGTTTCCTATCCAATTTTAAATGTCAAAGTCAAAATGGCAGATGGTCGTGTTGTAGAGGCACGTGCCTTAAATGAAGCAACAATCAAGCGTTTATCGAAAACCATGGTGGCAGATATCATCATCAATAATGTTCCCTTTGAACGTTTTCGAGGTGACGGGATTTCTGTCTCGACCCCAACTGGTTCGACAGCTTACAACAAGTCTTTAGGTGGAGCGGTCTTGCATCCGACCATTGAAGCCTTACAAATAGCAGAAGTGGCTAGTTTGAATAATCGCGTCTATCGCACGCTAGGGTCTTCTATCGTTGTTCCCAAAAAAGATAAGATTGTGATTGAACCCAAGCATAGTGACCGCTACTCTATTGCAGTGGATAATAAGACCTATGTCTATGACAACATTGACAAGATTGAGTACCAGATTGACCAGCATAAAATTCACTTTGTTGCTACCCCAAGCCATACTAGTTTTTGGAATCGTGTGAAAGATGCCTTTATTGGAGAGGTGGAGTAATGCGGTTTGAATTTATAGCTGACCAGCATACTAAAATTAAAACTTTTTTGAAAAAACATGGTGTTTCAAAAGGTTTGTTGGCCAAAATTAAGTACACAGGCGGCAATATTTGGGTCAATGGTATCGAACGCAATGCAACTTACTTGCTAGATATTGGAGATAGGGTTACAATTGATATACCAGCTGAGGAGGATTTAACGGGAAGTTTGAAACCGATTTCTTATTCGCTGGATATCGTCTATGAAGATGACCATTTTCTAGCGATCAATAAGCCAGTTGGTTATGCTTCTATTCCGTCAGCTCTGCATTCCTCGACCATTGCTAATTTTGTGAAAGGCTACCTTGTGGAGCAAGATTACGAAAATAAGCAGGTCCATATCGTAACGCGGTTGGATAGAGATACTTCGGGTGTCATGCTCTTTGCCAAACATGGCTATGCCCATGCTCGACTGGACAAGCAGTTGCAGGCCAAGCTCATCCACAAGCGCTATTATGCTCTGGTTAAAGGGGATGGTGTGTTGGAAGCAGAGGGGGATATCATTGCCCCCATTGGTCGTCCAGAAGATAGTATTATTACTCGATGTGTGACAAAGACTGGAAAATATGCCCATACTTCCTATCGTGTTGTGCAATCTTGGGGAGATATTCATTTAGTAGATATTCAACTACATACTGGGCGAACTCATCAGATTCGTGTTCATTTTTCTCACATTGGATTTCCATTGTTAGGAGATGATATGTATGGTGGAAGTTTGGAATGTGGGATAGAACGTCAAGCCTTACATTGTCATAATTTGGCCTTCGACAATCCTTTTTCAGCCGAAAGGATTGATTTGGAAGCACCGCTTCCTGAGGATTTTCAGGCTGTTATCAATCAGTTAATAAGTAAATAAATTTAAGGAGTTTGTTCATGAAAATTTTTGAGCAATTAGCTACAAAGCTAGAGGGTAAAAAAGTACGTATCGTATTGCCAGAAGGTGAAGAACCACGTATCTTGCAGGCGACAAAACGTTTGGTAAATGAGTCGGATGTAGTACCCGTCTTGCTTGGAAACCCAGATCGTATTAAGATTTACCTTGACATTGAAGGGATTACAGAAGGTTTTGAAATTATTGACCCAGCTCATTATGATAGATATGATGAGATGGTAGCTGCTTTGGTAGAGCGCCGTAAAGGTAAGGTATCAGAAGAGCAGGCACATGAGTTGTTGAAAGATGTTAACTACTTTGGTGTTATGTTGGTATATATGGGCGTAGTAGAAGGTATGGTATCTGGTGCGATTCATTCAACCGCTTCAACAGTTCGTCCAGCTCTTCAAATCATTAAAACAGAGCCAGGTGTATCGAAAACATCAGGTGCCTTCTTGATGGTAAAAGGTGAAGAGCGTTATATTTTTGGTGACTGTGCTATCAACATTGATCCAGATGCTCAAACCTTGGCAGAAATCGCTATCAACTCAGCACGTACTGCTAAAATGTTTGGTATCGATCCAAAAGTTGCAATGCTTAGCTATTCTACAAAAGGCTCTGGCTCAGGTCCTAAAGTTGATAAGGTGGTTGAAGCAACTAAAATTGCTCAAAAATTGCGTCCTGAGTTGGATTTGGACGGTGAATTGCAATTTGATGCTGCCTTTGTTCCTACCACAGGTAAATTAAAAGCACCAGGTTCGAGTGTTGCTGGTCAAGCGACTGTATTTATCTTCCCAGGTATCTCAGCTGGTAATATTGGTTATAAAATTGCCGAACGTATGGGTGGATTTGCAGCGGTAGGTCCTGTTTTACAAGGTTTGAATCAGCCTGTAAACGACTTGTCTCGTGGTTGTAACCCTGATGATGTTTACAACTTGACCTTGATTACTGCGGTTCAGGCTTTGGAGCACCGTTAATATGAAATTTTTATCACGATATTTTAAGGACTATATTAAGGAATCTATATTAGGTCCAGTTTTCAAACTATTGGAAGCTTGTTTTGAGCTTTTGGTACCATTAATTATCGCCTATATCGTTGATACAATTATTCCAAATGGCAGCCAGGGAAACCTGGTTGCTATGCTTTTTTTACTGGTTGGTCTAGCATGTATTGGAATTATTGTTTCACTAATAGCGCAATATTATTCAGCTAAAGCAGCGGTTGGAGTGACTAAAGAGTTGACGAATGACTTGTATCAGAAGGTTCTTTCCCTTCCCAAGTCTAGCCGAGATATTCTTTCCTCCTCTAGTTTACTGAATCGACTGACAAGTGATACCTTACAGATTCAAACGGGAATCAATACTTTTTTACGCTTGTTCTTACGAGCCCCCATTGTAGTATTTGGTTCTCTGATCATGTCTTTCTATATTAGTCCGACTTTATCTGTTTATTTTCTAGGTATGATTGTCCTTTTACTTGTTATTGTGGCAGGAATTTCAGTCATGACCAGCCGTATTTATCAATCGATGCGAAAAGAATTAGATGGTTTGGTGGGGCAGGTCCGTGAGACAGTGACTGGTTGGCGAGTGATTCGTGCATTTGGACAAAGAGAGCGGGAAATTAAGGCTTTTCAAGGCATAAATCAGATTTATAAGAAGCAACAGTTGCAGGCTGGTTTTTGGTCTAGTCTTTTATCACCATTGACATTTTTAGTGGTCAACGGCACCTTACTCATTCTCATTTGGCAGGGAAATATAGCCATTTCAAACAACCTACTGGAGCAAGGGATGTTGGTCGCTCTTATCAACTACCTTCTTCAAATTTTAGTAGAATTGGTCAAGATGATTATGGTCGTGTCTACTCTCAACCAGACCTATATTTCAGCGCAACGTATTCAAGAGGTTTTTGACCAAACATCTGAGGATGTAGAGTCTAGTTTACCAAAAGTGGTTAGCGAGGATAAGGAGATCATCTTTTCTGTGCGCCATCTTTCCTTTTCTTATCCAAAATCTGCTGAGGAGTCCCTGTCTGACATTGCTTTTGACTTACGTAAGGGACTGTTTATGGGAATTATCGGGGGAACTGGGTCAGGTAAGTCCACCCTAGTAGATTTATTGCAGGCACTCTATTCAGTGCCAACAAATCAGCTCTCTCTCTTCATTGATGGAAAAAGTCCCAAGAATTTAAAAGAATGGCGGCAGCAAATTGCTATCGTTCCGCAACAGGCTCAGCTTTTTGCTGGAACTATTCGTTCTAATCTATCTTTAGGATTGGAAGAAATATCTGATAGTGACCTATGGTCTGCATTAGAAATTGCACAGGCTAAATCTTTCATAGAGGACAAGGGTGGTTTGGATAGCCCTGTCGAAGCCTTTGGGAAGAATTTTTCTGGTGGACAGCGTCAACGTTTGACCATTGCACGCGCTATTTTACAGAAAGCACCGATATTGGTTTTAGATGATGCGACCTCTGCTTTGGATTATCTGACAGAGAGTCGGTTATTAGTGGCGATTCGCCAGGAATTACCAGGTCAAAACTTAATCATGGTGTCACAAAGAACCAATAGTTTACGGACAGCTGATCAGATTTTAGTCTTGGAACAAGGGCGTCAAGTTGGACTTGGTCGCCATGAGGACTTGCTGAGAAGCTCTGCTATTTATCAAGAAATTCACCAATCGCAACAACAAGGAGAGGAGGATAGCTATGAGACAATCTAGTTTTAAGGAACTGGTCAGATTGGTTTTACGCCAACCTCTTCGAATGTCCTTGATGTTGGTGGGAACTTTGGTGCAAGTGCTTCTGACAGTTTATCTGCCGATTTTGATTGGTCAGGCAGTTGATGCAGTATTGATAGCAAATGGTCAGGTCTTGCTCGGTATCTTAGGCAAAATGGTGATGGTTATCTTGCTTAATACGCTGGTGCAATGGTATCTCCCACTAGTAACCAATCGCTTGGTTTACGGAATGGTGGCCGATTTGCGTGAACAGGTCTATGTGAAGCTGCACCAGATGCCCCTATCTTATCTTGATCGTCAATCAGTCGGTGATTTGGTGGCTCGTTTTTCAAGTGATAGTGAGCAATTAACAAATGGTCTATTGATGATTTTCAATCAATTTTTCATTGGTATTTTGACTATTTTCCTAACCATTTTCACTATGGCTAGGCTTGACTTGACGATGATGTTGCTGGTTGTGGCATTAACTCCAGTTTCTCTGCTTGTGGCACGCTATATCGCTAAGAAATCCTATGGTTATTATAGACAACAGACTCAGGCACGTGGGAAGCAATCTCAGCATTTGGAAGAGTCCATCAGTCAATTGACACTGGTTCAATCTTTCAATGCTCAAGAGCAATTTACGCAAGGTTTTCAAGTTGTCAATGACCAGTATGCGACATATTCCCAACAGGCCATCTTTGCCTCTTCAACGGTCAATCCAAGTACGCGGTTTATCAATGCTATTATTTATGCCTTACTTGCAGGACTTGGCGCGTTGAGAATTATGGCAGGAAATTTTACAGTGGGGTCTCTGACAACTTTTCTCAATTATGCTAGTCAGTACAGCAAGCCTTTTAATGATATTTCCTCGGTCCTATCGGAATTGCAGAGCGCCTTAGCTTGTGCAGACAGACTGTTTGCTATCTTGGCTCTAGATAGCATTGACGATCAGGCTGAGCGGAAAATTGATTCAGAGGAGCTGAAGGGAGCTATTTCCTTCGAAAATGTGTCTTTCTCATACAGCCCTGATCGTTCACTGATAGAACAGTTGAACATTGATGTCAAATCTGGTCAAAAGGTAGCTATTGTTGGGCCAACAGGAGCAGGAAAATCTACCATGATAAACCTTCTCATGCGTTTCTACGATGTGACGGCTGGTCAGATTGTCTTAGATGGAGTTCCGATTAGTCAGTATAGTCGTGAGGAACTTCGCAGACAGATTGGGATGGTTTTACAGGAGACATGGATTAAATCTGGTACCATTCATGATAATATCGCCTATGGCTATCCAAATGCCACGCGGGAATTAGTCATTGAGGCAGCTAAGGCAGCCAATGCAGACTTCTTTATTCGTCAGCTTCCGCAGGGGTATGATACAGTTTTGGCAGATGGAGGTGAAGCCTTATCCCAAGGGCAACGTCAGCTCTTGTCTATTGCGCGTGTATTTGTCAAAATACCTAAAATCCTGATTTTAGACGAGGCGACATCCTCTATTGATACACGGACAGAAATGTTGGTTCAGGAGGCGTTTGCAAAACTAATGGAGGGACGGACCAGCTTTATCATTGCCCATCGCCTATCAACCATTCAATCTGCCGACTTGATTTTGGTCATGGTGGATGGAAAAATTGTTGAGCAAGGGAATCATGTAGAATTGATGGCTGAACAAGGTGTTTATTATCAAATGCAAACCAGTCAGCAGATAGAGGAGGATGAACGTGTTAGATAAATTAAAATTAAAACCAATAACTGTCTTGGACGATTACAGTGCTGAAATCATCAATGAACACCAAGTTTTATTGAAAACAAGGGTTACTGAAAAATCTCTTAATCCCTATGGTATGGCACATGGAGGCTATCTATTTACACTTGCTGATTCAGTTGCAGGATTAACCATTGTGGCCCAGGGCTCATATGCAGTAACCTTGCAATCCAATATTCATTATATGAAAGCAGCCAAACCTGGAGATAGCTTATCGGTAATTGGATATTGCACACACGATGGAAGTCGGACAAAAGTAGTAGAAGTAAAGATAGAAAACCAAGACGGAAAATCAATCGCTTCAGCAAGTTTTACTATGTTTGTAACAGGCAAAGCGGAATAAATAGTTTAAGGGGGGTGGCGAAAGCCAGCTTTCTTTCTTTGTGTTATACTAGATGTATGTTAGATTTGAAAGACTATGGAATCCAAATGTGGCCAGAAGAAAAGATCATCTCTTTCCGAAAAGCTCTTTTAGACTGGTATGATGCCAATAAACGCGACTTACCTTGGAGAAGAACAAGGGATCCATATGCCATTTGGGTGTCAGAAATCATGCTCCAGCAGACAAGAGTAGACACGGTCATTCCTTACTATGAACGTTTTCTCCATCACTTGCCTACGATTAGAGATTTAGCACAGGCACCCGAGGAGGTTATTCTCAAACTCTGGGAGGGACTGGGTTATTATTCACGTGTTCGAAATATGCAAAAGGCTGCTCAGCAAATGGTCGAAGATTTTAATGGAAAATTTCCAACCACGCATGCAGAAATTTCTAGTTTAAAAGGTATCGGTCCCTATACCGCTGGTGCGATTTCAAGTATTGCTTTTGATTTGCCAGAGCCAGCAGTAGACGGCAATGTCATGCGGGTTCTTAGTCGATTATTTGAGGTGGATTACGACATCGGCGTGCCAACCAATCGCAAGATTTTTCAAGCAATGATGGAAATCTTGATAGACCCTGACAGACCTGGAGATTTCAACCAAGCCTTGATGGATTTGGGGTCGGATATTGAATCACCAGTCAATCCTCGTCCTCAAGATAGCCCTGTCAAAGACTTTAGTGCTGCCTATCTAAACGGTACTATGGATAAGTACCCGATCAAAGCACCGAAGAAAAAGCCCGTTCCCGTAGCTTATCAAGGCTTTATTATCCGCAATAAAGACAATCAATTTTTATTGGAAAAAAATAATGAAGCAGGACTCTTATCAGGTTTTTGGTCTTTTCCGCTTTTGGAAAAAGGGACTGTCGTTGACAAACAAGTTTCACTCTTTGAAGTAGCAGAAGAAACGGTTCAGCCAGATATTCGGCAGAGCTTCACAGAACATTACGGCATGACAGTTGATTGGCAGGAGCAAGAATTTGGCATCGTTCAGCACATTTTTAGTCACCGCAAATGGCAGATAGAAATGGTAGAAGGTATGGCAGAAACACTTAACCTTCCAGAATCAAAAGAACTGAAATGGGTTTCTGTAGAAGATTTTCCTACCTACCCATTTGCTAAGCCACAACAAAAAATGTGGGAAACCTTTATCAAGGAAAAAGAAAAGCAAAAAAGTTAACTTTGGAGCACATAATTATTTGAAAGCGTTTTATAACAGTGGTATAATCTAATTGAAAAAAGGAAATAGTTAGTTAAGATGTTGAACGCCATCTGAATTGCTGAAAGGAGTTCTTTAGCGTTCGTAGAAGTGTATATACTATTAGTCATCTTTCTCTAATAAAAAGAGAGGGATGCTAGTAGGGGGAAAAGTCCGTTGTCCCTGTTTTATATCTATTTGTGATATTTGTTGTCAAATGCATAGCATAACTTACAATTAGCCTTGCTACCCAGTTCACTCAAAAGTAGGCTAAGAATATTCGTGTCGTAACAACTTGGTGTTCAAATGTTTGAACAAATCCTAAGAAAATCACAAAAACCTCTAGCGATTTTCATCTTATATAAGCAATCTCCACACTTTAGACAAATAGTAAGAGGACAAACAATGACATAAGGGTAGCAGAATAATTATTTAATCATTTAATTATTGTCAATTTGCTGATAATGGGCTTTTCTGATTTTAAAAGGAGACAAATGTCTCCTTTTAATTATTGCTAATAATCTCGACTACCTGACCAATTGTTCGAATTTCATCGTCTTCTGTAAAATAAATATCATCATAGTCTGGATTTAAGGACTGAAGATAGTCGCCTTTGAATTTTTTAACAAAATTCTCACCATTTACAGAAAAAATTCCTATAGAATTCATGGGAATAGAAGAAGTCAGCTTTATGAACAAGTAGTCCCCGTCAAGAATTAATGGGGACATTGAGTCTCCAATGACTTGTGCAATAGTGTCATACTGAGTACTTATTGGTAAATCTTCAGTGTAGAAAGACACCAAATGATTGAAGTCAGCATCTTGCCAGTATCCAGTTCCGGCAGAAACCTTTCCAGGAACGGCTAATTCAACCCGGTCTCTGAAATCATCCAAGGAAATAAGATTGGATGATTGTTGTTTTGCCGACATACTATTAAGTTGATCTTGTCCAAATGCAATCCATTTACTATGAAACTCATCTCGCAATTCTCTGTCCAATAACTGGACTTGAGGATGGAGAGGCATTTGAAAAAGTTGAAATTGTTGAGGAGTGATTGTCAAAGCAATTTCTTGATTGGAATCTAATTGAGAAACAAGCTCACTAACACTGATGTCCATTCCTCTAGCTACTTTCTCAAGAGTTTCCAAAGTAGGAAGTAGGGCTTTTTTTGTTTTTGGGTGTTGATTTTTTTCCAACATGGAAATGTAGCCTTTAGTCAGTCCAGATAAGCTTGCAAAACTATCCATTGTGAGTTTATTTTTTTGTCTAAAATCTTTGATAATATCGCCCAGAATCATGTTTTCCTCCGATTCGTTTAACATATTATACCATGAATAAAATTATTTTACAAGTTTCTGTTTAACATGTTTGACAAATTTGAAAAATGGTGGTAGTATATAACCATAAAGAACAAGTCGAATGAAAAATAAAGTTATTTGGACTATTTTCAAGAGCCTATTTTAAATGTGGCATTCTAATGACTTTACAAGTTTGATTGATTATAAAGGAGATTATTAAAATGTTTGGATTAGTAGCTAAAAAATCAGGAGTTAAAGAGGTTGAAGAATATTGGGCAGGTACTTTAATTGAAAAGGGAATTCGTGAAGTAGAAGACAATTTGAGTGGTTCTTGCTGGAGATGTAAAACTTCTTTTGCTGTATCTGCTTGTCAAATTGTCAATAAAATCTGGCCCTTGTCTTATTCTTTGTCTAATAGAATGGTTCTTTGTCAATCATGTCAATTTGAGAAACCTTTAGTAAAAAATCCTAATCTGGTTTGGAATTGGCTTGAGAATGAGAGTGGTGAACTGTTTTGGGCGAAGCAGGGGATGTCTGAGTATGAAAGAAGATATGAAAAAACAGTCCTACAAGAACTCTGGGATATGGGGATTCGTAACGGTTCAGAAGTTGAGAGTCTAGTTGATAGAGTCTTGAAATCTGTGAGAATCAATTGTCAAATCATCAATCAATCCACTTTGGCTAATGTATTTCGTTCCGAAATTATACTTATGCAGAAGGAAATGATTGAGAACGTTGAAGAAAATAATGGGTTTGCTTGCTAAGTTTGATTTTCGATATCTTTTTATTTAGTAATTCTAGGATATCACTAATTTTTATTTTTTTGCCACAGCATTAAATTGATAAATGACTATTTTTAAGAATACTTCGTTAACCTTTTAATTCATTTTTGTAAGAATGGTATTCATATCTTTTAAAGATTGAGACGATTTAATAATATTGAGGATGTGTACATATCCTATCCAAATACAAATTTGTTCAAAAAAATCAGCTTAGAATTACATTTCTAGAAACGTTGATTCTAAGCTGTTTTCTATTTTATGATTTTTGACCAGGGTCTGAATAACAATAACTTTGGTAATGTGTTTTTAGATATAAATTCGTAGCAGTTAGAAGGGGGAGTTTGTCAAAACTATAGACAATTCAAAATTGAAATCTATTTGTATCTTGTAGCAGTTATTTTTGATTCTTGGAGGTGTAAAGATGTTGAAGGATTGAATTGATAATTTTAGGATTCTCTAATGAATCGATTTTCTTTTATTGCAAAATTATGTCCACAAAATCGACAATGGTAATGAGTTTTATCAGCTTCATAAAGAAGGGCAAACATTGCGCCTTTTCTTCCACCAATTGCTTGACCTATAATTGCATCTCGAGGAGAATATCCTCGTTTTTTAGGAGCCCACTGAAAAAGTCTCCAGTTACTCCGACTCTTATAAAAAATAGGAATTCTCCTAAATGATTGGGAGAATTCC
>NZ_JARQOZ010000043.1:0-15807 GCF_046032115.1 Streptococcus suis | reverse complement strand
CTTTAGCTGTTCCGTTATGCCCTGTGCCTGTTTCATACCCTCTATGAGCCTTTCAAAGCGTTCCTGTGCCTGTCTGTTGATGTCGGCAAGGTAGGCGTTTAGCCTGCCGCTTGTAAGAAGATTGGTGTATGTAACTTTACGGTACTGTTTTAGATAATCTAAATGCCGTTGCCCCCAGATGCCTATTGCCTGTTCTTCTTCGGCGGGTACAGTTAAGCACGGTATCAAATAATCCCCTTGCCTTTCGTATTTGCCGCCCAGTTCCTCAAATAATGATTTTGCCATTGTCTGTTACCTCCACATTCTTTTTTATTTTGAATGTCCGCAAAATCCGTCCTACATCCATTGGAGCTTATGACCGTTCTCATAATTTACGGAATTGACAATAAAGTGCGTGTGTATATGCCCCTTGTCTATATGCGTGGCTATCAGAACTTCATGCCCTTTCCATGCCTTTGTATGCTCTGCCAGCTCGACAGCGTTCTTGTGAGCCTGCTCCGGGGTTATTTCCTCGTCCTCATGGTAGGATTGCACATAATGCTTACGTTTGCTTTATAAATCTACCTCAGTTCCTTCCAGTAAACAAACGGTTATTTCACCATCAAGTCCTATCCTGATATGGTCTAGCACTCGGCACATATCTGAGGGGTTGAAGTCTATCTGCTCCTGCCTAAGCAGGTCACTCAATGCCATGCTGTAGTGCTTATCCAGTAGGCGATTCTCTGCTAAGATTTTCTCCCACTTGCCATCAAGCAAATCAATGTTCTCGCTTAGTAGCTCTAATGCCTTTAGAAAAATCTGCTCGAGTGTCGCCTCATCCAAATGGCTACTGTAACACCCTTCAACACCCTTTATGCGATAGCGGTTGTTACATTGCCAAACTTTACGTTTCCCTCGGCTGGTTGCCCAATTCTTCCGTCCAAAGGCTGACCCGCAGGCTCCGCAGAACACCTTGGTGGTAAATGGGTTGTCCTCACTCTGCATGATATAAGATTTGAGCTGATGCTCATCTCGGTAGGTTTTGCGTCTAGCCATTTCCAGTTGAACAGTCTCCCAAGTCTCCTCATCAATAATGGCCTCATGGCTATTTTCTACATAGTATTGGTTAACCTGACCGTCATTTTGAACTCGTTTCTTAGTCAGAAAATCAACGGTAAAAGTCTTTTGCAATAAGGCATCACCCTTGTACTTTTCATTTTGAAGCATTTTCTGTATAGCACTTGGATACCAATTTGCCTTTCCTGTCCAACCAGGTATTTCATTGTCATTCAAATACTTAGCAATGGATTCAGGACTGTACCCCTCTAAGAATTTCTCGTATATGAATTTAACAGTTTCAGCTTGCTGAGGGTTAATGATAAGCCTACCATTCTCATCCTTGTCATAACCCATGAACTTTGTGGTATTCACGCGCACCTCACCACGTTCAAACTTTTTACGAATTCCCCACGTCGCATTCTCTGAGATCGAGCGTGACTCATCCTGTGCTAAGGAAGAAAGGATTGTAAGGAGAACTTCACCTTTGGAATCTAGGCTGTCAATATTCTCCTTCTCAAAAGTCACACCAACACCAAGTTCTTTCAACTCTCGGACGTATTTTATACAATCAAGGGTGTTTCTTGCAAAGCGACTGATCGACTTTACCAAAATCCTATCCACCTTACCAGCCCTACAATCTTGTATCAAGCGGTTAAAAGCATCACGTTTTTTGGTATTAGTTGCTGAGATGCCCTCATCCGCATAGATGTCAACTAACTCATAGTCCTCGTGTTTGGAGATATAATCTCGGTAATAATTAACTTGGTTTTCATAACTTGATAGCTGTTCGTCTTGGTCGGTGGACACTCGGCAATATGCGGCTACATTGACTTTCTTTCTGACCTGATGTTGAACGCTGGTCTGCACTTTCTTGGCCGGAATAACTGTAATACTTTTCCCCATCTCTATCCCTTTCTATCACTTTTACTGGCGAGGTTACTGTCCAATTTGAGATATCTACTTCTGGCACACGCATCCCTTGACAAGCTGCTTTTCCTTCCTTAATGTATTTGGAACAGCACCAAACAATTTTTTTCTTGTAAGAAACTTGTCTCTTTAGAGTCGAACCACAATGCTGACACTTTAATAACCCCGTAAATTTATAGGTTTTGTTTCTACCTTGTTGCCATCTTCTACTGTTTAGTTTTACCTGGACTGCTTGCCAATCTTCCATTGAAATAATAGCTTCATGATTATCCTCTATCAGGTATTGTTCGAGTTCCCCCTGATTCAATTTTTTAGGACCATTCACACCATCGTGAAAATACTTCTGCAATAAGACCGAACCGTTGTATTTTTCATTGCTTAACATTTGACGGATTGTGGTGTCATGCCATTTAGCACCTGTAACCGTCGCAACTCCCTTTTCATTTAACAGTTTGGCAATACGATGAGTACCATACCCTTCAAGGTAAAGTGCAAATATTTTTCTGACTATCAAAGCTTCTTCTGGATTGATAATCAACTCACCATTCTCGTCTATATCATATCCTAAGAATCGCTTGGTGTTAATGACTAGCTCTCCTCGTTGAAACTTCTTTTGAAATGCCCAACGTTGATTGCCACTCATACTCCTCAACTCGTCCTCAGCAATACTAGCTAATACTGAAAGCATCACTTCCCCTTCACTAGAAAGGGTATGAATGTTTTGTTCCTCAAAGAAAATGTCTACTCCTATTGCCTTCAGTTCACGACTAATTTCAAGAACTGTAACCGTGTTTCTAGCAAATCGAGCAATTGACTTGGTATGAATAATATCAATCATACCTTTACGACAATTTTCAATCATGGCTTGAAAATTTGGACGATTATCCTTAGAACCAGATATACCTCTGTCATGATAAACACCTACAAAATCAATATCGTCTCTATTGGAATACAGGTTTTCAAAATAATGTTTCTGATTTTCTAACGATTCTAACTGACTTCCATTAGTCGTCGAAACTCGAATGTAGGCACAGATCCTCTGCTTGTGTTTTTGTTTATTGACTCTAATCTTTTTTACGGACATTTACTCTCCTTCCTATGTAATGGCACACTATATATCACTCTAAAGGGAAAATAAGTCAAGTTATCAGACAAACTAATTCGACCTGATAAATTTATGCCAAAGTTCATGGAATACAAATATTCCTCCTACCTTACTAGGTAGGTTTGGGAGTAATTTTTCCGCACTTATTGAAAAAAAAAGCAAAAAAATAAAGCCTGATGTTCCCACCAGGCTTAAGACTTAATTATGATATTCTAAACCAACCTACAACTTTACCGAGTTTAACTGTTCCAGTAGAATCGTAGAGTGAGCCATCCGCCATCCATTGCCGTTTCACACGACGAGTAATTCCACCGCCACCAATTTCTAATTGGTCATTGATACCGTTCTTATTATAGTCAGAATATCCATCAATATTCTGTTCCACACCATCAATACTTTTTCCGTCAGAATCTGTCACACAGACACCAATATGCCCATAGACCAAACCATCTGTCTCAATGACATAAAAATCACCTGCTTTAGGATTCACACCCCAAGCATCGTAGATTACTTGGAAACCATTTGATTTTGCTTTCTTCAAACAATCAATGGCATTTGTATAGGACATATTCTTGTCCGTAAGCTCTTGAACAATCTTATCCACCAAGGCAACACACTGTCCACCATAAGGGTTAGATGGAACGGTCACCTTTTGACCGACCTTGGATAATGCTGACGCAACCACACGACTGGCAACACTGGTTGGAATAGCGGTTGTTGTCCTTGAAGCTGTGTTAACCTTGAGTGTTTGCCCAACTTTCAGGATATCCGACTTCTTCAAACCATTCACCGCAAGTAGGGCATCTACTGTTAAACCAAACTTCCGAGCGATTCCATAATACGTATCGCCTTTCTGTGCTTGATAGGTCTGCTCACTATGGCCTTTAGTTGTTCCTTCTACATCCTGCTCAAGCACCCATGACTTGATTCCATCAAGTAGATAAGCTCTCTTACTGTTGGACTGGTGAATATTCTTCACTTGAAGGATTTTGTAGGTGCGCCCCTTGACCCAGTTGGCGATTTTCTGACCAGTCTGATAATGAGTCGCATGAGGCAACACCCTAAGACTATCACCAACAAGATAGACTGGTTTTGAAGGAGTTCCTGAACTCCCAACGGTTGAACTGGGTGTCGAGGGAACTATGGTCTTGACCTCAACTCCTGTTATTGCTGACACAAGACCTCTCGCAATATCCTCTTTCTTGTTCTCAAAAATCGCCATATCTTGTTCATTATCGATGAAAGCAATCTCCACCAAACGATAGGTGTATCCACGACTTGCTGCTTGATTGGCATTATATAGCCAATCTACCTTCTTAATGCCACGATTTTGGAAATAGTGTGAAAGGAGAGACAGGATAGCCATATCTTCCTTATCTGCTTCTAAGGAAGATTGAATCAAGACTTCTGTACCTTTAGCACTTCCATTAAAGGCATTGAAGTGCAATTCAGTAATCGAGTCGTATCCCTTACCAATACTAGTAATACTCCGATAATCATAAACATTTTGTTCGGTAATAAAATCAATTCGCTGTCCACTGTACTTAGACATTAACTTGGCTAATTCTCGAACCTTTCCTGCTTCTGTGATACCTAGTTTGGCATTCACTGCTCCAGGATCATAGCTTGTTCGCCCTTGGCCATGACCACAAATGACTAGATGTTTTCCCATATCTTCTCACCTCTCGTTGATTTGTTTTAAGATTGCTTGTAGTTTCTCAGGTATTGGTAAACCAATTCGAACGGTATTTTCTAGAATACTTAACCCCTCATTACTGAGATAAAAGAAAATGACCATGGTTCGAATTGTTCCACCCTGCTTGATGATTGCAGTATCAATCAGATGACCTAGTGAAACTAAAAATAAAATGGCTATCTTTTTAAAGATGCCACGAAAACCGATACTACTTGACAATTGTTTCTCTACAACTGCCGCAAAAATTCCTGTTAGATAGTCAATAATAATGAAGACAAGTAGGGCATATAAGATACCATCCAACTCTCCAAATAGACTACCAATCAAGCCTCCAATCATGGAAAATAAAATCTTATTAAGAGTTAACAGTTCCTTCATCGGTCACCTCACTTTCTACTGGGCCTTCCTGCACAATGGTAGGGTCTGACCAATCCGGTTGACCGTTCTCATCAAACCGCATCAGATAAAAACATTCATGAAATAAATCAGAAAGATTCAGAGTTAATGTGGTACTACCCCACTGATTAAACGCCCAAACTGTTTCTGTTGTAACCAACTGCCGCCTTCCATTTTTAATGGCAGGTCGCCTTACTTCTTCAAGATACATGTAAAAATCCTGCTCTGCTGTCTTACAACGAATGAACTCTCCATTCTTACGCATGTAAGCGAGAGCTGTCTCCAAATCAAATGGTTCTGTTACTTTGTCAATATTGAGAAGTGCCATGATAACTATTCTCCTTTCCTTTCTTCAGGTTTTGTCTGAACTTCTAATAGCTCAGTCAATTCCTGTTTTTCTTTACGCAATAGGCTAAGTTCCTCATCCCTTTCCACCAATTGGATGGCAATGAGGTTCTTAGCGGTAATCTCATCAGATAGCTTGGAGACAAGCTCCTGGATGGTTAATTTTAATGATTGGTTGATTTGTTCTAGATTCATCTGTGAACTCCTTTATTTAATCGTATCCCATGTCAAGATGACGTCACCTCGACCTGTGATGTTTACTAAGTGTTTAAAATTGTGATTGAATTGATGAAGTACGTCTTTCAAGCTGACATAGGTTGTCCCATTTCGATAGATGCGGATATCTCCGATATTCAAAATAGAACTTGGTCGGTCAGATGCTTTATAGGCATCAATACTCAATCGGTTAGGCAAGGTTACTATTTCCCATCCATCTGGATTGGTATATGGAGCACTAGCTAAACGTACCTTATCGCCCACCACATCAATTTGGTCGGTTTCAGTACCATTCCATGCTCGAATCCCTACAAAGCCACCGTCATTGGCATTCCAGTTGTTCCATCGATTTGAACCGATAATGGTTACACCACATGGCTTACCATTTGATGTTCCTGTCTCAAAGGAAACCCATTGGTGAGGATATCCACTAACCTCACGAGAAATGGATGGAGAGTTGGTAAAGAACTTGATGTTTCCAAGTGATAGATTGATTTTCATGGCTCCGTTGATTGCTGACAAAATACCTCCAGAAATTTTGTTTGCAGATAGGGTTACTGCCTGCACTTGGGTTATAAAGGCCGATTTGGCAAACAACTGCTTGAGATAGGCTTCTGTAGCCATAAACTTGGTAAAGAAAGCCTGGTCAACCTTTAACTTGTCCGCAGTAATAGCTTCTGCTCCAATCCGAGCTGCTGAGATGATGCCTGACGTAATCTTGCCTGCATCAAGACTGGCAATCTTACCGCTCGCAATCACTCCATCTTGGATATAGGTTGTACCTGTTATTTGAACGAGTTTTCCATCAATCTTGACTGTGCCATCCTTATTGAGATTGAGCTGACTCAGGACTGTTCCTGCACTGGTTAGATTTCGAACCGACCACGCCCCTGCAAGTGTTGAAACCTGCGTTTGAATTGCAGTTACTGTGGCAGTTGTTGCTCGACTTGTTTCTAGATTGCCAACTCGTGTCACAATCCCAGTAGCCGTTTGAACAACCTGACTGATTTGATTGGTGTGATCTCCAATGGTCCGAGTGTGACTACTTACAGTATCCCGCACTTCATGAAAGGCAGACACTGTCGTAAAGTCGTCTAATGACGGTGTCCAATAGTCTGGAAAGATATCACCAGTTGATACCATTAAGGCTCTCACATGAAACTTACCTGTCTTAACCCCATCAATTCTAACTTGAAGTTCAAATCCTTTAGAGTGTTGGTACATCTCTTGAGTGATGGTAGAGGTTAGTTTGATTAACCGATAATTGTTGCCCGTCGTCAGATTACTGCTCCACTTATTGTAGAAAGGGTGATACAAATTCCAGTTGGTCCATGTCCAAGCATTTTGGTTATCCAAGATTGGACCTTGAAGTTTCATAGTACGAGTAGTTACAGCAGGGTCAAAAGTCATCTCATCCGCTGAGACATGAACATATAAATGCACTTTTGACCCAACATAGATACCACTACTATCTCCAAACTGAACTCTTCCTAAAGAAGCTACCCAGTTGCTATTGGCATTTATCGTCTGATAAGCACTCCATTTATCCGAAGTACCAGCTATCAAATTACGATGCGAAACTGAGGTAGGGATTCTGCTTTCCGTTTGACTGATTCGTTGAGTGAAACTATCAGAGGTTGTTTTGACCAAGTTCTGCACACTGGTTGTCGTTGCATAGGGTTGTAACGAACTGCTCGTAAGATAGCCACGACCAGTAATATTTGAATCAACCTGAGACTTGGTTTGGTAGCCTTTTGAGTTAATGGCAGATTCAACTTGCGTACTTGTTAGTCGTTGTTCAATTTGCCCAGCCTGTGTTCGGATAGTGGTTTCTGTACTTGCTACTCGACCAGTCAAGTTATTAAAATCCGTCTTTGCGACTTTCTGTGAGATGGCATCATTGGCAATCCGTAGGTCTGCCTTGGTTTGGGTAATCTGACTAGCGTTTGTGTTGGCCTTAGCCAAGGCATTGTCAGCGGTGGTTTTGACCCCTTCAAGAACGGTCTTATCAGCCTTAAGCAAAATAGATTGTTGCGTCTGTTGGATGGATGTAGTATGTCCTTCAACAGTTCGTTTCAAGTTATTGAAATCCGTCTGACTGACCTTTGAGGATACATCCGAAACTAATTGTCGAATCTGTGTTTCACTACTAGAAATCTTTCCACTCGCCTCGGTTAATCTTGTAGAAACCTGCTCTACACCAGAAGCCGTTTGAGTGATGAGTGTCCGTTGGGTGGTCAATTCACCAGCTATATCTGCTGGATTTTCTGAATAACCTGTATCTAGTGAGGTCTTTGCGACTTTCAATCCTGCCACGTAGAATTTATTCCCATTAGGGATTGTGCTTGCATTATACTCCGTTCGAAATTGGAGTGATCCATCAGATAAGACATGAACTGTTTTCCAGTAGCGTTTCCAGTCACTGGTGACAGATATAATATCGTCCGATTCCCTCACTCTTGCGACTGGAGCACGATAGACACTAGAACCGGACCAAATCGCTGAAACTTTGATGGAAGAAAGTGGCTGATTCGCTTTGGCATAAAAGCTAAAAGTAATGACATCTCCTGCTTTCACAACAATATTCTGATGACTTCCGTTATAACCCGCTTGAGTCGAACGAACTACTAGTCCCCTAAAATTCTCCGTTTCAGTAGACCAATTGTTTCCTAAATGCCAGGCATTTCCTTTATTCGACCAATCACGAGTACCAGTCATCAAATTGAGACCATCTAGGCTAGTTGGAATTTTCGCATCCACTTGACTGATTTCAGTTGTAATACGATTCCCCAATTGAGTAATCGTTGACTCTGCAGTTTCGATTCTCTGTTTTGCTTGGTTAAAATCGCTAGTCTTTACTCGCTGAGAAATTTGGTCTGCTTGCACTTGAATCATGGATTCTGCACCCGTTACTCGACCAGTCAGACTATCCACCAGTTGCTTACTCGCAAGAAGTTTAATATCTTCCTTGGTTTGCGAGAGATTGGTACTTACTGTAGCCAACTGTCCACCTAATAGTGATTTTGCTACATCAACTAATCGACTAGCTTCAGAGATAGCTTGTGATTTTGCTGTCGCAATCTTTGACTCTGTTTGACTACGCTCCGTCGAAGTCAAGCGGTTAGCTTCTTGAATAGCATCAAGCTTGGCTTGTTCTGCCCTTCTGAGGGCTTCAGTTGCCCCAGTTTGAGCCTGCTCTGCTTTTTGTTTGGCTTCTGTGGCTAGGTTGCTGTTTACCCCAGCCTTTGCCAATAATTCACGAGTTGTACGTTGCTGCTCCTCTTCCTGTTGCCGCATCTGTTGGTGAATAGAAGTAAGTTCACTATCAATGCTAGCCTTTAATCGATCCGCATAGACCTCCCCACGACTTTGAGCCTGTTCGATAGCATTATCAATGGCTACTTGACGTTTCTCAAATTCCGCATCAAATGCTCTGTTGGCATTATCAATGGCAATTTCAACGGCAACATCCTCACTCCGCTTATTTCCATCAAGGAGATTATTGGCTAGTGTAGTTAAGCTACCGCCAGTTTTACCTGTACCGCTACTTGCCTTATCATCAAAAGTGATAGAGCGGTAATTCTTAGCTAAAGGATCATAATCATAAGCGATTGCTTTCTTCCTAACATCAATTCCGTGTAGCTTGCTTTTTAAAGTTACGGTATCGCCTAGATGAACCGTTTGACCATCTAACTCAAATGCCTCAATGATGATGGCATCTTTTGGCTTATCAATTCCCTCTAAGCGAAACTTGCTACTAGCCCACTCTATTAACTCCTGTCGAGTTTTGAGATTATTATTGGTATAGGTCACTTCATTGATGAAAGGATAGAAGTTAATCAACGGACTATCTACAGTGACTTGAAGTACAGTCTCCCTATCCTTCCCCTCTTGCTCGAAGCTTGAAGTGGCATGGATACGAGTGATAATCTGTGAACTTTCTTTGGTTCGTTGATACTTTTTCAAATTGTAGTGAGTAGAGATAACAACTCCACGGTCTTGTCCTCGCTCACTCTTAATTGATAGGGCAATGTTATCTCGAACCAGTTCTCCCTCCCAAGTTCCAAGGATAGAGTGTTTACCATCCATCAGGCTGGAGTACAGCGTCTGTTCCTTGTCCGTTGTATAGGTTCTATTCTTGACAATGTCACTGGTAAAAGAAAAATCTCCAAGTGGAGACTTGCTTGCCATGACCATGCTTGATAGTGCTGTTGCACAAGGTACCTGTTCACACCTAAATGGAGATACCAACCTAGTCATGACGTCATCTGATATGTGATAGGCCACAACTTCAAGACTGGTGTCTCCTTCAATGACTTTCTTAATCCTAAACAACTGGTGTCCCAATACTGGAACTGGGCTACGAACGAGGTAGTCCTCTTTTAACTCTCGAAATAGTCCGCTGTCTGTGATTGGATAGGTAAAATTTAGGACAAAATCCCCATTCAAGGTTTCTTTAACGCTTGCCTTTATGGTCACTGGGAGTGGTTTCCCATGCCATTTTGCCGTTCGAACGGTTTTGTCTAATAAAGATAGCACTAAGCCCACCCCCAATTCATTTCTATTGTTAATGATGTAATGCCAGCACCTAAGACAACTCCAACCGAGTCATTTCTGGCCGCATCAATGGAAATAAAATCGCCAGACCATTTTACAGGCTGACCTCTTTGTGTCTTAAAACTTGGCTGACTAGGATTATTATCCATAATGAGTGTTTCTTGTAATCGCTCCAAGCGGATGACATCTTCCCCAATTGTAAAGCTAGTTTCACTAGTCGAGTTGCCACTTATGGTAATCTTTGGAAAAGCGATGGCTGAACCTTGACATCGCAAAACACCACTGGTTCTAAACACCTGCGAGGTCGTCGTTTTGAACCACTTGGTTGGGTGACAAGAAAATGTAACCTTAAACTCATACACCCCCAGCTTATCCTTTTGAACTGGAGTATGGTGTACCTTGTAACACCAAAAGCGTATGGTCTTGAAACTAGCGTTCTCAAGCCAAAATCCTTCTTTCAAAAATAGCTTCAAAAAGGATAATAACTGTTCTTCACTAGGTTTTACAAGATAGAGGGTGTAGCTCAGTTCCATGACACTTCTGCGAGGATTGGTTTGAAGAACCGCTCCTGACAGGCCTTGGTGTTCTATCAATTGCGTCTTACTTTCACTTACTGTGATTGAAGGACTATCTTCCACGATTACCTTAAAAGGAAAAGAACTCGTGGACACTCCACCAATGGTTAATGCATTATGTCTAATCATGGTTTCACTCCTCTCAATCCTTGTTGACGTTCTAATTCATACACTAGTTTTTCTCCAACCATCTCCGCTAGTCGGTGAAGGTCAGTTTCTTCTCTTATCGTATTTCCAGTAATGGTGATGTGAATGGTTGGTAAATTGCTTGTCATGGTCTTTGCGATTCCTCGACCAATTGCACCCAATGTTTGTTCATTCAAGGGCAAGACTGCTTCTTTTCCAGCCTCACCTCCAACCATTAGGCTATTGCCATTCATTCCAAATGCAGTGGGCTTGGTTAAAATTCCACCTTTGGCATACCAATCAATGGAGATTCTCGGAATACCGCCCTTCAACCAATCGAGTGGATTGGCAGAACCTGATACTCGAAAATGAGGAAGGGGAATATGTGGCCATCTGATTTGGAAGTTAAAAAGATTTTTAATGGCATTGATGGCATTACTCACGGCATCTCTTGCACCATTGATAGCACTTGAAATGGTATTTTTCACACCGTTCCAAACAGATGAAACTGTATTGGATATCCCATTCAGAATATTGGATACGGTACTACTGATACCATTCCATATGGTTGATACTGTTGAACCAATCGCAGACATAACACTGGATATTGTCGATTGAATAGCTGACCAGATAGATGAAATGACAGAACTAATGGCAGATAGTACATTTGAGATGGTATGCTTGATACCTGTCCAAGCAGTTGAGATGTACTGGGCGATGAAATTGAGGGCTAAGGAAATAAGGGACTTGATGCCCTCCCATGCTATCGACAAGACCTGTTTGATGGTTTCCCAAGCGCCAGTCCAATCACCAGTGATAACCTGCATGACTGCCTTGATGATACCAAGTACCACATTGATAGCAGTCTCGACCACAATCTTTATCATCTCCCAAGCGGCTGTGATGATGAGTTTGATATTCTCCCAACTTGCTTGGATGAGCGGTCCAAGAATAGTCATCACCGTTTGAATAACCGTATTGATGGCATTCCATACCGTGGTTGCAGCATTTAGAATCAATTGCTGGTTTTCAGTCCACCATGTGGTTAGCGTTCCCCAGATGGACATAACAAAACTAGAAATCTGCTGGATGATCATGGACAGAAAGGCATAGATACTATTCCAGATTTCCGTCACAGCCGTTCGAAAGCCTTCGTGATTCGTCCAGAGTTCTTTTAACCCAACAATCAGTAAGGTAATGGCAGCTACAATACCAACAATAATCCCCACAATCGGCAAAAATGCCGTTATCATTCCAACAACGGTTGTCCCCATAGCGGCTGCCGCAACCTGTAAGCCCAAGAAAATAGGAAGTAACATACCTACCACGGCTAAAATACCTGTGAAGATAATGACGACTTCCTTGATGGGACTGGATAAGTTGGTAAACCAAGTCGCTAGTTGACTAATAATGTCTGCCAAACTTTGGAAGACTGGAATAAGGATCTCCAGAATCGGTTGACCGATTGCTGCTAGAGCATTAGTTCCAGACTGTCTTAAGTTACCCAGAACGTTTTCCAGTCCATCTGATTCCCTTGCAGCTTGTCCCAAGGCTCCAGAGAGTTCATTGCCGTCCTCTACCATTTGAAGGAGGGTTAACTGCTTCTGAGCTTCTGATAGTTCATTGAAGGACTTTCCATAGAGCTTGTTCGCCGCTGCATTACGAGTGGTTTCTGTCGCAGAAATACCTAGAGCTGCGTCATTTTCATAGTTTCCTTTGAGGAAGGACTGCAGGTTTTCGGTGACTTCTTCGATGGATTTGTCGTAAAATGCTGCCCCATCAGCCGCTGCTCTGGTGGCACGAGTGGTCAGATCCAAAGCCTGAGCCGTATCCATTCCAGAGGTTTTGGCAAAGGAAGCCATCTGAGTGAAGGAGCCTTGAAGACGCTCTGGAACAATGTCCATCTCTTCCCCAATCTTATTGAGGGCATCCTTAGCAGCATTCTCCATATCCCCAAATACTGTAGAGAATTGGGCATTGCTGGCTTGAAGTTGAGCTGCCGCAGACATGGACTCTGTTCCGACTTCGAAGATTTTCTGAGAGATGTCTGCTAGCTTCTCACTGGTTGCTTGAAGTGCCTCAGCCCGAATGGTGTCAGACATGGCTTTCATACCATCTTGAGCACCATCGGCAGAGGATTTGGTCTCATCCATCTCGTTGTTCAAGTTATTGAGAGCGGTCTTTGCTTGGTTCAACTCAGCCTCCATCTTATTGGCTTCAATGGAATTCTCACCATATTCACTCTTTGTCAGGGCTAGTTGCTTTTCGAGATTGGAAATTTGTTTAGAAACAATTTCTGACTGTGCTCCGATCTTTTGTTGGGCTATGGCATTGCGTTCTGCTTCGGAACTATTGGATGACAAAGCACTTTCTTGTAACTCAAATTGAGACGTGACCTTGTTCATCTCACTTGCTAACTGCCCCTGCTCCACTTGGAGTTTATCTAATTGTTGAGCCGCTGAACTACTGGCTCGACCGTGATTCTCAAGTGTTGATGACACATCAGCTAACTTAGTTTCATAGGACGTTAGCAGCCTTTGAGTAGTTTCCACCTCACGTTGAAAGGCACGGTACTGGTCTGCCCCAATATCCCCAGCCTTAAATTGAGCTTCCACCTGTGATTGGGCTTGACGGAGCGTTGCCAATTTTTCTTTGGTTATCTCGACTTGTTTTGCCAATACTTCCTGTTTTTGTGTAAGGAGGGTGACATTTCCTGTATCAAACCTGAGAGCCTTATCAATCTGTCTTAATTCTTTGGTAGCTTCAGATGCTTGTTTGTTTACACCCTTAAGTGCATCTTGTAAGGGTTGGGTATCGCCACCAATTTCAATCGTAATCCCCTTGATATTTCCAGCCATAATCCCTCCTTTCTACCATCAGAAATTATCAAAATCAGCCTGAGTTGCTCGTCGTGTTTGAGAAGTTTCTCGAGTACGCATCTCCACATAGTCCGTTTGGTAGTCAAGTGCCATCCCAATAGAGATATGTTTTAAATCGTCAATGGTCAGACCAGTCTCCTTACAACAGGAGAAATAACTCTCTACTGTGAAGATTTCTTCACTCGCTGTTTCTGTTTCATCTGCTTTTTTCTGGTTGACATCCCTTGGTTCAACATATTCATCAAGACAGGGGCTACTTCCTGAACTGGAAATTCCTCCAATTCCATGAAGAAATCCACAAAAGGTTTCACACGAGGATTGGCAGATTTGGCAAAAACCCAAAAAAGACGATGGAAAAAGGTCATATCAAAGTCAGATAAAATAGACACATCAACCTGACTTGCCTTGAGTTCTTCCCCTTCCTCCAGCTGGTCTAGCTTATCCAAGATAGCTTGACTATTGACCATAGAAAAGAGATCTTGGAAATAGTCCTTGCCAAACTGCTCTTTATAAGCAATTGGTGTGTAGGCATTGGTTGCTAACTCGTAGGTCGTGCCTGCTATGGTAATACTTTCTCTCATTGCCTTCTCCCTTACTTACGAGGTTCAAAAACTGCCTTGAACCAGTTTTGACGGATCTCATCACTCGTTTCCTCCGTTGTTCGTCTACGTACAACCTTATCAAGAGGGCGAGGACTGGCAGTAAAGGTCAACTCTACCTCATTGATATCCGAACCTGACTTGGTTTTTGAACCAACAGTCGGACGAGATGCGTAACAATAATACAAAACGTGTAATGTTTCTTTTTTATCCCCTTCAAAACGGAACATCAACGCAAAATTTTTCTTTTCGCTATTTGCGATTTCTGAGATGGTATTTGTCGTCGCATCCAACTGTTCTCCGAGGACTCGAGTCAAAAATTCCTGCGTTAAAAGAGCAACTTTTAGTGTTCCTTCATAACCATCGTTTGACTCCGTTGTATAAAAATTGATATTGTCTGCCTTATAAGAACCCTTATCTCCTGTTGGTTCAAGGGTTAATTCTGCAGCACCACGAAGGCGTTCCACATTGCCGTATGTCAACGTACCATCAGAACCTTCGCTTGTAACTTCTGCCCAATGGACATCTTGTAGTCCAAAGGTGACCTTATTCTTTTCAGCCATATTATCCTCCATGTAATGTGATGTAATAGGTTATTTGGTAGAGTTTCTCTGATGAGATATAGGTCTCTACTTTTTCAAAATAAATAAGGTGGCTGTCAAATAATGACTCCACCTTTTGTTCAGTTGCTAAATCTTTCTTAGTAGTATAGAGTTCCACTTGCAGGTTATTCTGCTTATGATAGGTCCAATTGTCTGCACCATGATTTTCTGAATCAGTTACCAAATAAACCAGATACGGTGGTATTGGACGACTCCCTTCTTCAAAATGATGGTAGGCGACTGGGAGCTGTAATTCTTTGAGAATGGAGTACATTTCACTTAGGAACATGACTTATCACACTCGCTTTCTCAGCTTTTCTTCCAAGGATTGTATTGCTTGTTTTTCTACAGGAGCGATATGCTTTATCCCCTCAACTCGCCCACCAGAGCTTTTGGCATGACCATTTTCTAATAGATGTGTTAGGCCTGGCGTTCGATTATGAATGGTTTTAGTTAGACCTGTACTGGTATCAATCGTTGCTTTACTCTTCCACCCTTTGGCATAGGAACCACTCTTTCTAGGTGACGTTGCTTTCAAGGTTTCAATAGATTCCTCAGTGACTTCCTCCACAACTTCACGCATCACCTCTGTGGTATCCTGCACATACTCAGCCAGCTCATTTGCGATGGCAGTTTCTAGTGCATCCAGTCCAATTTTAGTCATTACTCTCCTCCTCGTAAAATAAGTTTATGGGGATTTTTCAATCCCAAATTTTTAATGAGTGTAATAATGTTAACTTGACTAT
>NZ_JARQOZ010000042.1:0-15978 GCF_046032115.1 Streptococcus suis | reverse complement strand
AACTTACTCACATATAGTGAAACATCTAATTTTTGACTAAGGTAAGGTGGCTAACTTCATTATAGAACTTTCGAAAAAGGGGAATAAGCCAAAAATAATAAAAAAAATTTAAAAGCGCTTGACAAAGAAGTGTTTATATGTTATTCTCTCTGTGTAAGTTAGTTTAACAAAAAAACTAACAAAAGTCAATACATATAAGGAGAATATTATGTCATATTTCCCACATTTATCACCAATTAAATATGAAGGTACAGCAACAACAAATCCTTTTGCTTTTCGCCATTACAATCCTGACGAGGTGATTGAAGGTAAAACAATGAAAGAGCATTTGCGGTTTGCTCTTGCTTATTGGCATACCATGACACAAGATGGTTCAGATCCATTTGGTTATCCAACAAACGAGCGCACATGGTTTGGGGAAACTGTTATGGAGACAGCTCACAATCGAGTGGATGCGTTTTTTGAAATTCTTGAAAAACTTGGAGTGGATTATTTCTGTTTCCATGATATTGATATTGCTCCGGCGGGGGATTCTTTAGAAGAATTCTTTTCTAACCTTGATGAAATTACAGACCATATTAAAGCAAAAATGGAAGAGACGGGGAAAAAACTTCTTTGGAATACAGCAAATATGTTTTCTCACCCTCGTTTCAACAATGGTGCAGCCTCCTCAAATAATGCAGAAGTCTTTGCCTATGCAGCTGCTCAAGTTAAGAAGGGGTTGGACATTTCTAAAAAACTTGGTGGTGAAAACTATGTCTTCTGGGGTGGACGTGAAGGGTACGAATCTTTGATCAATACTGACATGAAGTTTGAGCAAGAAAACATTGCCCGACTCTTCAAAATGGCGATTGCCTACGGTGAAAAGATTGGTCATAAGCCACAGTTCTTGATTGAGCCAAAACCAAAAGAACCGTCAAAACATCAGTATGATTTTGATGCGGCGACTACCATGGCCTTCATTCTCAAACACGGTCTTGAAGGAGATTTCAAGTTGAACCTAGAAGCTAACCACGCGACCCTTGCAGGGCACACCTTTGAACATGAGCTAAATGTGGCGCGTGACTTTAATGCTCTTGGGTCGATTGACGCCAACCAAGGCGATATGCTTCTGGGCTGGGATACGGATGAGTTCCCGACAAACATCTACGACACCACCTTTACCATGCTTGAAATTTTGGCAAATGGAGGTCTAGCACCAGGTGGCATCAACTTTGATGCTAAGGTCCGTCGTTCATCCTTTGAAATGGAAGACCTTCTTTTAGCTCATATTGCTGGTATGGATACCTATGCGCGAGGTTTGAAAGCGGCAGCCAAAATTCGCTCTGATCGTTTCTTAGAGAACTTGAAAGAAAAACGCTATGCGAGCTATAAAGAAGGCATTGGTGCCAGCATTCTTGCAGATAAGGAAGACTTAGAAAGTCTCACTGCATATGCCTTGGAACACGACAATCCAAAATTAGAATCCAGCCATTTAGAGTTAGTCAAATCGCAATTAAATGATTATTTAGTATAAGGGGGGTGTGGGGGATAGATGCCTTCCCACTTGTAGAAAGTAGGTTCGTATGTCTTATGTTTTAGGTATTGATCTTGGAACCAGTTCTTTAAAGGGGCTTTTGGTTACCAAAGAAGGAGAGCTTGTGGCGTCTGCCTCTGCTGAGTATGATTTGATGCATTTGCAACCAGGATTTAGTGAGCAGAATCCTAAAGATTGGCTTCTAGCTTGTGATAAGGTCTTTGAGGCGTTGACAGATAAGGTAGCAGATTTTACCTCTCAATTAGAAGGTATTAGCTTTTCTGGCCAAATGCATAGTCTAGTCCTTTTAGATGGACGTGGCCATGTTTTACGACCGGCTATCTTGTGGAATGATACACGAACAAGTGCCCAGTGTCGTCAAATTGAAGAAAAATTTGGTAATCGCTTATTGGCGATTACTCGAAATAGGGCGCTTGAAGGTTTCACCCTACCAAAAATTCTTTGGGTACAGGAAAAGGAACCCGAAATTTGGGCTCAGGTGCGTCAGTTGATGCTACCAAAAGATTATTTGGGCTACTATTTGACAGGTAACCATCATACTGATTTTACTGATGCCGCAGGTACTCTCTTGCTTGATATCGAAAATGGAGAATGGTCTGCTGAAATTGCCGATACGTTTGGTATTCCTATCAGTTATTTACCAAAAGTTGTCGCTTCTTCCGTTCAAATTGGCACCGTTAGAAAGGAACTTCAAGAACGTTATGGTTTAGAAAATGCTGTCCAGGTCTTTGCGGGTGGTGCTGACAATGCTTGTGCAGCGGTGGGAGCAGGAATTTTATCTAGTCAAGTCGGTATGGCAAGTATTGGGACATCAGGTGTTTTCCTCTCTTATGAAGGAAATAAGACACTTGACTATCAAGGAAAACTCCACTTTTTTAACCATGCTTTGAGTGGTAGTTACTATTCCATGGGTGTGACGTTGGCTGCTGGTCATAGTCTCAACTGGTTCCGTGATACCTTTGCCAAAGAGCAGAGCTTTTCGGATTTGTTAGCAACTATCAGTTCCATCTCTCCAGGGTCTAACGGCCTTCTCTTTACACCATATATTGTTGGAGAGAGGACGCCCCATGTTGATAGTCATATTCGTGGCTCATTTATCGGTATTGATACCAGCCATAGATTAGCACATTTTACAAGGAGTGTACTTGAAGGCATTACATTTTCTTTGAAAGATGCTCAAAGTCTTATGACAGAAGTGGCAGGAAAAACTTTTACCCGCATTGTTTCTGTCGGTGGTGGTGCTAAAAATAAAGATTGGCTCCAGATACAGGCAGACGTCTTTAATGCAGAAATTGTAACCTTAAAAGCTGAACAAGGACCAGGCTTAGGTGCGGCGATGCTAGCAGCTCTTGGTTTAGGATGGTTTGAGAATATGGAATCCTGCGCAGACCACTTTGTAGCATACACTGACGCCATTCAGCCAATTCCAGAAAATGTCGCTGTCTACGAAACCATCTATCAGCACTATAAAGCCATTTACCCAAATGTCAAAAATATTAAGTGAGGGTTTTTATGGAAAAATCGTATATGAATAACTGTGAGATGACATATATCGAAAAAAGATTGGAAGATGAACTGTTACGAATTGAAGCTTGGGGAAATAATTCATTACGCATACGGGCATTTCCTACAGGTATAGTTGAAGAACATGTTAATGCCTTGACAGAACCAGTTCCGAATCTGCACTGTAAAGTAATTATCCATGAAAATGGCAATCAAGAAATAAGAAACGGGAAAATTAGTGCTATTATTGACCATCGTAATAAAATCAGTTTTTTTAATGAAAAAGGAGCATTAATATTACAAGAATTTATTCGCTTACGTGCAGTTAAACATGATGATGGTAGTGAAGATATCAGTACTATTAGTGTCACAAAGGATTTCAATTCTACTTTAAAGTTAAAATCGAGAGAATATCAGGCCAATAATCATGGCTCGGATTTTGCGGTAAAAGCAAGATTTGAGTCGAACCCCAATGAAAAAATTTTTGGTATGGGACAGTATCAGCACGAATTTCTCGATTTAAAAAACACGGTTCTTGAATTAGCACAGCGTAATTCTCAATTTTCAACTCCATTTTATCTATCTAGTCTAGGCTATGGTTTCTTATGGAATAATCCGGGTATAGGTAGTGTTACATTTGCCAAAAATTTGACAGAATGGTCTATGCGGGCTACTACTTATATTGATTATTGGATTACGGTAGGCGATACTCCTAAAGAAATATTAAATCAGTATTGTTTGGTTACAGGTTTTGCCCCTTTGATGCCGAAACGCTTACTTGGTCTTTGGCAAAGTAAGTTGAGATACAGAACTCCCCAAGAAGTGTTGGATGTTTTAGAAGGTTATCGTCGGAGAAACATTCAATTATCCACAATTGCAATTGATTACTTTCATTGGCCAAAGCAAGGAGAGTATCGATTTGATGAAAAATTTTGGCCGAATGTCAAAGAACTTATTAGCGAAATAAAAAATCATTATAATGTGGAACCTATTATTTCAATCTGGCCAACTGTGCAATCGGATGCCAATAATTTTCAGACCTATCAGCAGAATGGATATCTTATTGGTATTAATAAGGGAATTCGCTTTTCGATGAATATTCAAGGGCAGACTACTTTTATTGATACAACTAACCGAGAGGCTTGTCAATATGTTTGGCAACAGATAGAAGCAAATTATAAGAAAAATGGCATTAACTATTACTGGATTGATGTAGCTGAACCAGGTTATGCAGTCTATGATTTTGATAATTATCGATACCAAAAAGGTCCAGTTCTTCAATGTGGGAATCTCTATCCTATTGGTTACTTGAAAATGATTTTTGATGGCAATAGTCAACAAGATTCAGAAGTTATTCTAGTTAGGGGGGCTTGGGCTGGAGCACAAAAATACGGTGCTTTACCTTGGTCAGGTGATATTGACTCTAGTTTTGAGTCTTTAAGAAATCAGGTCAATACAGGATTAAATGTTGGAATGGCTGGTTTGCCATGGTGGACAACAGATATCGGAGGGTTTCATGGAGGAAATGCTGACGATCCAGAATTCAGAGAGTTGATGATTAGATGGTTTCAATATTCTACCTTTTCACCGATTTTGAGAATGCATGGAGATCGCTTACCACATTCAAAATCTCTTTCTAATGAAGGTGGAGGGAAAATGCCTACAGGAGCACCTAATGAAATTTGGTCGTTTGGTAGTGAGGTGGAAAACATAATGATGCGATTCATCCGTATACGCGATGGGTTGAAGGAATATCTTTATCATCTAATGAAAGAAGCTCATGATTTTGGTTACCCGGTTATGAGATCCTTATTTTTTGAATATCCAAATGATTCAATGGCATGGGATGTGGATAACACTTATATGTTGGGAGACTCTATTTTAGTAGCCCCTATTGTAGACTATCAACTCAGAGAAAGGATAGTTTATTTACCTGATGATAGAGAGTGGGTGCATCTGTTTAGTGAAAAGGAGTATCAAGGCGGTAGTTCTTACCTAATTCAAGCTCCTCTTGATGAGATTCCAGTATTTATTGTAAAAAATAAGTGGAGAGAAATTTCTACATATTTAGGCTCAATATAAGACTTTTATAACTAGTGGGGATGTATAAATGGTCGGTATGGAAGATATACATTTTATTGACGGAGGTTGGGAGTATTCAGATGAAAATCTTCAACTCAGGGTTCTTTTCTATGAAACTAATCTTATTTATGTCTCATGCTCCCCAATCAATGTTGCGCTTACACGGGAAAAATCTTTAGAACGATTAAGTGTCCCCCCCTACATAGAGCATTTTTTTCAGAATGGAATACTACATTCAAAAAATGGGCAAATACAGGTTGAATTTGATGGCTGGCATTTAACCTTTTATGATGGCGAAAAAAGATTATTAGAGGAGTATTTACGTAAACTCTCTCCAGTAAGGCGAATGATTGGGGAAGAATATGGTAACGTTAATATTCAGGAGCAACGTAGCTCTGCTCTGAATATATTACCTAGGGAATTTATTTCCTTATCAGAAGAGAACTACCATGCTTATGCAAGATTTGAAGCAGATCCTAGTGAAAAAATAATAGGCTTAGGTGCTTATCAAGATTCTCTATGGAATAAAAATGGAGGAGACTATGAATTAGCTCAAAGAAATTCTCAAAATGCACTACCATTCTATATTTCAGATAAAGGCTATGGATTTATTTGGCATTCTTCAGCAATTGGTAGAGTGACCTTAGGAAATAACAGGTATACTTGGGAATCTCAAGAAACGAAAGAAATTCACTATACAATATTTTGTTCAGACAGCCCCAAGGGTGTACTACAGACCCTGACCAGTTTCACTGGAAGAGCTCCCATGATGGATCAACGTTTTCTAGGATTGTGGCAGAGTAAATTACGTTATCAAACTACTCAAGAAGTCAATGAGGTATTTACTGGATATAAGTTTAGAAACTTACCACTATCAGTCATTGTTATCGACTATTTTCACTGGACAGAAGAAGGTGACTACTGTTTTGATCAGACTTACTGGAGAGGCATTGAGAGGCTTGCTACAAATTGTAGAGAGGCTGGAGTCGAATTAATGATATCTGTTTGGCCAACAGTAAGTAAAGAGTCACGGCACTTCAAGTGGTTTAATAGTGAGAACCTGTTAATACAAAATAATACTCGGACAAAGAAATCAGTCGCCTTATTTAACGGGTCATATCTTTTAGATTTATCCAGATCGTGGATGAGAATAATCCTGAAATACCTATTATTAAAAAATTATAGGAGGAAAGGTATACAATTATTTTGGGCAGATCAAGCGGAACCCGAGTTAGATAGCTATCACCATAATCGATATAGTATATCAGGCATTAACTTTGCAAGTTGTGCTAATCGTTATTCTTTATGGTATTTGGAGGCCATTCCTAAATATATAATTAATGATAAAAAGATAATATTTCCAACATTGATTAGGAATGTTTGGTTTGGAAGTCAAGAACAAGGAGCCTTGGCATGGTCCGGTGATATAGAAGGATCATTTGAATCATTAAGAGAACAAATAAGAATTGGTTTATCTATGGGAATCTGTGGACAAAGTTGGTGGACAACAGATATCGGAGGATTCCATGAGTATAAAAATGATGCGAACTATTTTAGAGAACTATTAATCAGATGGTTTCAATTTGCGACATTTACTCCAATTTTACGAATGCATGGAGATAGGCAACCCCACACCCCATCAATCGGGAAATCTGGTGGAGGGATTAGAACGAGTGGGGCATCAAATGAAATCTGGTCCTTTGGAGAAAAAGTTGAACAAATTTTAACAAAATTCCTTCATATTAGGGAAATATTACTACCATATTTAACTGTTATCTATACAGAATGTCATTTGACAGGTCTCCCTTTGATGCGACCACTATTTTTAGAGTTTCCTAGTGAGCCAGGAAGTTGGGAGATATCTGATTTTTATATGTTTGGTTCGGATTTACTAGTTTGCCCAGTTACTGACGAAAACTGCAAATTTCTGAGAGTCTATTTACCTCGAGGATACGAATGGGTTCACTTATTCACTAAAGAAATATTTATAGGAGGAATGTGGTATGACATAGGTGTATCGCTTGAAAATATACCAGTTTTTAGAAAAAGTACTAGTTCTTTTCTAATGGGCATTGAAGATAAAATTTCAAAAATAGGAGGATAGAATGGGAATTGTTTTAGTTAGAGTTGATCAGCGATTAGTTCATGGTATTGTAGTCACTCAGGTTACTAAAAGTGTTAATGCTAAGCGTATAATGGTCATAGACGATCAGATTAGTCAGGACGAGAATCAAAAAGCTATAATGCGTATGAGTAAACCAGCTGGAACAGGGATGTCTATTATTAGTGTAGAAACAGCAGTTCAAAACATTTTAGCAGGGAAATACGAAGATCATAACGTTTTAGTTGTTGTACGAGACATATCAGTAATCGTTAAGCTAGTTGAGAGAGGTGTTTTCCTTCCAAAAATTCAGTTAGGAATTATCTTTGAGAGAGAAGATAGAGAAAGGTTTACAAAGAGTGTTTCCTTGAACCCGCAAGAACAGTTAGAGTTACAGGCACTTTCTTTAGAAGGTATACCTATAATATTCCAGCTCACTCCTACTGACAAAGAAGAAGCTTTTGATAAATATGTAAAAAAATAATTATGGAGAATAACTATGGCAGAAATAATACAAAATGTTTTAATAATTCTTCTACCGGCATACGCCTTAATTGACAATAGAGGAGCAACTATTATCAATCACTGGCCGATAACGGTTGGTTTGTTTGCAGGCATCATAATGGGAGATGTTCCTGCTGCTATGACTATTGCTGGAACTTTTCAATTAATGAGTTTAGGGGTTGCAGCTTTGGGAGGGTCATCTGTTCCAGACTATGCACTAGCAACAGTGGTATCTATTTTTCTTCATGCTAGAACCAATGTTGAACTAGGGACAGCAGTAGTAATTGGACTACCAGTAGGTATTTTAGCGCTCAACCTTGATGTTCTTACCCACACATTGAATTCTTTTGTAGCAAATAAATCTAAGAGTTTCATGCTTGAAGGAAAGTTTACATCAATGAAATTGGTAAACTGGATTAGTATTTTGATGGTTGCTCTGCAAGCTATTATTCCTATGGTCATTTTGGTAGCTTTTGGTCCGAAATTGATTAGTGGAATTGTTGACTCAGTACCAGCTTGGATTACTACTGGTTTAAATGTTGCAGGAGGAATGCTTCCAGTTATTGGGGTAGTAATGTTGATGAGATATATGCCACTAAAAAAATTCTTTTGGGCGGTACTAATTGGTTTTGTTTTTAGCGGATATGTCGGACTTCCGATTTTAGCGATATCTATGATTGGTCTTGCGATGGCATCTATTTATTACATGAATGAGAAGAAGCTATCATCACATTTAACGTCGGAGGCTAAATTTGACGAAGGGGGACTTTTCGATGAATAAGAAAATAGATACCAAATTAACTAGAAAAGATCATTTACGAACTGCACTAAGATGGACATTTATTGGAAGTAATACAGTAAACTTTGGTACATTGCAGGGTGCTGGTTATGCTTGGGCAATCGCTAATATTTTGAGGAAACTGTATCCCAATGATGATGATTACAAAAAAGCAATGGAGGTCGAATTTGAATATTTCAATACTACTCCATATATGGCTCCTGCAGTTTTAGGTGCTGATGTTGCAATTCAAGAACATGGAGGTATTGAGTCCCTAGATGCAGTTAGATCGGTAAAAACTTCTTTAATGGGACCGTTGGCGGGGATTGGAGACTCTATATTGTGGGTCCTATTTCCAACGATTATGGGGTCAATCGGTGGCTACATGGCATTAGAAGGGAACCCTCTTGGAGCAATTATTTGGATTTCATTAAACCTTCTTTTAGTCTTATTCCGAATTAAATTATATGACTTAGGTTATAAATCAGGTGTACGTCTGGTTACAGATTTAGCAAGCCAGTTGAATCTATTCACGGAATCTGCCTCAATTATAAGTCTAACGGTAGTGGGAAGTATGGTTGCTACTGCTGTCAAACTTTACACGCCAATAGAATTTCATTTTAAAGATGTTTCAATAGGTTTACAATCAGAAATTTTTGATCGTATTGTTCCTGGGTTATTACCAATTTTACTAACTCTTTTGGTTTACTGGTTGATGGAGAAAAAGAAATTAGGGTTCTTACATCTAATAATTATTCTTCTTGTTCTTTCTTTAATTGGCGCATATTTGGGAATTTTAGGTATTCAACCATAGCAAAGGAGACATATGCAAAAAATTGTTATTGCGACTCACGAAAGATTGGCAGAAGGTTATTATAGAACATTGAATTATCTTATCCCAGAGATGCCTGAAATAATAATTCTCTCCGCTTATATTGAGACTAATTCTATACAAGAACAAGTAGATGATATCTATCAAAATTTGAAGGATGAGGATAAACTTATCGTACTTACAGATATTGCTGCTGGATCAGTTAATCAAAGCTTTTGTCGCTATATTTCAAGGCCAAATACACTAATAGTTTCAGGAATAAATTTACCCTTGGTAATGAGCATTATTTTGGAGGCGATGCATACTGAACTAGACTTACCTAAAATACGAACATTAGTCAGTGAAGCTCAAGAGCAGTTACTTGTTGTTAATGATGTCCTACGAAATTTTGAGATAGAAACAGATGAGTAACATTAATGATATCAATTTTACTTCTCATCTATTTCAGTTCTTTGTTGCTTAGACCTACAAATGTTAAAAACCTCCTAAAATTGTTAGGAGGTTTTTTGGTATCGACTTTTTTAGTCTCTACAACTAGCGCAATTTTAAAAAGTTCTTTAAAGGTTTTGGAAGGAGAATACTGTATTGAATCAAAAATTTCGGTCATTTCAGGAACTTAGTAAAGTAAGATAACGAAGTTATGAAAAAAAGAATATATGACTCACTTTAAAAATACAAGAGTTCTTTCGGCGTCTGGGTAAAGACTTCGAAGCCGTTTTTAGTCACATAGCCACAGTCTTCAATGCGTACACCAACTTTTCCAGGGATGTAAATACCTGGCTCGACAGAGAAACACATACCTTCTTCGATGACCAAATCATTGCCTTCCATAATCGATGGGAATTCATGGACACTCATTCCCAAACCGTGACCGAGTCGGTGGTTGAAGTACTCGCCATAACCTGCTTTTTCAATCACAGAGCGAGCGGCATAGTCAATCTCGCCAGCAGTCACTCCAGGCTTGATCATATTGACCGCTGCCATGTGAGCCTCCAGAGTCAAGTTGTAAATATCTTTTTTAAACTGGTCTGGCTTGCCGACAGCGACAGTCCGTGTCATATCAGACGTATAACCCAAAGTTTCCACGCCTAGGTCGAACAATAGCAGAGCGTTATTCTCGATTTTGTTTGTTGAGGGAATACCGTGTGGATTTGCAGCATTGTTACCTGTCAAGACCATGGTATCAAAACTCATCTTTGAAATGCCCTGTTTTTTCATCTCAAATTCAATCTGAGCAATAATATCAGTTTCAGTTACGTTGAGGGAGATATTGTTAAAACCAACCTGCATAGCCTTATCTGCAAACTCTCCAGCAACCAGCATTTTTTCAATTTCATCACGAGACTTGATCAATTTCATAGTATTAATCAGAGGCGTAATGTCTGAAAATGGTTGGCTAAAGATAGACTGAAGACCATGGTAGCGGGTTAAATTCAAATTATCAAATTCAGCACCGATTGCTGAGAAAGATTTTTGTGGTAATTTGCTCTTGATAATCTGCCATGGATTTTCTGAGTCCATATAGCCGGCTACAGGAAAATCAACAGTCGCAACCGCACGCTCTACATCCAAGGCAGGGAGAAAGAGTAGTGAGTCGTGGTCAGGCATAACAAAGAGCATCATGTGGCGTTCATGAGGATCACTATGATAGCCAGTCAGATAATAGATGCTAACTGGATCAGAGAAGATTGCCAAGTCCATTTTGTTGGCTTCTAAGTAGGATTTAACATGATGTAATTTTGACATAGTGGAGCCCTTTCTAGCATGTAGTGGTAAAAAAAGTGAAAATTTCGTTTATTATATAGACTATTGTTCCAAAAAATGAAAAAAATTGCAAGTATTATCAAAAAAATAGGTTTTTTCTCTTGAAAGTGGTTTCAAAAAGTGATACACTATTGTTGAGTGAAAGCGTAATTTTCATAGAAATAGAATATTGAAAGGGAGTACAAAAGTTATGTTAAACACTGATGATACGGTTACGATTTACGATGTCGCCCGTGAAGCAGGTGTATCCATGGCGACAGTATCGCGCGTGGTAAATGGGAATAAAAACGTAAAGGAAAATACTCGTAAAAAAGTATTAGAAGTCATCGACCGTTTGGATTATCGTCCAAATGCTGTTGCGCGTGGCTTGGCCAGCAAGAAGACTACCACTGTGGGGGTTGTGATTCCAAATATTGCTAACGCTTATTTTGCAACCTTGGCCAAAGGTATCGATGATATTGCCGATATGTACAAATACAATATCGTCCTAGCAAACAGTGATGAAAATGATGAGAAAGAAATCAATGTGGTAAATACCCTATTCTCAAAACAGGTGGACGGAATCATTTTCATGGGCTATCATTTGACAGACAAGATTCGTGCGGAGTTTTCACGCTCACGTACCCCGATTGTTTTAGCTGGTACCGTGGACTTGGAGCACCAATTACCTAGCGTCAATATTGACTATGCTGCTGCTAGTGTTGATGCAGTCAATCTATTAGCTAAGAACAACAAGAAAATTGCCTTTGTATCAGGGCCACTTGTAGATGACATCAACGGTAAAGTTCGTTTTGCAGGCTACAAACAAGGCTTGAAGGACAATGGAATCGAGTTTAACGAAGGATTGGTTTTTGAATCCAAGTATAAATACGAGGAGGGCTACGCTCTAGCAGAACGTATTTTGAATGCCGGAGCAACTGCAGCTTATGTTGCAGAAGATGAGATTGCTGCTGGTCTATTGAATGGTGTCAGTGATATGGGCGTCAAGGTTCCAGAAGACTTTGAAATCATTACAAGTGATGATTCCCTAGTGACCAAGTTTACCCGTCCAAACCTGACCTCTATCAATCAGCCACTATACGATATTGGTGCAATTGCTATGCGCATGCTTACCAAAATCATGCACAAGGAAGAGTTGGAAAACCGTGAGGTAGTTCTTAACCACGGAATCAAAGTACGGAAATCAACTAAGTAATAAATATGGGAGTAGCCGGATAAGATATCTTATTACTCCGCCCCTCACTCTATCAAACATTATAATCATTTGGTTACTTCGACGAGCGAGGAGACATTTCCAACTTAGAACAGCCTTTAGGCTGTTCTAGCAACCTGTAGCTATTGTGCTTCGACTTATCTCCAGCCTTCAAAGGTTCCCCGAACCTTTGAATCGAGTACTAAAAGCAAACGAAATGGCTATACTAACCGAAAACTAAAAGATTATAAAAAATAAATATAAAGCCCTCGCTAGATGTATAAGCTTAGCGAGGGCTTTGTGGTTGATTTTAAGTTTGTCACACTCTGTAAGTTGTGCGAGATGTTGGTGCGAATCTAGAGAAGCAGTACTGGGCTTGTTCTCATCCTTTAGAACTGTGTCAGTTAGGTGATTATTGTAATTTACGTTTACGTGTAAACAATGTAATTGCAAGCCCGATAATACCACTTGTCAATAACCATAAACTTCCTTTCTCACCAGTTACTGGTATGTTTTTTATGTAATCATATATTTAGGATTATCTTCTTTAGTATTGGCTTTAATTGATACAAAATTCGTGTAGAATACAGTTTAAAATATCAAAAAATGTAAAAAAGGGCTATAATGGTATTATGAAAGTACTATTGTATTTAGAAGGTAAAACTGTTTTAGAGAAATCAGGAATTGGCCGGGCACTTCAACACCAGATGGAAGCGCTAGATATGGCAGGCATTCCTTATACAACAGACCTGCTGGGAGATTATGATGTCATTCATATCAATACCTATGGTCCACGCTCCTGGTTATTGCTACATGCAGCCAAACGGAGTGGAAAAAAGGTAATCATGCATGGACATTCCACGAAGGAAGATTTTCAAAATTCCTTTATTGGTTCGAATACCCTAGCTCCTTTTGTAGGGAAATATCTAGCAAGCATGTACCAAAAGGCAGACTTTGTCATCACTCCTTCAGAGTATTCAAAAAAACTTATCCAGTCTTACGGTGTGACAACGCCGATTATAGCCGTTTCGAATGGTATTGATTTAGATAAATATAAGAAGGATGAACGTAAGGAAGCGATCTTTCGAGAGTATTTTAAAATTGAAGAAGGTCAGCCAGTTGTTGTCTGTGCAGGGCTCTACTTCCGACGTAAAGGAATTGAAGACTTTGTCAAGGTAGCCGAAAAGATGCCACATGTCCGCTTCATTTGGCTCGGTTCAATCAATAAATGGCTGATTCCGTCATATATTAGAAAAATTGTTGAGGGAGATCATCCAGCGAATGTCGAGTTTCCAGGTTATTTTAAAGGTGCTGTTTTTCAAGGTGCAATGAGCGGAGCGGATGCCTTCTTTTTTCCATCGTATGAAGAAACAGAAGGAATTGTGGTTCTAGAGGCCTTAGCAAGTCATCAGCACGTTGTTTTAAGGGATATTCCAGTTTACGATGGTTGGATTGACGAAAACGTTGCCGAATTGGGACATACAGTGGATGATTTTGTTGATTCTATTCAGAAAATCTTAGACAAGCAGGTTGATAAACGTGAGGCGGGCTACCAGGTTGCGGTTAGTCGCTCGATTGACAATGTTTCCCACCAATTGGTGGATGCCTATCGACAAGTATTGGAGATGTAAATGCGGATTGGATTGTTTACGGATACCTATTTTCCACAGGTTTCAGGAGTCGCGACTTCGATTCGGACTCTTAAGACAGAGTTGGAGAAATTGGGACATACAGTATTTATTTTTACGACGACAGATGAGGATGTGAATCGCTACGAAGATTGGGACATTATCCGAATTCCTAGCATACCTTTTTTTGCCTTTAAAGATCGTCGAGTGGCCTACGCAGGTTTTACAGATGCCTTAAAAATTGCAAGTCGCTATAAACTAGATATTATTCATACTCATACAGAATTTTCTTTGGGGATTTTGGGGAAAATGATTGCCAAGGAACTTGATATTCCGGTGGTACATACTTATCACACCCAGTATGAAGACTACGTACACTATATTGCCAAGGGGAGGATTATTCGTCCCGGGATGGTTAAATATTTAGTACGGGCATTTTTAAAAGATTTGGATGGGGTAATTTGTCCTAGTGAGATTGTTGAAGATCTTTTAATGAGTTACAATGTTCCGATTTCTAAACGAGTAATTCCGACAGGAATTGACTTGGCAAAGTTTGATAGACCAGAAATTGGCAAGGATGAAACAGATGAGTTGCGGGAACAGCTAGGAATTGCTAGTGATGAAACGATGTTGTTAAGTCTGTCTAGGATTTCTCACGAGAAGAATATCCAAGCAATCGTTCAGGCAATGCCAAAAATTTTGCTGGAAAATCCAAAGGTGAAGTTGGTCATTGTCGGAGGTGGACCTTATACAGATGATCTTCAGGAAATGATAGCGGAGCTTAATCTAGATGAACACGTCCAGTTGACGGGAATGATTGCTCCAAGTGATACAGCACTTTATTATAAAGCTGCGGATTTCTTTATTTCTGCTTCGACCAGTGAAACACAGGGACTAACTTTCTTAGAAAGCTTAGCTTCTGGAACTCCTATTTTGGCACATAGCAATCCCTACTTAAAAAACGTTATAACAGATAAGATGTTTGGGACACTCTTCATTCGAGAACAGGAGTTGGCAGATGCCGTCGTTGAGGCGATTGTTGCTACGCCACCAATGAATCCGTATGTGCTTGATAAGAAGCTCTATGAGATTTCTTCTACGAATTTTGGACGCAAGGTTTTTGAATATTATCTAGATTTGAAGATTTCGTATGATTTTAGAAAAGAACATACTAATCAAGATAGCGTAGCAGAAGCTTTGATCAAAGAGGCTATTTACCTACCGCAAAAAGTAGTAGTTAAATCAACAGACACAACAGCAAAAATATTGAAAAAATCAGTCGAACAAGTAAAATCAATTCGGAATTTTTTTGACTGATTGGGTACAGGTTCTTAGGATGAGTGAAGAGATTACCTCAGTAGTTCCATCTTCCATTTGCTAGTCAACAGGAGGTTTCTTATGGATAAAAAGATGAAAATAGGCTTGGTCCAAGCTGTGATTGTCTTATTCTTTTACGTCGGTGTCTATGGTCTTGCTTCTTTTTTGGACCCTTATCTTGCTAAGACCTTGATTGTGAATAGCATTCTTTTTTATACTCCACTAGGATTATTTAGTTTAGGTTTGGTTGATGGTTATGGTCGTGGACTTTCAATAAGGGTTCCTGCCTTAGCTATTCTCCTCTTTCCTCTTACGATTTTTAGTTTTGGAGAGTGGATATGGCTCTATCAGGTCATCTATAGCCTAAGTGCAGTAGTAGGTATGCTCTTTGGCGCTCTGCTATGCCACAGAAAAAATAGGGTAAAGGCATGAAGAACTCCTGTTTTTAGAAAGCCTACCTTCATTTTAGAACCTCACTTCTCTTTCGAATTTCGAATGTATTCTATCTTCGAAAGCGAGCTACTATGCCTGTTTGGTTGTCATTTTTGTAAAAATATTTTGAAAAATGCATGTAACTGAAAAAAGACAAACATGCATTTTCTTTCTGTCTAGATTGTGTGATTTTGCGACCATCTGTGTTGCAACATTCCTTAGATTCTAGTATATAGTCATTTAGTTTTAAAATAGTATTCCAAAGAATACTCAACCGATTGACATCTCCTCAATAACTCAGCCACTTT
>NZ_JARQOZ010000041.1:0-16089 GCF_046032115.1 Streptococcus suis | reverse complement strand
GGCATTAGTCAAGTAATTATAGCACTAACCTGAACGAAGTTCAGCGAACGTCTTTAGACGTCGCTGGAGAGAAACGGTTTACAGCCGGTGTACAAGCCACCCGTTTTCACGGGTGGTTATGACTTACTGTACTGAATAGTTTGGAGCTTCGTTTGTAATTTGAACATCGTGTGGATGGCTTTCTTTCAAACCAGCACCTGACATTTCGATGAACTGAGCATTTTCATGCAATTCATTCAAGTTACCAGCACCTACATAACCCATACCTGAGCGAAGTCCACCAACCATTTGGAAAATCATATCTGCAACAGAACCTTTATAGGCTACACGTCCTTCAATTCCTTCTGGAACAAGTTTGTTGGCTTCATTTACAGATGCTTGGAAGTAACGGTCTTTTGAACCTTGTTTCATAGCAGCGATAGAGCCCATGCCACGATAGGTCTTGAACTTACGACCTTGGAAGATTTCTGTCTCACCTGGTGCTTCATCTGTTCCTGCAAACATAGAACCAAGCATAACGGCATGACCACCCGCAGCAAGTGCCTTGACAATATCTCCCGAATACTTGATACCACCGTCAGCGATAATCGTTTTTCCATATTCACGAGCAACACCAGCTGCATCATAGATAGCTGTCACTTGTGGTACACCGACACCTGCGATGACACGTGTTGTACAGATTGAACCTGGTCCAATACCGACCTTGACAACATCAACGCCTGCTTCATAAAGGGCACGAGCTCCCTCAGCTGTGGCAATGTTACCGGCAATCAAGGTACGAGTTGGGAAGTGTTCACGGATTTCTTTGATTTTACGAAGAACACCTGCTGAGTGACCATGAGCTGTATCGATGACAATGGCATCTGCACCTGCTTCAAAGAGAGCTTCTGCACGTTCAAAAGTATCAGATGTGACACCAACAGCACCCGCAACCAATAGACGACCAAATTCATCTTTTGCAGCATTTGGGAACTCAATCACTTTCTCAATATCTTTGATGGTAATCAAGCCTGACAAACGACCATTTTCATCAACCAATGGCAATTTTTCAATACGATGCTTGTGAAGAATAGCCTCTGCAGTCGCAAGATCTGTTCCAACTGGCGCTGTCACCAATTCATCACTTGTCATGTTTGTCGAAATTGGCTGTGAGTAATCTGAAATGAAACGCATATCACGGTTGGTGATAATACCGACCAACTTACGATTTTCTAATGTTTCAACGATTGGCACACCGGAAATACGATAAGTAGCCATCAATTTCTCAGCTTCAGCAATGGTGTGTTCTGGTGTTAAGAAGAATGGATCGATAATGACTCCATTTTCAGAACGTTTTACCTTACGCACCTCATCTGCCTGCTCTGCGATAGACATATTCTTATGGATGACGCCCAAACCACCTGCACGCGCCATAGCGATAGCCATTTTGCTATCTGTTACTGTGTCCATGGCAGCAGAAATAATCGGAAGATTAAGGGTCAAATTTGGTGCTAATTGCGTTTTTAAATCAATATCATGTGGTAATACATGACTTTCAGCCGGAATAAGTAATACATCGTCGAAAGTAAAGCCTTTTTTCAAAAATTTAGTGTCCCAGTTTGACATGTTCTTCCTCTTTTCTTATTTAATATGTAGCGTGATTGCTATTTGTATTTTAATTATGATAACATTTTGAAATCATTTGTCAATCATTATTCGCTTTAATATCATCTTTCCTAAAAATTCAGAAAATTCTATTCAGTTTTATCTATAAAAATCGAACGTTTGTTTTTTACTTCGCTGTGATTTAAATGAAAAAAGCAACATTTTTTCAACATTGCTCTTTTATTGTTAACCTTATTTAAAATAGTTAATTCCCATAGCAGATTTCACTTGGTCAAGAGTTGTCGCGGCAACTTGGCGAGCTTTTTGGCTACCTGCTTCCAACATTGCATAGACCTGTCCCATATCCTGTGCAAACTCCAGACGGCGTTCACGGATTGGTCCTAATTCTCTCTCTAAAATGTCCAGCAAATAACGTTTGGTCTTCACATCGCCCAAACCACCACGTTGATAGTGCTCCTTCATAGCCTCAATCTCAGCCTTATCTTCTTCGCGCCCAAAAACGTCAAGATAGTGGAAAACCATATTTCCTTCAATCTGACCTGGGTCTTCTACACGAATATGGTTTGGATCTGTGTACATGGACATGACTTTCTTCTTGAGCGTATCCATGTCATCTGCCAAGTAAATACCATTTCCAAGTGACTTAGACATCTTAGCATTGCCGTCCAAACCTGGCAAGCGACCAGCTGCCTCATTTTCAGGATAAATGCCCTCCGGCTCCACCAAAATATCAGTCTGATAAGCATGATTAAAGCTACGAACGATTTCACGAGTCTGCTCAATCATCGGTTTCTGGTCATTTCCAACAGGGACAAAATTTGCCTTGAAGGCTGTAATGTCCGCCGCTTGAGACACAGGATAGACCAAGAAACCAGCTGGAATTCCTTCGCCAAATCCCTTCTGAGCAATCTCGGTTTTTACAGTTGGATTACGTTCTAGACGTGCAACAGATACCAAGTTCATATAGTACATGGTCAACTCTGCCAATTCAGGAATTTGACTCTGGATGAAAATCGTTGTCTTAGCTGGATCAAGTCCTGCCGCTAGATAATCTAGTGCTACGTTTCCAACGGATTCAACAATCTTTTGCGGTTCCTTTGCATGATCTGTCAACGCTTGTTGGTCTGCTAAAAAGACAAAAAGTTCATGTTGACCTGCATCCTGTAATAAAACACGATTTTTCAACGAACCAACATAATGTCCAATATGTAATTTGCCTGTTGGACGGTCTCCTGTTAGGATAATCGGTTTACTCATAAAATATTCTCCTTTTACATAATAAAAGCCCACGCACAGAAAACTGTGCGAGGGCGTCAAGGACACGGTGCCACCTCACTTATAAGCATTAAATAAGCTTACATCTTTTTGCACATAAGGCCTGCTAGCCGAATCCTTATTTATTCAGATTCTATTCACTCAGTCCATTCATAAGCGACTCTTGTTTGTTTCCACCAACCACAAACTCTCTAAAAATTATCCACTTACTACTCTTCTGATTGATTCCTATTATAACCGCAAAAAATTAGAAAGTCAAGCTGACAAAGCCTTGACGATACTGTCTAAATTAGGGATAATAGAAATTGCTTTTATAACACTAACCAAGGAGAATATATGAAAGAACGTATAAAGGACTTTATCTCTGTCACACTCGGATCAGTTGTCATGGCCATTGGATTTAACAGTTTTTTTCTAGAGAATAATATCGTATCTGGTGGTGTCGGAGGTTTAGCAATCGCACTCAATGCTCTTCTGGGGTGGAGTCCGTCTGACTTTGTCCTCTACTGTAACATCCCTTTATTAATCATCTGTTGGTTTTTCTTAGGAAAATCTGTATTTATCAAAACTGTCTATGGTGCTGTCATTTATCCTCTTTGCATCAAGTTGACAGCAGGTTTACCCAACTTGACAGAAAATCCTCTCCTAGCTGCTATTTTCGGTGGAATTATCCTAGGTTTTGGACTTGGGCTTGTTTTCCTTGGAAATTCTTCTACTGGTGGGACAGGTATTCTTATTCAATTTATTCACAAGTACACCCCTTTATCATTAGGTCTGACAATGGCTATTATTGATGGTATTATCGTTGGTCTTGGATTTATTGCCTTCGATACTGATACTGTTATGTACTCGATTATTGCCCTAATGACCATTACTTATATTGTCAACCGCATGATGTCTGGTACACAATCTTCTCGAAATGTCATGATTATTTCTCAAAAATCAGAAGAAATTAAAGACTATATTACTAAAGTTGCTGATCGCGGTGTTACAGAATTTCCAATTATCGGTGGCTTTACAGGGGTTGACAAGCGCATGTTGATGACCACCATCTCTATTCCAGAAATGCAGAAACTGGAGACAGCGGTATTAGAAATTGATGAAACTGCCTTTATGGTTGTTATGCCTGCAAGTCAGGTGCGTGGACGTGGCTTCAGTCTTCAAAAAGACCATAAACATTATGATGAAGATATTTTGATTCCAATGTAATTCATTGAAAATTCAAGTTCTTTCTAGTACAATAAAACTAATAGACAGAAATAGAGGAGAAACTATGCTTACAGTATCAGACGTGTCGCTTCGTTTTAGCGACCGCAAATTATTTGACGATGTCAATATCAAATTTACAGCAGGAAATACCTACGGTTTGATTGGTGCAAACGGGGCCGGTAAATCTACATTTTTAAAAATTCTTGCTGGTGACATCGAGCCATCAACAGGTCATATTTCACTTGGACCAGACGAACGCCTTTCTGTGCTACGTCAGAACCATTTCGACTATGAAGATGAGCGCGTGATTGACGTTGTTATCATGGGGAACGAGCAACTTTACAGCATCATGAAAGAAAAAGATGCTATTTACATGAAGGAAGATTTTTCTGATGAAGATGGTGTTCGTGCTGCTGAATTAGAAGGTGAGTTTGCTGAACTTGGTGGCTGGGAAGCTGAAAGTGAAGCTTCTCAATTGCTCCAAAACCTCAACATTTCAGAAGACCTCCACTACCAAAACATGAGCGAATTGACCAACGGTGAGAAGGTTAAGGTCCTCTTGGCTAAGGCCCTCTTTGGTAAGCCTGACGTTCTTCTTTTGGACGAGCCAACCAACGGTCTGGACATCCAATCCATCAACTGGCTCGAAGATTTCTTGATTGACTTTGAAAATACGGTTATCGTCGTGTCCCACGACCGCCACTTCTTAAACAAAGTATGTACCCATATGGCCGACCTAGACTTCGGTAAAATCAAGATTTTCGTTGGTAACTACGACTTCTGGAAACAATCTAGTGAATTAGCAGCTAAACTACAAGCTGACCGTAATGCCAAAGCAGAAGAAAAAATCAAGGAACTACAAGAGTTCGTTGCCCGTTTCTCTGCTAATGCCTCTAAGTCTAAGCAAGCTACTTCACGTAAGAAGATGTTGGACAAAATCGAGTTGGAGGAAATTATTCCTTCTAGCCGTAAGTACCCATTTATCAACTTCAAATCAGAACGTGAAATCGGTAATGACCTCTTAACAGTTGAAAACTTAAAAGTTGTCATCGACGGTGAAACAATTTTAGACAACATCAGCTTTATCCTGCGTCCAGGTGACAAGACTGCTCTTATTGGTCAAAACGACATCCAAACAACTGCTCTCATTCGTGCTCTTATGGGTGATATTGAATATGAAGGAACTGTCAAATGGGGTGTGACGACTAGTCAATCTTACTTACCAAAAGACAATTCTCGTGACTTTGATACCAACGAATCTATCCTTGATTGGCTCCGTCAATTTGCCAGCAAGGAAGAAGATGACAATACCTTCTTGCGCGGTTTCTTGGGCCGTATGCTCTTCTCTGGCGATGAGGTTAACAAACCTGTCAACGTCTTATCAGGGGGCGAAAAGGTGCGCGTGATGTTATCAAAACTCATGCTCCTCAAGTCCAATGTCTTGGTCTTAGATGATCCAACCAATCACTTGGACTTGGAATCCATTTCCAGTCTGAACGATGGTTTGAAAGCCTTCAAAGAGTCTATCATCTTTGCTAGCCATGACCACGAATTTATCCAAACTCTTGCTAACCACATCATCGTTATTTCAAAAAATGGCGTCATCGACCGAATCGATGAAACTTACGATGAATTTTTGGAAAATGCTGAAGTACAAGCTAAAGTACAAGAACTTTGGAAAGCATAATAAAAAGGCGATTTATTCGCCTTTTCTTTTAAATCTATGAAAAAAATATTTACAAAAACATCCATTTATCATCTCTTATCCTTCCTTATTCCGCTGACCATTATTTCTATCGTCTTAGCATTTCAAGGAATCTGGTGGGGGAGTGATACCACTATACTAGCCAGTGATGGCTTTCATCAATATGTCATCTTTAATCAAACTTTACGAAATGCTTTACACGGAGAAGGTTCTCTCTTTTACACCTTTACAAGTGGTTTGGGTCTAAACTTCTACGCTCTTTCCTCCTACTATCTTGGTTCATTCCTATCGCCGATTGTTTTTTTCTTTGATTTACAATCCATGCCTGACGCTATCTATCTTGTCACTATTGTCAAATTTGGATTGACTGGATTGTCAACTTATGTCAGCCTAAAGGGTATCCATAAAAATTTGAAAGAAGAATGGGCACTATTACTCGCTACTAGTTTTTCTCTGATGAGTTTTAGTACAAGTCAATTAGAAATAAACAACTGGCTAGACGTTTTTATACTCCTCCCACTAATTCTTCTTGGATTGCATCGATTATTAAAAAAACAGGGGCCGATTCTCTACTACATAACATTAACATGCTTGTTTATCCAAAACTATTACTTCGGGTATATGGTGGCTATTTTTCTAACATTATGGACATTGGTTCAATTATCATGGATAGATAGTCAGAGAATCAAAAGATTTATCAACTTTACAATAGTGTCAATTTTATCTGCTCTAAGCAGCATGTTTATGTTGTTACCAACCTACTTGGATTTAAAAACTCACGGTGAAACATTTACAAAAATTGTCAACCTAAAAACCGAAGACTCTTGGTATCTGGACTTCTTTGCAAAAAACTTAGTTGGTAGCTTTGATACAACAAAATTCGGTTCTATTCCCATGATCTCTGTTGGTCTCGTTCCACTAATACTCGCTTTATTATTCTTTACATTAAAAGAAATAAAACCAACTGTCAAACTCTCCTATGCTCTATTCTTTACATTCATTATTTCAAGTTTCTACCTACAACCACTCAATCTTTTTTGGCAAGGTATGCATGCGCCAAACATGTTCCTCTATCGTTATGCATGGGCTCTATCAATAACCGTTATCTATTTAGCAGCAGAGACATTGGTACGACTACGTCAAGTAAGTATTAAAAATTTTACTCTGATTGTTTCATTTTTACTCATTTGCTTTGCTTCTACCTTTATTTTTAGAGATCATTATGAGTTTCTAATGGATGTAAATTTCCTACTCACACTAGAATTTCTAATAGCCTACTTCATTCTTTTTGTAGCAATGATTCGCTATAAATCATCCTTAAAATGGATTAATATTGTTTTATTGTTCTTCACTTTCTTAGAACTTGGATTACATAGTCATTATCAGGTTCAGGGGATTTCTGATGAATGGCATTTTCCTAGCCGATCAAACTATGAAGAAAAATTGACAGATATTGACAGTATTGTAAAGTCTACAAAGACTGCAACTGATTCATTTTATCGTATAGAACGTCTATTACCACAAACTGGCAATGATAGTATGAAATTCAATTACAACGGTATTTCTCAATTCTCCTCCATTCGAAATCGTGCTTCCAGCTCAGTACTAGATAAGCTTGGTTTCCGTTCAGACGGTACCAATTTGAATCTTCGTTATCAGAATAATACAATTATTGCTGATAGCCTATTCGGAATCAAATATAATTTAGCTACTACGGACCCAAATAAGTTTGGTTTCACACTGAATCAGAGTCAGTCTACTATTAATCTTTACGAAAATAGTTTTAATCTAGGTTTAGCACTATTGACTGAAGGGATTTACAGAGATGTCGATTTTACAAATCTGACTCTCGATAATCAAACAAATTTTCTTAATCAACTAACAGGGATATCTCAAAAATACTACCACACTTTATCAGATGTTGTTTCACAAAATACAGTTGAACTGAACAATCGAATGACTGTCAACAAAGTTGACAATGAGAATGCTACAAAGGCAACTTTCTTAGTAAATATACCTGCAAATAGCCAAGTATACTTAAATTTGCCAAATTTAACATTCTCAAATGAGAATCAAAAAAAGGTTGTCATTACTGTCAATAATCAGTCAAGTGAGTTTACACTAGATAATGCTTTCTCTTTCTTCAATGTGGGGAGCTTTACTACAGATGTACAAGTTCAAGTCGATGTATATTTTCCTGAAAATAATCAAGTTTCTTTTGATAAACCACAATTTTATCGATTGGACTTATTAGCTTTCCAACAGGCTATTTCCATTCTCCAAGAAAAACAAGTAGTAACAAAAACTGATGGTAATAAAGTAACCGTTGATTTTGTAACCGATAAAGAAGCCTCGCTCCTCCTTACTTTACCCTATGATAAAGGATGGAATGCAACCATTGATGGTAAACCTATCAAAATCCAAAAAGCACAAGAGGGTTTTATGAAAGTGGATGTAAGTCCAGGTCAAACTAAACTAGTTTTAACCTTTGTACCAAATGGTTTCTATCTAGGTTTACTGATTTCTTTGGGTGCAGTTTTTGTATTTTTCTCCTATCAATTCATTGGATACTATTATTCTAAGAACCGAGAATCCTAAACTTTCTCGGTTTTTTTCTTGTAAAAAACAAAAAACCTTGATTTCTCAAGGTCTCCTATGCTTTATCTACTCCGCCAACAGGGCTCGAACCTGTGACATCATGATTAACAGTCATGCGCTCTACCAACTGAGCTATGGCGGAAGAAATAGTCCGTACGGGATTCGAACCCGTGTTACCGCCGTGAAAAGGCGGTGTCTTAACCCCTTGACCAACGGACCATTTTTAGAACAATAACTAGTATAATACATGTGACTTTGTTTGTCAATACATTTTTTTGATTTTTTATTGTATTGACAGAGTGCTTTGTTTAATGTAAAATAAAATGGTTAAGGTTCCATAGCTCAGCTGGATAGAGCATTCGCCTTCTAAGCGAACGGTCGCAGGTTCGAATCCTGCTGGAATCATTTAGACCTACCTCGAGTAGGTCTTTTTTCTTGCCATAATTCATAATTAATATATAAAACTGGCAAAATTAGACCAATAAGGGCATATTCTTCAAATTGGAAGGATAGGTGAGTAGATATAATGACACCTAGCATAAACCCTATAATGGTCAATAAGATGTTTCTACCTGTTTTTCTAAGTTCTGAATCTTTTTCAATAACTCCTTTAAACCAGAGGTAAGCAGCATTTTTGACATTCCCTGTCATCATCACATTGGCATACGGAGCACCTCGTAACCTTCTAAATGTTTCTACTTGAATAGAGGCTACGAAGGCTAGGCTAGCAATTGTAAAAGACGCAGGCATAATAGGTGAGAAAATGATAGTTAGTAAAATAAGAACTAACATCATTACACTACTACCAAAGTGCCAAGACCATGTTTGTTTTTCAAAATACCTTCTTGCTAAGTAGGTAAAAAATTGTCCGAATACAAAAAATAAAATGGGAATGGAAAAATTAACTACCTGCGCAAAGTCACCTTTAGCTAAAAAATAAGCTAGGGAAATAACATTTCCAGATTGTACACCAGCAAAGCGACCACCCTGAGTCACAAAAGTAAAGGCATTTAAATAACCACTGATAAACGTTAATGAACAAGCAATTCTCAATCCCTCAAAAACACGATAATCTTTTTGATTCATTTTCACTCCTTGTTTCACGTGAAACTACTTATGATATGGGCTTCCCTGCTGAATCATAAATGCACGATAAATCTGCTCGATGAGAACTAATTTCATTAGTTGATGGGGAAGTGTCAACTGTCCAAAACTCATCAACAAATTAGCTCTTTTTTTAATACAAGAATCGAGACCCAAACTACCACCGATGATAAAAGTTATATCTGAATATCCATTTACTGCAATATCAGATAACTTTTGACTAAATTCTTCCGATGGAAATTGTTTGCCTTCTATCGCTAAGGCAATGACAAAATCTCGCTCTCCAATTTTAGACATAATTCTATCGGCTTCTTTTTTTAATATTTGTTCATTCTCTGCCTGACTGGCTTTATCTGGTGTTTTTTCATCAGGAAGCTCAATCATATCCAACTTAGTAAATCGTCCCAATCGTTTACTATATTCTGCAATACCTTCTTTGAGGTACTTTTCTTTCAATTTTCCAACGGTAATCAATTTTATTTTCATAAAATAATTGTAACATATCCACAAGCATACGACAGAAAATATTTTTAGAAAATCAGGATATGGCTACAGTTTTTCACATAATTCACAGAGTTATCCACAGGTTGTGGATTGATTTTTGAAAACTTTAAGCTATAATTAAGAAAGCAAGAGTAATCTTAAGGAAAATTAAAGAAATGGAAAGGATTCCTTATATGAAAAAATATTTGAAATTTGCGATTCTATTTGTAATTGGATTTTTTGGGGGGCTTATCGGGGCCTTATCAGCCTCTTTCTTCCAACCACAGGTTCAACAAACAAATTCTGCTATCACTAGTGTCAGCAATGTTCAATACAATAATGAAACTTCCACCACAAAAGCTGTAGAGAAAGTACAAAATGCTGTTGTGTCTGTTATTAATTACCAAAAGTCAGCCAACAATAGTCTTGGTGCTATCTTTGGAAATATTGAATCATCTGACGAACTAGCTGTTGCTGGAGAGGGGTCTGGGGTTATCTATAAAAAAGATGGTCAATATGCCTATATTGTGACAAATACGCATGTTATTAATAACGCAGAAAAGATTGATATTCTTTTAGCATCTGGAGAAAAAATCAGCGGTGAACTCGTTGGTTCCGATACCTATTCTGATATAGCTGTTATAAAAATATCAGCAGATAAAGTCACCACTGTTGCTGAATTTGCTGATTCCGATACAATTAAAGTTGGAGAAACTGCTATCGCAATTGGTAGTCCTCTAGGTAGCGTCTACGCCAATACAGTTACTCAAGGTATTATTTCCAGCCTAAGTCGGACAGTTACTTCACAATCAGAAGACGGACAAACAATCTCAACCAATGCTATTCAAACCGATACAGCTATCAACCCAGGAAACTCTGGTGGACCATTGATTAATATCCAAGGACAAGTTATTGGTATCACCTCTAGCAAAATCACCTCAAGTTCTGTAAGTAGCTCTGGTGTGGCTGTGGAAGGGATGGGATTTGCTATTCCTGCAAATGATGCAGTAGCTATTATCAATCAACTTGAAAAAGATGGAAAAGTTAGCCGACCTGCTCTTGGAGTTCATATGGTTAACTTGACGACCTTGTCAACTAGTCAATTGGAAAAAGCTGGATTATCAAATACGGAATTAACATCCGGTGTAGTAATTGTCTCTACACAAAGTGGACTACCTGCAGATGGAAAATTAGAAACTTTTGATGTTATTACTGAGATTGACGGAGAAGCTATTCAAAATAAGAGTGACCTCCAGAGCGCTCTCTACAAACATCAAATTGGAGATACAATCACTGTAACTTATTACCGCAATAATCAGAAACAAACTGTTGACATTAAGTTGACACATTCTACAGAAGAACTTAGCGAATAATTGACAAATGAGACTTTACACAATTGTAAAGTCTCATTTTTTTTGCTAGAATAAGGATATATGGAAGAATTACGTACACTAAATATTTCAGAAATCCATCCCAATCCCTATCAGCCAAGAATTCATTTTGATGAAAAGGAGCTACTTGAGCTCGCTCAATCTATTAAGGAAAATGGCTTAATTCAACCGATTATTGTAAGAAAATCTTCTATTATCGGATATGAATTATTAGCTGGAGAAAGAAGGTTGCGAGCCAGTCAATTAGCTGGACTGACTACAATACCAGCAGTGGTAAAAGAACTGACTGATGATGATTTACTCTATCAGGCTATCATAGAGAATCTGCAGCGTTCTAACTTAAATCCGATAGAAGAAGCAGCCTCTTATCAAAAATTGATTAGTAGAGGGTTAACACATGATGAAGTTGCTCAAATCATGGGAAAATCAAGACCATATATCAGTAATTTATTGCGCCTACTAAATCTATCATCTCAGACTAAACAAGCTGTAGAAGAAGGAAAAATTTCACAAGGGCACGCGCGACAATTGGTGTCATTTTCAGAAGAAAAGCAAGCCGAATGGGTTCAACTCATTTTATCAAAAGATTTAAGTGTGCGTACGCTTGAAAAATTAATAGCTGCAAATAAGAAAAAACACACCAAGCTTAAACAACGCGACCAATTTTTAAAAGAACAGGAAGATTCACTCAGTAAAACTCTTGGAACAGCTACAAAAATTCTCAAGAAGAAAAACGGGAGCGGAGAAATTCGAATTAGCTTTAATGACCTCGATGAATTCGAAAGAATTATCAACAATTTTAAATAGACTTGTTTACAATTTATTTTTATAAACACTCTTTTCCACACTAAAATCATTACAAAAAGTCAGGACCAGCAAAGGTTCTGACTTTTATTCACATCTTGTGGAAAACTTTTCTTAACAGTGTGGATTTTTAAAATTATCTGTGGAAAACTTTTATTTTTTATGGTACACTATTCTAACGAATATAATGTGAAAGGGGGAAAATATGAACCAAGAACAACTTTTTTGGCAACGATTTATTGAATTGGCAAAAGTAAATTTTAAGCCATCTATTTATGATTTTTATGTCGCTGATGCAAAATTACTCGGAATCAACCAGCAAGTTGCCAATATTTTCTTAAATCGTCCATTTAAAAAAGATTTCTGGGAAAAAAACTTCGAAGAGTTAATGATTGCCGCTAGTTTTGAAATCTACGGAGAGCCTCTTGCCATCCAATATCAATTTACAGAGGATGAACAGGAGATTAAGAGCATTACAAACGCAAGAAGTTCAGTGGTTCACCAGGTACAGACACCTGAGCCGGCTACGCCTCAGGAAACTTTTAAACCGGTTCATTCTGACATAAAATCCCAGTACACCTTTGCTAATTTTGTACAAGGAGACAATAATCACTGGGCAAAGGCTGCAGCTTTAGCTGTATCTGATAACCTAGGTGAGCTCTACAATCCCTTATTCATTTTTGGTGGTCCTGGTCTTGGAAAAACTCATATTTTAAATGCGATTGGAAATAAGGTTCTAGCCGATAATCCCCAGGCAAGGATAAAATATGTCTCATCGGAAACATTCATCAATGAATTTTTAGAACACCTCCGTCTCAATGATATGGAAAGTTTCAAAAAAACCTATCGCAATCTGGACTTACTTCTAATTGATGACATTCAGTCTCTCCGTAATAAAGCAACAACACAGGAAGAATTTTTCCATACTTTTAATGCGCTTCATGAAAAAAATAAGCAGATTGTACTCACAAGCGACCGTAATCCCGATCACTTAGACAATTTGGAAGAAAGACTAGTAACACGTTTCAAATGGGGGTTAACCAGTGAAATCACTCCACCTGATTTTGAAACACGTATCGCAATTTTACGTAACAAGTGCGAGAACCTGCCTTACAACTTTACAAATGAGACGCTATCCTATCTAGCTGGGCAATTTGATTCGAACGTACGTGACCTTGAAGGTGCCTTAAAAGATATCCATTTGATAGCCACTATGCGTCAACTGTCTGAGATAAGTGTCGAGGTTGCTGCTGAGGCTATTCGATCAAGAAAACAAACAAATCCACAAAATATGGTTATTCCTATTGAGAAAATCCAAACCGAAGTGGGAAATTTCTACGGTGTCAGCTTGAAAGAATTAAAGGGTTCTAAGCGTGTTCAACATATCGTTCACGCGCGACAAGTTGCTATGTTTTTAGCACGTGAAATGACAGACAATTCCCTTCCAAAAATTGGGAAAGAATTTGGTAATCGAGACCATACAACCGTTATGCATGCATACAATAAAATAAAAACCCTCCTCTTGGATGATGAGAATTTAGAAATAGAGATTACCAGTATAAAAAATAAACTTCGTTAACCTGTGTATAACTTTAAAAAAAACTTCTGTTTTTTCCACAAGTTGTGAACAAGTTAATTTCCGCAATTTTATTGGTCTTTCATCACTTTTCCACAGAATACACAGAGACTACTATTACTATTAACCTTATAGATAATAAATAAAGGAGAATCCATGATTCAATTTTCTATTAATAAAAATATATTTCTACAAGCACTTAGTATTACTAAACGAGCAATCAGTACAAAAAATGCTATTCCAATTCTTTCAACAGTAAAAATTACAGTAACTAGTGAAGGAATCACTTTAACTGGTTCAAATGGACAAATCTCGATTGAACATTTTATTTCTATTCAAGATGAAAATGCAGGACTTTTGATCAGTTCTCCAGGTTCCATTCTCTTAGAAGCTGGTTTCTTTATTAATGTCGTATCCAGCATGCCGGATTTGGTCCTTGACTTCAATGAAATTGAACAAAAGCAAATCGTTTTGACAAGTGGTAAGTCTGAAATTACATTAAAGGGAAAAGAAGCAGAACAGTATCCTCGTTTACAGGAAGTTCCAACTTCAAAACCATTGGTGTTAGAAACCAAAGTATTAAAACAAACAATTAATGAAACAGCATTTGCAGCTTCTACACAAGAAAGTCGTCCTATTCTTACAGGTGTTCATTTTGTTTTAACAGAAAATAAAAATCTAAAAACTGTTGCAACAGATTCACACCGTATGAGCCAACGAAAATTGGTCCTTGATACCTCTGGTGATGATTTTAATGTTGTTATTCCAAGTCGTTCTCTCCGTGAATTTACTGCAGTTTTTACAGATGATATTGAAACAGTAGAAGTCTTCTTTTCAAATAATCAAATCCTTTTCAGAAGCGAGCATATTAGCTTCTATACACGCTTATTAGAAGGTACCTACCCTGATACCGACCGCTTAATTCCAACTGAGTTTAAAACAACTGCAATTTTTGATACTGCAAATCTTCGTCACTCGATGGAGCGTGCTCGTCTTCTTTCAAATGCAACCCAAAATGGTACAGTAAAACTAGAAATTGCTAATAATGTTGTATCGGCTCATGTAAATTCTCCAGAAGTTGGACGTGTGAATGAGGAATTAGATACTGTAGAAGTATCAGGTGAAGACTTAGTAATCAGCTTTAACCCAACTTACTTGATAGAAGCATTGAAAGCCACAACTAGTGAACAAGTGAAAATTAGCTTTATCTCTTCTGTCCGTCCATTTACATTGATTCCCAATAATGAAGGGGAAGATTTTATTCAATTGGTTACACCAGTTCGTACCAACTAAATAATATTAAGAACGGCTAAACTAGCCGTTTTTATGTTATACTAAAAAATAGCACCTAGCTTATTTTTATATATTTAGTGATGGGGAATAAATGACGTTATATATATTAGCTAATCCTAATGCTGGTAGCCATACTGCTGAACACATCATATTCAAAATAAAAGAAAGTTATCCACAGCTTGCAGTTAACATTTTTATGACAGTTGGGCCTGAGGATGAAAAAAGTCAAATAGAGGCTATTTTAAAGGAGTTTGTCAGTAGTGAAGACCAATTAATGATTTTAGGCGGAGACGGCACCCTATCTAAAGCCTTGCGTTTTTGGTCAGCTAGTCTACCGTTTGCTTATTATCCAACAGGATCTGGAAATGATTTTGCAAAAGCAATGAATATAACATCGCTCTATAGAAGTGTAGATGCCATTTTAGAGGGAAAAACAAGTCGGATATATGTTTTAAACAGTTCATACGGAACGGTTGTAAACAGTATGGATTTTGGCTTTGCAGCTCAAGTTATCAATGGTTCAACGAATTCAATTTTGAAAAAATTCTGAACAAGGTAAAACTTGGGAAGTTAACTTATCTATTCTTTGGTATTAAAACATTATTTTCAAAACAAGCTATAAACTTAGAATTAACTCTTGATGAAAAATCTTATCAGTTAGATAATCTCTTTTTTATTTCTGTAGCAAATAGTCTTTATTTTGGTGGAGGAATCATGATATGGCCAACAGCAAGTGCTAAAAAGAAGGAAGTAGATATTGTTTACTTCAAAAATGGAAATTTCTACCAACGTCTACAATCATTGTTAGCCTTATTAACGAAGAGGCATGAATCTTCTCATACAATTCAGCATTTAACAGGGGTAGATGTAGTTTTAAAATCAAAAGAAAAATTATTATTGCAAATAGATGGAGAGATATGCGCTGCAAATGAGGTAACGTTAACCTATCAGGAAAGAAGTATGTATCTTTAAGTCTAGTGGTAAAAAGTCAATAGAAAGTTGAGAAAATTCTAGTTGTTTTTTTAGAAAACAGGGTACACTAAAAA
>NZ_JARQOZ010000040.1:12991-17359 GCF_046032115.1 Streptococcus suis | reverse complement strand
ACGCGTTTTCTAAAATCAATTCCGTAAGTCATAAGTCTATTTTATCATACATCAAATAAAAACTAAACAACTATAATTACATTATTCCTGCTCAGCAAAAAAGTCAACAAAGGCAGGGGCAATGTAGTCTCGATACTTCTCTGGATTCTCGCGAATGAGGGTCGCTGATATACCAAATTTTCTAGGACTGAAATGAGCTTGATAGCCTCGATTTTGCAGTTCCTGAGCGTATTCTTCCTCAGACACATAGAAGACTGGTACTTGATGTTCAGACAAGTACAATAGACCAAGCAAGCTGTCTAGCCAAAGGTCCCAGCCATCTGGATAGGGAGGCAAGTCTGTTTCATCCAAGGCACGAACTCTGACCAAATCATCACCCTCAAACTGCTCTTGAGCAAATTGAAATCGTTTGGTCAAATCTAAACCAATCAAGTCACCACGATCCTTATCATAACCAGACACGACCACACAAACCTGACCACAGGCCAACTTTGCTCGCTCGATCAAATCCAAATGTCCCTTGTGCATGGGGGCAAAGGTTCCGAAAACAACAGCTATGGTTTGATTCATATATTTCCTTTCTACTTGCTAAAGAGGCGAGCAAGCAGCCCAGCACCTCTTCTCAGAGTTCGTGTCAACATCTCAGCGCAGTGGTTGATTGGCAGATTTATTCGTGTTTTACACTCCAAATCTGACCACTATGACTGATACGAACTGAGTTCGCCTTATCTCCAACCTCAAACTGTCTCCCAGACAGTTTGAGCTGTGCGGGGGTGAGAAGACGAACTCTTTTTTAGACTAGTCGAGTTCTTTCTCACTCCCTATTTCATCCGTTTTTCAAAACAGATGAACAATTCTACGTCTGGAAAATTAGGCACATGTTCCATTGGATGGGCAGGATTGAAAAATTCCACAATCTGAAAGCCACATTCTTTTGACCAGTCCCCAACAAAGCCAAAATAAGGTATGCTGATGTCAGGCTGCCCCTCCGTCAATGATTGGAAGTAAATATCCCCTTCTGCAAACTGGTCTTTCGCTTCTCCTGCATCCAATCTCAGGCGAATAGTTTTCTTCTCTTTCGGACCCAGTTGAATGGATTGCTCAGAAAGATGAATACTCGAGCCCTTGATTTCTGTCGCATGAATCTCTTTAACTACTTTTCCAGAACGCCCTATCCTATCAATAGGAACATCTTGACTAGTCAATACTTTCCCAGATGAAATAGCAAAGCTTCTTTGTTGGTTTTCAAGATTTTCCAAGGTTACCTCAAATTCTGTCTCACGCCCTATTTCTTTTAATTCCACCCCTCCTTTTAGACGGTGGTGAAGAATCACATCTGTTTCAAAGGCTCTATCAATCTGCAACAGACCAGCACCTTGTCGTCTCGGAGAATTTTCCAAAGCATGCCCAGATGAATCTAGAACATCAATCAAAGGGGTAGCAGTATTCATCAAAATGATTCTCAGCAAATCCATCCTAGTCACGCCTTCTGGTGGTGTCATTTGGCGAATCCGTGGCAATAAAAGTACGCTGCATCCGCTACAATCGACGATGCTATCGAAGCCCCTGACATGAAGTCTTAGTTAATAACTTAATAAAACAATACAAGATATACAGAAACAGAAGCCACCCCAGAACAGTTATGTAAAGCACACTACTAATTGAGCTATTTTCATACTGCTTTATCTCGTCTTTATTTTCTTGACCCGTTACTTCTTCTTTCACGGCTTCACTTACATCAGGTTCTCGATAAGCATTTACCAACAAGCGATAGTCAAAAGGAGGAACTAACGGATCACATGTCAACAGCGTTACCATATCCTGATTTTCAACAGGCAATAATTTTTGCCAATCGGTCGCCTTAATGACTTCTGTATTTTTGACCAAATACGTCAGTGTTGTCCCACCGATTTCAATGAAAATCCTATCTCCCTCTTTTAGTTCCGATAGTCGAAAGAATCTTAAATCAGTATACCAACTACGATGGCCTGCGATAACACTTCGACGACCGATTCCACCGACTGGCAAATCCGTTCCAATAACAGAAGCGACTCCATCATTTAAATGCTGGGCTGTGGCTCCGATATAAATCGGCTGGCGAATTTCAATACTTGGAACGCTCAGATAACCAATCACACCACCTTCCAAAGCGGGAACAACAACAGAATTACTATCCGAACTATTCTTTTCTGCAAAAGGGTCAATTGTTGGGATATCTCCGCTACTGATTTGTTCTTCATAAGTATCAATTGCCGCTTTTTGCTCTGACGAAAATGATGTCGAACGGCTTTGGTAGGACTGATAGTGTCGATAGGTCTGAAACTCATGCAAAGACATATTCGTCAGTAAGACTAACGGCAGTAATAAGCCAATCAGCATGAGAATGTAGCCAATTTTTTTCATCATTTCACTTTTACCTTCCGATTCTTCTTCCTACGGCGAAGATAGAGGATCGCAACAATCACTAGTATAATCAGTAAAGCTATTAAGTAGGATAGCGTTAGCATATCCAAAAAGAATACTGGTTTTTCATTTTTGGCAACTTCAGGCTCGTAAGGAACACGGTGCCCACGCACCAACAAACGATGACTGTTGATCATATACGGTGTACAGGTCAATAAAGTAGCATAGTCTTTTCCAGCCTGTACCAAGACAGGATCGAAGTCACTCGGCTCAACAACTAAGATTTGATCCACCTCATAAGCTAGTGTTTCTGCTATGTTATGAATGTAAAACTGATCCCCGACTTTGAGACGATCGAGGTTGGTAAACAGGGAAGCATTGGGCAAACCACGATGGGCTGTTATGACAGTGTGAGTACTTTCACCACCAACCGGCAATGACGACCCCTCTAAGTGTCCGGCCCCTTTTTGTAATACATATTCAGTTGTCCCAGCATAAATGGGAATCCGCTCATTGATTTTTGGAATTTCCACAAAACCAATTTTTTCCTTAACCTCAAGCATGCGCGCATATTCTGCAACTCCAGCTTTTTCTTCCTCTGTGTAGGGATCTTGCAGCTTGCGAGGGTCCAATGTCTGGTTATAGGCCCTAGCATATTCCAATCTTTTTAAAACTTCCTCACTCGGTAACTGTTGGGCTTGTTCATAAAACGACTGAATTTCACGATTAGAATCATAGCGATAGTAAAACTGTGAAATCCAAGGATACAGTGTCACTATTAAACCAAAGAGAAATAGGAGTTTCAGGAGTATGGATTGTTTGGATTTCCCCTTTTTCGTTTTATGTTGTAAGCGTTTTATCATTCTCAAACTTCTCTACCTGCTTTTTCTTTTTCCGTCTTCTTGTAAATAAGATAATCAACAAAATAATCACCAACATTCCCAAAGCATACAGAAGATAACGGATAAGAATACGCTTCTCTACATTTTCAGCTGCTTTAAGATGGTCTTCCGCAACGTAAGGAACACGATGACCACGAACCAATAAACGGTGTGTATTTACCATATAAGGTGTACAAGTTAATAACGTCGCATAATCCTGCCCAGGTTTTATCAAAAGTTCGTCAAACTGAGTTGGCTCAACAACCAATATTTGGTCTACTTTATAAGCTAACGTTTCTGCAATATTGTGAATATAGAAAGTATCGCCGATTTTTACCTTGGTTAAGTCCGTAAATAGGCGAGCTTTCGGCAAACCTGTATGAGCAGTTAAGACTGTATGCGTATCACTTCCCCCAACCGGTAAAGAAGTTCCTTCTAAGTGACCGACACCTTTTTGTAATACGGTTTCAGAGGTTCCTGCATAAATAGGTATTTTTACATCAATTTTTGGAATTTCAACATAGCCTATCTTTTCATGCAATTCCAACATCCGTGCATACTCCGCCCGTCCAGCTTCATGACGTGATTTGGTATAGGGGTCTTCAGAGACCACATTATTCAAGCTTTCATTAAAAGCTCGAGCCAAATCCATCCGTTCTTGAACCTCTTTGGTCGTTAAGTTTTGTTTTTCTTGATCGAAAGAAGTCGTTAGTTGATCAGCCTCGTACCGATAATAAAAATTGGAAATATGTGGATAGAGTAAAATCCCCAGTCCGATTAAAAATACTAGATAAAACGGGAGGTTACTCTTCTTTTTTTTCTTTGTCACTTTATCTGACTTTTTTTGTATTTGATTCTTATTTTTTTTCATGGCTTTTCTACATTTTTTGTTATGATGCCACTGCAAGCATCTTGCATCGTCTTTCCTTCAACTTTGTGAACACACGTTGAATCTTCTAGAGTTTTTTCAGTCTATACTCAACGAAAACCCAAACCGAAGACAAAGACTTGTTGATAAGTTCTTGACAACGGATACTGTTGATTTTCGAGGAGTATAGTCCTTTAGTTCACTTTTAGTACTAGA
>NZ_JARQOZ010000040.1:0-12891 GCF_046032115.1 Streptococcus suis | reverse complement strand
TAGCGAGCCGCTGGCATAACTGGAGTTAGACAAAGCGAGTCAACGAAGTAATAAAAGAAAAACTAAATGACGATATATAGTCTTTTAGTTTACTTTTAGTACTAGATAGCGAGCCGCTGGCATAACTGGAGTTAGACAAAGCGAGTCAACGAAGTAATAAAAGAAAAACTAAATGACGATATAAGACTGTTTCTCACCCTATATTATACCACACCCCCCCCTCGCATAGTATGGGCAAGGCCTCTCCTTTAAACCGAAAAAATCCCATTGCCACAGATTCAACCTGACAATGAGATTTTTCCTTTATTCGTAGCCTGTCAGGCACTATCGTTTCGTATAAGTAACCAAACGATAGCCCAGCAAGAAGAGGATAATGCCTAGCGATAAAACCGCTATGACCACCGCATTCCCTGTATATGGAATCTCAATACCGGGCGGTGTGATGGGCTTGTTCTTGATTTTTACAATCTCAGAAACATGGGAATCCGAGCTAATCTCGAACGGTATCGTATCGAGAGACAGAAGATACCCTGTAGGCGCCTGCACCTCCTTTAGGTAATAACGACCATAAGGAAGAGGACCTACTTGAAAACGACCATCTGAGCCTGAAGTGACATGATAAGAATTGCCGTCGACTATCACTTCCTTCAATTCTCCGTTCACTTCCTCAAGGACTACAAACTCTGCCCCTGATAAGGGAGCGGTGCTTGTTGAGACCTTCAGAAAGGTTTTACTGCCGGTTTCCTTGCTTGGTCTTCTGACTTTTGCCTCAATCTTCGACACACTTCCATCTACCTTCATGACGAATGGAATGACTTCGAGTTTTGTAGGAGTCCCTACTTGTCGAACGTAATACCATCCCTTAGCCAAGCCCTGAAAGCTGGCTTGACCATCTGAAGTGAGAGCCAGTGAGGAAATTGGCTCACCATAGTGCTGTGTTAATTCTGACCGACTTTTTTCATATAAAGTATCTGCCAACTGTCCAGAAGAGGCTGGCTCTTCTGCAGCAATATACCAAGCCTCCAAGCCGGTTGACACTTGACTGGCATCTATTCCGTCTGGAAGAGGAATATGAACCTGAACATCAAAGGAGTCTTGTGCTTGGAGTGAAAGTGAGGGCAGTGATAGTACACATATAACTGCTATAAAACAACTTATCAGCTGTATCAGTCGTCTCATCTGTCCCTCCTTTTCTAGTATGAATTAGGCTTCTTCTTCAGATTGGCGTTTTTTCAAAGCGATGAAGGCAAATACCATTGCACTCAAACCTACAACTGTAAATACAACTGTACCGATACCACCCGTTTGTGGGATGGTTACTTTTTTGTTTTCTACGCGTTGATGACCTTCAATTGGTGTATCTGTAGCTGTTGTCCAGCTATTAGCACCAACTACAAATTCGATTGGTGTAGTTAATAATGCATATCCATCTGGTGCCTTGGTTTCGACAAGGTTGTAAGTACCAGCCGCTAGACCTTTGACTTCGAACTTACCGTCTGCTGATGATACAAATGTGAAGGCTTTATCTTGAGCTGTTACCCATTCCCACTGCATGTTCATTGCTTCGTATGCAGCATCACGAGCAGCTTTCAAGGTATCAAGGTTGTCTGTTTGATTATTTTTTACAGCTGTTACGTATGCTTCTTCTGCATCTTCATATTTCGTGATTGCTTCTGCTTGCGTTGTTGTATCTTTCAAAGCAAGGAATTTACCATCAACGTTTGTCACTACGAATCCTGCGCCAGTCAATTTTTTAGCATCATCCTTAACGGCAGCATCATCTGTTTTCACAAAGCGTTTACCATACGTGATCACTTTTGGATCTTCTGGTGTCAGTGGATTTGGGTTAGGGTTCTTTTTGTTGTTTACGTTGATTACACCCAAATCACCATTTGAGTAGTTAGGAAGCGAACCAGGAACGCTAGTTTCCTCGATGACGATGTAGTCTTTAGAGTCGTCAAGGTCCGATACTGTAACAGACGAAGAATCTACCCCAAGTGTAACTTTCGTAACTAATTTACCAGTTTCTTTTTCATAAACACCGAACTCAACCGGAACTTTGACTACGCCCTCACCCCAAGTTTTATTAATAACAATCTGTTTATTTGATGGTTTAGTTGATTTTGGCTCAGTGAACTCGCTTGGACGGTTACCGTAAATCAATTTAACTTGGTTAGGGATACCTGTATCAACAGCAGCTGAGTCGTTCAAGGTAGCATTGTAGGTTAACGTAAAGGTTACTTCACCTGCTTTCGCAGCATTTTCTAATTTTGTAAGACCAGTAGTCGTTAGTTTAGCAGTAAAACCACGTTTTGTTTGGACTAGTTCGTAGTCTGTATCTTTTGTCCAAGTGCCCTCAGTTGCAACAATCTTTAATGAGTCAAGTGTGAAGTCAAGACCTGCAACCATGGTATCTTCCCAAGCGAATGTCTTGTACGCTGAGTCTTTAGGAACAGTTGTTGTAATCTTATAATCGATACGATCGCCGATGTTTACATCTTTTTGTTCTTTTTTTCCGTCTCCAAATGTCTTGTCAATAGTTGGTTGATTTTCAGTATTCTTTGGATAAACGTGAAGAGGAGTTTTTTTATCAAAGTAACCTGTACCATCTGTTTTTGCTTGTGGCAAGACCAGTTTGAATGGAACAGCTTTCATACCAGTCAATTCTTTTTGACCATTGTAGTATGGTGAGTTTTCTTTGTCCTCAACGAAGATGTAAGTACCATTCGCTAGAGTGAATTCTGCACCATTAGTTGTTGTAAGTACGCCATTTGGATAAGTTGGATCAAGTTGATAATTATCGTTATCATCTGCTATACCAAGATTAGCACCTGTCTTAGTCTCAGTAGTTGCTGTTGTTCCTGCTTCTACTTTTTTCCAGACTTTGAATCTTACATCTTTAACTTCAGTAGCAGATTGCGTGTTAAAGTACTCCTTCAAGTCATCAATCTGATTCCCGTTGTACTTATCAAAATCTTCTTGGTATTCAAAATCATTAAATGCTGTTTCGTCCATTACGACTTTATGAACGATAACTGTTGTTTCTTGCGTAGCCGCATGAGCTACTGGAGCAAGACTTACCAGCGTGCCAAGCACTGTCAATAGCGTGGCAAACACTGAAAATAATTTCGTCATTTTTTTCATGAATGTTCTCCTATTTTTCATCTTATGTGCATTAGGTACTATATAATGTTTTTTCGACGTAACTCAACGGCTAAAGCTACTAACATCATCACCCCCCCTAATGCAATATATGGGATTGCGCCCATTCCACCTGTTTGCGGATATTCTCCTTTGCGGAGGTTTTTCACGACAATCAGGTGAGGATCCATATCGTCCAGACTGACGAGGTCACCACCATCTCGAATGGTAATCGTGCCATCTGCACCTATATCGATATGGAATTCTTTTTCGATCTTTTGATAGCCCTCTGGAGCTACCGTTTCTTTCAGGATATAGGTTTTCCCTAAAGCCAATTGGTCAAAGCTCACTTCATCACCTGTGGTCGTCGTTGTTTTGACAACGGCTGAGGCAGGATTATCACCTTCTCTTAGCTCAAACTGGGCTTCTAACCGTTGATTTGGATCACGGTAAGAGCGCTTGGCTAGTTTGATGGATGTGGTCGAGCGTGTGTTCTTCATGGTGAAGAGGACAACATTCGCCCCATTCGCTCTTTGAGCTAGGCTAACTTGATCATCTCCATTATGAAGATAAGTCGTACCATCATGGTTAATCTGGAAACGATATTGTTTCGGATTTAGTTGATAGCCTGTTGGAGCAGCTGTTTCTTCCAAGATATAGTAACCAAAACTTAGTGGTGTTTCGAATATACCATTTGCAGTTGTACCACTAGCAATTTCAGCATCTTTAACTCCATCATTGTTCGAATCGCTATAAATCTTGAATGTTGCTCCGTCTAGGAGTTGATTATCATTACGACTATCCGATTTTTGGAGTCGGAACTTGAATTGCTTGAAGTTCTTGATGGTTATCTCAAGGGTAGCCCCTTGTGACACATCAACCGTTACCATATTCGAATCAAAGTCTATGAGTCTCAGACTTCCATCTGCTTGGATCTCGAATTTAATGTCTCGCAACTCAGTGGTCGGTCTATAACCACCGGTTGGAACGACTGTCTCTTTCAAGATATAAATACCGACTGGCAGGTTCGAGAAGGTAATACTGTTGTCAGCATTGCTGGTAGTGCCTTTCATGCCGACACCATCAATGACTACAGGTCGATTATCCTCTGTAAAGAGTTCAAATCGAGCGTTCAATCCAGTCGTTGGATTATGGTAGTCCCGTTTCTTCACTTTGATGCTACGACGTTCATTTTTAACGGTAATCGTTGTTGAGCGATCCGTCGCATCAATGTCACCGATAGCAAAGTTGTCATCTCCATTATCTGTCGTTACGCTACCATCTTCTGCAACCACCAGTTTGTACTTTTTACCGTTGGTCACATACCCTGTCGGTGATTGGCTTTCTTGGAGATAGTAGGTACCTGCATCGGTAACAGTAAATTCAAGAATACCTTGGCTATTTGTTGTCTTTTCGTCCCCTATCTGGGTTGTTTGGTCAGAAGCAAAGAGTTTGAACTTGGCTCCTGCGAGAAGCGTTTGTTTGGTCTTGTCTATTTTCTTAACCTTGATTTTCTTCTCAAACTCATTTTTAAGAACGATAGACAAACGGTTATCCTTGGTTGTAGTCCCCACTAAGTCTGCAGGGGCATCCACCCCAAGTACAATCTGATTGGAAGCATTAACAGTAAATGTAAATGCTTCTAACTGCTTGTAACCACTTGGTGCACTGATTTCTTCCAATCTATAGCGCCCCTGTGGAAGCAAGAAGACTGCATCTCCATCAGCTCGTGTCGTCCATTCTACTGTCTTAGCAGTTGGAGTAAAAACACCACTATAATTATTTTGATGCCATGTCACATCTTTAAAGTTTGGAGCAGGTGTTTGATCCAGTGCAGTTATTTTCAATCGAACGCCTGCCAGACTGACACCTGTCGCTTTTTTCAGTTTTTGAACGCTCATCTCAAGGAATGGAACGTTTTTTACAGTCAGGCGGATTTCTCGATTTTCATCTGCATTGCTAGTCGTCAAGAGTTCTGCTGGTCCTTCAAGAACGGTTAGTGTTCCATTGGCAGCAATCTGTACCTTAATATCCGCAATTCCATTGTAATTGCTTGGTGTCCGTACCTCTTTGAGGACATAAACACCAGGATTGAGATTGCGGAAGACAAGGTTCTCACCAGACGACGTCGTATTTCCGGCATCGACACGACTACCATTTTCACGATAAAGTTCGAAGCGAGCATCCAGTCCAGCATCTGTCGTCGAGTCTTTCTTGATGACTTTAAAGTTATAGCTTTTTTGCGTATTTTTTACTTTAATGCTAATAGCGTTCGCAAGAACTCCGCTAACAGCTGGTAAATCTGTTACGCTGACCGAATTCGTTTGACTTAAAACTCTAAAACGTGTCACAGCTTTCTGTTGCGTTACTGCATAAGCCTGCGTTGCTTCGTACAACTCTAGTAAGGCCGGTCCATTCAAACCGTCATAGCCTTCTGGTGCCTGCGTTTCCACAAGAACATATTTACCAAGCGCTGTCGCAGTTAACCTAGTCATGCTACTTTGACCTGTGAAGTTCAAGGTTTGCACAAGGTTGCTGTCATTAAGAGTAACACTTGATACAGTATCAGCTGTTGTACTATCGTCAACTTTGTAGAGCTTAAAGGTGACAGGTTTTGAGATTTGGGTGTTATTGCTATCAACCTTCTCAATTTTGAACTCTGGATTTTCGATGTTACCGATTTTAATAATATTGGCTGTATCATTACTTCTACCTGCGTCAATCGTTTGGGTAGCATCTCGAACACTTACCTGCAGGTCTTTGATTCCCAACCATCTACCTGTTCCTGTCTGTAGATTTCGTACACGAATGTATCGTGCATAGATATCTACCGATTGAGTAAGGTCAAGCGTTGTGAAATCACCGAGTGATTGGTAGGTGATGCCATCTGATGAATACTCAAGGGTATAGCTATCCATCTTGTCACGGTCACTACCATCTGTAGCATTTTTACCTTGCGCAAAGAGGATTTGTGTCACGCGTTGAACCGAACCTAAATCTACTCCCCACCATTGACCTTCATTCAAGGTTGAACTTGGAAGTTGGTACAAGGCTCCAGTGGTTAGATTTCCATCAAGAGATTTATCATCTGTATTAGAGCCATAGGTAGGGGCACTAGCAATCTCTGCCGATTTTATCACACGCAAGTCGCTTGCTGTGTGGCTACTAGTGTCTGAATTAGGATAGAAGCGCACACTGCCATCTCTATCAACATGAATCGTGTACGTTTCTGTCGATTTAATGTAGCCAGATGGGGCTTGGGTTTCTATCAGAGTATAGACCCCAGGCTGGAGGTTTTCAAAGACAAAGTCTTGGTTAGCAGCTTGCTGTTTGACGATGGTGACATTTGGATCATCATTCTTGGTCAACGTAAAGGTCATTTGCCCAGTGATAAGATTGGTCAAATCACTAATCCCTTTGACACGCTTGCTAACTTTGAATTTTCCGAGTGGATAGTTCTTTACTTTTATCGTAATCGTATCTGGTGAGCTCGTCGTCACGTCAATACCTTCAAGATAATCACTAGAAACTTCCACTACACCATCTGCCCGAATGGTAAATGGTACCAAACCTGATAAGCCGATATAGCCAGACGGAGTTGTTTCTTCTTTGATGTAGTATGTTCCTGGGGCAAAGTTTTTAGGGAAACTTACTTCTCCATTGGTAAAGTTTGAAATTTGTCTATCAATGACATTTCCTTGGCTATCAGTGATACCGATGCGGGTCTGCACAGTTACTTTTTGTCCAGTCAGTGCATCTACTTTCTGCACTTTCACCTTATAAGTTGGAGGGCGGTTAGTGATTTGACTGCCTCCTGATGCAAAGGTAATCGTACCTGTGTCAGAAACGGTGAATCGAGCGGCAGCTGTGGTTAGCTTGCTATAACCTGATGGTGCGCTGGTTTCCCAGAGTTCATAGGTTGTCCCACCTTGCAGGTGATCTACTCGGAGTTTCCCTTGTGCATTTGAGGTCAACCCTGTCAACACTCGTTTGTAGCCTGTTTGGGTCATCTGACGAAGTTCAAACACTGCATCAGCGAGTGGCTGACCTTGCTCGTTTACCTTGGTAAACTCGGTACTGAAGTCCTCATCCACAACATTGATGCTAAAGTTACCGTTGACAACTTCGATGGCTCCTGTCTGAGTATTGGCAGTATCTGTTAACTTACGTATTTTCAGCTCTCCATTCTCTTCATAGACTTCAATATCTATTGGAGAAATCGTTTTATAGCCTGCTGGAGCTTTTGTCTCTGTCAAGGTATAGGTCCCTTTTGTGAGGTTAGAGAACATGAATTGACTCGCAAGAATCACATCACCTATAGTAATGTCATAATTGCCACCATTTTTGCTCTTAAGTCTGAAGACCGCACCTTTTAGTGGCTGGCTTTCACCAAGCTCAAACTTATTGATTTGCAGTGTAGTTGGCTTGGTATTGACAACTTCTGTTGGACTATTGACATCGTATTGTTTGCCATCAATGGTAATGTTTTGACTATTGGTGATGACAATCTTGTGCTCTGTCGGGTCTAAGATATAGCCAGATGGCGCTTGCGTTTCTCTAAAGGTATAAGTACCGGCAGCTATCTCTGAAAACTGAATATTCCCATCATCATCAGAAACTGCAGTTCGATACGGCTCAGTCCCTCTATACAGTGTTAAAACTGCACCTGCTAGTGGACGTTTTTGACCATTTTCATTCGTAACTTTTTTCAATTTCAGGCTATACCAATCTACAGGATAAGCACCACCTCGTGAGGCTGTATCTCCTTCACGACGATAAATATTTCTTGTTCTTCCGTTGCCCAGAACTGGATTTCTATACTTAACACTCATACCATTATAGTACAGTCCGTTCGTTTGGTACTTTTTCCTCTCCGTCAGTCGAACTACAATTGCCTTATTGGCCGTATTCCCATCATGGTAAAATTCAATTGTGTGAGTACTAGTAAAATTATCAAATGCAGCATTGGAATTTCTTTCGCTATAAACCTTTACCGATACACCTATACTATTGTCTGGTAAACCATAATGATGGACATTTCCATTTTGTGAAGTCCCTTTATAACCTAACTTCACCAAACTATCCTTTGAATAGGACATAGCCTTGGTACCATCTGCAATATAGATTTCGATAGACTGAGGAATACTACTTGCTACGTTTCCATTAGGATATAGTTCTAAACCTGGATGTAAAAAATCCCAAAACTTTCGACTATCCCCGCTAGCGCTACCTATATTTGCGCCAACTGCATTATAGACCAGTTCCCAAGTAAACGTATCGGCAGTCTGGCTATATTGGTATTTATTCATTCCTCCAAACCTAGACAGTCCTCCTTCACTACCATCAGTGTTTGTAGCATCTAAAGTCCCATTTGTCTGTACCGTTTTTTCGCAATTCATCCCGCTTCCATTGTATGTGGATTTGAAATTCAGTGTCTTACTAACATATGTCTGATTACGAGTAGCCGTAGTGTACCACTCTGGAAGATTTGGGATGACCCCTGTTTTATAGAGTTCTTTCGTTGCTCTGTTGTTAATTTTTATCACATTACTGGTTGGTGCACCAATCTCAAACCAACCATAATAATCCTGTACAGAATAAGCATCTGCTGTCAATACAAAACGAAGTAAGTTATCTTTTTCATGATATACATTAGCTATCATCTTACCATTTGCAGATACAGTGGTCCATACATTATTAGGATTGGCAACATGACTCAACTTTAACTCTGGTGGCAGTTCTAACGTAAATGAGTCCCCTGCACGCGCAAAAGCAGGTATTTTCAAGTTCATTCTCATCGAACCATCAAAACCACCCCAAATAGTAGAACCTGACTGATACATAACGTAATTGATACTGACAGGGTCTATACTGGTTACTCCATAGTTTCCACAAGTACCCGTTGGAAATATCGGTGTCATTGTATTATTTTTTTTATTTGTAAAGACATAGTAAAGATTTTCCCAGTCTGTCTGTCTGCTAGAAAGAATGTAACCTGATGGAACCGCTTCGGTTATTTCATAGTATATTCTCTTTTTAGTCGCTGTGCTTCCTGTACCAGAAAACTTGTCAACATTAGCAATCGTAACTTGTGTCGTATTTGCGCTAATTGTTGCCGTGCGATTGGTTAAACTTCCACCATTTGCCGTAAAGGTCACATCGACCTTATCACTACCAGTCTCCCAGTTTTTCTGTATGGTAATGTCACCTTTCAGGGCTTCTAGTTGTGCTCCTGAAATAGTATGGTTAGCTTTCTCGTTTGTGACATTCGTTATCGTCTTGACTAGAGCAATAGCACCTGGCGGAACATCCGTAACTGTAATTTGATTATTTGTCGGTGTTACAACAGTTGCAGAACTTTCCGTGTAGCTACCTGTAGCGGTCGGCGTATAAATGTAAACTGTATAGTTATGAACCGCCTGTGAATTGTCTAAAGCAACGTCGAATGTAAACGTTTGTGGATCTGTGGTATCATTTAGCTGCGAACTAGTCCATTCGATGACTTTGTCATTGCCATCACGATACTTACCAATGGTACGGTTGACGTTCGAGGTATTGACCGTATCAACTTTTAAGTCGCCTAAAGGACCTCCGTCATTTTCAGCTGGAAGTGTAATGGTATCTGCTGTTGATAAGGTACGCATTTCAGCTTGACTTAAGGTAACTGACGTACCATTATAGGTAAGTTTACTTCCCTTTGGAGCATCCACTGTTACTTCTGAGCGATAATCCAAACTATAGTTATCACTTGGAATCACTACAGGAGTTTCAATCGTATAGACGTATGTTCCATTTTCAACTGGTAAGTTATCTGTTGCCGATTTGAAATTGTCGGAACTTCCATAGTGGGTCGTATTGGTTGTTATCGGAGTGCCATTTTTTGTGACTGAGGTAATTCGTGGTTCTCCTAGACCTGAGTCTGTTGTGGTGGAGAAGGCATTTCTGATAGAGGTGATATTGCTATTAGCGCCCCCTACCGTAGTCGTATACTCCCAGATGATTTTTGTGGTATTAGTAGCCAAGTCAACCACTACTTCCTTTTTCTTCAAGACACCATCTTGTGCATAACTCTGATAGAAACCTGGGATAGAAATCGTGATTGGCTTGAAGATGTACTTGAAGATAGACTCTTCACGTGTATAGGTAGTTGTTTTATTACCAGATACGGTCGTGGTAGTCGTCGTTGTGGTCGTTCCTGTGACTGTAGGCGCTGCAAACAATGAAACATCAAACAATGACCGTGCCATTCTAGCTGAACGTCCCCCCGATGAAGCACTTAGCATTGAACTGATATCATAGGTTATTAAAGAACTCTTGAGATTATTAACAAGCGTTAGCTCTTTCGTCACATTAGCCTCTGATAAGACTACGGTCTCTTCTTTAGAAAGTTCATAATTATCCGCAGTTGTTTTTTGAACAACTGTATAGGTTCCTAGCGGGAGATTTGAAATGGTTACAAGACCATCTTTATCTGTTCGTCCTGTATAGACCGTATCGCTCTGCTCAGTATTGCGAACTTCAAATTCTGCACCCTCAATAGCATTGTTTGCCGAATCTTTCTCTTCTGCTTGTGCTGAGGTAGCCTCTGTAGATTTTGTGACTTTAATCTGGATAGCGCCTCGTTGATCAACAGCCTCCGCTACCGTTCCCTCTGCTTCCGAAGTTGTTGTACTAGCTTGTGACTCTTGACTCTCAGGTGTTTGTCCTTCTGTTTCAGAGGTAGGAGGATCCTGGGCAGGACTGACCTCATTGACATCTTCACTGGAGGTAGTAACTTCTTTTTTAGGGTAGTCTTTAAATACACTTGGTTCAGACTTAAAGTAAGCGATGACGTCTTCTTTGATGACTGCCACAAGCTCTCCCTTTACAACGTCACTTACTTTAGTAAAACTTACCGTTAACTCATCAGCTAGATTTTCCGAATTAACTTTTGGAAGCAAACGGTAGGAATGATACTGTTCCCCATAGGGTGGGAGGGTTTCTGCATTTTTCGCTAATTCATCAGAAGCACCTAAGACGGTATTTCCCTCTTGCATTTGTGAGTTAGAAATTAAGTCATTCTCGTTATATGAGTCATCTAACTCCCAATCTTTAGTTAAAGTCTCCTTCTTTAATTCCAGACCTTTTTGTGCAATGACAACTAAACCGTTATCTTCAATTCCCTGCTTATCTACGCTTATGGTTAAACCCAAGGTATTCGGACTTGACAGCGACTCATCTATACGAAGTGATAACTTCTCTTTTTCTTCTTTTTTATCCTCAATATAGGTTCGCCGTATCGTCCTGTCAGCATTAGCGATTTGTTCCTCTGCCAAGACGCTTGCTATTCCAGAGAAACTATTTGCAATTAGTAGCGTAACTGATAATAACTTAGCTATTTTATAAGCTTCTTTTCTCAGCTTCATCTTTCCCTTCCTTCGCTTTACCTTTCTACTACATCAATGTCTATCTACTTTAAACAAGCGCATATCAGTCGTTTCTTTTTGATTACTTCAACGAGCAAAGCGACTCAATATCCAACCTTTTACAGTTAGTAGACTATAAAAGTAGCCTACAGCTCGTTACCTTGCGCTAAAAGACTATAATTCGAATACATCAACTCTAATACGTGACAAGTAATACTTTTAAGAGTAGTATCGTCATTTAGTTTTTCTTTTATTACTTCGTTAATTCGCCTTGCCTAACTTCAGTTATGTCTGCGGCTCATTGCCTCGTACTAAAAGTAAACTAAAAGACTATATATTACATAGCTATCCCAACAAATTGTACATACATTAGTATTATATCTCGACCCCCAAAAAATCAAGTGGCTTTTATATCAAGCAAACCTTCTCGCCCACCTCTACAGACGCTCCCGTTAAAACATCCTTATGCTCATGAACAATTTTAACGCCATCAATTTTCTTTAATTTATCCAATACAATATTTTGATTCTCTCAAGAAATTAAGTAGAACGTTCTGCTTTAAAATAGTTAAAATCATTTTACAGTGAACAAAAACTACCCCCCCCTTAAATATCGAGGGGAGGGTGATTTCATAACTTGCAAAGTTAGTATAGCATAAGTGTTTGGAAAGTGCAAGCATTTTTTTGATTGTTTTATACGTCGTACGCATGAAGAAAATGCATGTAACCATTTTCTTGATACATGCATTTTTTCAATTTATTTTCATAGTTTTTACATTTAGTCATGAATAATTCCTCAAATTCAGACTAATTATAGCATAAATTTTTGCTAAAAAACTATATAAAATATGAAAGTATGTTTTCCGAAAACAAAATTTTCTTCATGTGTTTGGCGTGTTTTTTGATTGTTTTATACTTACTTTGAGAATTTACCGTTTTAGTTCAAAAAGTTCCAAATGAAAGTTCCAAAACATTGCTTGAAAACGAAAAACTCAGGAGCTGTTTCAGGTCATCAAGTTTTTACCAGACTCCCTCAAACCATCCTAAGTTTGTAACAACCGTTCTATTCTGTATGATAACTTTGTGTCAATTCCATCAGGAGTTGACTTTTTTCATTTCACAAACTAGGTAAGACCTTCGCGGTTTGCGTTTGGACCACCGCTCTTCCCCAACTTCCTCAACAAATTCTCCATATTTGGACAAAAAATTATTGTGGACAATCTTTTTGTCTGGTGAAATGACGTTCACCAACTCCGTTGCAGTATAGATATTATAGTTGTTTAGTTTTTATTTGATGTATGATAAAATAGACTTATGACTTACGGAATTGATTTTAGAAAACGCGT
>NZ_JARQOZ010000039.1:0-17939 GCF_046032115.1 Streptococcus suis | reverse complement strand
TGTAGTCAATATGAAGCGAATTATGACCTTAATAGACCAAAAGGAAGAGTAGAAAAATAGGAATTCTCCCAATCATTCAGGAGAATTCCTATTTTTTTTATAAGGGTCGGAGTAACTGGAGACTTTTTCAGTGGGCTCGATATTTCACTAAGAACTTTTAAACTGTAATTTACTATTCAATACTGATAATGGCTATTCCGCAGCTAGGCGATAGACTGCCTCAGCATAAATATCCATTGTTTTATATAAGTCTTCTAATGGCATGCGTTCATTTTCCTGATGCTCTGTTTGTTCTGTATCTGGGAAACATGCACCAAAGGCCACACAGTTTGGCATAGTACGAGCAAAGGTAGCCCCACCTGACGAGATTGGCTCGCTTGTCAAATCTCCTGTCTTATCTTGATAAACAGACATGAGCGTAGATACCAGCTGACTGTCTAATGGCACATACAAGGAAGCAAGGTAGTCGTACTCTTCATAGGTCAAGCCACATGATTGCGCTTTGGCTTGTAAAGTAGAAACTAGGGCTTCTTTATCCGCAGTGACAGGAATACGAATGTCCAAGCGAATTTCTGATTTTTTTGCGCTAATGGTTAGACCTGCAATATTGAAACTGAGTGTCCCTGATGGTTCATCAGTCACATCACCAAAAAGCTTAAATCCTGTGGCATCTTCACCAACTGCATTGACGATAAAGTCCAAGGCTGGATGGCTTTCGAAATGTTCCAAGGCCTTTGCCAAACGAACGATGGCATTGACCCCCTCGGCAGCATCCTTGGCGTGCCGCGAAATACCAAGAACCGTTACTTGATCATCTTTGGTTTCATAATCAAAGCCTAATTGATCTAATTCCGCAATAACTCCCGCTAATAAATGACCAGAATAGCTTGCCTTGGCAGGTACTACGTTATAGGCAGCTCCCGCTTCGATACTCAGACAAGGGTGCCCTGGACCATGCAATTTGGCCTGTAGCAATCCTTTTTCAGCATAAGTCAAAGGGAAGGAAGAATCTGGTGCAAAGCCCATAGTTGCCACTTCTTCCAACTGATTGTAGCGGTTCATACACCGCCATAAGGTCTCTTCATCTGTTCCAAAAATAAAGCGAATGCGTTTGGTAAAGGAAACACCTGCATCCATTAAAGCCTTAACAGCAAAGAGAGCTGCCATAGACGGTCCCTTATCATCTTGAACACCTCGACCAATCAGGAAACCGTCCTTTACAACTGCCTCAAAAGGCGGCGTCTGCCATTGACTAAGATCACCAGCAGGTACCACATCTAAGTGGCAAAGGATTGCTAATAATTCCTCGCCTTGCCCAATTTCAGCATAGCCATAATAGCCAGCAGGGTCTAAATAAGTTTTAAAACCCATTTTTTCCGTCAAAGCCAACGTGTGCTCCAGAACATCCTGAATCGCTTGGCCAAATGGCGTTTGGTTTTGACCTTCATGCAGGACAGACGGAAAAGCTACCAGTTCCTTAATCGCCTCTACACAAGCCTCTTGATGCTGTGCTTGAATAAAACTTGTTCTCATTGTGTCCCCTTTCAACATAATAAGATATGATATATTTTCTAGCACTATTCTATCATAAAAGGAAAAACTGAGCCAGATTTCATCTGCTTCAAAGATAGAATCTGACCCAGATTTTCGATTAGAAGAATGTCGCAATGACCAAAATAGCTATGGAGGCAATCATGATGCCTACGATTAACTTACCTACAAATTTATACCAAGTACCAATTTCAACACGACCAAGTGCCAAGGCTCCCATTACAATACCTGATGTTGGAGCTACCAAGTTCAAGAGACCTGATGCAGCTTGGAAAGCTGTGATAACCAAGCTCGCTGGTACATTTACAAACTCACCAAGAGGTGCCATGATACCCATAGAAGCCCCTGCAAGACCTGATGAAGATGGAATCAAGAAGGACATTGGTAGGTAGAAGAGATAGGTCAAAATGATGAATACTTGTGAAGACAAACCTTGCAATCCTTCTTCGCCCATGTGGAGAATAGTGGCAGTAATCATACCATCGTTCATGATGACTTGAATACCACGCGCGATAGCACAAATCAAAGCTACGCTGAAAATATCAGCCGCACCGAACATGAAGGATTTTACCAAACGTTCTTCACTCATACCATAAACTAAACCAACTACAATCCCTGCGATACCAAAGAGCATTGCTCCTTCTGGGAAGTACCAAGTACCAAGAGCAGCTGTTGAAGAACCAATCACTTGACCGATGAATGGAAGACCAATCAACCAATCATTAAATTGTGTAAAGATAGTCACACCCAAATCTTCCCATGGAATAAAGCTACAAATCATGAGAACAAATGTTAATACAAATACCCAGAGAACACGTTTTTGAGCTGGTGATAATTCTGCATTCACTTCTTGAGTTGCTGCGACATTAAAGTGTTGCATATCTGCTTCACGCTGTTTGTAAACCAGGGACTTAGTCGGATCGTTTTTCACTTTCTCAGCATAGTTGGCTACAAAGGCAATTCCCATCGCAAGAATGACAACGAAGAAGACCAAGCGCCAAATCATACCATCCGCAACACTTACACCTGCTGCGTCAGAGGCTACAACCGTTGCAAATGGGTTTACAGTAGAAGCCAAACAGCCGATTTGAGAACCTAGCAAGATGATGGCTACACCAGTAATACTGTCAAAACCAACCGCCATCATAACAGGAACAAGGAGCGGGAAGAAAGCCATTGTTTCTTCACCCATACCATAGGTTGAGCCACCCAAGGCAAACAAAGGCATGAGAATGTAAATCAACATTTTTTCACGACCTTTGAAGCGTTTTACAATAGAAGCAATCCCTACATCAAGTGCACCTGTTTCGTTAACTACACCAAGAAAGGCACCAACCATGATAATGAAGAATGCTACGTTAATCGCTGCTTCAGTTGCACCGTGACCAAGCATGGCACGAACTGGAGCCATAAAAACATCGTAAATCCCTTGTGGATTTTGAGCAACCTTCTCATAGGTACCAGCCACCAAACGTCCGGCTTCATCAACCTGATACTGACCAGCTGGAATAATCCATGTCATCACTGCCATAAAGGCAATAATGAGCATCAATATTGTATAAGACGAAGGCAATTTAAAGCCTTTTTTCACTTTTTCGCTCATCGCAAAAACCTCCTATAATATTTTAAAAGTTTATCCCCTATTTAAGGGAAATTGTATCCGTAATAACCGTATCAAATATCCACCTATCTTCAAGAGATGTCTATCTCCTTCAGTCTATTATCGTCATTTAGTTTTTCTTTTATTACTTCGTTAACTCGCCTTGCCTAACTCTAGTTATGCCTGCAGCTCGTTGCCTAGTACTAAAAGTAAACTAAAAGACTATATCTGAAATCATTGCTTATAGATAGATACTTGATAGGAAATGGATGAGAGGGGAGGGAGCTTAGAAGCCCAGACCTTCATGTTTCGATTAAAGGGAACCCTTGTAGGACTATCAACACTTCCACTCCCCTAACTCCATCAATAAATAACCCGTCTAGTTTAAAAACTATATTTGCATGCAGAGTGCATCAATAAATAGAAGCCTCAACGATACATACAGCTACTTAGCCTTTGACAATGATAGTGCCACTATCGGATTCAATCAAAGCGCCTAAGTTTTCTAATGAGGTAATGACTGCTTTTGATTGCGGCTTATTGTTTACAAAAGCAATAGCTGCTTCAACTTTCGGTAGCATGGAACCTGGTGCGAATTGATTTTGTTTGATATATTCTTCCAATTCAGCTACGGTAACTGTTTCTAATTTTTCTTGGTCTGGTTTGTTGTAGTTAACAAAGACATAGTCTACACCTGTCAAGACGATAAACAAGTCTGCATCAACCAATTCTGCCAAACATTGGGAAGCAAAGTCCTTATCGATAACTGCTTCCACACCGGTAAGAGTACCGTCTGCTTCTTGGACAACTGGAATACCTCCACCACCAGCAGCTACGACTACCTCACCTGCATTGAGAAGGGTACGAATGGTACCAATTTCTTTGATTCCTACAGGTTTTGGCGAAGCAACGACTTTGCGCCAGCCACGACCGGCATCTTCTTTGAAGGTTGCACCAGTCTTTTCTGCTTCTGCTTTCGCTTCTTCTTCTGTATAGAATGGTCCAATCGGCTTGGTCAAATTTTCGAAGGCGGGATCATTCTTATCCACGATAACCTGGGTCACAACAGATGCTACATCTTTTTCAATGCCTTCCTTGAGCAATTCATTTTCCAAGGCATTTTGCAACCAGAAACCAATCGAACCTTCTGTCATGGCTACCAAACTGTCTAGTGGAAAAGCTGGGTTCTTTTCCGAATCAGCAGCAAGGTTCTGAAGAAGTAAGTTTCCAACCTGAGGACCATTACCATGCGTGATAATAAGGTCATCCCCATTTTTTATCAATTTTACAAGGTGCTTGGCTGTTTGTACCAAGGCCTCTTTTTGTGCTTTAGCCGATGGGTCGGACGATAAAATGGCATTGCCACCCAAGGCTACTACAATTTTACGATTTGCCATATCTCTTGCTTTTTCCTCACTTTCGCGAAATAGTAACCGCTTACACATCCATCCTCAAAATAAGGGGGCTGGGTGCCAGCCCCCGGAGGTTGCGATGACTAGAGAATATACTCAATGAAAATCAAAATCAGACTTGCTTCAAAGGTTCGGGGAACCTTTGGAGGTTGGAAATAGAGCGAGCGAAGTTCGCTTCACATATGAAGATAGAACTCCGTTCCTTTCATACTTCAATGGAACAGGCTGAAAAACTCCACTGGAGCTTTTCAGTCATCAAATCGAGTCAACAACGTATGAGTTTGATTTTCGAAGAGTATTACACATGTGGAACAAATGGATCCCCTAAAGTAGCCGCCATCACTGCTTTAATAGTGTGCATACGGTTTTCAGCTTGGTCGAAGTGACGAGCATACTTGCTACGGAATACTTCGTCTGTTACTTCCATTTCTTCTACACCGAATTTTTCAGCGACATCTTTACCATAAACAGTGTTTGTATCATGGAAGGCAGGCAAGCAGTGCAAGAAGATGAGATTTTCATTTTCTGCTTTTTTCACCAATTCCATATTCACTTGGTATGGTTTCAAGAGGGCAACGCGTTCAGCAAATTTATCTTCTTCACCCATTGATACCCAAACGTCTGTATAAAGGACATCCGCACCTTTGACTGCTTCATCAGCATTGTCAGTAATGAGAACACGTGCTCCACTTTCTTTCGCAAAACCTTCAGCCAAGGCAACTACTTCTTCTTCTGGGAAGAGTTCTTTTGGAGAGAAGATATGGACATTGACACCAAGGATAGCACCTGTCACCAATAGAGAGTTGGCAACGTTGTTACGGCCATCACCACAGTAAACCAGAGTCAAGCCTTCCAACTTGCCAAAGTTTTCTTTAACAGTCAAGTAGTCCGCCAACATTTGAGTTGGGTGCCATGCATCTGTCAACCCATTCCATACTGGCACACCAGAGAATTCTGCCAATTCTTCCACCATCTTTTGGCTAAAACCACGGAATTCAATACCGTCGAACATACGTCCCAAAACTTTAGCAGTATCTTCTGTAGATTCTTTCTTACCAAGTTGGATGTCATTTGCACCAAGATATTCTGGATGGGCACCAAGGTCAATAGATGCTACTGTGAAGGCAGCACGGGTACGTGTTGATGTTTTTTCAAACAAGAGGGCAATATTTTTACCTTCCAAATAACGGTGTGGAATATTGCGTTTTTTCAAATCTTTCAAATGAGCTGAGAAATCAATCAACCATTCCAGTTCTGCGCGTGTGAAATCTTTCTCTGCAAGGAAATGTCTTCCCTTAAAAATGTTTGTCATTGTTTTTCTCCTAATGTTTAAATAAATTTTGTCAATGTCTGGCACCATTCTCCATCTTCTTGATAAACTTCAGAAGTTGCTTGGTAGCCAACTGACTCATAAAAAGTCTTTGCAGTTAACTCCGAATGTATATCCAACTGATGAAAGCCTGCTTCACGTGCATAAGCTTCCAAAGAGCTGATAATCATTTTTCCATAGCCTTTTCCACGAAAATTCGGTAGAGTGGCTATTCGGGTTAGACGAGCTTGACCAGGACTGACAAAAAGAAAACGTCCCGTTGAAACAGGCTCCTCACCAATAAATAGATTGGCGTAAACTCTTCCTTCAGTATCATTCTGGTCAAATTCATCTTCCTTTGCAATGCCACGCTCAAGAACAAATACCTTATAGCGGACATAGATAGAGGCTGCGCGTTGCCATTCTTCCGAACCGATTGTTGTTCGTTCTATACTTGGCATTAGATGTCTTCCCGTTCAAACGGCATTGACATACAACGAGGTCCACCACGACCGCGAACCAATTCGCTTCCGCCAATCTTAATCAAACGAAGCCCTTTGGACTCGAGGATTGCATTGGTAATCGTATTGCGTTTGTAAACAACTACCACACCTGGTGCAATGGTCAATGTATTTGAACCATCATTCCATTGCTCACGACCAGCAGCAACCATATCACCGCCACCACAACGGATCAATTCTACTTTTTCAAGACCAAGGTTCGCAGCCAAAAGTTCTGCCAAGTCACCATGTTCTTCTTCAATATGAAGCGTATCGTTTTCATAGGTTACAGAGAAGACACGAAGGTCACCTTCAATTTCTGGGTGGATAGTAAACTTATCATAGTCAACCATGGTAAATACCGTATCCAAATGCATGAATTTACGGTTGTTAGCAAATTCGAATGCCAATACTTTCTTGAAACCAACATGCTGTTCAAAGATATTTACCAATAGTTTTTCAATTGATGCAGCATCGGTACGTTGTGAAATACCTACTGCCAAAACATCTTTTGAAAGAACCAATTCGTCCCCACCCTCGATACGAGTAGTTTCTTCACGATTGTAAACCAATGGAACTTTTCCACCATATTCTGGGTGATGAGTGAAGATATATTTACCATACAAGGTTTCACGGTTCCGTGTTTCTGAATACATGTGGTTAAGAGAAACAGCATTACCAATCGTAGCAAATGGATCCCGTGTGAAGTAAAGGTTTGGCATTGGGTCAATTGCAAATGGGTAGGATGATTCGACCAGATCTGTCAAACCTTTTTCTTCAGCAGGGACTTCCGGTAACTCAGCTTTCTGAACACCCGCCATCGTTTTCTCTACCAACTCTTTGTTGTCTTCAATAGCTAGCAACAGTTTGCGGATGGCTTTCTTAGTAGCACGACCACGAATATTTGCTTCTTCTAGGTATTCATCAATAAATTGCTCACGAATTTCAGGTGTTACTAAGGATTCAGCAGCCAATTGTTCAAGGTAGAGAACTTCGACTCCTTCATCTCGTAATGCTTGTGCGAATGCATCGTGTTCTTTTTGAGCATCTTCCAAGAATGGAATATCATCGAAGAGTAGGCGTTCTAGGTAGTCAGGCATGAGGTTTTCAATTTCCTTACCTGGTCTGTGTAACATTACTTTTTTCAGCTTACCAATTTCTGAAAAAACATGAATTGGATGGTTTGACATGATCTGTCCTCCTAATATTTTTTTATACTCTTCGAAAATCAAACTCATACGTTGTTGCCTCGATTTGATGAACTTCAGTTCTATCTTCATCTTCGTCGCCTAGTCTGATTTTGATTTTCATTGAGTATTACTTGATTGGAAATGATAGTGGACCGTACGCTTCCCCCACTCTCATTTCCTTTACAACCATAGTGTAACAGAGAACAAAATCAAAAACTTGAAAACGCTCACATTTATTTTGAGAAATTCTTCACATTATTGACTTTGTTTATAAATAATTATCGATTGTGTCACCTATATTCTGCATAATTCTTTCTATTATATCATTATGTGAATTTTTATTTTTTTATAAAAAAACAGAAACTTCAGTGAGTTTCTGACAAATTTTCTAAGAAATAATCAATATCTAAATAAGTTAACTGTTTATGGCTATAAGCAATTTTACCATCCTGTTTCAGTTGCTTCAAAACATGGCTAACCGTTTCCCGTGTCGTAGCTGCTAAACGCGAAATCTCCTGAATATGAATTTCAAACGGTAAGGTAACAAACTGATCGCGCTGGCACATATCCCAATAAAGAAGAGCCAGGGCTTGAACGACTCGATCTGATGCCTTAGAACGCATCGCATTTCGCAAGCGCAACTCTTGAAAACGAAGCACTTTGGATAATTTTTGACAGATATAGACCATTTGACTAGGATTTATCTTCGACAAGGTTTCAAACAAGACCATCGGCACAATAAAATACTCTAGGTCCGTTATGGCAATGGCAGTATAATGATAAGGTTTGTCCTGAAACATATCTCCAAATGGAAAGGCACCACCCTGCCGAATATAGTCCAAATACGTAAAACTATCCGTCTCATCATATTGCTCAATCCGAGCATAGCCCTTATACAATACAAATAGATAATCTCTAGGATCCTCTGCGTAAAAAAAGATTTGACCCTTTGGAATCTTTCGAAAACGAATATGCTTAGCTAATTGATCGAAACTTTCCCTTGAGAAGTTTTCAAACGCAGGATGGTTTCGAAGAAAGTTGTATTGTTCGTTCGTAATCATCACTCTCTCCATTCTAATCAAAGTATTTCTCTACACATTCTAACATATATTAAGATATAATTCTAATAATATTCCGTAATTTCCTATAATAATCTAAAAAACCAGCCCACAAGGAACTGGTTCTAAGTATTATAATTCATCCGCAATCTTATTGATTTTCCGCAAACGATGGTTGACACCACTTTTAGTAATCGGTACCGTTAGACTATCCGCCAATTGCTGAATGGAATAGTCTGGATGCTGAATTCGCAACTGGGCAATCTCCTGCAAGTCACCTGACAACTGATCTAGACCGATAGTATCCATAATTTTGATAATATTATTAATTGTTTTCATACTAGCATTGACCGTCTTTGCAATATTAGCAGCTTCCGCATTGGTAGCTCGATTTAGATCATTTCGAGCCTCACGCAAGAGCTTGATATCTTCAAATTCTGTCTTGGCCTCTTCTGCTCCAATCACCAAAAGAAAATCCATAATGTCCTCTGCACGTTGCAGATAGGTAATGGTTCCCTTACTTCGCTCAATGACTTTGGCATCCAAAAGAAATTTCTGCATCAGATTGGCCAGGTCATTGGCATGGTCACTATAGACAGAAGCTATTTCAAGCTGGTATTTTCCTTTTTCAGGATCTTTAACAGAGCCTGCCGCTAAAAATGCTCCACGAAGATAGGCTTGACTCCATGAATCATTTTCAAGGACAAGAGGCGAAATGCCAGTTTCCAGTCCAAAAAAACTATCTGCCAGATGCAAATCATGTAAGATGTCATTAACTCCATCTTCAATGACAACCGCATAGACACGATTCTTCTTGAGATTGGGCTTTTGGTGGTGACGAATTTCAGCTTTTACTTGGTAGAAATGCAGCAGCAATTCGTAGATATGTCTGGCAATTTTGGCATTCTCAGTCGAGATAGACAGGGTCAAGCCTGTTGAAGCCAGTCCCAGACTGCCAGACAGTTTGATAATGGCTGCCAGCTCACTCTTATTTTGACTGGACTGGATCAAGAGTTCTTCTTTGACTTTTATGGTAAAACTCATGACCGCACCTGCAAGATCTTGAGCAACTCTTCTACCACCAAATCACCATCATGAAAAGCTCCGCCATTTTCCAAACGAAGAAAATTCGAAGAAATCACACGATTAGCTTGTTTTTGCAAACCTGCAAAATCGTGTTTTACCTGTACCAAGTATTCATCAAACTTGTGGGTATTCATGTAATCCTGTGGAACAGGTTCACTATTAACCAAAACCGTATCGATAAACTTTTCGCCCAAATGACCATTCAATACGGTCACGTGGTCAGCATCCGTGAAGAACTCCGTCTCACCACGCTGGGTCATGATATTGCAGACATAGGTCACTTCTGCCTTGGTTTCTTTCAATGCCTTGCCGATGTCTGAAATCATGAGATTGGGTAAGATAGAGGTGAACAGAGAACCCGGTCCCAAGACAACCATATCGCTCTCCATAATGGCCTCAACCACCTGACGACTGGCCTTAGGCTCATCATCATTATAGGTATTTGTCACATAAACATGGCCAATCATACCCTTGTGCTTGGCGATCTTACTCTCACCAGAAACCTTTGTCCCATCTGTAAAGACCGCATGAAGGGTCAGGGCCTGTTCACTAGAAGGATAAATCCGACCCGTGGTATGGAAAAAGCGGGTCAAGAGTCGCATAGCATTATAGGTTGAACCCTGCATCTCTGAAATCCCAGCGATGATGAGATTGCCCAGAGGATGCCCAGCCAGCGGACCATCCGAGTCCGCAAAACGGTACTGGAAAATCTGTTCATACAACTTTGGCATGTCCGACATGGCCAAAAGAACGTTCCGCAAATCCCCCGGAGGTGTAACCTGCAAGGCCTGACGAATCTCACCAGAGGATCCGCCATCATCTGCCACCGTCACGATGGCTGTAATATCGACATCCTTGTCCCGTAAACTCTTCAAAATGACTGGAATTCCCGTTCCGCCACCAATCACAGTAATTTTAGGTTTTCTCATGAGCGGTTAACCGTTTCCTTCCGTCTGTCCTTATCACGATGGCTACGGTTGACAATCCAGTTTTTCTCCAAATCATCTGCCAAGCGTTTGGCAAAAGCTACGCTTCTATGCTGACCACCCGTACAACCAACAGCTATAGTCAGGACAGATTTTCCTTCCTTCTGGTAACCAGGCAGAATTGGCTCAATCAAACCGAGAAGATGACTGTAAAATTCTTCTGATTCCTGATGGTCCATGACATAGTCAAAGACAGGAGCATCCAAACCGGTCAGATTTCGTAATTCCTTCTGGTAATATGGGTTAGGCAAGAAACGAACATCAAAAACCAAGTCCGCATCCAAGGGAAGACCATACTTGAAACCAAAGGACATCACTTCTATGCGAAACGACGGTTGATTATCTTGACTAGCAAACTGCTCCGAGATTTCCTTACGCAGATTACGAGGAGTCAGCTCTGTCGTATCAATAACATTTTGACTCATATTTTTCAAGGGAGCCAAAAGTTCACGCTCTAGCTGAATCCCGTCCAAAACACGACCATCAGCCGCCAAAGGGTGGGAACGACGAGTTTCTTTATAGCGAGCAACCAATTCACTATCCGTCGCATCCAAGAATAGGACTTTAAAATCTAAATCCTCTGCTCCCTCAATCTCATCCAACACCTCTCGAATCTCCGAGAAGAAGGAGCGACTCCGCATATCTACAACAAGAGCAATCTTATTGTTATCCTGGCTATGGCGAATCAACTCTAAAAACTTTGGCAAGAGAGTCGGTGGCATATTATCAATGGTAAAATAACCCAAGTCTTCAAAAGACTGAATGGCTACCGTCTTACCAGCTCCAGACATCCCTGTCACAATCACTAAATGGAGTTTGTCCGACATGACATTCCCTCCTTTTCTCTTCTAATCAATAACTGCAATAACTTCAATCTCAACCTTAACATCACGTGGCAAGCGAGCAACTTCCACCGCTGAACGAGCTGGAAAATCTGCTGAGAAAGCTGTTTTATAAACTTCATTAAAGGCTACAAAATCATTCATATCTTTTAGGAAACAAGTCGTCTTCACCACATGGTCAAAGTCTGTTCCTGCTTCTGTTAAAATTGCTGCGATATTTTTCAAGACTTGCTCAGTCTGCTCCTGAATGGTTTCACCAACCACTTCACCAGTTTCAGGTGACAAAGGAACTTGACCAGAGGCAAAGAGGAAATTTCCAACAACCTTCCCTTGAACGTATGGGCCAATTGCTGCAGGTGCCTTATCTGTGTGAATGGTTTTCATATCTCTATCTCCTTTTAATTTTTTATATCTATTATAGCACAAGTTCTGTATAAAACAGCTCACCTACTACTATCCTACACCTATTTTCTTTTATAAAAAAGGAATTGAGATAGTATCACCAACATGAAATAAGGCAATCCATAATCTACTTCTAAAACTACCTGCTTATACCAAAAAACTAGCCTACTCAGCCAGTTTTCGTATTTTTACATGAAATCTCCAAGTCAGAAAAATCGCTCGCAGTAGCAGGTCAATCAAAATCGACAGCCAGACGCCGGCAATTCCTAAATCGAACATCTGACCTAAGACGATAACACCTACGACGCGCAGCCCCCACATTCCTATCATTGTGGAGTAGAGTGGCGACTTGGTATCCCCCAAGCCCTGCAGAGCGCCAGCCATGATCAAGGAAACCGCAAGGCCTGGCTGGTTGAAAGCATCGATCCGTAAAGCTGTGACGACTTGTTTGATGGCTTCTAGGTCTTTGGTAAATAGCAGAGCAAAACTTGGAGCTCCGAAAAATAAGATGGTACCGAGCAGGGACATGATGGCTACTCCATAGGCAGAGCTGAGAAATGCGACTCGTCTAACTGTGAGGATGTCCCCCTTTCCCAAGGCTTGACCAATCAAAACCGCTGCCGCTGTCGCAAGACTATAGGCTGGCATATAGGTAAAACTCTCGATATTGCCTGCAATCATGTGAGAAGCATAGACAGTCATCCCCAGCCCAACAATCAAACTGAAATAGACCACCTGTCCCAACCGCATAACCAAGCGTTCGGCCGCTGCAGGTAGGGTCAAATCCACCATTTCCTTAGGACTTCCGAAATGGAACAATTGTTTGAAATCAACTGCCAAGTCAGTCTGTTGCACCTTTCGGTAAAGCAAGACAGTACCAAGCAAGCGAGCTAAGACGGTTCCCAAGGCCGTCCCTACAATACCAAAACCTGACCAAGAGCAAATACCAAAAATCAAGAAATAGTCCAAGACCACATTAAAACCATTGGTCAGTAAGCTCATTTTCATAGGGGAAACTGTGTCGCCAGATGCCCGCAGGATTGTTCCCAAAATGGTCATCAGAGCTTGGAAAATCGTCAAGCCACCAACCCAGTAAAAAAATGCCTGGGCGCCAGCCAAACTCTCCGCATCTGCTCCCATCAAGACCAGCATCTGCCGCCCAAAAATAAGGGATAGGAAACCCAATAGCAGACCTACACCTACTGAAAGCACTAAGGCTTGACGGACATGAAAGGTAAGAGATTCCCTATCTCCCGCGCCAATAGACCGAGCAATCAAAGCTGTTGCCCCAACTCCCAAAGCCATATAGACCGCCAAATAGACATTCAAAATCGTATTGGCAAGACCAACTGCCGTCACCGCTACCAGCCCCAGCTGTGCAATCAAGAGGGTATCCACAAAACCAACTAAGGTCTGAAAGATATTTTCCACCGTCGCAGGCAAGGCCAAACGAATAATCTCTTTTCCTAAACTTTCTTGCTTCATTTTCCTCTCCATGAATTTATTTAGAATAATTATAAATAAAAACAGGTGAAAAAGCAAGAAAACAGACCACGTTTGTAGTCTGTTTGTATATCTATTGATTTGCTTACGGATGCAAGCGATGCAACATACGTGGGAACGGAATGGCTTCACGGATGTGTTTTGTACCTGCAACGAAAGTTACCATACGTTCAATACCGATACCGAAGCCGCCATGTGGCACAGGGCCGTATTTACGAAGGTCAAGGTAAAATTCGTATTCTGACTTATCCATGCCAAGCTCGTCCATCTTGGCTACCAAGGCATCGTAATTATCCTCACGCATAGAACCACCGATGATTTCACCGTAGCCTTCTGGCGCCAAGAGGTCCGCACAGAGCACACGCTCTGGATTTCCAGGAACTGGTTTCATGTAGAAGGCCTTGAAGCTTGCTGGATAGTTGACAACGAAAGTCGGTACACCAAAGTAGTTTGAAATCCATGTTTCATGTGGTGAGCCAAAGTCATCCCCATGCTCGATGTGTTCGTAGTCTGTATCTTCATCAGCTTCATGTTCTTGCAGAAGGGTAATTGCATCGTCATAAGCCACACGTTTAAATGGTTCCGCAATGTAGCGTTTGAGAGCATCTACATCACGCTCAAGAGTTTCCAAGGCTTGTGGAGCACGGTCGATAACACCTTGAATCAAGGCTTTAACATAAGCTTCTTGCAAGTCAAGTGACTCTTCATGACTGAGGAAGGAATACTCGGCATCCATCATCCAGAACTCCGTCAAGTGACGGCGAGTTTTTGATTTTTCCGCACGGAAAACAGGACCGAAGTCGAAAACACGACCAAGGGCCATAGCACCAGCTTCCAGGTAAAGCTGACCCGATTGACTGAGATAAGCAGGTTGACCAAAGTAGTCTGTTTCAAACAATTCTGTCGAATCTTCTGCCGCATTTCCTGACAAGATTGGGCTATCAAACTTGATAAAGCCATTCTTTTCAAAGAATTCATAAGTCGCATAGATGATCGCGTTACGGATTTGCTGGATAGCGACCTGCTTACGCGAACGCAACCAGAGGTGACGGTTGTCCATGAGGAAGTCCGTGCCGTGTTCTTTGGGTGTGATTGGGTAATCTTGCGACTCACCGATGACTTCAAGGTCTGTTACATCCAACTCGTAGCCAAATTTAGAACGCTCGTCTTCCTTGACAATCCCTGTCACATAGACAGACGTTTCTTGGCTGAGGCGTTTTGCTACATCGAACTTCTCCGCACCTGCTTCTTCGCCGAATTTTTCAATGAAGTTTGGCTTGAAAGCAACAGCTTGGAAGAAGGCTGTTCCGTCACGCAATTGCAAGAAGGCTAACTTGCCTTTGCCTGACTTGTTGGCAACCCAGGCACCAATGGTCACTTCTTGACCGACATAATCTTTTACTTGGTTGATGGTAATCAATTTTCTAGACATTATTTTTCCTCTTTTTATTTTTTCATAAATGTGTGTAGTCGAGCCACTGCTTCTTTGAGCGTGTCCATATCTGTCGCATAGCTGAGGCGGATATTTTCAGGAGCTCCAAAACCAGCACCTGTCACCATTGCAACTCCCACTTCTTCCAAAATGGCTGTGGTAAATTCAGTCACATCTGTGTAGCCCTTGATTTCCATAGCCTTTTTGACATTTGGGAAGAGATAAAAGGCACCTTCTGGCTTGATAACTTCAAAACCAGGCACTTCTGCCAGCAATGGATAAATGGTATTAAGCCGTTCTTCAAAGGCCTGACGCATGGTTTCTACCGTATCTTGCGGACCTGTAAAGGCCTCAATAGCCGCATACTGAGCAACGGTAGACAGATTAGAAGTTGTCTGTCCGACAATCTTGCTCATAGCCGCAATGATTTCAGGATTCCCAACCGCAAAGCCAACCCGCCAACCTGTCATGGCATAGGCCTTAGCCACCCCATTGACAACAATGGTCTGCTGGCGAATGCTTTCTGAAATGCTTGAAATCGGTGTAAAGCTATTTCCATTATAGACCAAACGGCCGTAAATATCGTCTGCCAAGATGAGAATATCGTGCTCTACAGCCCAGGTTCCAATAGCTTCCAGCTCCTCACGACTGTAAATCATACCCGTCGGATTAGAAGGACTATTGAGCAAGAGGACCTTGGTCTTGTCTGTCCGAGCCGCTTCCAGCTGGTCAACTGTTACCTTGAAATTGTGTTCTTCCGTCGCAGTGACAAATACAGGCACACCTTCGTTCATCTTGATTTGGTCGGCATAGGATACCCAGTAAGGCGTTGGAATAATCACTTCATCACCAGGATTGATAACAGCCGCAAAGAAGGCATAAAGAACAAACTTGGCACCTGTCGCAAGAACGACTTGATTGCGTTCGATAGAGTAACCGTAGAAGTTCTCAAAGTAGGTATTGACCGCGTCCTTCAATTCTGGAAGTCCTGAAGCTACCGTATAAAAACTCGCCTTACCATCTTCGATAGACTTAATAGCAGCTTCTTGAATATTTTTCGGTGTGACGAAGTCTGGCTCACCCAAGGTCAGCTCTAAAATATCACGTCCTTCTGCCTTCAAGGCTTTTGCACGCGTACCTGCTGCTAGGGTGACACTTTCTTCCATTTCTAAGACTCGTCTTGATAACTTACTCATAAGCCCTCCCGTTTGATAAAGTTCCCTGTTTCAAATTCAACTAAATAGTAGGCAGTACCTGATTTGACTTCCCAAATCGGCTTCGCATCTCTATAGCCAAGAACCGATTTTTCTATCTCTCCAGCACCATTCTCTGTAGCGACTGCCTGCGCTTCTTCCTTAGAAATACCATTCGCCATTGGATAAACGTACACAGTATTTGTCTCTTCAGGAATGATAACTGCAATCATTTCCCCCTGACTCGTCTTTCCTTGCACGCTAAAGTATGTTTCTGCCCCATTATAGATAGAGACATCATCAACAACCTCTATATCCGCATAGTCTCGAGCTACAGAAATAGCGTGATTCTGTACATCAGAAAAAGGCTTAGCTGCAAGGTCCCAAATAACGAATATCGAAAAAGTCATGACACTTAGGAGTATAAAGGAACCAGCTATCAGCTGTCCCTTCTTCGTTGCCAATACTTCCAAAAGTTGAAAAATCTTTTTTTCCATAGTAGTCCTATTATACTACAAGTTAAAGCATATTTCCATTTTTTCCGTAATTGAATTGTGAATAAACTTTCATTCTCCTTCAGACAGAGAACGAATATAAGAACTGGGACCCACAGTTAAGCTCCTCCATGCTATAGAAGGTACTTTACCTATAAATATATAGGATCTAACTTTTTTTGCTTGATAACCGAACTATTTATTGCTAAAATATTCTCATGAAAACTGTTGAACAATCTTTAAATGAAAACGAGCAAGCTCTTCACAGTCTAGTTGTCTTTCGCCGAGCAGCTAATACTATCGCAAAATTAGAATTAGAAACAATAAAAAAATACGGACTGACAGTTTGTCAGTTTGGAGTGATGGAGGCACTCTACAACAAGGGAAATTTGCGGATTCAAGACCTAATAGATAAATTATTAAGCACTTCTGGCAACATGACTGTCGTTATTAAAAATATGATTCGAGATGGCTATATCTACAAGACTATAGATACAAATGACCGTCGTGCTTCCTTGATTGCTCTCACTCCACTTGGACGCGAAACCATTGAAAAAATTCTTCCAGAGCATTATGATCACGTTGGAAAGATTTTTTCTGTCCTTAGTTCAGAAGAACAAGCTCAACTATCCGACATACTTAAAAAATTCAAGAATCAATAAAACTAGGATTGCCAACGAAAAACAAATACGATATACCAAACTTATGTTTTTAGGAAAAGGAGACCATCATGGCAAATGTATTATTTTTAGTTGGTTCACTACGTAATGGTTCTTTTAACCATCAAATGCAAAAAAGCCGAAGCGTTCTTAGCTGATAAGGCTCAAGTATCTTACATTGATCTTGCAAAAATTCCCCTATTCAACCAAGACATCGAGACACCTATTCTTCCTGAAATTGCAGAGCTACGTGCACAAGTAGACGCTGCGGATGCTATCTGGATTTTCTCACCAGTATATAACTATGCAATCCCAGGCATCGTAAAAAATGCTCTCGATTGGCTCAGTCGTTCGCTCGATTTATCCAATCCAAAAGGACCATCTATCCTACAAGATAAAATCACAACTGTCTCTGCCGTCGCAAACAGTGGTCACGACCACCTATTCAAAGACTTCCAACACCTTCTTCCATTTATCCGCACTCAGATTGCTGGTGAATTTACAGGTTCAACCATCAATCCAGAAGCATGGGAAACAGGTGTATTGGAGTTATCTGACGAAACTCTAACAAAACTCGAGCAACAAGCAGCTGACCGTAACCGCCCAATAACAAGGTATCTATCTAATCACTCCCTCCTCCTGTATACTGTTATAAAAAACAAAACTGGAGGATTTATTATGTCACACCCCATCGTCCCATTGACTATTCCCCTATCTCGCCG
>NZ_JARQOZ010000038.1:0-18593 GCF_046032115.1 Streptococcus suis | reverse complement strand
GTCGCTATAGGGTTCACCGGTAGCGGGTGCCCACGGAGGACTTTCACCTCAGATGTACGACATGCCCGTCGTACTATGAAAAAAGCCTGTTAATGCAGGCTTTTCAATTTAGTCCACCCTGAGGGAATCGAACCCCCATCTCAAGAACCGGAATCTTACGTGATATCCATTACACTAAGGGTGGAAAGGAAAAACTTGCACAAGGCAAGTTTTTATATGAATTACAATTCAATGTCACCGAAAAGGTCAGCCATTGAGAATCCAGATTGAGTTTCTGGCAATTCGTAATCACGTTTTTCTTCACGTTTTTGACGACGTGGACGTGGAGCACGTTTTTCAGCTTTTTCTTCACCTTCAACTGCTGCTGGACGCTCTTCCAAAGCTTTGATAGAAAGTGATACACGCTCATCAGCTGCGTTCACTTCAAGAACTTTAACAGTTACTTCTTGACCTACTGACAAAGCGTCTTTCGGATTTTCAACACGTTTGTGTGAAATTTGTGAGATATGTACCAAACCATCGATACCTGGCAATACTTCAACGAAAGCACCGAAGTCAGTCAAGCGTTTTACTTTACCTTCGATTACATCGCCAGCTGCCAATTTTTGCTCAACGCCATCCCATGGACCAGGCTGTGTGGCTTTCAATGACAATGATACGCGACCTTCAACTTCGTCGATTGCAAGAACTTTAACTTCAACTTCTTCACCAACTGTTACAGCTGATTTAGGAGATACGTTACGCTCGTGTGACAATTCAGTCAAGTGTACCAAACCATCTACACCACCAAGGTCGATGAATGCACCAAAGCTTGTGATACGTGCAACTTTACCAGTCACAACTTCACCAACTGCCAATTTACCGAATACTTCAGCACGTGCAGCTGCAGCTTCTGCTTCAACAACGTCACGACGTGACAAGATGAAACGGTTCTCAGCAGGATCAACTTCTTTGATTTTAGCATCAAATTCTTGACCTACAAAACGCTCAGTGTTACGAGTGAAACGGCTGTCGATCATTGAAGCTGGGATGAAACCACGAAGACCTTCAAATTCAACTGCAAGACCACCTTTAACGGCACGAGTTACTTTAACTGTAACAACTTCTTCTTCACGACCAACAAGCTTGTCCCATGCTTTACGTGCTTCCAAACGTTTTTTAGATACAAGATAAGTAACAGTGTCTGTATCTTTACCAACAACTTGGCGAAGTACTAACAATTCAAGTGTTTCACCAACTTTTACAAGGTCATTGATATCAGCATCACGGTCGTTAGTCAACTCACGAAGAGTCAATACGCCTTCAACACCAGTACCTGAGATAGCTACGTTTGCTTGACCAGCATCAACTGTCAATACTTCTGCAGTTACCACATCACCAGGTGTAACTTCGCTTACACTGTTCAACAAATCTTCAAATTCGTTCATTATAAAAAAACCTCCGACAATCAGGTCTTTCGACCCAACATAAAATATATTTTATTTAAGGCACACGCAAGGACAACAACAATTAGACATCTTTGACGAACTAGACTATATCTAGTACCTTTACTGGGGTAGCTGGATTCGAACCAACGCATGAGGGAGTCAAAGTCCCTTGCCTTACCGCTTGGCGATACCCCAAAACATTTTCTAAGATAGTATTCTGAAATGAACTCGGGCTAAACGCTGTGTAAAAAAGATAAGTCGCCTAGCAAATCAGGATTTGCAGCCAACTTCCTATTTTTACTATGCGTTTGACGCCCTTAGTATCTTAGACATGGAGAGAGAGGGATTTGAACCCCCGAACCCGAAGGAGCGGATTTACAGTCCGCCGCGTTTAGCCTCTTCGCTATCTCTCCGTGCACTAACAGTCACTATTCTAACATAAAATAGCGACTATTACAAGCCTTTTAGTGACTTAAATTATAATTTTCAATAATATTTCCGACTGCTTTTTCTAATTTTTTGTAAAAGCTTTCGGTATTTCCATTTTTAATAACTGCAAAGTTATTTTCAGCCAATTCTGCAATTTCTCCAATTACTTTTTTACCTATAACAAGGCGGTATCCAGAGAACTCTTCTCTATTGACAAGAACTTTGCTATCTTCAATCTGAATTTCAATTTTTTTATCTTTTTTACTCATTTTCAAACCTCACTTTTACTATTCTACAAAAAAAGAGAAGAGCTTGCAAGTGCAAGCCTTCTGAAATTATTCTACTTCGACAATCCAGCCTTCAGGAGCTTCAATATCACCAAACTGGATACCTGTTAATTCGTCATACAATTTACGAGTGACTGGTCCTACTTCTGTTTCGCTATGGAAAACATGGAGTTTGTCTGCAATCTGGATACCACCAATTGGTGAGATGACTGCAGCTGTTCCGCAAGCTCCTGCTTCGACAAACTGGTCTAATTCTTCGACAAGGACTTCTCGTTCCACTGCCTTCATCCCTAGACGATGCTCTGCCAAATATAAGAGAGAATACTTGGTAATGGACGGCAAGATTGATGGTGAAATCGGTGTGACAAACTCGTTATCAGCTGTAATACCAAAGAAATTTGCAGACCCTACTTCTTCAATCTTGGTGTGGGTAGCTGGGTCTAGGTAAATCACATCTGAGAAGCCCTGCTTTTTGGCATACTGACCTGGTAAGAGCGATGCCGCGTAGTTTCCGCCGACCTTAGCCGCCCCTGTTCCATTTGGTGCTGCACGGTCATACTTGTCTTGGATGAGGAAGTTAGTCGGAGCCAAACCACCCTTGAAGTAGTTGCCGACCGGCATGGCAAAAACGGTGAAAATATACTCTTCCGCAGGTTTGACGCCGATGATGTCGCCGACACCGATCAAGAGCGGGCGGAGATAGAGGGTGCCGCCAGTTCCATAGGGAGGAACGTAGTCCGCGTTAGCTTTGACCACCTCTTTACAAGCCTTAATGAACAGATCAGTCGGAACAGGCTCCATGAGCAAGCGGTCGGCTGTGCGTTGCAGGCGCTCAGCGTTTTGGTCTGGACGAAAGAGCTGAAGTTTTCCCTCCTTGGTGCGATAGGCCTTAAGGCCTTCAAAAGCCTGCTGGCCATAGTGAAGGGCTGGCGAGCTTTCTGAAATGTGCAGTTCCGCATCTTCGGTCAATTGCCCTTCAGACCATTGGCCGTTTTTGAAATGAGCGATGAAGCGGTAAGGTAGTTTCATATAAGAAAAACCAAGGTTTTCCCAGTCAATGTTCACTGTCATATAGTTTCTCCAAATTCATTTTTTATTATTTTACTACTTTTGAAAGTGATTTTCAATTAAAAATTCAGAAAATTTTGTGAATATAAGAAAAACCCGCCGGAGCGAGTTTGTTCTATATCGGTTAATACCAACCAATCAGTTGGTGTAACCATTCTTCAAATGCTGGAAAGACCTTCATGGCAAGAATTGTTAAAACCATGACTGCTATCAAGGTGATGAGAATAAGATATTTTTTCTTCATATTTTTCTCCTATTTGACCCAGGCTCTGAAGACTTCTTCATCGGAAATGGTATCCGATATGAAGCTGCCGTTGCTTGTGCGTTCAGACAGGCTAAGCTGGGTCACATCAACCTCATAGAGTTTGCCCGTTTTAGACTGCACGTGAAGCACTTGACTTGTTGTTTCATCTTCATTTGCTGTACTAAAGAGGTCAAAATCTCCCTGATCCGTCAAGACTGGACCTGCCGCAAAGACACGGTGAGGTTTAGCCTTGAGTTCGCGAAGCACCTGCAAACCACGCTTGGCACGACTGGTCACAGGGATTTCCTCCGTCGCCATCCGCTTCAAGCTACCACGCTGGGTCAGAAGATAGACGGAGCTGGTATTACTGATGAAAGCCGCAACCACCACATCCTCATCCTTGAGGTTGACCGCCTTGACACCAGCTGCCTTAGCACCGATGATGGGCACTTCTTCGATGTTAAATCGCAGAGCGTAGCCTTTCTCAGTGATGAGCATGATGTCGTCCAAAACTACAGGCGATACAGTAACGACCACATCATCTGCATCTTTGAGTTTGGCATACTTGGTTGACTTAGACTTGTAAGTCCGCCAAGGAGCAAATTCCTTCCGCTCCACACGTTTAATTTGACCGTATTTAGTCACCGCGAAATAAGTTCCCTCATCAAAATTCTCAACCAGTTCAGCGAAGATAATCTCTTCATTGGTATCAAAGTTCATCAGGGTCTGGCTCAGGTGTTCACCAATGTCCTTCCAACGAATATCTGTCAACTCATGGACAGGTCGGTAGATGACATTTCCAAGATTGGTAAAGAGCAAGAGGTGCTGAGTTGTCTTGGCATTCTGTAAGAAAATCAGCTGGTCATCCTCTCGTTTGCCCATTTCTTCAAGGGTTGAGGCATTGAAAGAACGCGGACTGGTCCGTTTGATGTAACCTGCCTTGGTCACGCTGACAAAAGTTTCTTCTTCGACAATCAAGCTGGCGGTGTCAATCTCAATCGTTTCTGCCTGATCTTGTAATTCACTCAAACGAGGATTGCCAAACTGCTTCTTGACCTCACGCAGTTCTTTCTTCATCAGATTGAACATGGTCCGCTCATCGCCGATAATGGCTGCCAAGGTCTGAATCTGCTCGCGTAAAGCTGCTTCTTCATTTTCCAAGGTCACAATGTCGGTATTGGTCAAGCGGTAGAGTTGCAAGGTCACGATTGCTTCTGCCTGTTCCTCGCTGAAATCATAGCTGATTTTCAAGTTTTCCTTGGCATCAGCCTTGTTTTCAGAGGCACGAATAAGGGCAATGACTTCATCCAAAATGGAAATAACACGGATTAAGCCTTCTACGATATGGAGGCGTTTTTCAGCCTTTTCCTTGTCAAACTTAGACCGGGCAATGATAATCTCACGACGGTGGGCAATATAGCTAGACAGAATCTTCTGCAAGCCAACCTGACGCGGTGTGAAGTTATCAATCGCCACCATGTTGAAATTGTAATTGATTTGTAAGTCGGTGTATTTGTAAAGGTAGTTGAGAATGGTTTGCTCATCGCTGTCTTTTTTCAGCTCAATGGCAATCCGCAAACCTGTACGGTCTGACTCATCACGCACCTCGGCAATGCCTGGCACCTTGTTGTTGACACGGACATCATCAATCTTCTTGACCAAAACAGCCTTGTTGACCTCGTAAGGAATCTCAGTAATGACAATCTGCTTCTTGCCTGCCTTGAGTTGTTCCATTTCGCAACGGCTACGAACTACAACACGGCCCTTACCAGTTTCATAAGCTTTCTTGATTTCGTCAGCCCCTTGGATAATGGCACCTGTTGGGAAGTCTGGTCCAGGCAAGAACTCCATCAACTTTTCTAACTTAGCTGTCGGATGATCAATCATGTAGACAACGGCATCGATGACCTCCGCCAAATTATGCGGCGGGATGTCAGTCGCGTACCCTGCTGAAATTCCTGTCGCTCCATTGACCAAGAGATTAGGGAAGGCAGCTGGCAGCACAGTGGGTTCTTTTTCCGTATCGTCAAAGTTCCAGGCAAATGGCACGGTCTTTTTCTCGATGTCGGCCAGCAAATAACCTGCCATTTCCGACAGGCGAGCCTCGGTGTAACGCATGGCCGCAGGTGGGTCGCCGTCCATGGAACCATTGTTCCCGTGCATCTCCACCAAAATCTCGCGGTTTTTCCAGTCCTGACTCATGCGGACCATGGCATCATAAATAGAATAATCACCGTGCGGGTGGAAATTCCCCATGATATTTCCGACTGACTTGGCGGACTTGCGGTAGCCCTTGTCAAATGTGTTGCCGTCCTTATTCATAGAATAAAGAATCCGACGTTGCACGGGCTTGAGACCGTCACGAATGTCTGGCAAAGCTCGCTCCTGAATAATGTATTTGGAGTAGCGACCAAAACGCTCTCCCATAATGTCCTCAAGGGACATGTTTTGAATGTTAGACATAAATTAAGATACAAAGGGACGATTCAGTCCCGTGTTCAGTTAGACAGACTAGCTGAACCTTCCTTTCTTTGTTTCTTGTCGAAAATTTTCTTTTTTTACTTTTTTTGATAATCGCCTGTGGCTGACACTGAAAATTATAAAGCCATTCTATACGATTTCAATCAACTATATCAGAATAGACCTTCAATATTATCTAGAGACAACTGCTGTGGTTCCTTATTTTTAGGAATATATAAGTATTCATTACCAAATTTTTCTATTTCAAATAAATCTCTCAAGAATCGGCAAAATTTAAAATAGTTCTCTTCATCGGAAATATAAATTCCATCTTGAAAATTATTTATTGTGTGTAAAACTTCTTTTGTCGGAGGTTTCATCTGAAACAATTCGATTGTTTTAGTAGTAGTGTTTGGAAATATTGTCCAAGAATAACCGTTCGAGATAATCTTTGAAATTTTTGAAACTTCAAGTTTCAAATTTATTGTTGTAAAGTCTGGATATTTCAACAAATTGAATACACCAAATTTGTCAGTATCTGCAAGTTCATCTGAATTCCATTCATATTTCGGATTAAGCCATTGTTCGACATCAAATGTACTTTCTTCTTTTTTAGATAGCAGTAATCGCAACTCCGAAATAAGCTGTGATAACAAATCAAAATAGTATCGTTTGATATGCAACGATAAATCTTCGTCACCCTCAATCGATTTCTCAATGTCATCAATCTTGCTACTAGATAATTCAAAAGATTTCAGTTTTTTTCCCTCTGTAAATGTAGCTTTCAAAATTAAAAAGTATAGACTCCAACTGCTGTCATTAAAATAAAATTTAAAACTGTTAAGTTCTCTAAATTCATCTACTGTCATTTTATAATCCGAATTAGGATTCACATTTATTACAGTTGTTACAATGGATCTATGCTCCCATGAAGAACTAGACTTTGTATCTCTTACAACCCAATCTTTCGGGTATTCGTTGATAGTGCGGATAAACTCAATTAGATTATTCAATTTAAGTCTGTTAACTTCAATTTGTTCTTTAAATATTTTTTCATTTTTGATTTTTATATTGGACTTTTGGGTATCCACCTTGTCTTTAGGAGCATAAATCCCCTTATGCAATTGAATTCCCATTCGACCACATAAATCTCTAACTTCATCCAGAGCTTTTATTTCAAAAAGTTCGGTAGACCCTTCTAACTTTTTAGGAAAATCTACTTTGTATTTTCTTGTAAAAGTGTGAAGTAACTTTTCAGTTTGTAAAATATCAGTTTCCTTTTCCTCAAACCAGTATGAGTTCTCTAAGTCAGCATCTCCAAATCCCTTTTTTAATTGCTGATACCTATTCCAAATATTATTAGCTTTTCCAATTTTTATACATCCATGTACTTCAGTCCAGTTTAGTATGTAAATATAAGATTTTTTTGCCATTCATTTCCCCTTTCATTACAACTCCTATGACTGAAATAGATTATACTCTCCATAATAAAAGGTGTGCTTGAGATTGACTTTTTCAACCTTACCTGTTTCAAAATAGTCTTTGAAAAACTCCCTATCCATTCTATTGATTTCAGCAATAAATCGTTCAACTTTTTCTAACAATTTCTGCTCCTTTTGACAATAGCAGAGCTACTCCTCTAGCTTGGTCTGACTTGCTTGCCAGCTTCTAAAGGCATCGACATCTGTTTTGATTAATTTCAAACAGGCATTAAGGACAAAGGCATCGTCAAGTAGACCTGCTCCAAGGATGAAATCTGGTAAGGCATCAATAGGACTGAAAAAATAAATCAAAGCACCTATAGTTGCGAGGATTGTCCCTTTGGGTAACTTGTTGTAATCTCTACGGATATAGCTTCGCACCATGGAAATCAAGCCTGGAATAGCCGCAAACTTATCTCCACCAAAAGGCATACGAGACAGTTTCCGTTCCGTGCTATGTAAAAAATGTTCTAATTTTCCTTGCTCAGATAGCAAGTTTTCTGCATGTTGCCGAGTTTTGGAAGATTGCCAAATCTTCAATGCTTGGTCAAATTTCTCTTCCAACTCCTGTTTGTTTTTAAATGGCTTGCGCTTTCGAACCCATTCAGACAACCGTTTTTGAAAACGGTCAGTTAATTTTACTCTTAGTGGCATAAAACACCTCACATAGTTTGCTTCTGCTAGAGTTACAAATCCTCTGTGCGATAGAGATTGTATCCTTCATAGTAATAAGAATGGTCGATGCCTTTGAAATAAGTAGCCTGACCAAGATCTTCCGTTAAGGCTTGCAATAACAGATATTTAAGCTCTCCTGTTGACACATGGCTTCTAACCATAGCATTGAAATATTCATCTTTATCAATGCTATTCCAGTCAACAACCTTACCCAAACTATCCCGTAGCATACAATCCAACCAGATACGCATACTACGACCATTTCCTTCACGAAAAGGATGTGCAATATTCATATCTGCGTACTTGTCAACAATCTCATCAAAGGTTTCATGAGGTAGCTTATCAATATAGGCCAAAGACTGCTCAAGAAAGATTCGTGGAGCAAATTGAAAATTATCCTTGGCAATGTTAACATCACGAATCTTACCTGCAAAGTCGTAAATATCCTCAAATAAAGCCTGATGAATTTGTGCCAAACCTGCAAAAGTCCCAACTTCAAGCTGGAACAATTGTCCTGTTTCAAACAAGAGAGCTGCTTTTTTCTTACTGATTTGTTCTTCAAGACGAGCCAATTCAGCCGAATTTTCAATCCCCAATTTATTTTCTAAAACCATATGGCACCTCAACTTCCCTGAGATTATTTGGTAAAAGCTGTCGCTTCCTCCAAGGTAAACTTCACATTATCCTCAATCCACTTGCGACGTGGCTCGACCTTGTCGCCCATGAGGACAGACACACGGCGTTCAGCACGCGCCAAATCTTCAATTGTCACACGGATAAGAGTACGAGTTTCAGGGTTCATGGTCGTTTCCCAGAGCTGATCTGCATTCATCTCACCAAGACCCTTGTAGCGTTGGAGGATAAAGCCCTTGCCAAAATCCTTGCGGAGATCTTCTAATTCCCCGTCAGACCAGGCGTAGGCAATCTTTTCTGTCTTGCCCTTACCTTTTGACATCTTATAAAGTGGCGGAAGGGCGATGTAAACCCGACCTGCTTCTACCAATGGTCGCATATAGCGATAGAAGAAAGTCAGCAAGAGAGTCTGAATGTGGGCACCATCCGTATCCGCATCGGTCATGATAATAATCTTGTCATAGTTGACATCTTCGATAGTGAAATCCGACCCAACACCTGCACCAATGGTGTAAATCATGGTGTTGATTTCTTCGTTTTTGAGGATGTCCGCCATTTTTGCCTTAGCGGTATTGATAACCTTACCACGCAAAGGTAGGATGGCTTGGAATTTGCGGTCACGGCCTTGTTTTGCGGAGCCACCGGCTGAATCCCCCTCAACAAGATAGAGCTCATTTTTGGCTGGATTTTTGGACTGGGCTGGGGTTAATTTTCCTGACAGGAGGCCCTTGTCCTTCTTGTTCTTCTTACCGTTTCGGGATTCGTCACGCGCTTTACGCGCAGCCTCGCGGGCGTCACGCGCCTTAATGGCTTTACGAACTAGATTTGAAGCTAATTCCCCATTTTCCAAAAGGAAGAAAGTCAGCTTGTCCGATACAATGCCGTCCACCACAGGACGAGCAAGCGGGCTGCCCAGCTTGTCCTTGGTCTGCCCTTCAAACTGCAAATGCTCTTCTGGGACAAGGATAGAAAGGACCGCAGACAAACCTTCACGGTAGTCAGAGCCTTCCAAGTTCTTGTCCTTTTCTTTGAGCAAGTTGGTCTTGCGGGCATAGTCGTTCATAGCCTTGGTAATGGCTAGTTTGAGACCTGTTTCGTGGGTACCGCCGTCCTTGGTCCGAACGTTGTTAACGAAGGAGAGGATGTTGTCTGAATAGCCGTCGTTGTACTGCATGGCAACTTGGACTTGGAATCCTGCATCTTCTCCTTCAAAATAAAGGACAGGTGTCAGGGTTTCCTTGTCTTCGTTGAGGTAAGAAACAAAGTCCTGAACACCATTTTCATAGTGATACTCCTCCTGCTCACCAGTCCGCTCATCTGTCAAGGTCATGGTGACCTGTTTGAGCAAGAAGGCTGACTCTTTCAGGCGTTCGGCAATGGTGTTGAACTTGAAATCCGTCGTTGAAAAGATGGTATCGTCAGGCATAAAAGTCACCTTTGTACCTGTTTTTGATTTTGGAGCGGTACCAATCTTCTCTAAGGTCGTGACTGGCTTTCCGCCCTGCTCAAATCGTTGCTTGTAAACAGCACCGTCACGGGTAATCTCAACTTCCAACCAGCTGGACAGGGCATTGACCACCGAAGAACCAACCCCGTGGAGACCACCTGAAGTCTTGTAGCCACCTTGACCAAACTTACCACCTGCGTGGAGAACGGTGAAGATGACTTCAACCGTTGGCTTGCCTGTTGCGTGCATACCAACGGGCATCCCGCGTCCACGGTCGGAAACAGACAGGCTACCGTCCTTGTTAATGGTCACATCAATCCGGTCACCGAAACCAGACAAGGCTTCATCGACAGCGTTATCGACAATCTCCCAGACCATATGGTGTAAGCCATTTCCATCTGTGGATCCGATGTACATACCAGGACGTTTGCGGACGGCGTCCAGCCCTTCCAGTACCTGAATGGCATCGTCATTATAGTTATTTATGTTAATCTCTTTCTTAGTCAAAACTGACCTCCATACTTGTCATCCTTACTATATTACAAGTTTTTGGCTATTTTTGCAAAATATTTCTGTCACCTATCGGCTGAGACAGCTCACAAAATAAGATTTTGGACTAAATTAGATGAAAATATGCTATAATGAAAACATGTTAGTCAATCTTATTTTACTATTTATTGCATATTTATTGGGATCTATCCCGTCAGGACTTTGGATAGGTCAAGCTTTTTTCAATATCAACATTCGTGAACATGGTTCAGGAAATACTGGAACAACTAATACCTTTCGCATACTGGGGCCAAAGGCTGGTACGATTGTATTTGTAATTGATTTTCTCAAAGGAACGTTGGCAGCCTTGCTTCCGCTGATCTTTCATGCCCAAGGAATTTCTCCGATTGTATTTGGGTTAATGGCTGTACTGGGGCACACTTTCCCTATCTTTGCCCAATTCAAAGGGGGGAAGGCTGTGGCAACGTCGGCTGGTATGCTTCTGGGCGTCGCACCTGCTTTTTGCCTCTATCTCGTTCTAATCTTTGCCAGTTCACTCTACTTGACGTCCATGGTTTCCTTCTCTAGCGTCTTAGCAGCAGCTTTAGCAATCTTAGGAGCTCTGCTATTTCCAGCAATAGGAATCATCCTACCAAGCTACGACTGGCTCTTTACAGTGATTATCGTTTTTCTTGGCAGTTTTGTCATCATTCGTCACAAGGAAAATATCCAGCGGATTTTGAAAAAAGAAGAAAATCTTGTCCCATTCGGACTCAATCTAACCAAACAGAAAAAGCGAGTTTAAATCACTCGCTTTTAGTTTACATAAACTTCAACCACTTCAATTCTTTCCCCACCAAGCAAAATCAAATGGCAGTCTACACGATCTATCTTGTAGGCCTTTTTCAATGCCTCGGCATAGAGTTGCATTTGAGCTTGGTAACGTTGGCTGAGTTGGCTTGGTTGGTCATATTTGTCTGTCTTGTAATCAAAGAGGACAATATGTTCATCATATAGTAGGTAGCCATCGATAATCCCACGAAGGACAAAGTTTTCCTGTGACAAAGAATCTGTCTGCAAACTTGCAAATGGAGCTTCTCGATGAAGTTTATCGGTATTGGCTAGAATTTCTCTTCCTAAGTCTGTATCAAAGAAATCCAAAATCATCTGAACATTGATTTTATCTTTAATCGCTTGCTCAGCATGAACAGCTTCTAGAGCTGCTCTTACCGTATCTTCTGTCACCAACCAAGACAGATCCAAGCGTTGCATGAGTTCATGCACTGCTGAACCGACTTGGGCTCCAGTGATTTTTGGTTTCTTGGAAAAATCTGGCAAGTTAAAGGTCCGTTTTGGCTGGTATTTTTCCATAACTTCTATGCCTTCTTGTTCCAAAATAGGCTCATAGAGCTTCTTGATTTGACTTGGAGTCCGTAAACTTGGTAATTCTATAGCAGCCTTATAGCGTTCGTTCAACTCTTGAACAGAAGACAACTGGTCCAAGGCCTGGGCGATGTCTTCTGATTGACGAATATCTTTAAGGCTGGCGTTTTCTAGCTTACTCTTCAATGTCAGTTTACCAATCTTCTCCGCTGTCAAATCCTCATCCGTCACAAAGACTTTCTTGAAGTGCAAGTCTTCTCCTGAGAAGGCCTCATCAATGGCTAGAATCCAGTCTTGGAAGGTTGCCATACTTTCACGAGTTGATTGGGCAAGTACGCCATCTTCCTTTTTGCCATCGTATTTTTCAGCTAACTTGTCAGCATTACCCTTTCCAACCAGATACAGCTTCTTCTCGGCACGCGTTAGTGCAACGTAAAGCAACCGCATTTGTTCTGAAAGATTGGCAATTTTTAACTCTTGGAGATTCTTTTGATAAGGCAGAGTGTTCATTAAGACTCGCACCTGGGGTAATGGGCTCTTTACCTTATCTTTCATATCCGCTAAATATTGGATACCCAGACCATTTTTCCGGCTGATGATGACTGACTGGTAATGGTCTTCCAAGTTGAATCGCTTATCGATGTTCATGAGGAAAACATACTTGAACTCCAAACCTTTTGACTTGTGAATGGTCATAAGTTGTACAGCATTTTGCGGCAAAAATTCTTGTACATCTGCCAAGTCCTTATCGTTTGCTAAGGCACGGTCAATCATGGCGATGAAGCGCGACAAGCCCTTGTAGCCTGTTTTTTCAAACTGGTTGGCACGCAGACCTAGTGCATATAGATTGGCCTGACGCTTGCTGCCATTTGGAAGAGCACCGACATAGTCATAGTAGAATTTTTCATTGAAAATCTTCCAAATCAGGTCATAAATAGAATGCAGTTTGGCAAAGGCACGCCAGTTTTCCAAAATAGACAAGAAATCCTTGATTTTCTTTTTCAACTCTTCTGACATCAGTTCAGGATGTTGTCCACTTGCTTGCTGGGCTATTTCCATTTTCTGGTAAAAGAAACCTGTCCCAGCCTGCAAGGAAATCCGTGTCAGCTCATCCTCATCGAATCGGAACATAGGCGATTTAAGCAGGGCAACCAAGGCGTAGTCATTGAGTGGATTATTGATAACCCGCAAGGTATCCAGCATAATCATGACTTCTAAAGATTGCAGATAGGAGGCTGCTCCGCCATCTGCCACAATAGGAATCCCATGTTTTTCAAAAATGGACATAATGAGGTCATTGTGCGTCCGTTTTTGTACTAAGAGAGTGATGTCCTTGAAATCTGCATTTTCTTCATTGTGAAGACGAATAATCTCTTTTGCGACAACCTCAATTTCACCAGAAGTCGGAGGTGTTTCCTCCTCAACATCCGTTGAAGAACTCGCGCTCTCCTGCTGGTCGTAAATGAAATATTCCATCTCATGCTTGGGCTGGGCAATTTTTTGACCAGGACTACCAGCCACTAGACTGTGGGTGTCGTCATACTTGATTTCCCCTACTTGACGGTCCATCAGGCGCGTGAAAATAGCATTTGTTGCCTCCAAGACCTCAATCTGACTACGGAAGTTTTCCTTGAGCAAAATCAATTTCCCAGCCTGAGGATTTGCCTGATACAGTTCAAATTTCTCTTGGAAAATCATCGGATCCGCCTGACGGAATCGATAGATGGACTGCTTAATGTCACCCACCATAAAGCGATTATGCCCGTTAGACAGCAGGTCCAGCATTCGCTCTTGGCTATGGTTGTTATCCTGGTACTCGTCCACCATGACTTCGTGGTATTTTTCTTGGAAAAACTGGCGGATGTCTGCATTTTCTTCTAAAATACGAATAGCGAAATGCCCAATATCGCCAAATTCAAAGGCTGCTTCCTTGATTTTGACATCCAGATAAGCCTGCGAAAAATCCAGGACAAAGTCACGTAATAATACAAGCAGTGGCAAAGCTTGAACCTGATAGTCTTTCAGCAGAGTTAATTCATAAACTTCCTGACCCAAATCTCGTAGTCCTGAGATAATCTGGCTCTTGCCAGCATTGTATTCTTCTTTAAAGGCTATCAAATGCTCATCTTTTGGTCGATTGGCATTGGTCAAGCCCTTGCCTCTGGACTGGTCATTGATGAGAAGAATTCTTTCAACCCGCTCCATCAAGTCCTTCTGGTCCAGACTATCTAAACCTGTCAGCAAATCCAAGACTTCTTCCACATTTGCAAAATACTTGGCGGAACCAAAGTCATTTCTGCCCCATTCCACATGGTAGCGGAAGAAATCTGCAGCTTGATAGAGCTTGTCTAACACTTTTTCCTTAAAGCCTTGCTCTAAGATCAGCTCTATACGCTCTTGACTGTACAAATCAGCTTGTACAGCCTGCTCTTTCAGCCATTTAGTTGGACTGCTCGTCGATTGACTAAAATCATGCACCTGATAGACAACCTGACGAAAACCACTATTATCCTTGCGGTTGCCCGAAAAATTGCGAACCAGTTTGCGGAATGCACCATTTTCATCCTCTTCAAGATAATCTGCAAAGAGCTGGTCAAAGACCTCTTTTTTCAGACTTGCTTTTTCAGTCTCATCCTGTAAAATCCGAAACTGCGGAGAAATACCAAGGCTATAACCATAGGTTGTGACCAGTTTCTGCGTAAAGGAGTCCATGGTCCCAATATCCGCCTTGGTCAAATCCGCCAACTGGGCCGACAAATGCCGACGCAATTCCATATCGGTCGTCTCCGCAATGGTTTCATTGAGATTTTTCTCAATCCGCTCCTTCAATTCACCAGCCGCTTTGACTGTAAAGGTCGAGATAAAAAGCTGGTCAATTCCCACACCACGCTTCAACTTATCCAAAATCCGTTGAACCATAACAAAGGTCTTTCCTGACCCTGCCGATGCAGAGACCAGAACATTCTGACCGTGCGTGTAGATGGCTTCAATCTGCTCAGGTGTGCGTTTTTGTTGCTTATCAGAATTGGCTTCCGCCAGCTGCACAGCCTTGATTTCTTCCGCGCTTAAAAATTCTTCAAAAGCCATTAGTCCTGACCTCCTTTCATTCGTTCCATCCAATCTTGACGCTTGGCCTCCTTGATCAACCGCCGCGCCATGCCCATGTGCCGATCCGCCTCAAAACCAGTGATTGCCTTCAGCTGCTCACCTGCCACCGAACGCCCATCTTTGGTATAAGGGTTAATAGCAAAGCGACCAGCCAGAATGTCCTTGGCAGCCTGTTTGTAGAGTTCTTGGTTGTGGTTCAATAAAACCGCAAACTCATCTTCCGTGTAGAGTTGGTTACGAGTCTGATAAAAATGATTGAGCCCCAGACTTTCCTCCTTCAAGAAAAGCCCCTTGTAAACCAAGCTCGTATTGGCAGCTCCTTCTAGCTGTTCTAAATTCTTCGTATCTTTTAATTTGATAATCGGGTCCTGCAAATGCAAATACATAGCTCCAAAAACAGGTTTATCCCTAGTTTCATCCAGCTCTTGTAAGGCTGCCAAGTAGGTCACCAACTGAGGTTTTAGACCATTGTAAAAATCCCCAACTGAAAAAGATTGGTCGCTGGACTTGTAATCCACAACACCGACAGCCTGATTGATTTGTAAGGTATCCAAGCGGTCAATGGTACCATTTACATGCACACTCTTGCCATTATGAAGGTCAAAAACCAGCGCCTTATCCTGACGGAAACTCTTTTCCTGACCATCAATTTCCACCAAATCATTATCCCGCAAAATGGTCGCACTAGAACGAGCAATCTTATCCAGCACCTCCTCCGTATAACGAGCATCCGCATCTTGGTTATAGAACATAGCAAATTCTGCCTCGTCACGCGTCCGCAGGATGGCCTTGTCCACTTTTTGATCAAAATCTAGCTCAGATTGGTCCATGACCACTCGTTCAAAAATCCGATGCAAGAACAAACCATGCTGAAAGGCAGTCGGATGGATGGATTCCCGTTCCCGCAAGCGAAGAACATTACGGACAAAGTAAAGATATTGGTTGTTGTAAAAATTGGTCAAGCTGGATGCAGAAAGATTGAGCGGCTTATCCTCTGGATATAAAGCAGCCAATGTATCAGCTGAAAGCTGTTTAGAAGTAATTTCGCCAGTAATGGTCGGAATTTCAATGCCTTGCGACTCCAATTTCTTCTTCAAATGGCGAACCAAGACTGTCCAGAAGGCCGTCTGACCTTCCCATTCTTCATGTTCAAGAGATGGTCTTTCTGACTCAATCAAACGGGATAAGAGACTCTTGTAGTGACCGATGTCTTGTGGACTGAGTGTTTTCATCCTTCCACGTTCTTCGGATTTCAGCCCCATTTTTTGGAGAATCTTGATATAAGGTGAGAGACTGTCCTCGCCTTCGTTATAAATCTGAGGTGTAGAAATAACTAATTGTTCCGTCGCAGCATTCAGCAGAGACATCATGGCAGCATGGTTCTTCTTGATATTCTCTCGACTGACCAAATCAAAACGTGAAGAACTAGCCGAGACAAGATTGACTTTTTCCATCTCTTCTTCTGTCAATAGACTGGTATTCTTAGCAACTTTTGGAAAATTGGACTGGCCCATTCCGATAGCATAAACATACTTAGCAGTGTGTGGCTCGATCAAATCATAGGATTTGACATTGACCACATCAACTGTTGCAGGAACGGTGCGATAGTGACTGGCCTGCATACCAGCCTGTAAAATAGACAGAAAATCATCCATTTTCAATTTTTCTTTTCCGAAAATCTGATGAAAATTCTCTAGAATATGGGTAAAACTTTTCCAGACCTGCTCTTCTTTTTCTTGCTCAACTTCACTTAAATTTCGAGACATTTTTTCCATATTTTTAGGAAGCTCAATTTCCTCCAAAAATGCCATAAATTTCTCAAGCAAGGCAGTTCCAGATTGTGGTCCAGCCTTAAACAGCTGGTTCAAAGGTTCCATAATCTTAGCACGTAGGGGTTCCAAGACATTCAAATCATAGACAAGTCGCTTCTCCTTGACAGTCTCAACATCGTAGTCCGCTCTGCCATTGACCGAAAAAGCCCTCGAAAAAGCAGCCTGCCCCCTCATATCCGCAAAGAGAACATAAGACTCAAAAAGATCCAGCTCTTTTTGGGAAATGCTGGCGTACAAACCAGATTTGAGGAGATTGAGCAGGTCTTCCGCTCGGAAACGATAGCGGCGCAAGCGCTCCAAGGACTCCACAAAATGGACCAGGGGATGATGACTCATCTCCTCTGCCTTACCGAAATAGTACGGAATCTCATACTTGTCAAAAATCTTACCAATCTGCAACTTGTAGCTATCCACATCCCCCAAGAGCAACAAGATCTCTTTATAGCGAGTTCCTTGGTGCACAAGCTGACGAATCGCAGTCGCAACCTGCTCCACCTCTTCTTTTTGGTTAACAACCTCCCAGAGTTGGATTTTTTTCTTGTCTTCTTCAGTAAGCTCTATCATGGTACCGCTGTAATCATAAACGGATTCCATATTCTTTGAAAATTTACCAATACTGTCCAGTTCAGGTTCTAAACCAATATATGAAATCTTTGTCTGAAATTGGACTGATAGCTGGCGTAAAAAGTCAACATTGGCTTGATAGACATTGCCTTCCGTATAGGTGGCTTGCACAGCCTTCTTGCTGGCATATACACCAATCAGGATTTCCGACACCCGTTCATTTAAAGCACTTACTAAAGCTTCTTCTTCTGCCGAAAAACGAGAAAATCCGTCTACCACCAGCACAATGTTTTTCAACTGCTCATCCAACTGACCAGTTTCTACCAAGCTCGTTAGCTGTGCTAACTTAGACTGATGCTCAAAGCCTTCTTTGGACAAAATGTCTGTTACAGCCAGAAAAATCTTTACCAAATCAGCCTGCTTATCTGGCGATTCCATGGCTTCCAAGTCCAAAATAGACATATTTGCCCGTTGCAATTCTTTGTATAAAGCAACTAGCTGGTTAATGAACCCAAAATCTGTCTGTAAACGACCATAGACTTTCAAGTCGCCATCTTCAAATTGCGACAAGACACGAAAGAAAATCATGGCCAGCCCCACATCATCCAGCGGTTGACCTGCTTCTTTCCTATCAATCATCAAATAGCGGGCCAATTGCCCAAAACGGGTCACGATAATATCAAAAGTTGCCTGTTCAGGCAGGTATTCCAAGACCTTGCGTTCCATCTCAAAGGATAGAGAGTTTGGAGCAATGTAAAAAACTCGCTTAGCTTTCTTAGCAAATTCTGCTGCGGTATCCGTTAAATACTGCGTCAGAGGATTGCGAATATCTGTATAAACTAATTGCATAGTTTATGCCCTACTTTCCATGAATATACTATGTCTAGTATATCAAAAATGCGTGTACAAAAAAAGGAAAGGCGAACCTTTCCTTTTAATTATTTTACCCGAATAGGAATTAGGAAAAATAATGTAATTAGTCTTCATTACGACGACGTTTGCCTGCAAGAGCAAGAGCTGCTACAAGCATTGCTGCACCCAACACACTTGCTGCTGATGAAGCTTC
>NZ_JARQOZ010000037.1:0-19457 GCF_046032115.1 Streptococcus suis | reverse complement strand
TCACAGGTTTCCTTTTTTGTGTGTCCTGATTGGACATAGGCAATAACGCGTTTTCTAAAATCAATTCCGTAAGTCATGTGTCTATTTTATCATATATTAAATAAAAACTAAACAACTATAACAGTTATCCCTGATGACATAAAACATTGCGGACTCTTCTTGGTATTGACGATATTCTGCCTCAGTATGAAATTCCTCTGAGTAGATACCAACGTTATTCTTTAAGAGGCCATGCATTGAATATTCCCAAAAATAATCCCTCGTAAGGGCCATATCATCTATCTGGTCGAATGGTGAATTTGCAAACAAAAACGCCTTCGCTGCTTCAATTTTATTAAACGCATTAATGACTCGTAAAAAGGATTTTCGACTCACATCAAACTGCACTTGATTTCCACAAATAAAGCCAGCATATCTAGTATAGGGATGCATATTAGGTTTGCCTTCTCCTAGCTTGAGATAGTTCATCAACATCCTATATCGGCCCATATCTACCGGTCTATTGTCATTATTTTCCCAATTGGGATTTATCCCTAACCCCTGCAATTCATGTCCATTTTGGCGCAAATAATATTGAATATTCGCTAGATATTCTTTATGGGCTCTTCTACACTACCAATATTTTTTGCTTTTGCGAATGCAAATTCTAGTGTATTATACGTGACTTCAAATAGTATGAGGTCTCCCGACTCGTGCTGGAGTTCTATCGGATTTCCTCTATCATCTCTTTTGATGATTGTAAATCCATTTTGATTAGAAATGTGTCGCATCATATCTGTAGCGACTTGAATAGAAGTTGCTTTCCCTGAGATATTAACTATCGGATATTCTAATTCTACACCTATAAACAATTCTGGCTTTTCTTTAATGTTAGCAAAATAGTATTCTTCAAAACAATTGCCTATGGATATTCTATCTTCTCTATTCATTTTATAAGTATATCAAAATTTTTGAGTAAAATAAAAACGCCTGCTTACGAAATTATTCTATCTTAGAGTAATTTCGTAAACAAGCGTCCAATCAACATGATGAGTGTTACCGCTGAGACAAGCTCAGCGGTAGACCAGAGCTAGACTAAGAATCAGAATAGGATTCCATCATCATAACACTCAACAAAATTGATGATCTTATACAAGTTCAATAATTGCCATTGGTGCAGCATCGCCACGACGTGGTTCAGTTTTGAGGATACGAGTATATCCACCATTACGTTCTGCATAACGAGGTGCAATTTCAGAGAACAATTTTTGAAGTGCTGTAGTAGAAGTGTACTTATCAGTTGCTTCATCATAGTTTTCAGATGCAATTTCGTTACGAACAAATGCGGCTGCTTGACGACGTGCGTGCAAATCACCACGTTTACCAAGTGTGATCATTTTTTCAACTGTTTTACGGATTTCTTTAGCACGAGCTTCAGTTGTAACGATTGATTCGTTGATCAAAAGGTCAGTTGTCAAATCGCGCAACATTGCTTTACGTTGTGAGCTAGTGCGTCCTAGTTTACGGTATGCCATGATTTCCTCCTATATTATTTATCTTTTTTCAATCCTAGACCAAGATCAGCCAATTTAACTTTAACTTCTTCAAGACTCTTGCGACCAAGATTGCGCACTTTCATCATTTCTGGCTCAGTTTTCTCTGTCAAGTCGAATACAGTGTTAATGCCTGCACGTTTCAGACAGTTATATGAGCGAACAGATAGATCCAATTCTTCAATCGTACGATCAAGCATACGATCATCTGAAGCCACTTCAGCTTCTTTCATCACTTCTGCAGATTTTGCAACTTCAGTCAAGTCAGTGAAGAGACCTAAGTGCTCCATCAAAATGCGTGCAGAAAGACCTAAAGCATCTTCTGGAATAATGGTGCCATTTGTGTTGATTTCAAGTGTTAATTTGTCAAAACCATCATTGCTACCAACACGAGCTGGTTCAACTTGATAATTGACTTTCTTCACTGGCGTATAGATAGAATCTACAGCAAGTGTTCCCACTGGTGCATCATCTTTCTTATTACCCTCAGCTGGTACATAACCACGACCTGAATTGACAGTCAAAACAGCTTTAAAAGTGGCACCATCAGCAATGGTAAAGAGATAATGGTCAGGGTTTACAATTTCAATGTCACTATCTGTAAGAATGTCTCCTGCTGTTACTTCAGCTGGACCTACTACATCAAGTTCAATTTTCTTTTCGTCTTCGACATAAGATTTTACAGCAATGCCTTTGATGTTAAGAATAATTTGCATAACATCTTCACGAACACCTGGAACTGTGTCGAATTCGTGGAGTACACCATCAATTTTAATTGATGTTACTGCAGCACCTGGAAGTGAGGCAAGAAGTACACGACGAAGAGAGTTACCAAGAGTTGTACCGTAACCACGTTCTAATGGTTCGATCACAAATCTGCCGTAATCTTTATTTTCATCAATTTTTGTTATTGTTGGTTTTTCAAACTCAATCATTTCTTACTCCCTCTTAAACGAAAAGCTGTGTATGGAATGTATGATTATACACGGCGACGTTTTGGAGGACGAGCACCATTGTGTGGTACAGGAGTCACATCACGAATTGCTGTTACTTCAAGACCAGCGGCAGCAAGAGCGCGGATAGCAGACTCACGACCTGAACCTGGGCCTTTAACGGTAACTTCAACTGTTTTAAGACCGTGTTCTTGTGCAGATTTAGCAGCTGCTTCTGAAGCCATTTGAGCTGCGAATGGTGTAGATTTACGAGAACCTTTGAAACCAAGAGCACCAGCTGATGACCAAGCAATAGCGTTACCATGCACATCAGTAATCATAACAATAGTGTTATTAAATGTAGCGTGAATATGAGCAATACCAGATTCGATATTCTTTTTCACACGACGTTTACGTGTTGGTTTAGCCAATTTTTCTACCTCCTATATTATTTTTTCTTACCTGCAATCGCAACAGCTTTACCTTTACGAGTGCGGGCATTGTTTTTAGTGTTTTGTCCACGGACAGGAAGTCCACGACGGTGACGGATACCACGGTATGAACCGATTTCCATCAAACGTTTGATGTTCAAGTTAACTTCACGACGGAGGTCACCTTCAACTTTGATTGCATCAACTTCACGACGAATAGCATCTTCTTGATCTGATGTCAAATCTTTCACGCGTACATCTTCTGAAATACCTGCAGCTGCAAGAATTTTTTTAGATGTTGCAAGACCGATACCATAAACATAAGTTAATGAAATAACTACACGTTTGTCATTTGGAATGTCAACTCCAGCAATACGAGCCATGTTTTCTCCTTTCTATTTCTTAACCTTGACGTTGCTTGTGTTTAGGGTTTGCTGGGCAAATCACCATAACACGACCATTACGACGAATAACTTTGCAGTATTCGCAAATTGGTTTGACCGATGGTCTTACTTTCATGTTTAATCCCTCCAAGTATTTCGACTATTTAAAGCGGTATGTGATACGTCCACGTGTCAAGTCGTATGGACTAAGCTCAACAGTTACGCGGTCACCGACCAAAATACGAATGTAGTTTTTACGGATTTTACCTGAAACAGTTGCAAGGACTTGGTGTCCGTTCTCCAACTCAACAGTAAACATAGCATTTGGCATTGTATCGACTACTTTGCCTTCAATTTCAATCACATCTTCTTTTGCCATGCAAAAGTAACCCCTCTCTAAATATCGATTTGATGTCCTCTGAACACAGAGGTAACAATTATAAGTCAGACTAGGCTATTTTATCATCTTTGTATAAAAAATGCAAGCCAAATCTATTAGTTTATTGCAATTTTGATAGTACTGTATCAATTGCTTGGAAAACAAGGTCAATGTCTTGGTCACCTTCAATATCATGGACCAGCCCTTTTGCACGATAATGATCAATGATTGGCTGTCCTTGTGCGATATTGACCTCTAAACGACGTTTGACAGATTCTGGCTTGTCATCTTCACGTTGATAGAAGTCTTCCTCTTTGTAGTCTCCAACAGGTGGATTGAATACTTTGTGGAAAGTCTCTCCGGTTTCTTTATGAATAATACGACCGCTGAGACGCTCTACCAATTTTGAAGGATCAATCTCAATATTGATAACACCTTGCAACTCAATTCCTAAGTCAGCCAAATTTTCATCCAAGGCATGAGCTTGTTCAATCGTACGAGGATAGCCATCTAGCAAAAAGCCTTTTTCCTTGATGTCATCCTGAACCAACCGTTCTTTGACAATGCCATTAGTAACTTCATCGGGAACGAGGTCCCCCTTATCGATGTACGACTTGGCAAGAATACCCATTTCAGTCTGATTGGCCATTGCTGCACGGAACATATCTCCTGTTGAAATATGAGCAACATTGAATTTCTCAACAATCTTGGCCGCTTGTGTCCCTTTACCAGCACCTGGTAAACCCATAATTAAAAGATTCATGACAAACTCCTTATTTTGTTTTCACATAAATTTGCCATTATTGACAAACTTATCTAAAAACAAAATAGAAGGTTGACTAGGTCAACCTATATTCTATTCTGTAATTTCTAAGAAACCTACATATTTTCTCTTAAGAAGGTAGCCTTCTAATTGCTTGATGCCTTCGATACTTGTAGAGATTACGATAATCAAACTTGTACCAAGGAACGCAATGCTTGAAGAAAGCCCAAAGAGATTTTGCGCAAGGATAGGCAACAAAGCTACAAAACTCAAGAAGAGTGCACCGATTACTGCCAATCTTGTCAATAATTTTGACAAAAACTGTTCAGTGCCATTACCAGGACGAACTCCATGGATATAGGCTGCACTTTTCTGAAGGCTTTCTGCAGTCTTCTCAGGATTTACTTGAACAAAGGTGTAGAAGAATGTAAAGGCAATAATTAAACCTGCATATACAATCATACCTTTAGCAGTTGAATAATCAAAGTATTCCTGAACCGTCAATAACCACCCGGCACTCTTATTTTGACTTGCGAAATATTGAATCAAAGAAGTTGGAACTGCAGTGATTGAGCCTGCAAAGATTACGGGAATAACTCCTGCTGGATTCAATTTCAACGGTAAATATGAGCTAGAAGGTGCTCCTTGTGCACGTTTTGTATATTGAATTGGTAATTTATATTCTGCTTGTTGTACAAAAGTTGTAAAATACACAACAAAGAATATTAATACGACGAGTGCAGCAACAAAGATTGCTGACTCCCCCAAACGACTTGATTCAATATTAACAAAGCGATCAATGTAAATCTCGTGAAAAGTTCCTGGTAGTGATGAAATGATACCCGCGAAGATAATCATTGATGTACCATTACCATAGCCCTTTTCAGAAATTTGTTCCCCCAACCAGGTTACAATAATCGAACCTGTTGTCAAAATTGATCCAATCAACAAATATGTTTGCCAATTTAGTGGCATATTGGTCAATTTTGCACCAGACAAGGCATTAAAGCCTGCTGTAATACCAATCGATTGAACAAATGCCAGTACCAAAGAAATGTAGCGTGTTGCCTGATTCAGTTTACGACGACCAACTTCACCTTGCTTACCCCATTCAACAAATTTAGGTAAAATATCCATTTGCAAAAGTTGAACAATGATGGAAGCTGTAATATAAGGACTAACCCCTAGTGCGAAAACTGAGAAATTACGCATAGCATTTCCCGAAACCAAGCTCAACATGTTCAAAAACGGAACATTTGACAAGGCTTCAAGACTCTTTGCGTTTACTCCTGGTACTGTAATGTGGGTTCCTACGCGGAAGACAAAAAGGATAAAGATAGTAAATAGAATTTTACTACGTACCAATTTTACCTTTAAGGCATCTTTTAAAAGTTTAAAAAACATAGGCTGTCACCTCTTAGATGACTTCTACTGAGCCACCTTTAGAAGTGATTGCTTCTTCAGCTGATTTAGAGAATTTAGCAGCTTTAACTGTCAATTTCTTCGTCAATTCACCGTTACCAAGAATTTTAATTCCTGATTTTTCAGCTTTAACGATTCCAGCTTCGATAAGCACAACTGGTGTTACTTCTGCACCATCTTCAAAAGCGTTCAATTGATCAAGGTTAACGATTGCGTACTCTTTAGCGTTGATGTTTGTGAAACCACGTTTTGGAAGACGACGGAACAATGGAGTTTGTCCACCCTCAAAACCTGGACGTACACCGCCACCGCTACGAGCTTTTTGACCTTTTTGACCACGGCCAGAAGTTTTACCGTTACCTGATGATGTACCACGACCTACACGGTTGCGGACTTTACGAGAACCTGCAGCAGGTTGCAATTCATGAAGTTTCATTATTTTTTTCTCCTCTTTTATATGCTAGCGCCTGTGGACTACAAGAGTCTTCATCCACAAACTCGCTTCTATTATTAAATTGACTAGAAGTCGCAAAGATTTCTCTATGCGACTTAGTCTATTTGTTAGATTACTTAACTTCTTCTACAGTTACTAAGTGAGAGATAGCGTTCACCATTCCAAGAATAGCTGGGTTATCTTCTTTAACAACTGAAGAGTTCAATTTACCAAGTCCAAGTGCAACAACTGTTTTACGTTGTTCTGGTTTGCGACCGATTGGAGACTTAGTCAAAGTGATTTTAATTTGAGCCATGAGTATCTCCTTTCTTATGCTAAATCAGAAACTGAGATGCCACGAAGTGCAGCCACTTCTTCAGCACGTTTCAATTGTTTCAAACCTTCAACTGTTGCGCGAACGATGTTGATTGGTGTGTTTGAACCAAGTGACTTAGAAGTCACATCTGCGATACCTGCCAATTCGATTACGGCACGAGTTGCACCACCGGCAGCAACTCCAGAACCTTCTGAAGCAGGTTTCAACAATACACGAGCGCCGCCAAATTCTGAGCGAACTTCGTGAGGGATTGTTGTACCAACCATTGGTACTTCAATCATGTTTTTCTTAGCAGATTCAACTGCTTTACGGATAGCTTCTGGTACTTCTTGAGCTTTACCAGTACCGAAACCTACACGACCGTTACGGTCACCAACAACCACAAGAGCTGCAAAACGAAGACGACGTCCACCTTTAACAACTTTTGTAACACGGTTGATGGCTACTACGCGTTCTTCAATTTCAACTGCGTTATCTTTGAATGCCATTTCTTAGTGTCCTCCCTATTAGAATTTCAATCCGTTTTCACGAGCTGATTCAGCCAAAGCTTTCACACGTCCGTGATAGAGATATCCACCGCGGTCAAAGACCACTTCAGAAATACCTTTAGCTACCGCGCGTTCAGCAACGAGTTTACCTACAACAACAGCTTGTTCTGTCTTAGTACCTTTTGAAACTTCTTTATCAAGAGTAGAAGCGCTTGCGAGCGTTACACCCGCTACGTCATCAATCACTTGAGCGTAGATGCCTGTATTAGAACGGAAAATGTTCAAACGTGGGCGAGCAGCAGTTCCAGAGATTTTACCGCGAACGCGACGGTGGCGTTTTTGGCGGATTTTGTTTTTATCTGGTTTTGAAATCACAATATTCACCTCTTAATGTATGATTCTGTTTCTTACGAAACAATTTGAGAAATAGTCAGCCAGGTGGCTAAGCCACCTCAGCAAGCTATTATTTACCTGTTTTACCTTCTTTACGGCGAACGAATTCACCAACGTAGCGGATACCTTTACCTTTGTATGGCTCAGGAGCACGAAGGCTACGGATATAAGCTGCTGTTTGACCAACAACTTCTTTGTTGATACCAGACACGACGATTTGTGTTGGTGTTGGAACTTCAAATGTGATACCTTCTGGTGCAACCACTTCGTCTGGATGTGATTTACCAACAGCAAGTGTCAATTTGTTACCAGCTAATTGAGCACGGTAACCGACACCACGCATTTCAAGTTCTTTTTTGAAGCCTTCAGAAACACCAACAACCATGTTGTTGAGGTTAGCACGGCTAGTACCGTGAATAGTCTTCATTTCTTTTGAATCGTTTGGACGGTGAAGAGTAACTTCTGTACCTTCCACACGGATTTCAATAGCAGTTGGGAATTCACGAGTCAATTCCCCTTTAGGTCCTTTTACAGTTACCACGCCGTTGTTTTGAGCAAGCTCAACACCAGCAGGCAATGTAATTACTTTATTACCAATACGTGACATATTTTTTAATTCTCCTGTTAAATTATCAAGCCGTAAAGCGACTAGTTTTCACGGGGTGAACAAGATACAAAGCCGTTAAGCAACTCGAAGAAAAATAGGAAACTCGACTGCTGATGCTTGAGCATCTAAGGAGAGTTTATCTTTTTTCAAAGAGTTGTAGGCGTGTTCAATTAGTGAATCTTGTTCTAGTTTGGTTTCATAATACCTTCAAATCAGATTATTAGATTTGAACCCGAGCTGTGACCTGTGTGAAAAAGATAAATCAAACTTGAATGCAAGTATTCTTCGTTTGATTTCCTATTTTCACTTGGGTCACTACGCTCTTGGTATCATCCAATTACCAAACGTATGCGATAACCTCACCACCAACGTTCTTTTGACGAGCTTGTTTGTCAGTCAAAAGACCTTCTGATGTTGAGATGATTGCGATACCAAGTCCGTTAAGAACTTTTGGAATATCTTCACGTTTTGAGTAAACACGAAGACCTGGTTTTGAAACGCGTTTCAAGTTAGTGATAACTTTTTCACCGTTTGGTCCGTATTTCAAGAATACGCGGATGATGCCTTGTTTGTCATCTTCGATGAATTCAACGTTTTTTACAAAACCTTCGTTTTTAAGGATTGTAGCAATACCTTTTTTGATATTTGATGCAGGTACTTCAAGCACTTCGTGTTTTGCTTGGTTAGCGTTACGAATACGTGTCAAAAAATCTGCAATTGGGTCAGTCATAACCATTTGTTGTTTCTCCTCTTACTAGCAGTTTGATTGAATCACTTGCTAGTTAATGTGTGCCTGATAGGCAATGCAAAGTTTGAATTTGCTAGTATAATGCTATTGCATCCTAACATTTGAACTCGGGCTACGGTCTGTGTGAAAAAGATAACTCTATCTAGAACGCGAGCGTTCTTCGCTAGAGTTCCTATTTTCACTTTGTCCGTCACGCCCTTAGTATCATGTTTTAATTGAGTTCGAGCTACAACCTTAGCAAAGAAGATAGATTTTCCTAGAAGTAAACTTCATCGTCAAATCTCCTATCTTTGCGTTGGTTGCTAAACGCTCTCACATCTTATCTTACCAAGAAGCTTTTGTTACGCCAGGAATTTGTCCAAGGTAAGCCAAGTCGCGGAAGCATACACGGCACAATTTGAATTTGCGGTAAACTGAGTGTGGACGTCCACATTTTTCACAGCGTGTGTAAGCTTGTGTAGAGAACTTAGCTGGGCGTTTGTTCTTAGCGATCATTGATTTTTTAGCCATTTATTCTCTCCCTCTTATTTTGCAAACGGCATACCAAGGCCAGTAAGCAATGCACGTGATTCTTCGTCAGTGTTAGCAGTTGTAACGATAACGATATCCATACCGCGAGTCTTATCAACATCGTCGAAGTTGATTTCTGGGAAGATCAATTGCTCTTTCACACCAAGTGTGTAGTTACCACGTCCGTCAAATGACTTAGTTGGTACACCGTGGAAGTCACGTACACGTGGAAGTGAAACTGTAACCAATTTGTCCAAGAACTCATACATACGTTCGCCACGAAGAGTTACTTTCGCACCGATCGCAACACCCTCACGAAGACGGAAGCCGGCGATTGATTTCTTAGCTTTAGTGATAAGTGGTTTTTGACCTGAGATCAAAGCCAATTCTTGAGCAGCTTTCTCAAGGTTTTTAGCGTTAGAAACAGCGTCACCAACACCCATGTTCAAAACGATCTTATCAACTTTTGGCACAGCCATAACTGAAGAATAGTTAAACTGTTCAGTCAAAGCAGGAACTACTTCATTAAGATATTTTTCTTTTAAACGATTTGCCATTATACTTCTCCTTTCCTTCGTGATTAATCAAGCACTTCGCCTGATTTTTTGTTGTAGCGAACTTTTTTGCCGTCTACAAACTTGTAACCAACGCGTCCTGCAACACCATTTTTGTCAAGAACTTGAACGTTTGACACATGGATTGGAGCTTCTTTTTCAACGATAGCGCCTTGAGGGTTTTCGCTGTTTGGTTTTTGGTGTTTCTTAACGATGTTAACACCTTCAACAATAACTTTGTTTACTTTTGGAAGTGCTGTTACGACAACTGCTTCAACGCCTTTGTCTTTACCAGCGATTACGCGAACTTTATCGCCTTTTTTTACAAACATTTGATTTCTCCTATGATTTCTTACGCCCTAATGGGCACCCTGGTTAGTAATTTAACCAGGGGACTTAGTTTGTTTTCTAGTTTACTAAATCCGTCACAGACTTCGTTAGTTTGTTTTGATGTACCCAAGTACTATCTACAACAAACTGCCTAGTCTGTAACAAATTTCCTAAAAACTATTTTATTAAAGCACTTCTGGTGCCAATGAAACGATTTTCATGAAACCGCCATCACGCAATTCGCGTGCCACTGGGCCAAAGATACGAGTTCCGCGAGGTGTTTTATCTTCACGGATGATAACTGCAGCATTCTCATCGAATTTGATGTATGAACCATCAGCACGACGAGCACCTGTCTTAGTACGAACGATAACGGCTTTAACAACGTCACCTTTTTTAACCGCACCACCAGGAGTAGCTTGTTTTACTGAAGCAACGATGATGTCGCCGATGTTCGCGAATTTACGTCCTGAACCACCAAGAACTTTGATTGTCAAGATTTCGCGTGCGCCACTGTTGTCAGCAACTTTCAAACGAGTTTCTGTTTGAATCATGTCAATTTTCTCCTTTCAGGTTGATTAAATGATAACTGCCTCTTCCACAACTTCTACAAGACGGAAACGTTTTGTAGCTGAAAGCGGGCGAGTTTCCATGATACGAACGATATCGCCTTCTTTAGCAACATTGTTTTCATCATGAGCTTTGTACTTTTTAGAGTAGTTAATACGTTTACCATAGACTGGGTGGTTACGTTTAGTTTCAACTACAACTGTGATTGTTTTGTCCATTTTGTCAGATACTACGCGTCCAACAAGAACTTTACGATTATTGCGTTCCATTGAAATTCTCCTTTCCCAATCTATTATTTAGTTTCTGATTGCACAGTTTTGATACGTGCAATTTGTTTCTTCACTTCGTTCAAACGAGCAGTTTGCTCAAGTTGACCAGCAGCAGCTTGGAAACGAAGTTCGAAGAGTTCTTTCTTCAATTCGTTTTCTTTCTTAGCAAGTTCTTCTTGAGAAAGGCCACGAAGTTCTTTTACAAAATCTTTAATTTCTTGAAGTTTCATGTCTTCTCCTTATTCTGCTTCACGTTTTACGAATTTAACTTTAACTGGCAATTTGTGACCAGCAAGGCGGAATGCTTCGCGTGCAATTTCTTCAGAAACGCCAGCTACTTCAAACATAACCTTACCGCGTTTAACTGGAGCTACCCAACCTTCAGGAGCACCTTTACCAGAACCCATACGTACACCGATAGCTTTAGCAGTGTATGATTTGTGTGGGAAGATCTTGATCCAAACTTTACCACCACGTTTCATGTAACGCGTCATAGCGATACGGGCAGCTTCGATTTGGCGGTTTGTAATCCATGAGCTAGTAGTTGCTTGAAGACCGTATTGACCAAAGTCTACTTGTTTTCCACCTTTAGCTTCACCGCGCATTTTTCCACGGAATTCACGACGGTGTTTTACACGTTTAGGTACTAACATTTGTTATTTACCTCCTTTAGTGTTTTTACGAGCTGGAAGAACTTCACCACGGTAGATCCATACTTTAACACCAAGTTTACCGTAAGTTGTCAAAGCTTCTTCCCAAGCGTAGTCGATATCCGCACGAAGTGTATGAAGAGGAACAGTTCCTTCTGAGTAGCCTTCTGCACGGGCAATATCAGCACCGTTCAAACGACCAGAAACTTGTGTTTTGATACCTTTTGCACCAGCGCGCATTGCACGTTGGATAGCTTGTTTTTGAGCACGGCGGAATGCCACACGTTGCTCCAATTGACGAGCGATTGACTCACCAACAAGGTGTGCATCCAAATCAGGTTGTTTGATTTCGATGATGTTGATGTGTACTTGCTTACCAGTCAATTTGTTCAATTGAGCACGAAGTGCATCAACGTTGCTACCAGCTTTACCGATAACCATACCTGGTTTAGCAGTGTGGATAGAAACGATTACTTTATTTACAGCACGTTCGATTTCGATTGTTGATGTTGACGCATCAGCCAATTCTTGTTTGATAAAGTTGCGGATTGCAAGATCTTCATGAAGGTAATCCGCGTATTCTTTTTCAGCATACCATTTAGCATCCCAATCACGGATGATGCCAACACGCATACCAATTGGATGTACTTTTTGACCCACGTTTTTACCTCCTTATTTCTCTGCCACAACTACAGTGATGTGAGCTGTGCGTTTGTTGATTGGTGAAGCTGAACCTTTCGCACGTGGACGGAAACGTTTCAACGTTGGTCCTTCGTTTGCGAATGCTTCGCTGACTACCAAGTTAGCTTTTTCCAAACCAAAGTTATTTTCAGCGTTAGCGATTGCTGAGTTCAAAACTCCCTCGATAATGCCTGCAGCTTTGTTTGGTGTGAATTTCAAGATTGCGATTGCGTCTGCTACGCTTTTGCCACGGATGTTATCCAAGACAAGACGTGATTTACGAGGTGAAACACGTACTGTGCGAGCAGTTGCTTTAGCTGAAGTAATTTCTGCCATTGTGTTTTCCTCCTAAATTATTTACGACGAGTTTTCTTGTCGTCAGCAGCATGACCTTTGTAAGTACGAGTTGGTGCAAATTCACCAAGTTTGTGACCTACCATGTCTTCTTGAATGTATACAGGTACGTGTTTACGTCCATCGTAAACTGCGATTGTATAACCGATGAAACTTGGGAAGATCGTTGAACGACGTGACCAAGTTTTAATTACTTTTTTCTTTTCGTCGTTTGCTTGAGCTTCAACTTTTTTCATCAAATGCTCATCGACGAAAGGTCCTTTTTTAAGACTACGTCCCATTTTAGTGTTTTCTCCTTTAAAATATGTACCACAGCGGCTTGCCCGCATAGCGGGCTACCGAGTTGGCGGATGATATAGAATGCTATGCAACTAAGAATAGATTATTTTTGGTTGCGACGACGAACGATAAGTTTGTCAGATTTAGCTTTCTTGTTACGAGTTTTCAAACCAAGAGCTGGTTTACCCCATGGTGTAGATGGTGCTTTACGACCAACTGGTGCTTTACCTTCACCACCACCGTGTGGGTGATCGTTAGGGTTCATTACAGAACCGCGAACTGTTGGACGGATACCTTTCCAACGGCTACGACCTGCTTTACCAAGGTTAACAAGGCCATGTTGTTCGTTACCCACAGTACCAACAGTAGCACGGCAAGTACCAAGGATCATACGAACTTCACCTGATTGAAGGCGAACAAGAACGTATTTACCTTCTTGACCAAGAACCTGTGCAGATGCACCAGCAGCACGAACCAACTCACCACCGCGACCTGGTTTCAACTCGATGTTGTGAACAACAGTACCGACTGGGATGTTTGCAAGTGGAAGTGCGTTACCAACTTTGATATCTGCTTCTGGACCTGAAACGATGCGTTGACCAACTTCAAGACCTTTAGGAGCAATGATGTAAGCTTTAACACCGTCTGTGTAGTGTACAAGAGCGATGTTTGCTGAACGGTTTGGATCGTACTCGATAGTTTTAACGATTGCTTCAACGCCATCTTTGTTACGTTTGAAGTCTACCAAACGGTAGAAACGTTTGTGACCGCCACCTTGGTGACGAACAGTGATGCGACCGTTGTTGTTACGACCAGCTTTGCTCTTCAATGCTACAAGCAAGCTTTTTTCTGGAGTGCTTGTAGTGATTTCAGCGAAGTCCAAAGAAGTCATGTTACGACGGCCATTTGTCGTTGGTTTATAAACTTTAATACCCACGTTAATTCCTCCTTTGATTATTCAGCGTCAGCTGTAGCGAACAATTCAATCGCTTTTGAATCAGCAGTCAAAGTGATGATTGCTTTCTTCACGCTGTTTGTGCGACCTACATAACGACCTACGCGTTTTGTTTTAGGTTTCACGTTGATTGTGTTAACATTTGCAACTTTAACGCCTTCAAACGCCGCTTCAACAGCTTGTTTGATCAAGAGTTTGTGTGCACGAGTGTCAACTTCAAATACATACTTGCCTGCTTCTAGTTGGCCCATTGAGCTTTCTGTGATGACAGGTTTTTTGATAACATCATACAAATTCATTATGCAAGAACCTCCTCAATTTTAGAGATAGCTGCTTGAGTTACAAGAAGTTTGTCTGCATTTGCAATGTCAAGGACGCTTGCAGTTGTAGCTGTAGCAACTTTCACGTTTGGAAGGTTGCGAGCTGAAAGAGCTGCGAATTCGTTGCCTTCTTCAAGAATAACAAGGACTTTAGAATCAATGCTCAATGCTACAAGTACTTTTGCAAATTCAGCAGTTTTTGGAGCTGTGAATTCAAGTGAGTTAACAGCTACAAATTTGTTTTCAGCAACTTTTTCTGAGTAAACAGATTTAAGTGCCAAGCGACGAACTTTTTGTGGAAGTTTGTACGCGTATGAACGTGGAGTTGGTCCGAAGACTACGCCACCGCCACGCCATTGTGGTGAACGGATAGAACCTTGACGAGCACGTCCAGTTCCTTTTTGACGCCATGGTTTGCGTCCGCCACCTGAGACTGCTGAACGGTTTTTAACTGCGTGAGTACCTTGACGAAGGCTAGCACGTTGGCTGATGATCACATCAAATACAACTGCTTGGTTTGGCTCGATACCAAAGATCGCATCGTTAAGAACTACTTCACCAGCTTGTTTACCAGTTTGGTCAAATAATGTTACGTTTGCCATTTCGACTGATTTCCCCTTTCCTTATTATTTACCAGCTTTAACTGCTGACTTGATAGTGATAAGAGATTTCTTAGCACCTGGTACGTTACCTTTGATAAGGATAACGTTCTTTTCTGGAACAACTTGTACAATTTCAAGGTTTTGAATTGTTACACGGTTGCCACCCATGCGACCTGCAAGGTTTTTACCTTTGAATACACGGTTAGGTGCTACAGGACCCATAGAACCTGGACGACGGTGGTAACGAGAACCGTGAGCCATAGGACCACGTGATTGACCATGGCGTTTGATAACACCTTGGAAACCTTTACCTTTAGATGTACCAGTTACATCAACAACATCACCAGCTGCGAAAGTTTCAACTGTAATTTCTTGTCCAACTTCCAAGCCTTCAATGTTTTTGAATTCACGAATGAAGCGCTTAGGAGCTGTGTTAGCTTTAGCTACATGGCCTTTGGCAGGTTTGTTGCTCAATACTTCACGTTTGTCATCAAAACCAACTTGAACTGCCGCATAACCGTCAGTTTCAACTGTTTTCACTTGAAGAACAACGTTTGGAGTTGCTTCGATGACAGTAACAGGGATAAATTCACCAGATTCAGTGAAGATTTGAGTCATTCCCACTTTTTTCCCTAAGATTCCTTTTGTCATGAGAAAAATATTCCTTTTCTTATTTTGTATTTAAAAAGTTTTTAACGAGCGTTTTTTATGCTCAAAATCAATTAAAGTTTGATTTCTACGTTTACACCACTTGGAAGATCCAATTTCATCAAAGCGTCAACTGTTTTTTGAGTTGGGTTGATGATGTCGATCAAACGTTTGTGTGTACGCATTTCGAACTGCTCACGAGAGTCTTTATACTTGTGAGTCGCACGGATGATTGTGTAGAGGCTACGTTCTGTTGGAAGTGGAACTGGACCTGCTACTTGAGCACCTGTACGTGTTGCAGTTTCAACGATTTTTGCAGCTGCTGTATCAAGTGTACGGTGTTCGTACGCTTTCAAGCGGATGCGGATTTTTTTGTTTGCCATCTTTTTCTCCTTTTCGTCTATTTAACATAATAGGCTAGCTCCACAAGAAAACCAACACGAGTCGCGTGGCAATGCAACCGAGCGTGTCGCAACCTCTTGCATCAAAGCTACAGCCGTAATTTTTACGGCACTAGGACATGATATCAAAAAACTCCTGCATGTGCAAGAGTTTTTACTCAAAAATTCAAAAAAAATCCCAAGACTTTTATTTCAGGATTCTTCTCTACACGCTTCAGCTTCATTATGATAGAAGATTTTTATCGAACCCCCTTTAAATGCATTTGTAAATCACGTAACATTTTTCGACGACCATTTAAACATTGGCCATTCATTAGTTTTTTGTCATTTGCACGCTGGACATCGCTGAGATTCTTACGACAAGCTCTCAAGGCACCTCTCAGCTTCAATAATTCATCGTTCACCAAACCTGACGGTTGTTTTACGTGATATAATTCGTGAATATCCTCATGTGGCATGCGGTCAAACTTACGATCCTGACTTTTTTGTCTACGTATGCAATCTTTGATCCGATCTCTAAAAGAACCAATTTCCAACAAGATATTTTTGTCTGCTTACTTGGTGGGAGTTAGGTATCCTTTACTGTTAGCGATGGCCATTTCTTTTTCCACTGTTTCTTAAGAATTCTTTGTCGATACAATTCCATACGATTAGAATCAGCTAAGAAATGTGGCGTTGGTCGTACTTGGTAAGCATAAATGTCATTCAATCCAAAAGGAGCAAATATTTCTAATTTATTTCTTTCAGTTCGACAAATCCCTATCGCTGTGCATCTTTCTGGGAATTTTTCAATCGCATCCCTTGATGATTGATATGGTTTAGTATTCGGACTATGGATATGCATATACACTTGATTTTTTAATTCCCATCTATAGGCTGGGTAGTTTTGGTATAAATTACTTTCTATTTCCATTGTCTCTTCATAAGAAATATTTTCATCAAAAAACACAAGATCGACATCTGTTTCTTCATCAAAACTGTATTGATTCCAAATGAAATTACGGATAGTTCCTGCACAAAGCCAGCAATCTGATAAATTCAGCTTGTCCATTATGTCTAATATAACCAAAATATTTTTATCAGTCAGTAGATGTCTCTCTAATTCTTCGTTCATTCCTTCTCTACTTTCTGTAAAACTATCCTCCATCTGCCCCCCTTTGGATTTTCTGGCTCACGACTCATTCCTCGCCTTGCTGTTTCTTAACTTGGGCTGAAACAGTCTCCCCTAGACCCTTACTTCGCTCTCCTGTTTCTTAGCTCGGGCTGAAACAGTCTATCCCCAAAACCTTACCTCGCTCTCCTGTTTCTTGGCTCGGGCTGAAACAGTCTATCCCCAAAACCTTACCTCGCTCTCCTGTTTCTTGGCTCGGGCTGAAACAGTCTCTCCCCAAAACCTTACCTCGCTCTCCTGTTTCTTGGCTCGGGCTGAAACAGTCTATCCCCAAAACCTTACCTCGCTCTCCTGTTTCTTGGCTCGGGCTGAAACAGTCTATCCCCAGACTGTTTCACTCCACCAGACAAAGATAAAAAGGTACACTGGACCTTAATTCGCTTTCTTGTTTTCAGGCTCATGATAAAAAGGTCCACTGGACCCTAATTCGCTTTCTTGTTTTCAGGCTCATGATAAAAAGGTCCACTGGACCTTTTTATTCCTCTTCCATAAAGCTGTTGAAGACTTCTTCAATCATATCCCATTCGGCTGTTGCGTCTTCTGGGATTGGTTGAAGGTCGCCTTCTGTGCCGTTCTCATTTTCAATGTATGAGTAGGCTTGGATTTCAACTTCTCCGTTCTCATCTTCTTCTGCACTTGCAGGAATTAAGAGGACGTAGTTTTTACCAAACTCTTCTTGACCGTCAATCGTCAATAAGATTTCAAAAAGTGTTTCGTTTCCTTGGTCGTCTACCAAAGTAATCAATTCACGCTCGTCGTGATTGTGGTCGTGTTCATGGTCATGATGATGTGCCATTAGTATCTCCTTTAAAATGTTCTATCTAAATAATTTTGCAAAATCAGCTGGGCAGCCAATTTATCAATAACTTTCTTACGTTTCCCGCGGCTAATATCCGCCTGTTCTATCAGCATACGTTCTGCGGCAACAGTTGTCAAACGTTCATCCTGGTAATCAACTGGTAGGTTGTAACGCTCAATTAATAAATCTCCATAAGCTTGGCTAGCTTCCACACGCGGTCCGCTAGTATTATTCATATTCTTTGGCAAGCCTACAACAAATTTATCAACCTTATACTGCTCTACTAACTCAGTTAAGCGTTCCAAACCAAACTCACCCTTTTCTTCATCAATTGGGATGATTTCCAAGCCTTGAGCCGTGAAGCCCAGGGGATCTGAAATGGCTACGCCAACTGTCTTAGAACCGACGTCTAATCCCATAATTCTCATTAGAGGTCAATCCCATTTCCTTTCAAATAGTAACGCACCAATTCTTCGATAATTTCATCGCGTTCGTGTTTACGAATTTGGTTGCGGGCATCATTATAGCGCGGAATATAAGCAGGGTCCCCACTTAATACGTAGCCTATGATTTGGTTAATTGGATTATACCCCTTCTCATCCAATGAACGATAAACACTGGTCAGCGTTTGGCTAATTTCTTGCTTATCTGTATCATCCAGACGAAATCGGACTGTTTCTTCTGTGAATCCCATACTTACACCTTCTTTCATTATGTCTTACTCCCATTATAACACACTATCTACATAATCTCAAAGAAAGAGCAAAAAGAACTCTATCATCAGAGTTCTTTCCTACTCTTATAAAGCTGCTCGCATACGAGCCTGAGCATTTTCAACATTACGAACAGAGCGAGGTAAGAAAGCACGAATATCGTCCTCCTTATAACCTACCTGCAATCGTTTCTCGTCAATCAGAATCGGACTTTTCAAAATACGGGGATTAGAAGTAATCAAGTCAATCACTTCATTGACACTCAAATCTTCAATATCGAAATCCAAACTCTTTGCATAGCGGTTTTTAGATGAAACTATGCTGGCGATTCCGTTTTCTGTCTTGGTCAAAATATTTAGAATTTCTTCCTTGGTGATTGCCTCTTTAGCTAGGTTATGTTCATTGTAGGATAATTGGTGGGCATTCAACCAGTTCTTGGCTTTCTTACAAGAAGTACAACTAGATACTGTATAAATTTTAATCATGTAGTCACTCCTTTGCTGCATCTTAGTAGGCACATTATAAACCATTATATCACAAAATCCCTCGGTCTGTAGACCTATTTTAAAAAAACTTTTAATTTTTGGGGAATAATTCGGTTTTCGAAAGTTCTATAATGAAGTTAGCCACCTTACCTTAGTCAAAAATTAGATGTTTCACTATATGTGAGTAAGTTGATGATTTCATTTGATAACAGGCTTGAAGCTGTTAGGCTAGGTGGCCAAAGCTAATTATAGCCTTGGTTTAGCTGAAAAAACAGGTTCAAGGGTTCCTGTTGTCAAATGAAATGTGATTTAAGGTAT
>NZ_JARQOZ010000036.1:0-25622 GCF_046032115.1 Streptococcus suis | reverse complement strand
TTATTCCCCTGAACTTAACCCAATTGAACGATTCTGGGCTGGATTGAAAAGAAAAGTGGCTGAGTTATTGAGGAGATGTCAATCGGTTGAGTATTCTTTGGAATACTATTTTAAAACTAAATGACTATAATATTTCTTAAAATCGCAATAAATCAAAGGCATCTTCAAGATTGTCGACCAATCTATCTGCTTTCGACTGATCAATTCCATAATGCCGGTCTCGAATAGCCCAAACTGTCAAACCTGCTTTTTTAGCCGCTTCAATTCCCTTAGCACTATCTTCAAATACTAAAATATCCGATTTAGCTACTCCTGTTGCACTGGCTGCTTTCACATAAACTGCGGGATCTGGTTTTGGGGCCTCACAATCCATCGCTGAGAAAACATGACTAAAGTGAGAGCGTATACCAGCATCTAGTAGAGCACGTTCGATTTCTGCTTGGTCGGTATTTGAAGCCAAAACTACAGGAATACCTTGGATAGTTAGTCTCTCCAATACCGCTTTAACTTCAGGAAAAACCCTCTCTGCATAAGGGGTTGGTCGCTTTTCTTTATACACACGATATTCTTCTTCCAAGGCAGGGACATCCCAGTTATCATAATCATCCCCTAAAATCCGTTGCCAAATTTGACTAGCCCTTCCACCGACAAATATAGATGGATCCAAATGATCAACCGATAAACCTTTTGTCGCTAAAAAATTCGCTCGACGTTGAAAATAGAATGTTTCTGTATCAAAAAGTACACCATCCATGTCGAAAATAATTGCTTTTACCATACTCGCCTCCTATTACTTTAATTGTAACACAGTTGAAAGAAAAAATGTTTTTCTGAAATTTTCATACTTACCTCTTGTTCGTTTTTCGATAAAATTCTTGGCAAGATTTGTCTGAACATACTGACAATTTCATATCATTCTGCTATAATAGAAAAAAATATCCAAGGAGATGAGAATGAAAGTTATTAAATTTGGGGGAAGCTCACTTGCTTCAGCTGGACAGTTAGAAAAAGTTTTCAATATTGTTCAATCTGATTCAGAACGTCGCTTTGTTGTTGTGTCTGCACCTGGAAAACGCAATGCTGAGGATACTAAAGTTACTGATGCGTTGATTAAATATTATAAAGAATATGTTAACGGAAAAGATGTGACTGCCAGTCAAGAATGGATCATCAACCGTTATCAAGCAATGGTTGACGAACTTGGTTTCACAGCTAACAGCATGAAGAAAATCGAAGACAGCATCATCTCTTTGGCCAGCCTACCAATTGATGATAACGAATTTCTTTACGACGCATTCTTAGCAGCTGGTGAAGATAATAATGCCAAATTGATTGCTGAATATTTTACCCACAGAGGATTGCCTGCACGCTATGTCCATCCTAAAAAAGCTGGTATTATCGTCAGCTCCGAACCAGGAAATGCTCGCATTTTGCCTTCAAGTTATGACAAAATCGAAGAGCTTCGTGATACAGATGAAGTACTCATTATCCCAGGATTCTTCGGTGTAACTGTTGATAACCAGATTTGTACCTTCTCACGAGGTGGCTCGGATATTACAGGTTCCATCATTGCTGCTGGGGTCAAGGCTGACCTCTATGAAAACTTTACAGATGTCGATGGTATTTTTGCTGCCCATCCTGGCATCATTAAAAATCCACATTCAATCAAAGAATTGACCTATCGTGAAATGCGAGAATTAGCTTATGCAGGTTTCTCCGTCCTCCACGATGAAGCCCTCCTTCCTGCCTATCGCGGGCGTATTCCATTGGTTATCAAAAACACCAATAACCCAACTCACCCTGGTACCCGAATTGTACACAAACATACCGAGCAAACAGTTCCTGTTGTCGGTATTGCTGCAGACGACGGTTTTGTCAGCATTAACTTGTCCAAATACTTGATGAACCGTGAAGTTGGTTTTGGTCGTAAGGTGTTGCAAATTCTCGAAGATCTCAATATTCGCTGGGAGCACATGCCGACCGGGATTGACGATTTATCCATCGTAGTCCGTGAGCGTGAATTGACTCCTATTAAGGAAGAAGAGATCCTTCGTCAACTCAATACGAAAATGGAAGTTGACAAGGCCGAAATCGAGCATGGTTTATCTATTATCATGATTGTTGGTGAAAATATGAAGAGCCATGTCGGTGTAACAGCTACCGCTACCACCGCCCTCTCTAAACAAAACGTCAACTTGGCAATGATTTCACAGGGCGCCAGCGAAGTTTCTGTTATGTTCGTTGTCAAAACAGAAGAAAAGAAACGCGCCCTGCACGCACTCTATGAAGCTTTTTTTAACGAGCAATAATCACAACGAGGTCGATCAGTTCCCTCTTCATACTCTTCGAAAATCAAAATCAGACATTGTTGACTTGATTTGATAAGTGTCAAGCTCCACTGGAGCTTGACAGCCTGCCACCATAAAATAAGAAAGTAGCAGGCGTATATCTGCTCTTGGAGAAACGAACTTCGTTCACTCTATCTCCAAGCTCCAAAGGTTTGGGAAACCTTTGGAGCTAGTCTGATTTTAATTTTCATTGAGTAGCAATTAAAATTTGAATAAACAAAAATAGCTTAGAATCAACGTTTCTGACGATGCAATTCTAAGCTATTTTTTTAGGCTTTTTATACGAAAACTCAAAGTTAGTGTCAACATCTCAGCGCAGTGATTGATTGGGTTTAACAGTTCAGTGGACTATTTTAGCCCGAGCCAACTCCTTGGAAGTGAAGGGAACTCTTTTTGACCTAGTCGAGTCTTTCCCACTCCCCTTACATCGAAGTAATAAAAGTCAACTAAATGACGATATTTGTATTATAGACAATATCTAGGTGACAGTTCTCTAATATTTTACCCTTCTATTCTAGCGAAAGAGGTGGATTATCGTCGCTTTTACTATCGCTGTTGCTCAAAAATTCGAGGTAGGCGATCTGTCAAAAGACAAACCACCTCGTAATTTATGGTTCCGATGCGATCAGCCCACTCCTGAACAGAGATCGTTTTATCTCCATCTTGACCGATTAGGGTGACTTTTTGACCAAGTGGATAAGCATGAGGTAAACGAATGGTGATCTGGTCCATCGAAATACGCCCTACAATTTCACAGGCCTGCCCATCGACTAAGACTGATAAGCCTTGTAAGCTTCGTACGAGACCATCTGCATATCCTATCGGAACGGTCGCAATCCATTCTGAGTCGGTGCTGTGATAAGTAGCTCCGTAGCCAATTGTTGTGCCAGCTTCAACCTGCTTTACATGAACAATTTCAGATACGAGAGATAAGGCTGGTTGAACCTCAAACGGGAGTTCTAGTACTCGTCCACTCGGATTAAGTCCATAAAGAATGTTTCCCAAACGAACCAGGTTAAATACGGTATCAGCATGCCAAATGCTTGTTGCTGAATTACTGGCATGAATCCAGCGCGGAGTAATTGGTAGAACATCCAAAAATTCTTTAAAAACAGACAGTTGACTCTCGAAGTGCGCCTGATTAACCTCATCCGCAGTAGCAAAATGAGTATAGACTCCTTCGATGTCATACTCTAATTCTTCAAGGATAGCAATCGCTTGTAGCAAATCGGCTATTTTTCTAAAACCAATCCGACCCATACCAGTATCTAGCTTAAGATGGACAGTTAGACCAGATAAATCAGCCTCTAAGGCTTTTGCATCTTGCAACCAGTCCAGACTGGCAACTGTCACACTGATATTGAGTTGATGAGCTACTGGTAAAAAACGTACAGGAACCACTCCTAAAATCAAGATAGGATGCTCGATACCCGCTTTACGTAACTCTAATGCTTCATCCAAATTCGAAACACAAAAACCAGCTGCTTGACTGGATAACTTTTTCGCTACCGCAACAGCTCCATGACCATAAGCATTCGCCTTAACAACAGCAAATGCTTCGGTCTTATGGGGCAAGTTGGTCATTACTTGCTCGAAATTTTCCGCAATCGCATCTAAGTTAACCCGAATTTGCGTAGGTCGATGTTCACTTTCAATCATCTTTCTCCTCCAAAATCACACTAGCTTGTACAAAATTTCCTGAATGGCTAATGCTGAGCCAAATATTCCCATCAAAGGGACTCTTCGTCACATAGGGAACTCCTTTGCTGGTATTCAGAATTTCAATATCATGAAATCCTATCTTACCAATACCTGTCCCCAAGGCCTTGGTCAGCGCTTCTTTGGCTGACCAACGTCCAGCTAAATATTCTAACTGACGGCGACCGGACAGACTTTGATACCGTTCAAATTCTTTCTCTGTGAGAATCTTTTGGGGAAACCCTTGGTGTTTGATTCTGGCACTTTCAATCGCCTCCATCTCCTGAAGGTCAATGCCATGTCCTACTATCATTAATCGGTCTCCTTTTGCATAGTCATTTCATTTATAAAAATAAACGAACTGACTCTAGTGACTTGTCTAAAAATTGCAAAAGGACTGGACAGCCGTCCAGTCCACGCGTCATTCCTATTTACGGCCGTGACAATTTTTAAATTTCTTGCCAGATTGGCATGGGCATGGATCGTTACGATCAACACCTTCAAAAGATACATTCTCCTGAATTGCATGCGATTGGTTCGGTATAATATTCTTAACAGCTGTCGTATGTGCTTCTTGACTTGTACGCTCACGCTCAATATTGTCATGAATTTGCGCCTTCATCATCAAGCGGGTTACTTCAAACTCGATAGCCCCAATCATATCGTTGAACATAGTAAATGCTTCTGATTGATATTCAACGATTGGATTGTTTTGAGCGTATCCACGAAGACTGACTGCATTGCGCAATTGATCCAAGGCATCAATATGGTCTGTCCATTTGTTATCCACAACACGAAGGATAAGAACTTTCTGGAATTCGCGTACACGTTCTTCATCGCGTAATTTTTTCACTTGCGAATCATAGACTCTCAAGGCACGTTCATAGAGCTCTTCAACAATCTCTTTCTGATTCATTGCTTCAAAAGTAGCTTTACTCAAGGTATCATCTTCAACGAGATTTGCATGCGCAAATTTGATAATTCCATCAATAGCTTCATCTTTCGAACCAAGGAAGTGACCAGCAACTTGGCGTTCAATCGTCCGTTTCATCATCGCTTTGATTTCAGGAGCCAAATCACGGTCAGCAGTAATAACATCCTGGCGTTGGCGATAGATGATTTCACGTTGCTCACGCATCACATCGTCATATTGAAGGACTTGTTTACGTGAGTCGTAGTTGTTCCCTTCCACACGCTTCTGAGCAGATTCAACTTGACGTGTCAACATTTTAGACTTGATAACAGACTCTTCTTCTGTTAGATTCATACGCTCCATAAATACTTTGATACGTTCTGAACCAAAGCGTTTCATCAAGTCATCTTCGAGAGATAGATAGAATTGTGATTCACCTGGGTCACCTTGACGACCTGAACGTCCACGAAGCTGGTTATCAATACGACGACTTTCATGGCGCTCAGTACCAATAACACATAACCCACCAAGTTCACGTACACCTGGACCTAACTTAATATCGGTACCGCGTCCCGCCATGTTGGTCGCAATAGTGACCGCACCACGCTGACCAGCATTCATAATAATCTGCGCTTCACGATAGTGGTTTTTAGCATTCAATACTTCGTGAGGGACACCTGCAGCTACCAATTTTTGAGAAATCAAATCAGAAGTTTCAACCGCAACTGTACCGACCAAGACAGGTTGCCCTTTCTCATAGCGTCTCTTCACATCCGCAATAACGGCATTGAATTTGTATTCTAGACTTGGATAGAGTAAATCTTCGTGGTCAACACGCGCGATTGGGCGGTTAGTTGGGATTGGTACAACACGGATGTTGTAGATTTCACGGAATTCTTCCTCTTCTGTTTTACCAGTACCCGTCATCCCTGATAATTTTTTATACATACGGAAAAGGTTTTGGTAGGTAATAGAGGCACTTGTCTTAGACTCGTTTTGAACCGGTACACCTTCCTTAGCTTCGATGGCTTGGTGAAGTCCATCAGAATAACGACGACCTTCCATCGTACGACCTGTAAATGGATCGATAATCATGACCTCTTGGTCTTCATTGACCAGATAGTCAATATCATAGGTCATAATGTAGTTGGCACGAAGTGCATTATCCAAGAAATGGGTAATGGCTACATTTTCAATATCGTAGAGGTTATCTAACTTGAAGAATTTCTCTGCTTTGTCAATACCTGAATCAGACAGACCAATCGTTTTAGATGGAATGTCAATGATGTAATCTTCTGTTGTCAAAGATTTAACAAGATTATCTGCCAAGAAATACAACTGGTTTGTTTCAGAACCTTGTGCACCAGATACAATCAACGGCGTACGAGCTTCGTCAATCAAGATTGAGTCAACTTCATCGACCAAGGCATAATTGAGAGGACGTTGAACCATGTCTTCTGCGCGAACAACCATATTGTCTCGGAGGTAGTCAAAACCAATCTCTGAGTTGGTCGAATAAGTAATATCGCAGTTATAGGCCTCACGTTTTTCCAAGGGTGATTTAGCAGCTAAGTTGATCCCAACTGAAAGACCAAGCCATGAGTACAATTCACCCATTTCAGTCGCATCACGAGTAGAAAGATACTCGTTAACCGTCACTACGTGAACACCTTGACCAGACAAGGCATTCAAATAAACAGGCATCGTTGCAGTCAGAGTCTTACCTTCACCTGTACGCATTTCTGGAACGTCACCGTTGTGAAGAACGATTCCTCCCATAACCTGAACCTTGTAGGGATAGAGGCCCAATACGCGACGAGCTCCTTCACGGACTACCGCATAAGCTTCGTACAAAAGATCGTCGAGAGATTCGCCGTTATTGTATCGCTCCTTAAATTCTGCTGTCTTAGCTTGCAACTGTTCATCAGTCAGCGCTTCCATTTCATCGGCATACGAGAAGACCTTGTCTGCCATTTTCTCAAGTTTTCTTAGCTCTCCCTTATCATTTTCAATGAGAGAACGAAGTACATTTGTTACCATATCATTCATCCTATTTCAGTTTTAGTCAATAATATATTGTAGCAGAAAACCAGTCAATTTTCAAGGTTTGCCCTTAGGATACACAGTATTCTTAGATAAAAACACAATAAACACAATAAAACAAACAAATCTGGAAAAATTTCTACACGAGGCTGGGCAAAAAGCCCAGCACCGCTTCTCAAAGTTAGTGTCAACATCTCAGCGCAGTGGTTGATTGGCTTTAACAGTCCACTGGACTGTTAAAGGTTGGAGATAAGATTTGCAAAGCAAATCTCAGCAATTCGTGTTTTACACTCCAAATCTAACCATTACGACTGTTGCGAACAAAGTTCGCTTTATCTCCAACCTCAAACTGTCTCCCAGACAGTTTGAGCTGTGCGGGGGTGGAAGTAAAATAGTCCTGTGGACTATTTTAGCCCAAACCTAAATGTTTGGAAGTGAGGGGAGCTCTTCTATGAATGGCTGAGTTCTTTCCCACTCCCAAAAAGAACATGATTAAGACACCAATTACTAAAATAAATTCCAGGATACCAGCCTCTATCTCTAGTAAAAATATACCATTTAAAATTTTAAAAAAATATGCACTATTGCCCCAAAAATGTGAACGATTTGGCATTTTTTTCTTCTTACAAGTAGTATAATCTGATTGTACAAGTAAATATGTAAAAAGGAGAGGAAAATGTATACCAAGAAAATCGCTCTTAAACAACTAGCCATATCTAGTACTACAGTAGCCATAGTGAGTAGCCTATGGGGAAGCCAGCCTCCTATAGTTTACGCAAATGATGCATCGACGGTATCTGTTCAATATCACTATATTGCACAAGATGAACTAACAAGTTCAGAGAAGGATTCTGTCTTATCTAAGCTGAAAACTGTCTCACCTTCCAAAGAAACAGCTACGGAGAATCAGACAATCTATCTCATCTACAAGACCGAACCTAAAAAAATATTTGGGATTCTTCCGGCTACAGGGGAGACTGGGATCAATCTATTAACGATTGGAGGGGGACTTATTCTAGTTCTAGGAATAAGTTTGGCTGGAAAAGGCAAAAAGAAAAGGATTGTTTCATCCATCCTTCTTCTGACAGCCACTGGTTCTATTCTACCTATCCAGAGTATCCAGGCTCTAGAAAGCAATTTACTTGCAGGCTACAATCAGGTTCATCAGCTCAAAGTCGGAGACCAACTTCCTGATCCAAGTAACATAAAGCAGTATCAGTATGTAGGCTATGTCACTGACAAGGATATAGGTCCGCAATCTACCGAGAATAAAGAGAGCTCTTCCACAACTGCATCATCTCAGCAGCAAGATAGTACCGATAGTGCTATAAATAATGAAACCTTGCTCTTCAATCTAAAAAAATTAGATCCAACAAGCGACAACCAGCAACTAAAAAAGGCTGCCAACAATATTGGCGCAGACCACAAATTGGCCAGTAGTAAAATGATCAGCCTTGTCCCCATGGCCGACAAAACCATTATTTCTGACATACAGGGAAGAGAAGAAAATATCAATACACTCCTAGCTCACTTCGAAGATGGCAGCACCTTATTTTTCCCACTCCAATATACAGAAAGCAAAGATAAACGTGCTTACTACCAAGTAGCGGATTGGGGAGTTACTTATTCACCTCTCCAAACATTACAGGACTACTCTGACATTCTAGACAAGGTAGTTCCAAGCCTACAAGCGGTTGAATTTCGTTCTGAAAATATGTATACTGCTCTCTCCATTACAGAAAATCAAGAGCAGCAAATGGACCGTCTATATCTAGAAGAACCATTTAACAAAGTTAAGACAAATATTCGTGACTATCTAAAAAAAGCGTTAATAAATGATGAGTCTGTTAAACTAGATGATCCAGAATCAGTCACACAAACCATTCGTACCATCGAAGAGAATAAAGAAATTATCTTACTCAGTTTAGCCTACCTCGATAGATGGTATGATATTGATTACGGAGAAATTAATAGCAAGGAATTAACAATGTTCCATACGGATTTCTTCGGAGGAGAAGCGGATTCACTAGATGCTCTCATAACTTTTGGACAAAATGACTACCAGAGTTACAGTCCACAAAGAAGTTATCTTTCCTATGCAGAGAACTTTGCATCTGTCACAGACAAGGCATCCCTGACTGATTTCCTTGAAGCCTATCGAGAAATCTTTTTACCTGAAATGTCTGATAACGATTGGTTCAAACAAACGACAGATGCCTTTATCGTAGAGACTAAATCTACCGTTCTTAGCGATGAAGACAACAGCAGACTAAATGTCTATGAGCGATTAAAAGATCCTCAAATCCCTGAAGAAGTAATTACGCCTCGTATCCGCGATACCTATCCAAATATGTTACTCCCGCTATTAACAACGAGCGAGAACAATGTTTACATCATTTCAAATCTATCAAATCTCATCTTTAGTTCCTACGATCGTTACATTGATCAATCTTTAAAACTAAGCAATCCCGAAGTCTATCAGGCCGAACTCTCCAAAATAAAAGATCAAATCCTAGCAGATGCCGAGTTGTATCGTGCTCATTACGACATGTGGTACCGTATCCTGCCTGATTATCATAAGCATACCTTACTCTACTTCCAGCCAGTATGGGGAGGACACGGCAATTACGCCTACGACGCCTCTTCTTACGCTTGGAAAGGTGTTTGGTATTCCGATACAGGCAAGCTCACTCCTGAATTTGTTGAGAAAATGCAAAATGATGCTAGCGCTGAGACAACAGCTGCCATTCAAGAGGTTTTCGGTCCTTCTGGAACCTACTTCCTTCCTGAACTCACTTGGGCCGGTGCTTATGCTTGGAGACAGGAAGTCAACTTTGTCATCACCCCATTACTCGGAACAGACGGCGCCGTGACACTCACGCACGAGATGGTTCACGCATTTGATTATGATAAATTCTTACTCGGTCATAACCGAAGAGCGGGTATGCAACTTGAAGCATTTCCTGAAGGAATGTTACAAGCACCAGACCGCGTTGATTATCCAATCATCGGCTTTAATTCTCTATCTGATTATTCAGGTTATACTGGCACTCGCTACCACAATGTTAGTCCTGAACGCTTCCAAAATTCAACAGATTTACAACAATATATGCAGGGCTTATTCGATCTCATCTACACATTAGAATACGCTGAAGGTACAGCTATTTTAAAACAAGATAAAGACACTCAACGCCAATGGTTTCACAAATTAGAAACGAAAGAAAAACTCATCCCAGGTGCGGAAGAGTATGGACCTTACGGAGTAAACCTTAAACGTGATTTCACAGATGAAGAATGGAATAGCATCGAGCTAAAAACTGTTGATGACCTTGTTGATAATGATGTGACCGTCCGTCGTGAATCTGCAAATCGCATTGAGCGAGACCCTGATAATCCTGAAGAGGTAATGAACAACGGCTATCACAGACTAAGTCTCTTTGCTCCTATCTGGGCTACCGCAACAACCGAGCGTGTTCCTGGTGATCTTTCTTTTCGACGTACAGCATTTGAACTTCTAGCTGAAAAAGGATATGAAAATGGCATGGTACCTTACATGTCTAACCAATACAAACAAGCAGATAGCGATGTCGTTCCTGATTCACTCATCTTTACCAATATTCTCCCTGAATACAATGGCGATTATAAGACTTTCAAGAAAGCGATGTACCAAGAACGCGTCCAAAAACTTGCTTTCCTAAAACCTGTTACCATCAACTATGATGGGCAGGAGCTCACGGTAGCCAACTATGAGCATTTGCAAGAATTAATGGATCAAGCTGTCCTAGCCGATATTGCTGCAGGTAATTTTACAACAGAAAATACGAAAGTTTCTGAATTAAAAGGATTGTTACACGATGCCTTTCTAAAACTTACCGATGATTATAGAACTAGTATTTTTACAGAATAAGAAAAAAGTTAGGGATTATTTCTAGTCCCTAACTTTTTATATTACTTTTCTGATACCTGTTTTGCCAAAGCAAAGTTTCCAAGAGTTGCAGAACCATTTTCAGCAACAGCTGGCGTTACGATATATTCTTTGACATCTGGTGTTGGGAGATAATCGTTCATCAAACCGACAAACTTCTCACGTACACGATTAAGCATGTGCTCTTGAGCCATAACTCCTCCACCAAATACAATTACTTGTGGACGATAAAGCAAGGTTGCCTGTACTGCTGCTTGGGCAATGTAGTAAGCCTGCACATCCCAAACGTCTGAATTTAACTCGATCAATTCACCACGAATACCTGTACGGCCTTCAAGAGAAGGACCTGCAGCTAAGCCTTCCAAACACCCATTGTGGAACGGACACATCCCTTTAAATTCATGTTTTACATCGTAAGGGTGTAGGGCAACGTAAGTATGACCCGCTTCGGTATGACCCAAGCCACCGATAAACTCACCATTTTGAATAGCACCTGCACCAATACCTGTACCGATTGTATAGTAAACTAAGCTCTTTACCCCTTTACGAACCAATGTTTCACCAAAAGCTGATGAATTCACATCTGTCGTGAAGTAGAATGGAATGTTAAATTCCTTAGCAATCAGACCAAGTAAATCAATATTTGACCAGTGTGGTTTTGGTGTCGAAGTGATATAACCATAAGTCTGTGAGTTTTGATCAATATCAATTGGACCGAAAGAACCAATCGCAATACCTGCCAAACGATCTTCATAGCGCTTGAAGAATTCAACCGTTCTCTCAATCGTTTCATAAGGAGTTGTCGTTGGAAATTGCGTTTTTTCAACAACTTGAAAGTTCTCATCGCCTACTGCACAAACAAACTTTGTACCACCAGCTTCTAAGCTACCATATAATTTTGTCATTTGATTGTCTCCAAAATTTTTATCACTTTTATTATAACATATAAGCAAACAGAAGAAAAAGGCTTTCAGCCTTTTTCCTGTTAATTATGTAGTAAAGTCATGCTCTACAAATCGATTTTATATAAGATTACTTAGCTACTTTCAAGAATTCTACACCGTGAGCGATTGTTCCCTCTGCAAGTGGAGATACTTCTGCAAAATCAGCAGTGTTGGTTACGATGATCATTGTTGTATCATCAAGACCAGCTTCTGCAATCTTCGCTGCATCGAATTTTGCAATTGCATCGCCAGCTTTAACCTTGTCGCCAGCTGCAACCAATTTCTCAAAACCGTTACCGTTCATTGATACTGTATCAATACCGATATGGATCAAGATTTCAGCACCTGAAGCTGTTTTCAAGCCATAAGCGTGACCTGTTTCAAAAGCAATAGTTACTTCTGCATCTGCTGGTGCGTAAACAACACCTTCAGTTGGCTTAACTGCCAAACCTTTCCCCATAGCTCCTGATGAGAAGACTGGGTCATTTACATTTTCAAGAGCAACAACATCACCTGAAAGTGGAGAAACAAGAGTTTCTTCAGCTACAAGTCCTGTTTCTGCTTCTTCAAGCGTTTCAGCTGTTTCTTGTGCTGAAGCACTAGACTTTTTTACGTCTTTCTCCTCATCTTCATAACCGAAGAGGTAAGTCAAAGCGAAACCAAGAGCAAATGATACAGCAACCATAAGGATGTATGGAAGAATTTGACCATTACCTGCGTAAAGTGTCAAACCTGGGATGATAGTAACACCCATACCTGTACCGGCAAGACCAAGAAGAGATGCTACAGCACCACCAATCGCACCCGCAATCAATGAAAGAAGGAATGGCTTACGGAAACGCAAGTTAACACCGAAGATAGCTGGCTCAGTAATACCGAGGAAGGCAGAAAGAGCTGCTGGGAAAGCAAGAGCTTTCAATTTAGGATTTTTAGTTTTCACACCAACCGCTACTGTTGCAGCACCTTGTGCTGTCATAGCTGCAGTGATGATAGCGTTGAATGGGTTAGCACCAGTGTTTGCTACCAATTGAGCTTCCAAGAAGTTGAAGATATGGTGAACACCTGATACCACGATAACTTGGTGAACACCACCGATAAGGAGACCACCAAGACCAAATGGCAAGTTCAAGATTGCTTGTGTGCCAGCCAAGATGTAGTTTTCAACCACGTGGAAGACTGGACCAATGACAAACAAGCCAAGGATAGACATAACAAAGAGAGTTACGAATGGTGTTACCAAGAGGTCAAGAACTTCTGGAACAACCTTGCGGACAGCCTTTTCAAATTTAGCACCAATCAAACCGATGATGAAGGCTGGCAATACTGAACCTTGCAAACCAACAACTGGGATGAAACCGAAGAAGATAGTTGGTTTCACATCGCCACCTGATGCTACAACCCAAGCGTTTGGCAACTGACCCGCAATGAGCATCATACCAAGAACGATACCGATTGTTTGGTTACCACCGAATACACGGAAGGTTGACCATACTACCAAGGCTGGCAATACGATGAATGCTGTATCTGTCAAGATTTGTGAGTAAACGTTCAAATCTTCTGGAAGAGTATAACCAAGAGCTCCAAGAAGACCGCGAAGACCCATGAAGAGACCAGTTGCTACGATAGCAGGAATGATTGGAACGAATACGTCACCGAATGTACGGATTGCACGTTGGAAAGCATTACCTTGTTTCGCTGCTTCCGCTTTTTGCTCACCAGTTGTTGCTGTTGGCAAACCAAGTGCAACGACTTCATCGTAAATTTTGTTTACTGTACCAGTACCAAAGATGATTTGGTATTGACCAGAGTTGAAGAAAGCACCTTGTACTTTTTCGATGTCTTCGACTGTATCCTTGTCGATTTTTCCTTCATCAACAACCATGACACGAAGGCGAGTCGCACAGTGGGCAACACTGCGTACGTTCTCACGTCCACCAAGGGCGTCAATGACTTTTTTTGCAATTTCTGTATTATTCATCTTGCAAAAATCTCCTTATTAAATATTTTTTATTTTTTTGAAAGTGTTTTCAAACTTTCGATGGTTTTATTATATCACTTTTATAAAATATGTCAAACGTTTATCACATTTTTCTTTGAATTTCTTAAAAACATTGTTAAAACTTGATTTTTTACAAGAAAACGTTTACTATATTAATGAAAAACTAGAAAATTTGGAGAAAATTATGGCATTTACAACAGAGGAGCGTTACAGGGCTTATGCTGACTGGACACCCGAATATATTGAAAAAATAAAGAAGAATACAGAGAGTTCACCTTGGAGGATCAACTTCCATATCGAAACACCGCATGGACTCTTGAACGATCCCAATGGGTTCTCTTATTTCAATGGAAAATGGACCTTGTTTTATCAATACTTTCCTTTTGGTGCAGCACACGGCCTAAAATCATGGGTACATACTGAATCAACGGATCTGGTCCATTTTGAAGAAACTGGTACGGTTATGTACCCAGATACACCACTTGATAGCCACGGTGCCTACTCTGGCTCTGCCATGGAATTTGGCGACAAGCTCTTCCTCTTCTATACTGGAAATGTCCGCGATGAAAATTGGGTTCGCCATCCATACCAAATCGGTGCCTTGATGGATAAAGATGGTAAGATTGAAAAGATTGATAAAGTCTTGATTGAGCAACCAGAAGATACCACCGACCATTTCCGTGATCCACAAATTTTCGACTATAAAGGGCAATATTACGCTATCGTCGGTGGACAAAATCTGGAGAAAAAGGGAATTGTCAAACTTTATAAAGCTGAAAATAACGACTACCTCAACTGGTCCTATGTTGGTGACCTAGATTTTGCCAATGATATGACCGCTTATATGATGGAATGCCCAAATATAGCGTTCGTCGGTGAGCAACCCATCCTTCTCTACTGTCCACAAGGCTTGGACAAAGAGGTATTGGACTATGGCAATATCTATCCAAATATGTATAAGATTGGTCAGAGTTTCGATCCTGAAACAGCAAGCATTGTCGAACCAAGTGATTTGATCAACTTAGACTACGGATTTGAGTGCTATGCAACCCAGGCCTTTAATGCACCAGACGGTCGAACTCTATCTGTTAGCTGGTTAGCTCTTCCAGATGTGGAATACCCAACCGATGCTTATGACTACCAAGGCTGTCTGTCATTGGTTAAAGAATTAACCATCAAGGACGGTAAGCTCTACCAATATCCAGTCGATGCGATTACCAGTCTTCGTAAAGAAGCTCAGCCATTTTCAGCCCAAAAAGAAACCAATAATGTTTACGAATTGGAACTTGATTTTTCAGCGGGCACGAAGCATGAAATCGTATTGTTCGCAAATGAAGAAGAAAAAGGCTTGGTCTTGTCTGTAGACACTGAACAAGGCCGGATTACATTAGACCGTGGCAACTGTGGTCAGCCATTCGCACTCGATTTCGGTACAAGTCGCTCTTGCGAGATTTCTCCAGGAGCTCTTACAGCCAATATCTTCATCGACAAATCTGTCTTTGAAATCTTTATCAATAAAGGAGAGAAAGTATTTTCTGGTCGTGTATTCCCTGATGCGGATCAGTCTGGTATCGTCATTACGACTGGTAATCCGACCGGAACCTACTACCATTTAGATTATGGTCGCAAAACTAACTGATGTCGCACAGTTAGCTGGGGTCAGCCCAACAACTGTCTCGCGCGTTATCAATAAAAAAGGATACCTATCTGAAAAAACCATTCGCAATGTCGAAGAGGCTATGCGTGAACTAGGCTACAAACCTAATAATTTAGCTCGTAGTTTACAAGGTAAATCTGCAAAATTAGTTGGTCTCATCTTCCCAACAATAAACAATATTTTTTATTCTGAATTGATTAGCCATTTAGAAAAAGAGCTTTTTGATCGAGGCTATAAAACCATTATTTGCAATAGCCAGCACGAGTCCGATAAGGAACGTGAGTATCTGGAAATGTTAGCAGCTAACCAAGTAGATGGGATTATCTCGGGCAGTCACAATCTCGGTATCCAAGACTACGACCGTGTCGTAGCTCCAATTATCGCTTTTGACCGCAACCTCTCTCCTTCCATTCCCATTGTCTCTTCCGATAATTTTGCTGGCGGGGTATTAGCTGCCCAAACCTTACAAAAAGCGGGATGTCACAATCCATTAATGATTACCGGAAACGATGATTCCAATTCACCTACCGGCCTTCGCCAAGTAGGTTTCACATCTATTTTGAACAAAGCCGAAGTTTTTCATATCTCCAGTGATTTCTCACCTGTGCGCAAGGAGATGGAAATCCGAGCCATTCTTGAAAAACAAAAACCAGATGGTATCTTTGTATCTGGCGATGCAACGGCTATGCTGGTATGGAACGTCATTCGTGCATTGAAACTGTCTATTCCAGAAGATATTAAATTGATTGGTTATGATGGAACAAGTTTCATCGAAAACTACTATCCTCAACTGACAACCATCAAGCAACCATTAACCGAAATAGCTCGCCTGCTGGTTGAACTATTAGTTGATAAAATCGAAGGAAAAAAACTGACAAAAACAGACTATATCCTGCCGATTAGCCTACTAGCAGGAGCTAGTATATAAAAAAAGCTGTGCCTAATAAAAATTAGGTACAGCTTTTTTGTGATACATTCTCTTATTTCTCAAGTAAAAAAGAAGCTCATCAGGCTTCTTCTTTAATAAACTGGCTCAAAACTCCATTGACAAACTTAGCTGAAGATTCATCAGAAAATTCTTTAGCCAATTCAATAGCCTCGTTAACAGCAACACGGTCTGGCGTTTCTTCGAAATGTAAGATTTCAAATAGGCCTAGTCGCATGATATTCTTGTCAATCAAGGTTAAACGGTCTAAGGTCCATCCTGCTTTTAATCGGCTAGATAACTCCTTATCCAAGTCATCACGATAGTCTGCGACACCATTGACAAGGTTAAGGAGAAAGAGCGGAATTTCAACTCCTTCTTGCTCTTCCTCTCTATCATAAAGATAAGAAAACTGAGCTGCCTGAACAGGTTCTTGACCAAATTCAAGTGATACGATTGCCTGCAAAGCGCACTTACGCAGGGCATGTCTGTTATTCTTCATCAAGGAAATCCTCTCCGAATAAATCTTTCAATGCTGGTTTTGGTGTTTTATCAGGAACAATGCCGCTGACATGGATATTAACCGCAGCCACTTGAACTTCTGCATAGTTGTAAACTGCTGTCTTGACTGCACGCTGGATGTCCATTGATACGGCAGGAACATTTACACCATATTCTAGATAGACGTAAATATCCGCAGTCACTCGACCTTCCTCGTCAGTTTCAAGATAAACACCTTTATTTAACGATGTTTTTGACCAACTGTCTGCTACACGCTTATTTTGAAGGGAATGTACTCCATCAACTTTCGCTGCAGCAATGCCTGTAATTACTTCAAGGACGCGAGGTGCGATAACAATCTCGCCTTGATATTCTGTTGTCATAGGCTCTCCTTTCTTAAGAGGAAACGATTAAGCACGTGATACATAAGTTCCTTCAGCTGTGTTGATAACAAGTTTTTGACCTGCTTCGATAAAGTCTGGTACGTTGACGACAAGACCTGTTTCCATCGTAGCTGGTTTACCTGAACCTGTAACAGTCGCACCTTTGATAGATGGTTGTGTTTCTGCAACGACCAATTCAACAGTTGTTGGTACAGTAACACCAATCACCTCTGTTCCGTAGAACTGGATTTTCACATCGGAATTCTCCAAGATGTAGAGCAATTCTTCTTTGATAGTTGCTACTGGAATTTCATACTGATCGTAAGTCTCAGTATTCATGAAATAAGCTGTGTCATCCATTTGGTAAAGGTACTGTGCTGGAACTGTTTCGATAATAGCTTGTTCAAATTTTTCATCTGGACGGTAAGTTGTATCGAAGGTTGAACCTGTACGTACATCACGCAATTTCATACGCATGATGGTGTTTCCTTTACCTGGTTTGTGGTGGCTTGCATCCAAAACTTTAATCAATTTACCTTCAGCTTCGAAGGTCATACCTGCTCTAAGTTTACTTGCTTCAATCATTGTATTGAATACCTCTTCAAATTTTATTTATTCGTTTTATTCTACCACAAACTGTCAAATTTCTCAAATGACAATCAATTCCTTGGGTGCTAATGTCAAGACTTCACAACCGTTTTCCGTAATCAATAGGTCATCTTCGATACGGACACCATATTTGTCATCCAAATAGATACCAGGCTCATCCGTCAAGACCATACCTGCCTTGATAGTCTCGTCAGATTTTCCAAAATACGGATATTCATGAATATCCAAGCCGATACCGTGACCGATGCCGTGTGTAAAGTTGGCTCCGTAACCCGCCGCATTGATAATCTCACGAGGAATAGCGTCAAACTCGCGGTAGGTGACGCCTTCTTTGGCCTGCTCAATTAAAGCCTTATTGGCACGCAAGACCACATCGTAAATCTCACGCTCTTGATCAGTCACATGACCGATATGGATGGTCCGTGTCATATCGCTGACATAATGCTGGTAATAGCAACCAAAATCCAGCGTCAAGGTCTCACCAGTTTGGATAACCTTTTCAGACGCTCTTCCATGAGGCATAGCAGAGCGGTAGCCAGATGCCACGATGAACTCAAATGATGCCCCTTCTGCACCGAGTTGACGCATGCGGTGGTCAAGGAAATGATTGACGTCCATCTCAGTCGTCTGACCTGGTTTGATAAAGTCAAGAACATCAATAAAAGCCTGGTCCGAAATTTGACATGCACGACGAATGGTCGCAATTTCTTTCTCATCCTTAATCATACGCAAGTCTTCGATAAAGTTGGACATAGCGACCAACTGATACCCCTCAAAAACGCTAGTCAGACTTTGATAGAAACCATAGGTCACCTGGCTATCAAAACCAATGGTTTCAAGCCCATCTTCCTTAATCACCTTTGCAATCTCTTCAAGGGCAAAACGACTCTCAATAATATCAAAACCTTTTACTGATGCCTTGGCTATCAAAGTATAACGCGAATCAGTCACAAACAAGCGACGCTTGCCACTGATGAAGACAGTCGCCTCTGTTCCCCAAAAACCAGTTAGGTAGTAAATATTGTTTTGACCAGTTACCAAGATTCCATCAACAGTTGATTGAGCTAATTTTGCTTCGAATTTTTCAAGTCTTTTTTGCATCCTATTCCTCCAATGATTTTTTAACTATTATAGCAGAAAATATTAGATAAGAAAAACTACTGCCTACAGACAGTAGCCTCATAATTAGCGTGAACGAAGCTCAACAGGTTCTAAGTAAATTAATTGACCTTTTTTCGCTGCATTAATAATCCGAGCTTTAATGTGTAAATTTGTCCCTGTAGAAACTGTATCAGTTTCATCTACAAACTTCAATTCATGGAAAGCAAGATTCTCAAACGCCATTATTCCTACATAACTCCCTTCTTCCCAATCACCCACATTGAGCAGAAAATCAAACCTGGTCTTATAGTTTTCATGAGAATGCATGTAAGCAACATGTCCATCAAATTCTACAATTTGTCCTTTATATTTTTCAACAAACTCTTGAGTTTTTGCCTCGTCAAAATTATTTAAAATATAGGCAAACTCTGGATTATCTGGGGTGATTACCTGTGTTTGTTGCTCTGTCTGACTAGAGCTAGTTTCAGTACTTACTTCTTGCTCAGAACTAGAAGATGAACTTTTTAAGCTTGAACTACTCTCTTCACTACTACTTTCTTTACTTTCCTCAGAATTATTATAGTCTTTAAAAGTATGATAGTGAATCGTAATAGAGACATCTTTTTCAAACAAGTCGCCCTTTGAAAAACTTTCGTTACCATTTACAGTAATCTTTTCAATCTCTCCATCTTTAGTAAAAATTCCAAAGGTCAAATCTTCGATTTTCTGTGTTGATACATTTTCAAAGCCGGCATCCTCTAATTGTTTTTGAACGGACTGGTAGTCTGCTTCTTCAGGACTTGAACCCACTGGAATTGCAATTTTATTTGTATCTGTTGTTTCGCTAGTTCCTCCACATGCTACCAAACTAATGCTTGCAAAAAAGACTATACATAAAAACAAGAATTTCTTAAACATATGTGCTCCTTTATTTATTGTTAGATATATTTTACTACACACTATTTATTTTTGCAATACATTTAGTAATACAATTTGCAATATTTCATATTGATTTATTTCGCTATACACTTGTTACAAGGAGCAAATAAATGGCATTTAAATTAAAATCAGATAAAAAAGAAACAGAAATCAAAACCATTCGATTTCCGTCAGAGTTGGTAGATAGAATCGAGGAAGCAATCGTAAGAAAGGATGTAAGCTTCTCCAGTTTTGTCATTCAGGCCTGTGACTATGCCTTGAATAATATGGATAAAGAGCAGTAAAAAAGAGCCGATGGCTCTTTTTTACTTACTTCAACTTCATTTTCAAATACTGGCCTGTAAAGCTGGCTGGGTTATCCGCCACTTCTTCTGGCGTTCCTGTCGCGACAACGGTACCACCACCGACGCCGCCTTCTGGCCCCATATCGATAATATGGTCAGCCGTCTTGATGACATCCAGATTGTGCTCGATGACAAGGACAGTGTTGCCGTCATCGACAAAGCGGGCCAAAACCTTGAGTAATTGGGCAATATCCTCAGTATGTAGGCCAGTCGTCGGCTCATCTAAGATATACAAAGACTTACCAGTTGACCGCTTGTGGAGTTCAGAAGCCAATTTCATCCGCTGGGCTTCCCCACCTGATAGGGTTGTCGCAGGTTGTCCCAAAGTCACATAGCCCAAGCCCACATCTTGAATGGTGCGGAGCTTGCGTTCGATTTTTGGAATGTGTTTGAAGAACTCGACCGCATCATTGACCGTCATATCAAGGACCTGAGCGATATTTTTCTCCTTGTAGTGTACTTCCAAGGTTTCAGAATTGTAGCGGCTTCCATGACAAACTTCACAAGGTACAAAAACATCAGGCAGGAAGTGCATTTCAATCTTGATAATCCCGTCACCAGAGCAGGCTTCGCAACGACCACCTTTGACGTTAAAGGAGAATCGCCCCTTCTTGTAGCCACGGATTTTGGCTTCATTGGTCTGGGCAAAGAGGTCACGAATATCGTCAAAGACACCTGTGTAGGTAGCTGGGTTGGAACGTGGTGTCCGTCCAATCGGGCTTTGGTCAATATCAATCAGGCGATCCAAGTGTTCAATTCCTGAAATGGACTTGAACTTACCTGGCTTGTCCGAATTGCGATTGAGCTTCTGAGCAATGGCTTTTTTCAGAATGGAATTGACAAGGGTTGATTTACCAGAGCCAGACACCCCTGTCACCGCCACAAATTTTCCGAGTGGGAAACGGACCGTCACATCCTGCAAGTTGTTTTCCTTGGCACCTGTTACCTCCAGGAAACGACCATTTCCGACACGGCGATCTAGAGGAACAGGAATTTCACGTTTGCCAGACAGGTACTGGCCTGTAATGGATTTCTTGTTTTTAGCTACTTGGGCAGGTGTTCCAGAAGCCACGATTTCTCCACCGAAGACACCCGCACCTGGGCCAATGTCAATCAACCAGTCCGCCTCACGCATGGTATCCTCATCATGCTCCACCACAATCAAGGTATTGCCCAAATCACGCATTTTCTTAAGGCTGGCAATCAGGCGGTCATTGTCCCGCTGGTGCAGGCCAATCGACGGCTCATCCAAGATGTAAAGGACACCAGACAGGTTAGAGCCAATCTGGGTTGCCAGACGGATCCGCTGACTTTCACCACCCGAAAGCGTACCTGCAGCTCGTGATAAAGTCAAGTAATTCAATCCTACGTTATTGAGGAAGGACAGGCGGTCCTTGATTTCCTTGACAATGGGTGTTGCAATAGTTGCTTCATTCTCAGACAAGGTTAGATTTTCAATGACTTGCAAATGATCCGCCACGGACAAGTCAGACAACTGCCCGATATGAAGTCCCTGCTCGCCACCAACTTTAACAGAAAGAGCTTGGTCATTGAGGCGATAGCCGTGGCAGGTCCCACAGGTCAGCTCATTCATGTAAGTCTTCATAACAGTTCGCGTATAGTCACTGTTGGTTTCACGGTAGCGACGGTTAATGTTGGTAATCAAGCCTTCAAACGGAATGTCAATATCACGCACCCCACCGAACTCATTTTCATAGTGGAAATGGAATTCTTTCCCGTCAGAACCATTGAAAATCAGGTTCTTCTCCTCTTCCGTCAATTCCTCAAAAGGTTTGTCCATGTCCACACCAAAGTGGTTCATAGCTTGCTCCAACATCTGAGGGTAGTAGTTGGAAGAGATTGGATTCCAAGGAGCCAAAGCCCCCTCACGCAAGGTCTTGCTGGCATCTGGGACAATCAAATCCGTATCCACTTCCAGCTTCATGCCCAAACCGTCACAGTCGCTACAAGACCCAAAAGGAGCATTGAAAGAGAAGAGGCGAGGCTCCAACTCAGGCACCGTAAAGCCACAAACTGGACAGGCGTAGTACTCAGAAAAAAGCAGTTCCTTATCATCCATGGTATCGATGATGACATAGCCGTCTGCAATCCGCAGGGCCGCCTCAATGGAGTCAAAAAGCCGCGAGCGAATACCTTCTTTGATGACAATCCGATCGACCACAACCTCAATGTTGTGAGCCTTACTCTTGGACAACTCAGGCACTTCCGACACATCATAGACATCGCCATTGACACGGACCCGAACGTAGCCGTCCTTCTGCACCTTTTCAAATATGGTCTTGTGCTGCCCCTTTTTCTTACGAACAATCGGAGCTAAAATCTGCAAACGCTGGCGTTCTGGCAATTCCAAGACCTCATCAACGATTTGTTCCACCGAAGAAGCCGCAATTGCACCATGCCCATTGATACAGTAAGGTACCCCGACCCGAGCATAAAGCAGGCGGAGATAGTCATTGATTTCCGTTGCCGTTCCAACCGTCGAACGCGGGTTACGCGAGGTTGTTTTTTGGTCTATGGAAATAGCAGGGCTGAGACCCTCTATGGAATCCACATCAGGTTTGTCCATGTTGCCCAAGAACTGACGAGCATAGGCAGACAAAGACTCTACGTAGCGACGTTGACCTTCGGCATACAAGGTATCAAAAGCCAAACTCGACTTACCAGACCCCGACAAACCAGTCACCACCACCAACTTCTCACGCGGAATGGTCACATCAATATTTTTTAAATTATGGGCACGCGCCCCATGAATCACAATATTTTCTTGCATAATTTAAGATACAAAGGGCGTCAAATGCACAGTCAAAATAGGAAACTGACGTTGTGTCTGAAAGACACAAGGAAGTTTATCTTTTTGACACCGCATTTAGCCCGTGTTCAATTCCTTTCTAAAGATACAGAGCCCGTAAAACGTAAGGTGAAAATAGGCGGTAAGTCCGAAATCTGTGATTTCGAAAACGCACCCCCGTCAAGACAACTAGTGCTTTCACAGGTCGAAAACCGAAGAAAGCACAGATGTCTACGACGCAGAAGCCAGTTCCACACGCTTAAACATGAAGAAACTAACACTTTTTAACACCGCGTTTAGCCCGTGTTCATTTCCTTTCTTAAGAGGCTATAAGCTATGGTATACGGAACAAGGAAAAATCCGTACAACTTATTCGCTTAAATGTCTACATATTATATCACATTTCTATATAAAACCTTTCCGAAACTGCACATTTTTTGGTATAATAGAGGTTGCGTTAACGCAACAAAGATAAAAGGAGGGCAAAGATATGAAACAAATTTTTCTATCAACCATGACTGATTTAGAAGAAATTCAAACCTTTGAACCAGGGGCTTGGATTAATTTGGTCAATCCCTCCCAGAGCGAGTCTATGGAAGTGGCTGAGCACTATAAAATTGACATCGCTGACCTGCGAGCACCACTCGATGCGGAAGAATCCTCTCGTATCACCGTCGAAGATGACTATACGCTCATCCTGGTCGACGTCCCAATTCTTGAAGAACGAAACAACAAGACATATTATATTACTATTCCTTTGGGAATTATTCTAACAGATGATGCGATTATCACGACTTGTTTGGAACAATTGCCACTGTTTGAGCAGTTTATCCATCGTCGTCTACGGAATTTCTTCACTTTCATGAAGTCTCGTTTCGTTTTCCAAATTCTCTACCGCAATGCTCAACTCTACTTGTCAGCCCTACGGACCATTGACAGAAAGAGCGAAGAGATTGAGAAGCAACTCCATGAGGCCACTCGAAATGAAGAATTAATTGTACTCATGGAATTGGAAAAAACCATCGTCTACTTCAAGGCTTCCCTCAAAACCAATGAGCGTTTGGTCAAAAAACTTGCTAGTTCCTCACGTCTACTCCGTAAGTATGAAGAGGATGAGGATTTGCTTGAAGATACCTTGGTCGAAACCCAACAGGCCATTGAGATGGCAGACATCTATGGTTCCATCCTGAACTCTATGACCCATGCCTTTGCTTCTATCATTTCTAACAACCAGAATACCATCATGAAAACCTTGGCATTAGTGACAATCGTTCTCTCTATCCCAACCATGGTCTTCTCTGCATACGGTATGAACTTTAAGGATAATATCATTCCTTTTAACGATATTCCCTATGCTTTTTGGTGGATTATCCTCTTCGCATTTGCAATCAGCCTATCACTCACCTTCTACTTCATCCGTAAGAGATGGTTTTAACCTAAGGAGATTAACATGTCATTTACAGAAATCAACGGATTAACAAAAAAGAACCAAGAATTTATCCATATTGCGACCAACCAACTGATTAAAGATGGAAAGTCTGATAGCGAAATCAAAGAACTCTTGGAAGAAATTTTACCAACTATCATTGAAAAGCAAAAAACTGGCGTGACTGCCCGCAATCTCTATGGTGCACCAAGTGAATGGGCCGCTAGCAAAACTGTTTCTGAACAAGAAAAGAAAGAACAAATCGAATACAATGAAAATCCATGGTTAATGTGGTTGGACTCCAGCCTCTTCATGCTTGCAATAATCGCAGCGATCAACGGTTTGATGAATCTTTTTGGGCAAGGAGCACAATATGGCTTAGTAACGCTCCTAGTCATCGGTTTCGGCGTTGGTGCAGGGATGTACTTGATGTACCATTTCGTTTACAGAGAACAAATTAAAACTGGACAACGTCCTAAATTGTTGAAAGCTATCGCTTTTCTTGGACTTGCTACGTTGGCATGGTCACTTGTTTTTCTCTTGGCAGCATTGATTCCAACAGCTCTAAACCCAGTTCTACCACCACTTGTTACAATTCTTATCGGAGCAGCAGCTTTCGGTGCACGCTATCTCTTGAAAAAGAAATATAACATTCGCAATGCCATGTCCCCAGTTCAATAATAAAATAAAGCGATTGGAATATTCCAGTCGCTTTTGTTTATCTATACGATAATCTGAATACTCAATATACTTTCGTATTCTAAGCAAGCCGTTGAAACAGTCTATCCACAGACTATACCTCGCTTTTTCATTTCTTGGCTCGGGTTGAAACAGTCTATCCAAAGACTGTTTCAATCGTAACCGCCCAATAACAAAGTGTATTGAAAAAGGCTCCAAAGTCCTGTCGACTCTGGAACCTTTTTCTATTTACACGCTCTCTTAATTGTTTCCTTCCATGGCAAATAAGCCTCTAGCACCTCCTTTTTTGCGAGCGTCTCCTCATTAGGTAAGTGTTCTAGAAGATAAGTCATATATTTCTCTGCATCAAGGCCGTGTCG
>NZ_JARQOZ010000035.1:0-25809 GCF_046032115.1 Streptococcus suis | reverse complement strand
ATTATAACGCTTTGACGTTTCATTGGGGCTCACAAAAGGGAAAAATCGCTACTTACCGTGGCGATTTTTCTTTTTGAAAGTTTGAAAAGCTATGATGGGTAGGGCATAACCAACTACGGGAATGATTCTAATCTCTTCCCTGTAATTTTTCCAAAGATTCTATTTTTTTCTCTAAGCGTAGCAATATTTCGTTTTGTTCATCAATTTTTGCCATCAAGGTATCCAACTTCGTTTCACGCTCTGTTTCAGAGAAAAAACGGGTTATTGTGGAGGTAACCATACCAAAAGTACAAATACCAACCAACATCAGGAGGATGGCTATAATTTTAGAAATCGTATCTTGGGGGACAATATCTCCATACCCTACAGTTGTCATCGTTACAATGGACCACCAAAGTGCATCGAAGAATGATTTCCCTTCAATAACAGACAAGAGTACACTGGCAGTCAGAACAGCTGAAATATTCAACAACAAGACCTTGGATAGACTATTTGTGTGCAGAAGCCTGTTAACTGTGTCCCAAAAACGATTGGACAGGGCAAAAATGCGTGCAACCTTGACCAACCTAAATAGCCGAGCCAAACGCCCCAAACGAAGAAAACTAAAGACAGAATCAAAAGGAATAATAGCAATTAATTCTAGAACATGACTCTGAATGTATTCTACCCTATCTTCCGAATAATAAAGATTGACGAAATAATCGCAAACAAAAATAAACCAAAGTAGCCAGTCTAAAATATTGTAACCACTAGAACTCGCTATACTAGCATCCATCAGCTCAAGGACAATTAAAAAGACGTAAACAATGGCCAGATAGGTCATGCCTTTATCATAGCGAGGATCTTGAATGACTCGTTTAATCATGCTGACCCCAATTCAAGGCAAATTCCTCATCAGATTTCATCTGCTCCATCAAACCTTCAATCCCATCAAATTTGACCATATCTCGAATTTTTTCAAGCCAAAAAATAGTTATTTTTTCTCCGTAGATAAAGCGGTCAAACCCAAAAATATGGGCTTCTATCCGCATCTCAGTTCCATCAAAGGTCACATTTTTCCCAACGCTTGTCATAGCTCGATAGCGTTTTCCATCTACTTCGACATCAGCGACGTAGACTCCCTCAGATGGTAAATGGACACGGTCAAAAGGAGCCAGATTTGCAGTTGGATAACCAATAGTGCGCCCTCTGGCATCTCCATGAACAACAATTCCCTCCGTCATAAATGGATAACCTAAAAGTTGATTAGCTAGAGAGACATCCCCTGACTGGATAGCCTGACGAATGCGAGTTGAAGAAACTTTCTCTCCGCCCAGGCTCACTTCACTTACAATTTCTACCTGACCATCAAATAACTCTGTCAAATCTTTGACATCTGCTCTGCAATTTCCAAAATGATAATCGAAACCTGCAACCAAAATCTGGGCATTGAGACCTTTGATATAGCGATCCAAAAACTGCTGAGGAGTATTATTAGCAAATTCACTAGTAAAATCAGTCAAAATAAGATTATCAACACCATATTTTTTCAATAAGAGGTAGCGTTGCTCTTGACTAGTCAAATGCAGTAAAAGTTCTGGGCTAAAGCGAGAAAAAGCCAACCGAGGTGACTCTGGAAAGGTCAAAACAGTTACTGTCAAACCTTGCTCATCTGCTACTTTTCTTGCTCGATCAAGTAAAGCCTTGTGCCCAAGATGAATCCCATCAAAGTAGCCTAGTACTAAAACCGTTGGCTCCTCTTGATTCAATTCACTATAATCTTTAATTGTTCTAATGTTCATGTTTTCTATTTTATCACAGTTATTGAGAAATTTCTTAGACCAAAACCTTGCTCGGTTTATACAGCTGGTCGCGTTTTTCAAAAATAGCAATCAACTGACCATCATGAAAGCCTGCTAAGCGCTCTGCTTCTGCATTCAATTCTACAAATCGACCAAATGTAGCATCTTGCACCTGCTCTTCTTTCAATTCTACAACAGGTAAATCCCCGATACCACCTTCAATAGGTTGGAGAAATGAAAAATCATTTTCAGCTACCAGCGAAGAAATTTCTTCCAAAGTTAAGGCGTCCGCTAGGTCCATTCCTGCTGAACCAGTTCGTTCCAACTTAGACATGTGACTGGCGTAGCCTAACTTAGCCCCTAAGTCAACAGAAAGAGTACGGACATAGGTGCCTTTACCACAGCGAACTCGGAAGGTGAAACGAGCACAGTCATCTGCCAACTCAATCGGGCTGGTCCGTTCAAAACTGTAAATGTCAATTTGGCGTTGTGGACGCTCGACTTCTTCGCCCGCCCGTGCGTACTCATAGAGTTTGCGGCCGTTTACTTTGACGGCGGAATACATAGGCGGAATCTGGGTAATAGTACCGACAAAGCTAGCCATGGCCTCATCAACTGCCTGCTCTGCTATGTCCAAAACTGGAGTCCGCTCGACGAGGTCCCCCGACGCATCTTCGGTCGTGGTAGAGTAGCCAATGGTAATCTCCCCCTCGTAGATTTTCCCCTCTTCCTGCATGAATTCAATCATGCGAGTAGCCTTGCCGACTGCAATGGGCAGAACGCCTGTCACATCTGGATCTAGCGTCCCACCGTGTCCAATCTTCTTCTCCTGCAAAATCTTGCGGAGCTTGAAAACCACATCGTGCGAGGTCATGCCCGCTTCTTTTTTGACGTTAATAATTCCTGAAATCATGTTCCCATTATAACACAAAGGACCGCTCTTGTGGGCGGTCTGGTAACAATCACTCATCGTAAAAACGATAGCTACCAAAAGTTGTTCCAATCAACTGTTCAATCTCCTTATGAACACGTCTCATGGTTTCAGAAGGAACCGCACCAAAGGGAACAGCTTCGTCAATCCCGACCTCTTCCTCTTCGTCATAGCCGTAAGAGAATGTCAACGGAGCATCATTATATCCTTTATCTCCTAATTTTAGGGTAGGCCACTCCAATAATTTAATTTCTTTCAAAAATTCTCTGAATTTTTTTGCCTTGCTGATACGAATAGGGATATATTCCAGTTCATTTTCAACTTTTCCTTCTTTATCAACATGCTGTATCAAATAGTCGTGTTCATTTAGACTAACTGCTACTTCTACACTTCTTCCCTCAATATAATCTGCTCTAAAGATAATTAAATCTATATTCTCATATATGCGTTCAAATTGTTTCATTTTCTTTCCTTTCACAATTACATACAAGATTTTCTAAATATCCCGATGAAAATCGCTGTCAATTTCAAAAAATGGTTGGATATTTTGGACGTATTCCAAGACGCCTTGAAACTCTCCCTGGTCATCACGCACGGCCTTATAGACCACATAGACAAACTTGCCCATACTCTCGGACTTGAACCACATGGTCACCTGGTCTTTTTGCCCTGTGCGGAGCAATTCAAAAATCTTCTTGACCTTGTCTAAGATTTTGGGTGGATGGCAGAGCTCCACATGCCGTCCTATCTGGCTTGGCGTCCGCTTGAAAATCATGTCTTCTACAGGGTGGCTGTCATTATAATATTGGAAAATGTCGTCATGTTCATTGCTATCTTCCTAGTAATCCATCCAATATTTCAATCAATTTTTCTTTTTCCTGACTCTCATTTGTTTTAAGCCTGATTAGGGGGATGTTGCATTTTTTCAAAATGTTATCCTTCATAATATCACGTTCAAACTGCTTAGAATTACCTTTGTGGAATGCATATCCATCTACTTCTACAGCTAGTACAGGTGCTTTGGTAAGTCTATTGATTATCAAAAAATCAAGGTGCGTATTTCCATGCCTTGCATACTTCGCTTCCACTTCTGTTAGTCGAGTAAAATCCTTCACAAGATTATGCAGTTTATAGTCATGTATAACATCTAGACTATTATATTTTTCATCGCTCATAAATACTTCCTTAATCCGATGATACATTAAATTCTCAGAATCATATCGCGATATCCGTTTTCGTTTTCTAAAATATTCCTCCTTTTCTTGCTCATACTGTTTGTATAAGTAATCGAAGATGGAATATACAGGGCTCTCTCTTACTTCAAAATTATTATATTGTATATATCCCAATAAATCACTAATATTTTTATCTAATGATTGCTCATTCCCAGTCATGACAAGAAATAATTTATTTTTAGCTCTTGATATCGCCACATTTAGTAAGTACGGATCATCCGTAAAACGTGTTATGCTATTATCAACCGTGGAGATGATTATCGTATCTTTTTCTTTTCCCTGAAACTTATGGACTGTATCGCTTTCCAAATCATCAATTTGCTCTTGCAACTTCTCTTTCTGCTTTCGATAAGGCGTGACAACTCCTGTCCGCTCCCGATAGATTTCATAATTTGGAATAACATCTTTCAGAATTATATCAATCTCTCTCTGACTATAGTGATCACGAGCGTGATTTCCCTTAGGTGTTCTAATAGCCTGAAGAACATCTTTTTCCCCTTTATCACCTGTCATAATCACTAAGTCACCATTATAAAACTTTTGATTGCAGAAATTGATAATTTTGGGATGACATCTATAATGCTCTCGTAATAGCGTTTCTGGAATATTCGGAATCACTTTTAGTACCGATTGAAGAAAACTGTTTGTGTATTCATAACCACTATGAACACCATATTTATGGAAAAGCTGAGCACTACTTTCTTTGACATCTTTTGTGACAATATGCGGTAGCTGTTTACTATCTCCAACAACTACAACATTTTTAGCACAGGATAATGCTAGTGCCCCAGTTGTAATATCCACTTGTGAGGCTTCATCTATGATTAAATAATCATAGGTAATATTCTTTCCTAAACTTGTTGTTGATGAAAATGTTGTACTAAGAACAATGGGATATTCTAGAAGAACTCGTCTCGATTGTTTCCGTAAATCTTCCTTTGTAAACTGTACTCTTTTTCTTCCATTCCCATACTTACTAACTAGAAAATTTTTGAAAATCTTTAATGAATCACTGGTAAAATTGTTTAAAACTTCCGTACCATTTAAGTGAACCAATTCTTCTTGAAGAGTTTCTAATTTATTCCTTATTTCTGTTTGTTTATGCTGATAAAATAGGTTCTGAAATTGTATTGTCAAATCAGATAATTCTTGTTTATAAAGTTCCCAGTTTTTAACACCATATAATAAAAAGTTTTTTATCTTAAAAATTAAACCTAACCTTCTATTCTTTTTATAGAATTCCTCAAATTCATTCCAAAGCTTAAATAACTTCTTAGAAGAATACAGTTTTAATTCTATAGGCGATATATTTATGTGCTCAAAAAAATCTTTGAAATGGCGAAATTCCGTTTCTAATTCTGAAAGTTCTTGTCTCAGATTAGCCACTTCTTCCTGAATTTCAAAAATACGAGGAAGCCTACGAATCTTTTCATTTAGTTCCTTATCAAGGCTTTCCATACCATTATCTTTTAATCTCCAAGAAGAAAAATCAGGGTACATACTATACTGATTGAGAATAAAATTATTTTTATTTTTTTCACTTCCAAGATAAGCCACGGGAAAGTCAAGACCATAGTTCTTCAGTTTTTCGTAAATATTATCAATGGCTGCATTATTATTAGAAACAATTAGAACCGTCTTATTCCGTATCACTATATTAGCTATAATATTCAGAATCGTTTGTGTCTTACCAGTTCCAGGAGGTCCTTGAATGACACTAAATTGATTTATTAAGGCATTTTTTGTTGCTTTATATTGACTATTATTGCAACCAAAAGGGAAAATCAGTTCCCCATGAAACGGCAAGTTATTCTTCTTACTGGGACTTAGATAGCTCGCTAAAGCAACTGTTTTGTCTACATAATCCAATTCCTCATACCTTTTTAACAAGATCAATTGATCGGTCTCAGAGTTTCTCAGAGGATTCAGCTTGGATAGTTCCGTCAAATAACTAAAAACATGACGACTATTCGAATGTGTCAACTCATTTTGCCGTATTTCTAGGTCTCTCCCCATATATAATTTTCCAGTGCCATTTTTGTAGCGGATGATATAAGCCCGTGAGTGCGTTCCATTGAATTCAATAATTGACTCAATATTATTTAATAAAACCCCATCTTGCCTTCTATAAACTCCTATCTCTGAAGGATTCAACTGTTTGGAAAACTTCAGCACCTCAACTCTCTGCATATTGTAGCGATAAGGTTGGACATTATTTTTAAAATAAATTTCAAAGTAGAGCTTCCCTTTGTAACGAATCAATTGAAGCGATTCGATATTTTCTGACTTGTCCTCTCCATCAATCAAAATTATTTTTCTATCTTTCACCATATCTCCACTCTCACTTTCAATCTTAATCTTCCTCCTCCCTCAACGCCTCAAACTTAGCTTTCATGGTTGGGTTACTGCGGGTTAGTTTTTTGACGGAGACATCGTCTAGTTTATTATTGGCTAGGCGAAGCTGGTTTTCACTGGTGGTCAGGGCTGCTTTAACTGCTTCCATTCGCTTGATTGCCTTATCAATTTCATCAATAGCCTTTTGGAAATTGTTGCTGGCCGATTGATAGTTTTTTGCAAAAGCATTCTTGAAAATTTCCAAATCTTCTTCAAAATGAGTAATATCGATATTCTGCTCCTTAACCAAGGCTAACTCCTGCTGATATTGCAGACTATTGAGCGCAGCATTTCGTAAAATTCCGATTAATTGGATAAAGAACTGTGGTCGGATAACATACATCTTCTCATATTCATGACTAACATCCACAATCCCTGTGTTGTAATAGTCATTGTCCGCCTCTAGCATGCTGACTAATACAGCATATTCGCATTTTTTCTCCCGACGGTCCTTATCCAACTCCTTAAAGAAATCAGCGTTTTTATGCTTGGTCTTGGTCGTGTCCGCCTCGTTTTTCATTTCGAACATGATGGAGATAAATTCCAAGCCCGACTCGTCAAAATCACGGAAAATGAAATCTCCTTTTGAACCGGACGCTGATACTGCGTTGTCCTTCGCAAATTTGGCACGTGGAAAAGCATAGGAACGAACCTTGTTAAACTCCGCCTCAGCAAACTGCTCCAAGCTCTCACCAATTGCCTTAGTAGACTGCTGGGCCTTGAAATTTTTGTAAAATTCCACCTGCTCATCCGCCGCCTTGAGCCGTACTTCGTACTCCTGACGAGTGGTCGCCAACGCCAACTCCTGCTTCTGTTCCTGCAAAACCAAAGCATTTTGTGCCGCATCCCGCTCTTTTTCCACCTGAGCTACCGCCTGCTGCAACTCCAAGTCCTTGGCAAGACCGATTTGCCCCAACTGAGCCTTAAGCTCTTGGATTTCTTGGTCTTTTTGGGAAATAGCAGAGCTGATTTCCAGTTCCGTCTGACTAGCAAATTTCTCAAGTTTTGCGGTCAGTTCCAGAATCTCCTTATCCTTATCACTCAATCTAGCCTGCAAATCATTTTCAGCCTTCTGGCTTAATAATTCTCGTTCCCGCTCCAATCGTTCATGGATTTCCTTGTCAAACTCCACACCACGCACCTGGGCTAAAAGCTGACTATATTCTGTTTCATTGACCTGAAAGGCCGTCCCACAATGGGGGCAAGTAATTTGATGCATATGCTCTCACTTTCTTCTTTTCAAATAAGATATTAATTTATGTAAAACCGTAGCTACTCCCAGTGCCAATAAAAAATAAAAGAAACGAACCGCATTTCTAGCATCTGGAAGCGATAGAGCCCAAAGGACAAAAATCGTTATGGCAGTCGGCCATCTCCATCCCCAGGTCATCTTCCGTTTGATAAACCATTCCATCCAATCTTCATTAGAATCAAACCGTGTTTCGTAATATTCTTCTTTCAGTTGTTCCCACCACTTTTTCATAACAGCCTCCTTTCAGATCACAGACCTTCTAATTCAAGCTCCAGAAAAGTCCTCCACTTTTCCTGCAAGGGTTGACGTACAGGCAGCTCCTGACCTTCTAAGACTTTTTTGATACATTCATTTTGCACCAACCATCCTGTCATGTCTTTTTGAGCATTCGCAAATTCATTACCAAAATCTTCTGGAATTCGTTCTTCAAAAGTAATCAAGGTCTGATTTTCTAACTGGGACAGTGTAAATGAAACTGTTGCTGAATCCCACCTGTAGGCAATTTTCTCATTTTTTCGATATTCCAGTAAATCCATGGTTTCACAGAAGTCTTCCATTTCAAAAACCAGCGTATTTCCTACAATGTTTAACTGTGGAAACCAGCGGGCAAAACCACTATCTGTCGCCAACAAGTCCCAAGCTTCTGCCAAACTAGCTGGAACAGGGTAGGAAATAGTTAACAGGTACATCTCGGACTCTTTCTGAACACTAATCTTCATACATAACTCCTCTTCTATTCCCCTATTATACCAAAAAATACTGGTCCATAACCGATATTTCCATTGTCTCTATTCTTTAATCATGATCAAGCATGAGTGCTATTCATTCCAGAGGATCGAAAAACGGTATCTTGAAATCTGAATTATTTTTTATAACATCTTTCATAGACAGTCCTTACCTTTGTTTATATGGCTCATACTCCATGTTTTGTATCCCCTAGCAATGTTAGACTTTCCTGCCACATAATGAACATTGTCATTTTTGAAACACTTCTATTTTTTACACTTTCATTTCATCTATCCGCCACCCAATTTATTTTACAATATAGAACAGAGTTTAGTATTTCAATCATTCCTTTCTCATTTTATGCTATACTAGATGTATTGAAAACAAGGAGGTATTTATGATTAAACTAATCGCTCTTGACATGGACGGAACCCTCTTAAACGAGAATAAAGAGTTGATGCAGCCACAAATTGATGCTATTCATCAGGCTGTCGAGGCTGGGGTGACAGTCGTTCTCTGCACAGGACGGCCCTTGGCTGGTGTTAAGCCTTTCGTAGAGCAGCTCGGCTTTGACACCGAGGAAGAATTTATCATTGTCAATAACGGCTGTTCAACCCATTCGACAAAGGATTGGAGCCTGATTGACTGGGAAGAACTATCTATCTCTGATATTGATTATCTTTCCACTTTTATTGAAAATGATGATGTGCAAATTTCTCTCTTTGACGAGGAAGACTACTTCGTTCTTGCAGAAAAAGCCAATGCACGCGTTAATTTAGACGCAGGTTTGGTAGGAATGACTCCTCAACCAATTGATTTAAAAGAAGCTAAGTCAGGTCAGCATCGCTTCTTTGAAGCCATGTTTGTCGGTGAAAAAGAGCATATCGATGCCTTTGAAAATCAACACAATCCTATACTCAGCCAAGGCTATTCCACCGTTCGTTCACAGGACTATCTGTTAGAAATTTTACCAAACGGTGCCAGCAAGGCCTCTGGTTTGAAAAAACTGGCAGACCGCCTCGGTATCCTCCCAGAAGAAATCATGGCTATGGGAGATGCCAACAACGACCTGGAAATGATTGAATTTGCTGGTTTAGGAATTGCCATGGGCAACGCCAATGAGCAGGTCAAGGCTATCGCCCAGGACATCACAGATACCAATGAAAACAACGGCGTTGCCAAAGCCATTGAAAAACATATTTTGAACAAATAAGGAGACACTATGAAATACCCAACACTCTTAGACCGCTTTTTAGTCTATGTCAAAGAAAACACTCGCTCAGATGAAAATTCGACAACTACACCTTCTACCCAAAACCAAGTCGAGTTTGCACAGAATATCCTCTTGCCTGAAATGAAACGCATCGGCTTACAGAATGTCCACTACCTGCCAAACGGCTTTGCTGTGGGAACACTACCTGCCAACGACCCAAGTTTGACGCGTAAGATTGGCTTCATCGCCCACATGGATACGGCGGATTTCAACGCAGAAGGTGTGAATCCTCAGATCATCGAAAACTACGACGGCAACCCAATTGCCTTGGGAACTTCTGGCTACGAATTGCATCCAAAAGACTTCCCACAACTTGCCAACTACCAGGGTCAAACACTGATTACCACAGACGGTACCACCTTGCTAGGCTCTGATGACAAGTCAGGAATTGCAGAAATCATGACTGCCATTGAATTCCTAGTCCAAAACCCTGACATCAAGCACTGCGAAATCCGTGTGGGCTTTGGTCCTGACGAAGAAATCGGTGTTGGTGCAGACAAGTTTGATGTAGAAGACTTTGATGTGGACTTTGCCTACACTATGGACGGTGGACCGCTGGGCGAACTCCAGTACGAAACCTTCTCAGCAGCGGGTGCTAAGATTGACTTCCTTGGACGCAATGTCCACCCAGGATCTGCAAAAGACCAGATGATCAATGCCTTCCAAATGGCTATTGATTTCCACAATGCCCTTCCAGAAGCAGACCGTCCTGAAAAGACTGACGGATATCAAGGTTTCTTCCACTTGATGAACATGGAAGGCAGTGTCGATACTGCTTCTACCACCTACATCATCCGTGACTTTGAAGAAGAGGATTTCCTTGCCCGCAAACAGCTCATGCTGGACATTGCTGAAAAGATGAATGCCAACTTTGACACACCTCGCGTCATCGTCAACCTGCATGACCAGTACTACAATATGAAGAAAATCATCGAAAAAGACATGACCCCAATTAACATTGCTAAGGACGTCATGGAAAATCTTGGTATCAAGCCACTGATCGAGCCTGTTCGCGGAGGAACAGACGGCTCTAAGATTTCCTTCATGGGCATTCCAACGCCAAATATCTTCGCAGGTGGTGAAAACATGCACGGCCGCTTCGAGTTCGTCAGCCTCGAAACCATGGAAAAAGCCGTCGATGTCATCCTTGGAATCGTCGCACACAAGTAATCAATTTTTCAGACTTTCTTAAGAAGGTCTGATTTTTTCTGGAAATCTTTCAAAATTTTTGAAAAACCACTTGTATCATTGAACTAATACTGTTATAATAGAACCATCAAAAAGAAATGGAGTTTTAATATGACAGAAGAAACATTAGCACAGGGAATTCTCATTGGCATTTGGGGTACAACACTACTATTTTCATTTATTTGGTATATTCTTGTTGCTATTTCCAACTACATCCTCTTCAAAAAAGCAGGCTATGCTGGTTGGAAATCATTGATTCCAATCTACAATCTCTATATCCAACAATGCATCGCCTTTGGCTATGAAAAAAGATGGTTCATTCTATTCTTACTGATTCCACTAGCAGGACCATTATATGGTATCTATCTCGTTTACAATTTTGGTCGTAGCTTCGGTTTATCAGCTGTACAAGCTATCTTCTATGTTCTTCTTACACCTATCTTTAACCTCTACATCGCCTTTAATGATGGAAGTCGTTACCAAGGTCCACAAGAATTCTTTATTGATTAATATACAATAAAGCCCCCGCACACGCGGAGGCTTTTTTAAACGAATAGAAAAATAAGAAGAACCATCATGACTAGGCTGACCAAAATAGATAAGGAGTTAACATTGGCAGGTTCAGCTGAGCGACTACCTAGCTTTAATGCATAAATTGGGGACATGACTGAAATCGGAGAAACTAGACAGACCAGCAACATGATTTTCATAGTTTTATCAATAGGTAGAAGAAAATAAATGACTCCTGCTATTAGAATATTCGCACCCAGCCTCAAAGAGAGAAGATAGGCCAATCGACTAATTTCTTTCCAATTCAATTTTAAATCAAGCAAGATTCCCAACATGAGCATGGCTAAAAAAGGATTGGCGTTACTGGCTATCGTCAGCGCAGAGATAAGTTCGCGTGGAAGTTTGATAGAGCAGACTGCTAACGATAGGCTAACTAGATAGACTACTAGTGGAACTGAGCGTGAAAGATTCTTTATAAAAGTTGCAACGGTCATTCTTTCCTGCTCTTCATCCACACCAGCTGCGATACTGTAATTCCCACCTAGAACCATGATTGCATTCCCCGCATCAAATACGATGACGCTTAGGAGACTAGATAGCGGAAAAAAAGCTTGCACAAATGGGAGTGTAAAGGTTCCGATATTATAGCCTGATAACTGCATAAGACCGACGGAAGTCTGTTGACTAGACTTCTTTGCTTCCCAGTATCCCACCATATCCAAAAAAAAGATTACAAAGAATCCCTAATATGAAGGGAACGTATAAATCTATAGATACTTGGGCTGTCGCAGAAGCTACAAGGAGAGAAGCTGGTAGCGTAACATTCATCACTAAGCTAGAAAAGATTCTTGCATCTTCCCTTCGAACAATCCCTTTGACTTTTAATGTATAACCTAAACCGATAACAAAGATAAAACCGAGAGCACGGGCTAATAATTCAAGTTCATTCATGAAACTAGTATAGCATATAGAAAAGAATTTTGATGATATATAAAAATTTTATATAATCGCTTGATTTTACTAAATAATAGGTATATAATTTATATATAAAATAATTACATAAAGATAAAGAGGTGAGTTTATGTACTACCCCGTATCCTCTATCTTGATTGAATTTCTGGTATTAGCCATCGTGGAAAAGCAGGATTCCTACGGCTATGAAATCAGTCAAACCATCAAGATAGTTGCTGATATAAAGGAATCCACGCTCTACCCTATCTTGAAGAAACTGGAAAAGGCGGGCTACGTCACCACCTACACCCAAGAATTTCAAGGGAGAAAGCGAAAATATTATACCATTACTCCTGCTGGACGTGAGCACATCCCCTTCCTGCAGGGTGAATGGAATACCTACAAAGACCATATTGACGGAATTATAGAAGGGAGCCTAAGAAAATGACACGCGCAGATTATTTGAACCAACTGGAACAAGCACTATCTCAACTTCATCCAAGTGCCAGACAGGAAGCTCTGGACTACTTCAATGAATATTTCGATGAAAAAGCGGATGACGCGGCAGCTATTAACGAACTCGGAACAGCTGAAGAAGCTGCAAAGGAAATCATAGCCAACCTGCCTGAAGATGCCCTCATTGCTAAGGAATACCAAGACACTTCACAATCAACTAAAGCATTTGATTTCGATTTTGACTTTGATTTTCAATTTGACTGGGATGGTTTTTTCAACAACTTCAGACACTCAGCCTTTCAAGCTAGAGAAAGGATTGAATTGACGGCGAAGATTGAAGAATTACCTGATTTTGCAAGTTTACAGATTATTCTCGAAGACCAAGCACTTAGTGTGCAAAGCTATGAAGGTGACAAGGTAATATTGCACAATCCTGTTTCAGAAGATGGTAGCTACCAGGCTTTTGACTATCAACTACTCCAAGATAGTTTGTACATATCTAACAAGCCACTCCCTGACCAGCTCTACTTCTCAAACAATCAAACCAGCTCTGCTATTCTCAAAATCCCAAAAAGACTCCTGCCCCTTACTAGTCTCAATCTGAAAACGACAGATAGTAGTCTGACAATAGTGGACATGCAAGTATGCGAACAGCTAGTCATCAATGCAGAAGATAGTAGTATCAGCATGACGAAAGTGAGCTGCCCAAGCTCTGCTCTACGGTTAGAAGACTCTACACTAACTATCTCAGATGGACAGCTGAGCGAGTTAAAATTGGAAGCCAGCGATGCTGTTATCACTCTCTCAAGCATGAGCCTTTCAGATGCAAGGATAACATTAGAAGACTGTGTCTGGAAGTTGAAGGATTTTGTCCTTGAAAAGAGCCTTAACTGCCAGGCTGAAGATTCTGTCTTAACCTATAAACCGAGTACAGACATCAGTTTGGACATCTGGGAGGAAGATTCTAGCCTTAAACTTCCAAAGGATAAGGCGTTTACAATGATGAAAGAGGATGACATCACTCATCTCAGCTATAGGCAAGAAAATAGCCCTGCTCAGCTGGTTATTCATTGTCAAGACTGCCAGCTTACTGTTGGATAAAGGAGGTTCCCATGAAGCGCAAGGAATATTTACAGAAACTCGAAAAATATCTCAAAAACCTACCAAAAGAAGATTTTCAAGATACCTTGGACTATTTCAATGAATATTTTGACGAAAAGGAAAACGACGAGCAAGCTATTCAAGAGCTGGGCAGTCCAAAAGAAGCAGCCCGTGAAATCCTAGCAACACTCTACGAAAAAGAGCGGACGGAAGATAAGCCAAATACCCGCAATATGGTCTGGTTGACCATCCTCGCCATCCTTGCCGCACCAATCGGCATCCCCCTAGCGATCACCCTAGTTGCCCTCTTCATTATCCTACTCCTGCTCATCCTCAGTGCCTTTCTACTCCTTATCTCACTCTGGATTGTCCTCCTCAGTCTAGCAATCGCCCAGCTTCTCCTCGCCTTCGACCTCTTCACGCTCTCATGGTCCTCCTCTCTCCTCTTCACGGGGCTAGCTCTTGTCTGCTTAGCACTCACCCTCTTGGGTAGCAAATTCACTCTAGACCTTGGAAGCAAAACCTTCTTGCTTGTTTTACACTGGATACAAAGAACCATTCGCAAAGGAGATTATCATGAAAGAGCTTAAACCATTTACGAAAATTTGTTTGAGCCTGCTCAGTCTTGGAGCCATTCTAAGCTTTATAGGCTACCTAGCTGGCGGTTGGACAAATATGAAACTTGTCGCAGAAAACTATTTTCAGCCCCAAACAGCCAGTTTTAGTAATATTAAGGCTATAGAAGTGAATGAAAAACTGTCTATCATGCCCTCCCCTGACAACCAATTCCACCTCCATTGCTATCGAAATCAGCATAAAGACATCGACCTCCTCAGTCACCAAGTTCAAGATGGAAAGTTAACCATTTCTAGTACTTCTCGAGGCTTCGTTTCTTATGATGGATTACTCGAACCTATCTTAAATCTTGTCAATGACCAGAATATTGCCTACTACCAACCTGTCTTACAGGTCCCTAAAAATAGCACAATCGAAACACTTTCAGGCAACCTTCAAGGAGATCTATATCTGGATAAAGTAACCATTCAAGATCTTGATCTCACAGTAGAAGATGGGAATATGTTGATTGAAAACAGTCACATCAGCTTTACTCATTTATCACACCTCAATGGAGAAGTAGAAATCAATCATTCCACATTAACAAGTCCGAAAGACATTTCCGATACTGTTGGCAGTAGCCTAAGGATTGAGGATGGGGATTTTAAAGCTGAAAACCTAAAACTAGAAGGAAGACATAACATCAGTAATTACAATGGTTCGATTGACATTTCTCTTCATCCCAAAACAAAAACTGACATCCATATAGATGCCAGTCAAAATAATCTGAGAATTGACCTTCCAACCTATTCCAATCCCCAAGCCGCTAATTACCTCCACATCTCTATACTAGATGGAGAACTGAATATTCAGTAATTGCAAAAAGCCCTCCTCAACGGAAGGCTTTTTAACCTATTTAAACAACAAAATAGAAATTAATGCCAAGATAGCTGGTCCACCTTGGGTTAAGATGATTTTTGGACTAGAAGTCGCTGCTCCGTAGCCTGCTGCTCCAATAACAAACAAGACAAAAATAGTTGTCACTTCAAGGTTGCCTGTGAAAATTCCATAGATAAGGAAGACGGCCAACAAACCATTATAGATTCCCTGGTTTTTAAATAGGGTTGTCACAGACTTACGTTGTAATTCTTCCTTCTCCATATTGAATACGCGACTAGTAGAGTCTGAATGGGTCGCAAAGGTTTCCAAATACATGATATATAGGTGCTCAATAGCTACGATACTAGCTAGAATAGTGGTAAAAATAGACATAATGTCTCCTCTCAAAATATTATATAGGTAGATTTTGCAAGCCAATCAACAGTTTATCAAGAGTGGCTAGGAATTGCTCGCTCTCCTCAACAGTTAGAATCTGATTCATCGAAGCTTTAATAGCTAGGTGGTGAGCAGAAGGACTCGTGACCAGCGCTTCCCTAGCCTGCTCAGTTGGCCAGACAAGTACTTCTCTCTGATTGTCAGGATTTCGCTTGCGAATGATATAGCCGCTCTCTTCCAACAATTTGAGATGACGCGTAACCGCTGCGCGGTCTATCTGAAGCCTCTCCTGCAAAGCCAACTGATGCAGGGGTGCATCTTTTAATAATGCTTGCAATATTGAATAGCGTGTCAAACTGATTCCCAACTGCTTTTCAAAAAGATTGGAAATCGTCTCATCTGCCACTTTCAGTCTGTATAACAAATCTTCCATTTCTTGCATTATCTACCTCTTTTGATTGATTAATCAATCATTGATAAGTCAATTATACTACAATCCGAACAATTTTCAACTATTTTGCCTATCTATTAAAAAAATATGTTGCCTACACCTATATTTTGTTATAATTAAGAAAATAACTAGCAGAGGGATGGGACTTACTTATGGAAAACACTCCTAGACTAAACTTGGTCATAGACGTGCTCATGCTCGCTGGTGCCATTTTGGCACAAAGCGGTGCAGAAATTCACCGAGTTGAAGATACCATGATTCGGATTGCACATTCACAAGGAATTGAACAGGCCAATGTCCTTGCCATCCCTGCTGCTATCTTTTTCTCCATCGACCATACGAATATTTCGCGTATGAAACGCATTGTCAATTCAAATTACGACATGCAGAAAGTTTGTGACGTCAACCAAATCTCCCGTTCCCTAGCCAATAAAGAAATCAGCCTAGAAGAAGCATGGAGCCAATTAAATGCAATCAAACAACAAAAGCCACCTTATAACAATATCCAAATAACCTTGGCTGCCGTAGTAGCCGCACCATTTTTTACCATCATGTTCGGAGGTTCTCTTTTAGATGCAGCAGGTGCTGTCCTCGCAACGGCTTTGGCTTTCCCTATCTCACTGATTGTCGAGCGCTACGTTGGAATTGATTTTGTTACCACCTTCGTTGGCGCCTTTGTCTTCTCACTTACCTCCTACTTATTAAGCGCAACCACTACTCTCCCCATTAATCCCAACTTAATTAACGCAGGGGCAGTCATGCCTTTTGTACCAGGGATTGCTTTTACAAATGCTGTAAGAGACCTTATGACCAATCATATCAATACAGGGATGACCAAATTTTTCCAAACAGCTCTTATTATTTTATCGCTCGGTGCAGGTACAACTGTGGCCTTTATGCTTGTGAGGTAATCTATGACACCAGTTAACTTCTTATTACAGGCACTCGCCTCTTATATCGCTATCGCAGCCTTCTTAATTGTTCTCAATGTTCAAAGAAAAATGCTGGTCCCTGGTGGACTCCTAGGCATGCTAGTCTGGCTCATCTATCTTTCATTATTAGGACCAACTAATGTACTGATTGCAACCTTCCTTGCAGCAATTATCGGATCTTGCATTAGTCAAATCATGAGTATTTTGCTTAAAACACCATCTGTTATTTTTTCACTTGCTATCCTAGCACCGCTTGTTCCAGGCTATCGAGCCTACATGACCACGACTTATTTCGTTTCTGGTGACCACGCTCAAGCCCTAACCAATATCACTACCGTCTTAACTTTAGCCTTAGTCATTCCCATCGGTATGGCCAGCGGAACAATATTATTACGCCTTTATAAGGTTCTTCGAACAGGCAAAAAAACAGCCTAACCCCTTGAAAATAAGGGGCCTTTTTGTTAAAATGAAAACTTATCAAAGGAGATGCTATGAACCAAAACGTAACCAATTTAAAACTTGCTGAACGTGGTGCCTTGCTATCTATCGGTGCCTATATTATCTTATCAGGTATCAAACTCGTTGCAGGACAGCTCTTTCATTCAGATGCCTTACGAGCAGATGCCTTCAATAATATTTCTGATATTATCGGTAATATCGCTGTACTTATTGGACTAAAAATGGCACAGAAACCAGCTGATACCGATCATAAATTTGGACACTGGAAAATGGAAGATTTAGCAAGCTTGATTACATCCTTCATCATGTTTGTCGTTGGTTTCCAAGTACTCTATGATACCCTCCAAAAACTAATCAGCAATTCTTCTATCAAAGTAGACATTATGGGGGCCATTGTCGGAATTTTTTCTGCACTAGTTATGTTAGCTGTTTATTTATATAATAACCGCTTGGCAAAAAAAGTACGTTCCAAGGCCTTAGAAGCAGCTGCCAAGGATAATCTATCCGATGCAGTCACTTCCATAGGAACTTCTATCGCAATCTTTGCTGCAGCTTTCAACTTCCCTATTGTCGATAAAATTGCAGCCATCATCATTACCTTCTTTATCCTAAAAACAGCCTACGATATTTTTATGGAAAGTTTCTTTACCCTGTCTGATGGATTTGATGAAAATTTATTGAAAAAGTACGAGGAAGATATTCTCAAACTCCCAAAAATCGTTTCTGTCAAATCACAACGTGGTCGGACTTATGGAGCCAATATCTACCTTGATGTTGTTTTAGAAATGAATCCAGACTTATCCGTTTATGAAAGTCATGAAGTGACTGAGCAGGTTGAGCAACTCCTAACACTCAAACATGGAGTTTTTGATGTGGATATTCACGTAGAACCATCTGAAATTCCACACGATGAGATGTATGAGCATGTGTACGATAAACTCTTCCGTTTTGAAACAGAGATACAAGCGCATGCTAATGGATATGAAGAATTGATTGACGACCAGTATCGCTTAATTGATGCCAAAGGCCGCTATCAAAATAAAACTCAGATGCTTGCCGACCACCCCATTCAAACGACGTATTTATCCAATTACCAAATGACCTCCATTAGCCAAAAATCAAAATTGGTTACGTTTGAAATTGGTGATTATGTTCATACGTCACTTTGGCGCCGTCATGAAAATTGGACTGTTATTTTCCACCAGATCTCAAAAAAACAAGCCTAGTCGAATGACTGGCTTTTCCTTTACCTTAAATTTTGGTTTTATACTCAATGAAAATCAAAAGTAGCCTAGGAAACGAAGCCAAAGATAGAACTGGAGTTCATCAAGGCAAGATGACAACGGATAATTTTGATTTTCGAAGAGTATTAAAAAAAGAGCGCATGGCTCTTTTTCTTATATTATTAGTTTTTTACTGCATCAGTTGCAACATCCTCACCAAACCATTTTTGGGAGATTTCTTGGAATTTACCTTCTTTATATAATTCAGCAAATGCCTTATTAATGTTTTCTACGAGTGTAGTATCTGATTTACGAGCACCGACTGCGAAGGCTTCATTTTCAAAACCTGCATCAATGATGTTGTAATCTGCGATAATTCCCTCTTGTTGCAAGTAATAATTTGCATACACACGGTCAATCAAGAGGCCATCAATACGATCGTTTTTCAAGTCAATCAAGGCTTCATTGAAGGTCGCATACTGACTTGCATCGTTATTTTGAACAATATCTTTCAAAATAGCTGGTTGTGATTCAAATACTGAATAGCCAGATGAACCTGCTTGCGCACCCAAAATCTTATCCTTCATATCAGATACTTGGCTAATATTGGAAGATTTTTTAGTTACAAGAACTTGTTGGTTATCCATGTAGGGATTTGTGAAGAGAACTTTTTCCTTACGCTCATCTGTAATAGAATAACCATTCCAAATTAAATCAATATTCCCGTTATTCAATTCGGTTTCTTTCAAGTCCCAGTCAATTGGTTGCCATTTTACAGTAATTCCATACTTTTCAAAGACTGCATTAGCCAAGTCAATATCGAAACCTGTGTAAGAACCATCTGTCTGTTCAAATCCCATTGGAACAAAGGTCTTATCAAAGCCAATCGTAACGGATTTTTCAGACTCGTAGGCTGTCCAATTATCAGACTTAGTAGCCGAATCATTGGAGCCACAAGCAGCAAGAGTTAAAGAAGTTACAAGAGCAAGAGCTCCAAGTATCATTTTTTTAATATTCATCATCATATTTGTTCCTTTTCTTAGTGTTTCGGTTCAATTTTGATGATTTCATCTGCGATATTCTCAGCAAACTGCATATCATGGGTGACCACAATTTGCGTGATTCCAGTAGCCCTATTTTCAAGAATCAGTTTCTCAACTTCTTTTCTTAATTCAGGGTCTAGGGCCGAAGTTGGTTCATCATAGCCGATAATCTCAGGATCAATCATCATCGCACGCGCCAAAGCCACACGTTGTTTCTGTCCGCCCGATAATGAAAACGGGTAGGCAGTTGCGTGGTTAGCAAGTCCAAGAGTATCCAAGAGTTTAAGGGCCTTGTCTTCCGCCTCTGAACGCGACATATTTTGCGTTTTCATAGGAGAGAGAACCAAGTTTTCCAATACGGATAGGTGCGGGAAAAGCTGGAAGTCCTGGAAGACAAAGCCCAGCAAATGTCGTTTTCCCAACTCCTCTAATGGCAGTTCTTGACCATTATACATCAAAGTTCCTGAATCAATAGTCTCTAAACCAGCCAACATCCGTAAAAGAGTTGTCTTACCACCGCCAGATTGACCAACGATGGCAACAATTTTCCCTTCTGGAATGACCAAATCATAGTTGGAGAAAATCTGTTTATCTTCAAAGCGTTTTGACAAATTGCGTAACTCTAACATGACTTCCACCTATCTATAATAATCAAATTTCTTTTCTACTTGTTTCGAAATCAGTGTTACCGCACCGATCATCAATAGGTAGATTGCACCTGCGATAAACATAGGCGCCAAGCTGGCATCACGATTGGCAGCAGTACGACTAGCCAACAACAAATCGCTAACCCCAAGTGCATAGACCAAAGAAGTATCCTTTACCAAAGTCATGACTTCATTGAAAACACTTGGCAGGACAATTTTCACGACCTGTGGTAAAACAATATAGCGAATGGTCTGAACAGGGGTAAATTTCAATACCTTAGCCGCTTCATACTGACCTTTTGGAATAGCTTCAATACCACCACGGAAAATTTCAGAGAAATAGGCCGCATAGTTGAGCGTAAAGGCCAGAATCACAGCAGGCATTCGGTCAAATGTAATACCCACACTTGGTAAAACGTAATAAACAAAAATTAATTGTAAAAGCAAGGGGGTTCCTCGCATAATTAATACATAGAAATGCAATAACCATTGTAAGGGTTTAAATTTAATCTGCATTAAAAAAGCGAAAACAGCTCCTAATGGCAAGGATAATATCAATACTAGAAAAAATACTTGCAAGGAGACTGCAGCACCATTTAGTAGACTGGGCAGAACTTCCAAAACATAATCCATAGAATTCTCCTAAAAGAGTGATTAGGTAATAGTATATCAGAAAACTTTATCTATTTCAAAGGATTTTTCAGAATTTTTATAAAATTTAATGCAATTTCCGTATATTTTTCTGAAAAAACGGATTTGGCTACCCAAATCCGTTCATATTTATTCAACTGTTACAGATTTCGCCAAGTTACGAGGCTTATCAACATCCAAACCACGTTGCAAGGTTGCATAGTAAGCGATCAACTGTGTCGGAACCACCATAGCAATCGCTGACAAGAATGGATGAACAGTTGTAACAGTGATGTCATCTTCTTCCTTAGCTACTGCTTCATCTACAATTGTCAAGACATTAGCACCACGCGCCACAACTTCTTGAATATTGCCTCGAGTATGACTAGCTAGGTGTGGATGATTTGAAATCAAGGCCAAAACTGGAACACCATCTTCAATCAATGAAATAGTACCGTGTTTCAATTCACCTGCCGCAAATCCTTCACATTGGATGTATGAAATTTCTTTCAATTTCAAGCTGGCTTCCATAGAAACGTAGTAGTCACTACCACGACCGATATAGAATGCGTTGCGAGTGGTTGATAAGAGTTTTTCAACTTTTTCAGCAATCACATCTTTTTCTGACAAGCTGGCCTCGATAGATTGAGCTACGATGGACAATTCATGCACCAAGTCAAATTCTTTCGCGTAGGCATTGCCATTTGCATCACCGACAGCCTTAGCCAAGATTGCCAAAGTCGCAATCTGTGCAGTGTAGGCTTTTGTAGAAGCTACCGCAATTTCTGGTCCTGCATGGAGCAACATGGTGTAAGTTGCCTCACGTGATAGGGTAGAACCAGGAACGTTGGTTACGGTCAAACTTGGAATGCCCATTTCATTAGCTTTAACCAATACCTGACGGCTATCAGCAGTTTCACCTGACTGGCTAATCATGACAAAGAGTGGCTTTTTGCTCAAAAGTGGCATATTGTAGCCCCACTCAGATGAAATTCCCAACTCTACTGGTGTATCTGTCAATTTTTCCAAGAAGTCTTTTGCGGCAAATCCTGCGTGATAGGAAGTTCCAGCAGCCAAGATATAGATACGGTCAGCTTCTTGTACTGCCTTAATAATATCCGCATCAACTGTTACCTGACCAGCTTCATTTGTATAGGCGCTAATCAATTTACGCATAACAGTTGGTTGCTCATCAATTTCCTTGAGCATGTAGTATGGATAAGTTCCCTTACCAATATCTGACAAGTCAAGTTCTGCTGTATAGCTACCACGTTCAATCGCATTGCCATCATAATCCATGACTTCAACACTATCTTTTTTAACGATAACCAATTCCTTATCGTGAATTTCCATGTACTCACTTGTCTCACGAATCATAGCCATGGCATCTGAGCAGACCATGTTGTAGCCATCACCCAAACCAATCAAAAGTGGAGATTTATTTTTGGCAACGTAAATAGTATCTGCATCCCTAGCATCAATCAAGGCAAAGGCGTATGAACCTTGAATAATCTTCAATGCTTTTTTGAAGGCTTCTAGAGTTGACAAACCTTCTTCTGCAAATTGACCAATCAAGTGTACAGCAATCTCTGTATCTGTCTGACCTTTCAAGTCATGACCTGCAAGATACTCTTCCTTGATTTCTGCATAGTTTTCAATCACACCGTTGTGAACAAGGACATGTCCAGCAGTTTGAGAAGTGTGAGGGTGAGCGTTGTTCTCAGTTGGTTTCCCGTGAGTTGCCCAACGAGTATGACCAATCCCTGTTGTTCCTTCGGTCTTATCGCCAACTTTTGCAGACAATTCTGCAATGCGACCAACAGCTTTCACAAGATGAGCTTGCTCACCACCCGTCACAAAAATACCTGCTGAATCATAACCACGGTATTCTAATTTTTCAAGTCCTTGAATCAAAATATCAGTTGCGTTTGTATTTCCTACAACACCAACGATTCCACACATACAGTTCACCTACGATGTTTGATAACATCGGCTTTCATTTCTTTAAAAATTGGTCTAGTCTAATTTATATCTAAAAAGACCAGTGAAATCAGTATATAACAAGATTTCATCCTTGTCAACATTTTAATTGGTCTAGTCTAATTTCAAAATACCGATCTAGTCATCACATACTCAATGAAAATCAAAAGTAGCCTAGGAAACGAAGCCGAAGATAGAACTGGAGTTCATCAAGGCAAGTTGACAACGGATAATTTTGATTTTCGAAGAGTATCAACACAATAAAAAAGCTGATTCTACTGAACCAGCCCTGTCTTAATAAAACCAAATTCTGAAAGTGGACTAATCCGAAAAGTCAGTCTACCAACAATATCCTCACTAGAAATCAAACCAAAACTACGACTATCCTGTTGATTCGTTCGTACATCATTCAACACCAAATAGTGCCCCTCTGGAATGACGTTGTACTTTCCATTTGTCAAGGTTTCCAATGTAAAGTCATCTGTATAACTTTCTTGTGAATGAGGCGTTTTTAAATAGTTCTCTGTAACAATAATATCATTACGATAGAGAACATCGTCCATATAGGTAACCGTCTCGTTTTCCAATGCAATCACACGACTCACATACTTTTTTCCCTCATGGTTATACAAAATAAAATCTCCATGAATCGGGCGGACATTTCGCACCGTCATGATAAAGTCGTTTTCCTTCAAATAACTATTTGCCATCTCAGGGGTAATCGTGACTGGCTCAAGTAACCAAAATCGTAGGCCAATGATTCCAAAAATCAATAAGACCAATAAACTGATTTGTTTTATTAAATCTCTTTTTACCATAATCTCTCCATTTCACTAGTATTATACCACAATTTAGAGCTATTAGTGTCTGAGATGCTGGTAAATCTCTTCAGCAATAACTTGATTTCCTAGCGGTGTCAAATGAAGACCGTCGCTATAGTATTCAAGATGTCCCTCCGTCACAGTGTAAAGGTTAATAACTGGTAAACCAAGTTCATTTCCGATAGCTGGGATAATCTTTTGTAATTCATCTTCAATAATTTGATTATTCAATCCAAAACGACTGGTTGGTACGTAAGGCGGGATGACTAAATAAACATCCGGCTGGCTTGGTAAAACCATATACTGCTCTGCCATTTCCCTATACTCTCGAATAAACCTCTCCCTATTCCAATATGGTCCTCGGCTATCGTTACTACCAATCATGATGATGACAATATCTGCTTCACTCTCAAGTGAAAGTTGGGCATTCTTCTCTTTAAAGTAAGGAAAATCTGCAGTTGACTGAAGTGAACGCCCACTCAATCCGTAATTTGAAACTTGATAGTGATGCCCAAGTTTCTCAGCTAGAATACAAGGATAGGCATCTTTTTCACGATTCTCCAAGCCATATCCATAAGTCAAACTATCTCCGACTGTTGCAACTTTTACGGCCCCACTTCCAACGGTTAGGACCTCAGGATACATTATATCTGACACACGAACTCCTCAATTTTTCTTATTTTCTATTGTATCATGTTGAAAAAAATAAATAAACTTCTGAATTTGTGATATAATTAACTTATGAAAAAACAAGTTATTATAGGCGGAGGAATTGTTGGCTCTACTGCAGCCTTTTATCTCTCCCAAGAAGAACACGTCAATCTTACTCTCATTGATTCAGGTATTGGAACAGCCACACGAGCTGCCGCAGGTATCATCTGCCCATGGATGGCTCAGAAAAAAAATAAAGACTGGTACAAGCTGACTTCCGATGGTGCTGTTTTCTACCGTCAATTGGTAGCCGATTTGGAAAAATCAGGTGCTACTGAAATTCCATTCAAACAGACTGGAACCATCGGCCTAAAAAGTAAGCCTGAACTACTTGATAAAATCCAAAAAATTGCCGAGGAACGTCGCGTAGATACTCCGACTATTGGCGAAATTACTCCGCTTGTAGGCTCGGAAATTAACCACTACTTGCCACTACTTAAACCAGACTATTTTGGTATCCATTTAGAAGGTGGCGGTCGTATTGATGGTGGGCGTTTGATTGATATTCTTCAGGAACAATTTTTGAAAAATGGTGGTACACGTATCTACGGACAAGCAAAACTGCTCGACAACCATACTGTCGAAGTAGATAATCAAGTGCTTACTGCTGACCATATTATCTTAGCCACAGGGGCCTGGTTGCCACATATTCTTGAACCTCTTGGTTATCAAGTGGATGTTCGACCACAAAAAGGACAATTGTTAGAATTAGATACAGAATTCGATACTGATAATTGGCCAGTTTGTATGCCTTACGGAGAGATTGACATCCTACCATTTGAAAATGGAAAAATCATTATTGGTGCAACTCATGAAGATGATATGGGCTATGATTTAGAACTAGACCCTGAAAAAATCCAAGCCATGCATGATAAAATAGCTGAATTCATGCCTGATTTGGCAAACTATCCTGTAGCCAGAACTCGTATTGGAACGCGCGCCTATACTTCAACGTATTCTCCATTCTACGGAAATATTGAGGATATGCCTAATGTCTGGGTAGCTAGTGGTCTAGGATCTACCGGCCTGACAAATGGCCCAATTATCGGTTGGCAAATTGCTAAAGAAATTCTCAATCAAGAAACAAACTTTGACCGTACACCATATTCTCCAAATAGATATATTCTCAAAAAATAAGATACGATACGTTTAGATTCTGCTAACCCTTTAAATGTAGATACTAAGACTAGTTGTTATCCAATCAATAAGTCATAACCACCCGTGAAAACGGGTGGCTTGTACACCGGCTATAAGCCGTTTCTCTCCAGCGACGTCTAAAGACGT
>NZ_JARQOZ010000034.1:0-26541 GCF_046032115.1 Streptococcus suis | reverse complement strand
TTTTAGTGTACCCTGTTTTCTAAAAAAACAACTAGATTTTTCTCAACTTTCTATTGACTTTTTACCACTAGACTTAATGGCAACGATGTAAATCAGTTGCCTTGGCACTGTATCTCCATCAATCGACTCAATCTCATAGGTTTGACCACGAAATTGAATGTGAGTCGTTAAGGAATGAAGTCCAAGAATTGCCTTATCATACCTGAGGGTGAACTGGACTTTCTCTTGTTCCAGTTTCGTCACACTCCCATCCCTTTCGGTCAAGGTGAGAGGACGACAAGAGCACCACCGTTCAAATAAAGGTATCCATGTCGAAGTTTCATTTCCAATATCATCTTGAACAATCTGTCGAACATGAAACGACAAGCGTTCCCTCAAAGGTGCAATCTTCATCAGAACACATCCTTTCGTTCTGCCAACAATAAGTGATAAAGTGTTTCTTTTAACTCTCTATGATTTGCATCTTCTCTGTGTTCATAAAGATAGGCAACCCCGTATAGGATTGCCGTCTTTAGAACTTCTGAATAAATTGATTGTCGCAAAATATCTTCACAGAGTTGTTGACTGGTTTCAAGCAATTGCTCAATCAGTCCATCCTCATCATCGTGTTCCACTTTGAGATACTGTTTTGCTTCTACTAAACTGACCATCATTACTTAGCCTTCACAGTTAAAGTCTTAACGGCTTCAGGTAGGACTAACTTACCATCCACACGTTGTGAAGCAAGAAAACCAATCTGCCCATTATTGGCATAGAGTTCATTCAGACGTTTGAAGGTACGACCCTGACGATCCGCAATCCAATAATAAGAAAAATCGCCAAAAGCAATGGCTTTGTTTCCTGCTTCAGGTAGTGGGGCAAAGGTCGATGTATAATATGGACGATTCAAAATCAAATCTGGTTGTCCAGCTTGAGTGGATGGCTGCCAAATGTAATTACCGTTGTTGTCCTTGAGTTTACGGATAGCTTTGACAGTCGTATCATGTAAAATCCAAACTGCGTTCTTACGATAGGGTGCAGGTAGAGAATGATACAATTCAATCATGTCGTCAAAGGTAATATCCTTTGTAGCAGTCGTTGGACCTGTAACTTCTGCCTGAGTAAAGATACCTGTCGGTTTCTTAGAACCATCACCAATCAAGAATGCCTTTTCTTCTTCCGTTCCAATACGACGCGCAAATTCAGCTGTCATATAGGACTCAAGGTCAAAGACTGAATCGTTAAGCAACTCTTCTGAAATACGAATGGCAGTACCAATCTTATGAGAGTCGAGTGTCACCTGACCAAAGGTTTCTTCTGTTTCTGGATATAAACCATTTTCATCCATCCATGAGGCTGATCCATGTCCAGTCACAACAGGAATCTTTCGCTCACCACTAGATGTTTTGATAACAGTCGCAAGGCTACGGAAGAAATTCTCTTCTTGTAATCCTTGAACTAGTTTCTTCTCATACTCATCTGGAACAAGATGACCGCCTTCGGTATCTTCCCCTACTCGAAGGACGTCTTTAACATCAAAGAAGTGACGCTTACGGACACTTGTCCAAAATGTCTTGGCATAGCTATCTGAAGCCACACCTTTCTTTTCCTCTTCAGTAGTCTTGTCATTCAAAACTGTAGTGGGCTGACCAATTAGAGCCTGTGATGCTGGTTGAGAAAGTTCAAGGTCAATCTTTTCTTGACGCTCCAATCGAGCAATTTCTTGATTGTAGAGGTTGATTTTTGCTTCCATGTCATCATAGCGTTTGGAATCTTCCTCTGATACCAGTCCGTCCTCTGAGCGAACAGAATCAAGGAAGGTTTTTGCTTGTTGCCAAGCTTGGTTACGTTTTTCTTTCAATTCAAGTAATTTAGACATGAGTTCATATTCCTTTCGTTATTTGAGCAAATTCAATCGTTTTTCCAACTGATTGATTGGGATTGTTTTCTTTGGTTGTTGGACTTCAAGTTTCGCCTGCATTTTTACAAGTAAATCTTGTTGGGCAGTATTTCGACTGAAAGAATAACTCTCAGTATCCATTCCCTGATCATCTTGTTTGTCAAAGAGAATCTTGTCCGCAAAGCCGAGCTCAACAGCCTTTTTGGCATTGAACCAAGACTCTGAGTCCATGAGGTGTGATAGCTTGGTTCTTGAAAGTCCAGTTCTTAATTCATAGGCATTGATGATGGATTCCTTAATCTCTCCCAACATTTCAATGACCTTCTGCATGTCCTTGGCTTCACCTTGTGCCACAGTCCAAGGGTTGTGAATCATCATCATGGCAACTGGACTCATAGAGACCGTTGTACCTGCCATGGCAATGACACTAGCAGCACTTGCGGCTAATCCATCAATCACTACATGGACATCACCTTTGTAATCCATTAACATGTTGTAGATTTGAGCAGCCGCAAAAACATCACCCCCTGGACTATTAATCCAGAGGGTGATGTCTCCGTTTCCTGCATGTAAATCATTTTTAAATACCTGTGGCGTGACTTCATCGCCAAACCACGTCTCATCAGCAATCTGCCCCTCTATTCTCAGAGTTCGACCACTATCATCTTCTGTAAAATTCCAAAACTTATGCATCCATATCCTCCTCAGATTGAGTTTCTTGTTCTGACGATACTTGTTTCATAAAGCCACCTGCATCCTTCAGTTTCGTCATGTTTCCATTTATCAAGTAGAGATTACCTCCTTCCTCATCTGAAAGGAGGTTTAAATCCTCAAGTTCACGAATATCATTTGTCGATAGCCAGCCATTTTGTCTCCCAATCGCATACCCATTCATTCGACTCTGATAATCGCCACGAAGAAGACCATCCACATTAAACTTCACAAAGTGGTTTTTCTTTTCTTCAGGTAAAAAAAGAGACCTCTTGAAAGCCTGTTCGAGACGAACTACCCAAGGGTCTAAGGTATATTTAACAAATTCTAGAGATTGTTGCTCAATGTTTGAAAATGAGGATTTCTCCAAGTCGCCAACCATATGAGGTGGAATTCGGTAGAGTCTTGCAATTTCATTGATTTGGAATTTTCTTGTCTGAAGAAACTGAGCTTCTTCAGGTGGTATGCCTACTTGAGTGTATTTCATCCCTTCCTCAAGGACTGCCACTTTGTGGGCATTGGTTACCCCATTATAGACTGCATTCCATGAATCTCTCACTCGTTTGGGATCTTTGAGAATACCTGGGTGTTCCAAAACGCCACCTGGATTTGCACCATTTTTAAAGAATGATGCCCCATAGTTTTCCGTAGCCAATGTCATACCGATAGCATTTTTTGCAAGGGCAATTGGAGAATAACCTATCAAGCCGTCAAAACCTAGACCAGGAACATGAAGAACATCTTCTGCTTTCAAAATAGCATCTCCCTTTTCCTTAAAGTTTGGATTTTCTTCTGACTGACGCTTGTATTTGTAATAGAGCTTTCCACTCTCGTCCCGATGTACAGACATTTTATCTGGCAAAAGTGGGTAGAGACTGATAACCTGTCCACTCCTATCTCGGATAATCTGGACATAGGCATTGCCCCATATCAGTAAATGTGTCATCAATGTTTCTCTAAAAACAAAGGATGACATCTCAGGGTTAGGTTCATCATGCAAGAGAAAATAAAGGGGATGTTCCACCTTTTTCTCCTTTCCAGTTGCCGTTCTCTCGTAAACATGAATGGGTAGTGAAGCTACTGCTTCAGCCAAGATACGGACACAAGCATAAACAGCAGTTGTCTGCATAGCTTTAAACTCATCCACATTCTCCCCACTGCTAGTTCGTCCAAACAGATATGAAAAGTCCTGGCCTTCATAAGTATTCCGTGGTTTATCCCTAGCACGCTTACGTCCCAATAAATCTAGTAGTCCCATAGTTCCTCCATTTGAGTACGAAAAAAGCACCTCAATTGAAGTGCTTTTCGTTTATTCTTAGATGGTTTTCATCTCTCCTTCTTCAAGAAGATACCAAGTTCAATCACTTTCTTGAAGTTATATCCTCAATAAGAAAAGTTTTAATGATTCCGAATGTATTCTAAAATTGCATCATAATCTAATTCTGATGAAGCTACTCCAAGTCCTAGCTTCACTATCTCATCATCAGTCTGATTTAACACGATACCATTTAATTCTAGGAAAATAATCATGACAAAAACTCCAATTCGCTTGTTCCCATCAAGGAAGGCATGATTATTAACTAGCGAATAACAAAGTCTAGCAGCCTTTTCTTCAATACTTGGATACTTCTCAACACCAAAATAAGTACTAAAAGCTGAAGATAGTGAAGATTCTATTAAACCAACATCCCTAACACCATCTAAACCCCCAGTAGCTTGAATTAACCTAGTGTGTAATTCAATAACCTGTTCAACAGTTAATACTTTCATTTTGCCAATTCCTTAAATGCATCAAGATGGCGTGATAAAACTGAAGTCGCAACTTCATCCAAAGTTGATTGTTCAACAACCGTAGGGGTTGCCTGTTCCTCTTTAATTAGACTCTGATAGTCCACTAATACATACTTTGGCGTATTATTTTTCAATATTACTGCAGTACCATTCGTATCGACCATACGAGCTACCTTAGAAAAGTTTTGATTTGCTTCAGAAATAGAGACTAAGTTTTCAATATTGATTTGCATGGTAATATCCTCCTTTTCTCTATTCTACCACTTTTTAGGATATATTCAACCTATTTAGGTTATTTTCATCCTAAAAGCTTAAAATACCACGTTCATCATACACACTTCCCTCGTCGATTTGATGGCGAATACAACGGTCCAGTCCCATAATGAGTGCTACAATACCGTCAATCTTCTCGACTGACTTTTCCTTATCAGGCTTGATATTGCCAGCGGGATCTTGCCTCATAACCACGTTTTGTCCCATCCATTTCAGAACAGGATGGCCACCATGTTGAATCTTGCCTTCCATCATAAGTTTATAAAGTTCCTTTGACGGTGGACTCATATCTTTATAACCTTGACCGAAAGGCACCATGGTCAAACCCATCCCTTCTAGATTCTGAACCATCTGTGTCGCATTCCAACGGTCATAGGCTATCTCCTTGATATGATAGATTTCCGATAAGTCTTCAATAAACTTTTCGATAAAACCATAGTGAACAACATTACCCTCTGTAGTTTTGATGTAGCCCTGACGCTCCCAAACATCATATAGAACATGGTCACGTCGACATCTCAGTTCCAGTGTATCCTCAGGTAGCCAAAAGTATGGCAATACGATATAATTTTCCTCTTCAAATCTAGGAGGAAATACCAAGACAAAAGCTGCTATATCGGACGTACTAGACAGGTCTAGCCCTGCATAGCAACTACGACCCTTGAGGCTATCATATTGGATAGGATGATTTCCCTTGGCATAGACATGTTCAGGAATCCAAGCAACACTTGAACTTGTCCACATATTTAGACGTAGCTGTTTAAAGACATTTTCTTCAGCAGGATTGTCAAGTGCCTGTTGGTAGGCTTCTCTAACACGGTCAATCCCAATAGTATGCCCTAGTGAAGGGTTGGCTCTTCTCCAGTTTGCTTCGTCATTCCAATCATCTTCATCGGATAATCCATAAACCACCGGATAGAATGACGTGTCCTTCTTTCTACCATTCAGAATATCCAATGCTTTGGTATGCAATTCATAACAGATGGAGTTCCTATCCGTTCCAGCTGTTGTGATAATAAAAAAGAGGGGTTGTTCCCTTGCGTCTCCTGACCCCTTGGTTAATACATCATACAAATGACGATTAGGCTGAGCATGGATTTCATCAAAGACCAAGCCAGATACGTTTAGTCCATGCTTTGTTCCAGTCTCTGCAGAAAGAACTTGGTAAAATCCCGCATTGGAATAATTCACTATCCTCTTTGTCGCCCCCATAATCTTTGAGCGTTTCTCAAGCGGTCTACTCATCTGTACCATCTGTTTGGCCACATCAAATACGATTGACGCTTGGTTTCGGTCACAAGCCGCACCATAAACTTCTGCACTGGCTTCATTATCCGCATATAGTAGATAAAGAGCGATAGCCGCTGCTAGCTCAGACTTACCATTCTTCTTTGGAATTTCAATATAGGCAGTTAAGAACTGACGGTTACCATCTTCTTTCACAATCCCAAATAGATCACGAACAATCTGTTCCTGCCACGGCAACAAATCAAATCGCTTTCCTGCCCACTTGCCTTTGGTATGAGAGAGGTTATTGATAAATGTTACTGCCCTATCAGCCTTTGCCTTATCATAGTGTGAGGAGGGAAGCATGAATGGACTTGGTTCATAATGATAACTCATAAAATTCCTCCTAACAAATCTTCCATTTCATCACCAGTACCAACTTCTGAATCCATCGTAGCTAATCGGTTTCGTGCCGAAGGTGTCAAACCAAACTGTTCACAGAACTTAAGCATGATTTTGAGGTTAGTCTGGCTGATAGAGACTTGAGGGACTTGTTGGAGATAGCCATTCGGAGTTTTGATAATGGATCCATGCTTGGAAAGGAACTCTTCCGCCTCTTTCCAGCGAGCGTAAGCTTGACAATATCCTGCAAATGCAGTCATGTCCATTTCGGTTAAAATTCCCATCTGTTCGAGAATTTTTCCCATCCGTTTCCACTCCTTCTTTGCATCATCTTCAAGCCACTGTGGGCAACGTGGGGCTTTTTGTTTGGGTTTGACTTCATTCGAAGGGAGTGGTCGCTTACCAGGATTTCCCTCAAGTATTTTCATATTCGTAGGCTTTGGTTTTCGCCCCCTGATTGCCACAATCTCACCTCCTTTAGAGTAAGAAAAAAAGAACTCAATTCGAGTTCCTTCTTAAAGTTCATTAAAGTTATCAAGAACAGCCTGACAAACTGTTCTATCAATGTCGTCCATGTTATCTATTTCATTCCCATATCTATATTTGTAGATATATTCACCATCACGTTTTATTGTCAGTATTCTAATCCATGCCCCGTCTATATTCCTTGGATCTGTTGTGTCTTCACGGAGAAACTCACAAACGTAATGTCTGTCTCCAACCGTTCGAGTCATAATTTCCCACATCTCACACTACCTTTTCTACGATATCAATTCCATACAAAACATTTAGGCAACTGCCGTTTTCCCACTTAACTAAGAGTGAACCAATGTCATCCACTCCAATCACAGTTCCAAGTGTGCCTTTAGGAACTGGATGTGGGTCATCCATTCTAACTAATCTAACCTTAGTCCCAACCGGATAGGTTGTCTTTAGGTTATTGAACATTTTTGCGTCCATGTTATTCTCCAATCTTTTCAAATGCCCATTTAACTGCATGCCCAAAGTCTTCGAATGTTCTTGCTTCTTGGTAAATGCGGTCAAATCTGCGTTCGAAGTTTTCAAACTCTTCAAGACTATCAGCCGTTTCGTAAATCTCAACTTCTGTTCCTTTATACCCATTAGATGCAACGATGACCCAATCTTTGTAAGGAATGATACTTGCGGTTGCTGGGTAGATTTCGTAAAGTTTTTCAAGTGTTGTTGTCATGGATTTGTTCTCCTCTTCTTTTGTTGTGTACATATTACCTCTAAAGGAGATATATATCCAGTCATTTCTCGATTATTTTGAAGATATTTTCGATAATTCTTCGCTTGCTAGAATGGCACAACCAATGGCATAGACAACTGTTACCGTTACACCATTTCCAGCTTGTTTATACAGTTGGGCATCGGAGTTTACTGCTTGGGCTTTCTCGAACAAATCATCCGAAAATCCTTGTAGTCGAAAACATTCTCGAGGGGTTAATCGTCTGATTTTTACAACTCGATCATTCCAAACCACAGCACCCATTTGACCACCGCATGATAGGTTATGGGCGATTCCTTTCCCAACTCTTGCTCGTCTAGTTGGAGAGTTGGGATAAGATAAATCCACCGAATCTCCAACCTCTGCAACTTGATAACCTTGCTTCGTACCATTTCTGACCTTGATTCCTTCAAGAACACCATGGCGGTCTTGAGAGGTCAATGTGAACATTGGCTCATCCTGTTCCTTGAGCCTACGTCCATTTTGACGTTTGTTGATTCGATTGGGTGTCAGAATAGGTTGAATTTCGAGTACTCCAGAATTCATCGCAGTCCGTTTTGTAGCTCCAGCAGTATATCGTGCGGTGATACAACGTGCCTCATCTGTCAACTTTGGTTCTGTCAAAGATTGGTCAATAAGATAAAGACCTGTCTTAGCACCCAGTCCTCCACCCTCACCAACAAGGGTTGTGGCAATTCCACTAGGGTCGTAGACACGATAGCTTTGCATGCCACCTACAAGTTGCTTAAGATGGCTACCGCTTTCTCCGCTGATAGGTAGTACTTTTCGTTGACCTCTGCTTCTAAGATGTCCGAGAGTGTAGATGCGTTCTCGATTTTGGGGAACTCCGTAGTCTTTTGAATTGAACACTTGCCACTCGAGGTCGTACCCTGCTTCATCCAAGATAGAGAGATAGTCGAGATAATCTCGTCCCCCGCCACTTGATAAAAGTCCCTTAACATTTTCAAGGAGTATCCACTCGGGTTTATCTTCTTCCTCTTGGCTTTGGATGATGTCAACAAATGTAAAAAAGAGTCCACTTCGTTCACCGTATAGGCCTGCTCGCTTTCCTGCGATAGACACATTTTGACAAGGGCTTCCCGCAGTCCATAAATCTGCTTTTGGAAGTTGTGTTGGGTCAATGCTTGTGATGTCGTCATGAAACCATTCTCCTTTCGTGTCGTACATTGCTTCGTAAGATTTTCTTGCAAACTTATCCTTTTCACAGTAACCGATACATTTGAAACCAGCTAATTCCAAACCACGACGAAAACCACCCACTCCTGCAAAGAAATCAAGAAAGGTTAGGCTCATACCGTCTCCTCCATCATTGAATAGGCTTCATCAAAGGTCAAAGTCTGTCCATCACGCAATACCGTCACGTTGTCGTTTCCTGTTGACTCTATATAACGTTTGACAATGACATCCACAAACTTCTCATCCAACTCAATGCCGTAACAAACCCTTCCAGTTTGGTCTGCGGCCATTAGGGTCGAACCAGAACCAAGAAATGGATCTAGGACAAGCGTTCCTCGCATCGATGAATTTTGAATAGGATAGGCCATGAGCGGAATTGGTTTCATCGTTGGGTGGTCTTTACTAGATTTTGGACGGTCATATTCCCAAATGGTTGTTTGTTTACGGTCACTGAACCATTGATGTTTTCCCTTTTGTTTCCAGCCATAAAGACAGTTATGAGTAACAATTCCATCTGCAATATAATGTTCATATTTTTCAACAGCAAGAGAATAAACAGGTCCACTGAATCCTTTTGTAAGAACCTCATCAATTATGCCCCAGTAAAAATTTTCTTTCGTTTCCTTTTCATAAGTTTTTGGAATTGGAACTTGCATAATTTGAGGTATCAGATTACAAGCATTGATGCGAGCAGTTACTCGTTTACTAAATGCCTCATGTCCATTTCCTTTGTGAATGAGTGGGTATTTGATATTTCGACCATAGTCAACAAGCAAACGTCTAGCGTTATCTAATTGAATTTGGCTATCCAAGTTATCATAAATCATATCGACATGATGAGTTGTGCGTTGAGTTTCTTTCTTTGGAAGTCCTCTATCCATTTCCCAATGAGTATAAGGAATACCGTACTTGAGGGCTAATAACTGTTCGTGGCACTGGGCTGTTACTTTATCATCAAATACATCAATGACCCAAGCCTCTTCACCTTTCTCACCACGAAGTCTCGTTTTCAAACCAAAGCCCCTCGAGTTATAGAGTTCAGTAATCCCTACACGCCAACGGTCTCCTTTACGCATAAGATAGGTACAATAATTGTTTTTCGTTGATTCATTAAAACGAACCGAAAACTGGTGGTTATCCGTAGCCCACGTTAATTTATTTCCAATTTTTATACCGTATAAGGTGCCATTATAATATCGAGAAGCTGTTTTTATCTCATAGCCACCATTACGCATCCCCAGAATTGTTCCTGAATAGGAATTGTAACTAATGACCCTATCACCATCCTTTAAGTCTTCTATTGGAACGGGACCATTTATAGTTTGAACAATCGTACCTGCCGGCTGACATGGTTCATGTTGCCACTGGTAGGGACTACGCCCAAGAACTAATGAGTTCTTCTTCCAAATACAACACCCACTGAGATAGAAACCTGCATCTTTAAATGCCTTTCGGAAGTTCAGTCCTTCCGTATCTGCATGGAATACATAGATTGAACCATCAGACTCCATATGTTTTTCTACTTGAGTGAACATATCAAAGAGAAACTGGTAAAAGTCACTATCAGGCATATTGTCATTGAGAATCTTTCCAGCTGTTTCTTCTACATTAACATTATAGGGAGGGTCAGTCACAACCAAGTTTGCCTTTTTATCACCTAACAGTTGGTCATACGTTTCAGCTTTAGTTGAATCGCCACAAATCACTCGATGCTTACCAAGTTGCCAAATGTCACCTCGTTTTGAAAAGGTCGGTTTCTTCAATTCCTCTTCAACATCAAAGTCATCATCTGATAGGTCTTTATCATGGACATTTGATAGGATATCGTCAATTTCTGGTGGTTCAAAACCAGTCAGGTCGAGATTGAAATCTGACTCCTGTAAATCCAAAAGCAAGTCCGCCAAAAGTTGGTCATCCCATTGACCGGTGATTTTATTAAGGGCAATGTTTAAGGCCTTTTCATCTTCCTTGGATAAATCGACAATGACACATTTGGCAGTTTCATAGTCTAAGTCCTTCAATACAGTTAATCGTTGATGGCCACCAATAACCGTCAAATCTTTATTGACGATGATGGGGTCAACGTAGCCAAACTTGAGTAGGCTTTGCTTAATCTTTTCATACTCCTTGTCACCCTTTTTGAGTTTTTTTCGAGGATTGTAAGAGGCTGGGTGTAGTTCAGATAATCGAATCTCTCTAATTTCCATTGTTGGTTGACTTGTCATTGGTTTCTCCTTTATAAAATCGTGATTGAATGTAACACGAATGGCTACAATATTTTCTATTTGGATTGGCATAAGATAAAAATAACCTACCACATTGTTGGCAAGTCAAATCTTCATATGCGGTTTTTGATTTATCGTGTTCGTCAGAATGAGTGGTCCACCAAACCTTACGACACTTATCCGAACAGAACTTCTTTGGTCTTCCAGTTTTTTGGATTGATAGTAGCTGATAACACTGTTGGCAGCGAAGTCCATCATTCTGGTCGGCTTTTGCCATCTGCTTTGTCGCAGCACCATGACCAAGCAATGCTGGATTTCGTTTACAGTATTTCTTAACGGAATCTCTAGACAGTCCTGTAGCCTTACCGATTAAGCCATAGCCAAGACCTTCTGCTCGCATTTTCCAGATTTGTTTGCGTTGACTTTCGTCCATTTGTTTTCCTTTCCAGCAAAAAAGGACTAAAAACAACTATTTTCACCATTGTTTCTAGCCTTTTTCACTATTTTTATTACCAAAATGACATACTAGGGAACGCTACATCCCCACATTAGAAACGTGATAACGGTGGGAAGGAACGTCAAAATGAAGCGATTTTAATGTACCCGCTTGCGAATTTTGCGAAATTGCACGTTTGAGGGGGCGTCGGTCTTAGTCTCCCAAGGGTTTAGAGATTTCATCCCCCCTCCCCCAACGGGTGAAAAATGAGATACTTTTGTAACGAAACTCCAAGACTAAAATCGATATGTATACTCCACATATCGGTCAGTCGTCTTGGTCTTTCTATCATGACAAGACTTACAAAGTGCTTGCCAGTTAGATTGATTCCAAAAGAGTTCTTGGTCACCTCGGTGGGGTGTGATATGGTCAACAACAGTTGCCTTGGTCAGTCGACCTTTGGATTTGCATTGAACACAGAGTGGATGAACTTTTAAGTAACGAAGTCGTGCTTTGGTCCACTGGCCATTGTATCCTTTGGCTTTGGTTGACTTGGCATCCAATTGGTGGTTTGCTTTATGGTTGTCACAATACTTGTGACCATAAGGTACTAAGTTAGGACAACCATTTTGTTTACAAGGTGTACTTGGTCTTCTTGGCATATTACTTCTCCCAAGGAAGATAGGCTTTCGTGAAATGCCCGAAGCAAGTTGTTTTGGTGTAGTCTACATTCAAGAGATTAAGTTCTTTAATGATACCTTGTGGTGTTAAATCGTACCGCTCACAAATCATTCCTTCCAGTTGTTGTGTGGTGTAGCGACTCGTTCCAAAGGTTTCTACATACACTGACACAGGTTCTGCAACTCCAATGGCGTAGGCTAGTTGTACTTCACATCGTTTTGCATACCCTTCACGAACAATATCCTTGGCAATCTTTCGTGCCATGTATGCTGCTGAGCGGTCAACCTTGCTTGGGTCTTTTCCAGAGAAAGCACCGCCACCATGATGTGCAAAACCACCATAGGTATCGGCCACAATTTTTCGACCAGTAACTCCTGCATCCGCAAACGAACCACCAAGAACAAAACGTCCGGTCGGATTGACTAGAACTTTGAAATCTAGATTCTAACGGTAACGAAGTGCTACTGACATCATAGCTTCAGTCACAATTCGTTTCACTTTGGCAAGGTTGGCTATTTCAGTATGTTGGATGGAAACTAAAAAGGTATCAATCCGTTTCTTCTCATAGTCGTAGGATACCTGTGCTTTCGCATCCTTTCCAAGTAAGGGGTGACCAAGCGACATCAGTTTCTCAAGGACTCGGGTTGCTAGAACATAAGGAAGTGGCAGGTACTCAGGTGTTTCGTCTGTCGCATAACCAAACATCATTCCTTGATCACCAGCACCTCCATTATCTACTCCTTGTGCAATATCTGAGCTTTGGAGTCCAAGTAGGTTAGTTACCCGAACATTTTTCATACCAAGTGGCTCGACAACCTGACGAACAATGTTCTCGAGATTAAAGTAATGTCTAGTTGAAATTTCACCAGCTACCACAACTTGGTTATCCTTGATTAAAGTCTCAACTGCCACTCGACTTGATTTGTCATACTTTAGACACTCCGTCAAAATGGCATCTGAAATCTGATCACAGATTTTATCTGGGTGTCCAACTGAAACTTGTTCACTAGAAATAATCATAATTCCTCCACGCAAAAAGCCCAACCTTTATGAGGCTAGGCTTTACTTTATTTTACTGATTTTTGGCCTGCTTCGTAGGCTCTCTCCAATGCTCTTTTGATACCCCATACCGAAACATCGTAGAAGTCAAGATTGTCGCTCCAACGTTTTTCCAAGGTTTCTACAAAAAGTTCTTCTTTTGCAATTTCTGTTAAAAGGGCATTGAGTTTTTCTTGTTGACGCTTTGTCATGGTATTGTTCTCCTCTTCTTTTGTTGTGTACATATTAACTCTAAAAAGGAGATATATCCAGTCATTTCTGCATAAATTTAAAGATATTTTAAACAGTTAAAACCATCAAAACCGCCTCAAGAATGGCTTCACGTTCTTCTGTTTCAGGATAGAGTTCCCATCCTCTGTCGTAAGAAACGATTGTTTCTTCAGCTACTTCAATATCTAATTTGAAAATACATCCAAGGTCAATTCCAACTTCTGAAGGTTGGGGACTAACCTTGGCAATGTAATCCACTTTTTGTCCCTGATAATCAATCCGTCCGTCAGTCCACATGGTTATTCTCCTTTGGTTTTTCTAGGTTTATATTACCCTATCAGCCAAAGAATATCCAGTCATTTGAGGGAGATTTTTATCTTTTTTGACATCTTAAGTATATCACATGTCTAGGTTGAAAATCAGTACTAAACCAGTACAAATTTAGTGCTAATTTAGTACCAATTTAGTGCACTCAACCATCACTAGATAGGGATGTGATAATCTTCCACCTTAAGTTCAAGACTTTTTGAAGTCCAACGATAACACTTGCGTAATTGTTTTAGAATCTTACGCCTACGATAAGCAAGTGTTGAATGACTGATTTCATAAATCTCTTCTAGTTCAGTCCAACTCTTGCCTAAGTAAATTAAATCCTTGGATAATGGCTTCAAATCCTCAGGTATTAGCTCCATAACGAACTCAAAGTAGTAAAGATCCATTTTTAAGCAGTAGTAGGTATTAAGCAAACTACTGAGGTACTCTTGATTTTCTTGTTCTTGTTTTTCTCTAAAACTAAGAGAAATCAGCTCACTACGACCATGGTTTTTACTTTTCTTGACCTTTTCATGCTCTGACTTCTCAAATACCAGTGACTGAATCACACTATTCTCTGAGATAGGTCGATAGTTGAGCAATTTCTCCTGAACTAAATGTAACTTCATTTTCATGTCACGATAGTTTTTAGCTATATATTCCACCTTATCCATCTGCCCCTCCTACTTGTGCTTTAACAGCTTCAATCAGCCGTTCTTGTTGTGCATCTTTGTTTTCTAGTGCCTTGAGAATTTCCTCATCAATCGTTCCTTCAGTCACAATGTGTTGAATAACAACAGTCTCAGCCTCCTGGCCTTGACGCCAAAGCCGTGCATTCGTTTGTTGGTATAATTCCAATGACCACGTTAAACCAAACCAGACCAAGTGGTGACCACCTTTTTGGAGGTTCAACCCATGACCAGCTCCTGCTGGATGAAGTAAGCCAACTGGTACATTACCCTTATTCCATTCACGAATATCTTCTTCTGTTTTTAACACCCGACTCGTTACCTTGAGTTTAACTAATCGACCCATAATCCGAGCCAAGTCATGTTTGAACCAATAGGCAACTAAGACAGGTTCTCCATTCGCGGATTCAAGGATATCTTCAAGGGCATCTAGTTTCTGTTCATGAAGTGGCACAACCGTATGATCATCAGAATATACGGCTCCATTGGACAACTGAACTAACTTGTTCGTAAGACTTGCAGCATTGGCAGCAGTTACTTCTAATCCATCAAACTCTGACAATACATACTCTTTCTTAAACTGAATGTATTTTTCTTTTTCCTTTTCTGTCATACGAACCAGTTTCTTGGTTGAAATTAATTCGGGCATATCCAGATAGTCTAAGGCTTTCATGGAAATGGTAATATCACTAATCTTGTCTTGAATTTGACACTCAGCGTAGTCCATGGGGATGTATTCATAGACAATATTGCCATTGCGACGACCTTCTTCAAAGTAGCGACTACGAAACTCACCAATGAATCGACCAAGACGTTCCCCACCATCAATGACCTTGAACTCTGCGAACAAGTCCATCAGTCCATTAGAACTCGGTGTTCCAGTCAACCCAACGATACGTTTCATGTAAGGTCGCATAGCCATGAAGGCTTTGAAACGCTTGGATTGCCATGACTTGAAAGAACTCAATTCATCAATTACTACCATATCCCACTTGAAATACGGACTGCATTGTTCCACCAACCAAGGTAGGTTTTCACGATTGACGATATAGATATCCGCATCTTTCTGAAGAGCTTCCTTTCGTTGCCTGGGAGTACCGACAATTTTCGAATACCGTAAGTGACGCAACTCAGCCCATTGCTCAATCTCATCACTCCAGACAGTATTTGCGACGCGCAGTGGGGCAATAACCAAAACCTTTGTGACTTCAAATCGGTCAAACATCAATTCATTCACTGCAGACAAGGTTGTTGCCGTCTTCCCCATCCCCATGTCTAGGATGACTGCCGCATAAGGGTGACCTATGATGAAGTCCTTGGCGACTACCTGATAGTTATGTAATGTCAATTTCATCTAGCACTTCTCCAATCATCTCAATGCGGTCAATCACATAAACCTTGAAACCTAACCGTGCGAACAGTTTATGCCTTGACACTTGTAACTCCCTTGGCTTTTGGTCAGGAGACTTCACTTCCACCAAGCCAAACTTGCCCTTGGGTAAAAACACTAGCCTGTCTGGTACACCAGAAAAAGATGGAGATACCCATTTAGGACAAATCCCTCCACGCTTTTTCACTTCACTCACTAACTTCTGTTCTACAATTTTTTCTCGCATAATAAATCCTCTCGTCAAAACATCGCCAAGGAAAAAGTGTATCTCACGATAGTCAGTTACATTACTTTCCTATATCTCTTTTATCTTTTTTATTTTTTCTTATATCTAAGTTATAGAAAAGACCTACTAAACCTGCACTTTAAATCTTCCTATGGCAACTTTTGTATGTGACATTCTCGACATGCACTTTTTAACTCCAGTGAAAGTCGTGACAGTTTTGTATAAACTTTTCTCTTCACTAAAAACATCAACTTTCAGCTACTCTGATAATCACTCTGTGACTTAACTATCACGACATGCACTAACACCTCCTATTGCTAGAGGCAACTTGCACTGATTTACACTGTTAATCAAGGAAATCATCATCTAATTTCAACTGTAAACCTTTCACTATAACACCTTTGTTTGTTCTTTTTTTGGTGAAACCAGCATTCGCAAGAGCTGTGTAAAAATCCGTTGTGCTGCGCGTGTACTCATTGATACCAGCACAATAAGCTCGATAAGCTGAGTAAAGTTCTCCTGATTTCTCAGTTAATTGGTCGCCGATTTCACAACAATCACCAAGAAACTGACCCATCCAATCATTAGCTTCTCGATAGGCAGACACAGATTGAGCAACAACCTTTGGCAGAGTTAACTTGAAATTGGCATTGATTGCTTTCTCTGCACCTTCAATAATCCATGACATAATTGCCTCGGATGCTTCCTCGTACAGGTAGTCCGCAAAGTTTTTGATATCTGACCGACCTGTGATTTTGGCATTAAAAGGAATGACAATCAGACGTCTCCAAATCCCATCATCGTTCGCACCTACTTTTGGTAGATGGTTGGTGTAAAGAACTAGCGTGTGTGATGGCACAAAATGAAATGGTGCCTTGTACTTCTTCTCAGCTAAGATTTCATCTGTCGAACAAAGTTGTTTAACCATTGAAGTGTTCAACCGCATTCCCTCACTCATCTCAGATGCAATAATAAGACGTTTTCCTTTTAACTCTGCCATTTCAGGGCTAACATTTCGTCGGACACTCATGGTTAGAGCATCTGCCGATAATTTGCCTGAGTAGTTGCCCAGCACTCGTGCAATGGTATTCCAAAAGGTAGACTTGCCGTTTGCCCCACTGCCGTAAGCGATAATAAGGTGCTCTTGGTAAACCTTACCGATAGCAGCCATACCCACCACCATCTGAACGTAGTCGATTAGTTCTTGATTACCACAAAAGAAAGTTGCTAGAGTCTCTAGCCACAAGCCTTTTCCCTTATCGCTTGGCGAAGCTGTTGCCATCTTCGTGATATAGTCAGTTGAATCATGATCTTTTACACCAGCTAAGCCCTGGGATAAGTTAATGGTGGCTTTAGGAGTATTGAGCAACATTTCATTGTTATCAAACTCAGACACACTCATCCGAACCATGTGTTTAGCGGTTTTAACGATAGCTGAGAGATGGCGATAATCACGATATTTCATGACAAATTTATGGAAGTCAAATGCTTTCTTGTACTCCTTAAAGGCTGATAATTGACTTGGTCCATCAAGGGCTTTTTCAATGGCTTTAACCCCCTTAAAAATCAGTTCCTCTGAAATACCTGTTTGGATGAGCCGTTTTGTCTTATCCTCTAGGTTGGCATCTGCTACTGCTAGTTGCTCATCCAAGAAAACATGAACCTGTCGCATGGCCAATTGCTCATCCTCCACCCAGTGTTTCCCATTGAAAGCAAGATAGTCAGTCTCACGAGTAAAAGCAATTCGGTCTCCATATTCACGAGCTAACAGTCCTGCTTCACCAATATCGGTATAGTCATCAGGTCGCATGGCTTCTCGGTTATAGGCCTCAGGTGATACATAATCTTGTGACTGCTTAATGGTTCGATTGTAAAATCGGACTGCACTTCCCCAGATGGTATCTAACTCTGTTTTATCAAGTGGCGGTACACATTTCTGTGCCTGCTCATCATAACCATCCCTAGCTTCTTGGGTCACGCCTAACCGTTTGAGAATTCTCGCAGCAAATACTGACATCGTTGAATTACGACTTCCTTGCTGGATTGGTCCACTGGAAGGAGTATAGAAGTCTGCATCGAAATCTTCCTCGTCATCAATAGACACAGCTTGAAACAAATCTTCATCAATAGTTAGCCATGAATCATGCCATATAACCTGTGCATTTGGATTTCCAAAGAAGAAACGTGCCGCATCCTTGGCATTATCATCAAAAAACTTGTATTGATTACAAAGTTCTTCCTTCATAGCTACGTAGACATCTTTATCAGTTACCTCATTGATTTGGAAGTAAATATGATATTTTGGTCTTGGAGCTTTTCCTGCCTTTGCCTGCAAATGACTTCTACTAGTTACCAAAGCAAAGTTGTAATCCGCAAAGATTTCTTTTAATCGCTCGACCGTCATCCATTCATCTGGATTTTCAGAATGGTCATTATCAATATCCATGACCAAAACGTCCGACTGGATGAAATTGGTATTTGAGCGTGTATTGTTTAAAAACAGCCCTGCCACATGGTCAAATTGCGCAACAGTTTGTAGCGATATTTCATCAGTAATAGTAACTTGATTGGGATAGACCGTGGTTGTCTGAACCCCATTCTGTCCTGAATGAGATAAGTTAAATTGCATTATGCACCCTCCATATTTTTGCAGTAATTTTAGAAATATATCTTCTTAACTTACTAAGTAAGAATCTGACAAATTTTTCCGCTCTTTCAGAAAAAAACATTCAAAAAAATAGAAGTTTCCTATTAAATTGCACAGGAAACTTTTTTGATATTCAAAAATTTTTTCAAATCTAACGGAAAAACATCACTTGGTTCTACTTAGTAATGTGTAAGAGGTATGTCTAAAAAAATCTCTTGCAAAGTGGAAAATTTAATAAAAACCTTACTTAGTAAGATAGGAGGACCAAATATGGTAAACGAACCATACATCAAACCTGATGAAGACGTAGCTGATACTCTCATAGCTATCAGCGTCATCTCAAAACTACTCGCTAAAAAAATTATGGAGGAAGAAAGTAATGAGCAAAATGAAAGAACTGAATAGACTAATTCATGATATGGAAGAAACTGCAAAATACTATCTTCGATTGGTGGATGAGTTCAAGAGACTCCTCACTTCTGGGGAAGAATCTGTGCCGAAACCGAATCATACTAAATCTGAGTCACAAAGGGAAATTCAATTGGAAGAGGTCCGTGCAGTCCTTGCGACCAAAGCTAAAGACGGATTTAAGAATGAGGTTCGTGCTCTTCTAAATGCTTACGGTGCTTCTTCTCTATCAGCACTTGACCCTAAACACTTTGCGGCAGTCCTTGAAGAAGCTGGAGGGATTGGTAATGACTAACCACGCCATTCTATCCGCATCTGCATCACATCGTTGGTTGAACTGCCCACCATCTGTTCGCCTTACAGAGGAACTACCAGGAACAACATCTGAGTTTGCTCTTGAAGGTACTGATGCTCACGAGTTGTGTGCTTATCTAGTCGAGAAAGCTTTGGGTAGGAATGCGCGTGATCCAACTGAGGAATTAGCATTTTACAATCATGAAATGCAGGATTGCGCAGAAGAATACTGCAATTATGTCATGGAACAAGTCGAGAAAGCCAGAGGCTACTCACGTGACCCTACAGTTCTTGTCGAACAACGACTGGACTTTTCTAAGTGGGTACCTGAAGGGTTTGGAACTGGAGATTGCCTTATTGTGGCAGACGGACTTCTTCAGGTTATTGATTATAAGCACGGACTTGGTGTTCTAGTAGATGCAAACTACAACCCGCAAATGATGTGTTATGCCTTGGGTAGCATTGAAATGTTTGATGGACTTTATGATTTTGATAAAGTCACCATGACCATCTTTCAACCACGAAAACATAACATTTCTACCTTTGAGATGGAAAAAGCTGACTTGCTTGAATGGGCTGAAAACGTACTCGTTCCAAAAGCTGAACTTGCTTTCAAAGGTAAGGGGGAGATGCAGTCTGGTAAACACTGCCAATTCTGTAAACTCAAGAATATCTGTCGCAAACGTGCTGAGGATAATTTGGCACTAGCCAAGATGGAGTTTGCGAATCCAGATACCCTTGATAACGAGGACATTGCAGAGATTTTGCCTAAACTAGATTTGTTAATTTCATGGGCAAACGACATCAAAGCTTATGCATTAAATCAAGCAAAAGATGGACATCCTATCCCAGGATACAAACTGGTTGAAGGTCGCTCTGTTCGAAAATTCTCAGATGAGTCAGCCGTTAGCCAAGCAGTGATTGAAGCAGGCTATGACCCTTATGAGAAGAAACTGCTCACTATCACTGCCATGACTAAGTTACTTGGCAAGAAAACTTTTAACGACCTACTTGGTGGTCTCGTAATAAAACCAAGTGGTAAACCAACACTCGTTCCAATTGACGATAGCCGTCAAGAGATGAACCTAGCAAAAAATGAATTTAAAGAGGAATAACAATATGACAACTAAAGTAATTACAGGACCAAACACTCGCTTCAGCTACTTAAATGCCAATGAGCCAAAATCTATCAATGGTAGCACTCCTAAGTACAGTGCCTCTCTCATCATCCCAAAAGATGATACAGTCACCATTAACAAGATTAAAGTAGCCATTGAACAAGCCTATAAAGAAGGTGAGTCAAAACTCAAAGGTAACGGTAAATCTGTACCTGCTCTATCTACTCTGAAAACTCCCCTACGTGACGGTGACCTTGAACGCCCTGATGATGAAGCATACAAAAATGCTTACTTTGTGAATGCCAACTCTCCACACAAACCTGGGGTGGTTGATGGCAATCGTCAAGAAATCATTGATAGTTCAGAATTGTACTCTGGTATCTACGGACGTGCTTCTATTACCTTCTATGCTTTCAATTCAAATGGTAATAAAGGGATTGCTTGCGGTTTAAACAACTTGCAAAAATTGCGTGATGGCGAGCCCCTCGGTGGACGCACTAGTGCTGAAGATGATTTTGCGACAGAAGATGATGATGACTTTTTGAGCTAGAAATGGAGAATTAGATTGATGATGTATACTATTTTAACTTGTACTTTAATGGGAATTTGGGTGGTAATAGCACTATACTTTGGATATATGACCATTAGAAATGACATTCGAAATGAAATGGAACGAAGGGCTAAACGAAAGAAAGAAAAACTTAGTCAAACACCACTCAGTCGAAAAAACAAATAGAACTCAAGGTGGCAGTCTTCTGTCACCTTTTTCAGAAAGGACAAACTATGCCAATTAAAGAGATCAGTATAGACATCGAAACTTATTGTGAAATTGACTTACGAAAATCTGGTGTCTATCGCTATGCGGAAGATGACAGTTTTGAACTCCTTCTGTTTGCGGTATCTGTCAATAATGGACCAGTGACTGTTTACGACTTAACTAAAGAGAAATTACCACAAGACATTCTTGAAACTTTAGTAGACGATAGAGTCATCAAATGGGCTTTCAACGCTTCATTTGAACGAATTTGTCTATCAAACTGGCTCAAGAAACATCATCCTGATTTGTTGTCAGATGGATTTCTCTCCCCAGTTTCATGGCGATGTAGCATGATTTGGTCAGCCTATCTAGGACTTCCCCTCTCCCTTAAAGGAGTTGGAACAGTTCTCAAACTCAAAGACCAAAAGTTAAAGGAAGGTGGAGATTTAATCCGCTACTTCTGTCTTCCCTGTAAGCCAACCAAAGTCAATGGGGGACGAATTCGCAACTTTCCACATCACGCGCCTGACAAGTGGTCTACCTTTATCGATTACAACAGACGTGATGTTGAGGTCGAATTGGCCATCAAGGAACGACTGAAAAACTTCCCAGTACCTGATTTTGTTTGGGATGAGTACCTCCAGGATCAGATTATCAATGACCGTGGTATTGGCATAGATGTTGACTTTGTCAAAGCAGCAATCAAAATTGATGCAGAGAGCAAAGCCAAAATTCAAGACGAGTTAAAAGCATTAACTGGCCTTGAAAATCCCAACTCTGTTCTTCAGATGATCGGTTGGTTACGAGAACACGGAGTGACCACCGATTCACTGGATAAGAAAGCTGTGAAAGAACTCCTCAAAACAGTCGATGATAAAACGGCAAAAGTCCTCAAACTTCGTCAGCAAGCTGCCAAATCAAGTGTGTCTAAATACCAGGCCATGATGAACTGTGTGTGTAAAGACGGTCGAGCAAGAGGAATGTTTCAATTTTACGGAGCAAACCGTACAGGTCGATGGGCTGGTCGCTTGGTGCAACTTCAGAACTTACCACAGAACCATCTTCCTAACTTAGAGGAAGCTAGAGAACTTTTCAAAACCGGTGACTTAGAAGCTACTGAGCTACTCTACGATACTCAGGATACCTTATCGCAACTTATCCGTACGGCTTTCGTTCCAAGTGAAGGAAAGAAATTCATTGTTTGCGACTTTTCAGCAATCGAAGCTCGTGTCCTGTCCCACTTGGCAGGGGAGAGATGGCGTAGTAAGGTATTTGAACTAGGAAAAGACATCTACTGTATGTCCGCTTCTCAGATGTTTGGAGTACCAGTTGAAAAACACGGACAAAATTCTGAATTGAGACAAAAAGGAAAAATTGCGGAACTTGCTTGCGGATATGGTGGTTCAGTCGGTGCACTCAAAGCCATGGGAGCAATTGATATGGGACTATCGGAGGAAGAACTCCAACCACTAGTGAACTCTTGGCGACAAGCAAATCCCAATATCGTTCTCTTATGGTGGGATGTCGATAATGCTGTAAAGACTGCTGTAAAGGAACAAATTCCAACATCTACTCACGGTATTCAATTTGAAGTAAGAAGTGGCATTCTATTCATTACACTCCCATCTGGTCGTAAATTAGCATATATTAAACCAAGAATTGGAGAGAACCAGTTCGGTGGAGAGTCCGTCACTTATGAGGGAACTGGAACTGCTAAACGTTGGGAGAGGTTAGAAAGTTATGGTCCAAAATTTGTGGAGAACATTGTACAAGCTATCAGCCGTGACATTCTTGCTTACTCTTTGAAACAACTGAAAGAGTTTAAAATTGTAGGACATGTACATGATGAAGTAATAATCGAATGCCCAATGGAACAAAAACTTGATGAGATTGCATTATTAATGGGGATTGCACCAGACTGGATGTCTGATATTAACCTTCGTGCCGATGGATACGAATGCATATTCTATCAGAAAGATTAGCAAAAAATCGCCACCTCACAATTGAGATGGCGATTCTGTTATTTATTTAATTCTTTGTAAAGCTCAAACCCTTCTTTCTTAGTATTATTGACTTTTTTATAGCCTGCAGATTTCTGAACTCCTAGTTTTTCAAAGATTTCCTTATTCTCATAACCATCAAATAGCATTTCCAAAATTTCTGGTGCTTGAAAGTTTGATTCTGCAAGTTTTGATTTCAAAAACTCAAATTGATCCATGAATAGATAAAGCTCAATCCCATCATCAATAACTGGTAAATCTTGTTTCTCTGTGAATGCTTCCCAGGATGAAACTTTAGGGGCATTTTTACTCGGCTTACGAAAATCTTTGAGATAATCATTAACTGAGTTGTTATACCACCAGACCATCTGTTCATAGTCCTCTTCTGCGACTGGAACAAAGGCAGTTAGTATTGAAATACCCATGATACGACATTGACGAAACGTGCCACGTAGCAAACCTGAATGATGTGAAGTCATGTAGTAATCCTGTACAAACATAGGTGCTAGTACTTCACTTTCAGTTGGATGTACTCCAGTTGATGAAGATTGAGCTTGGCAGTAGTTGAAAAAGTTGACATTGATTGTCATGATTGATTGGCTTTCCAGTTAATACCGAAAGCACACATGACAAATCAAGGCATGCAAAAAATATTCTTGACCGCATAGTTACTTTCCTCTATGTTATCGGTCAGCCAATTTCACAAGCTGAAATAGTTTCCCACCATCTCTACATCTGAAATTATGGTCATCGTCATGACTCCGTATTGACAGAAGGTGTTCTTGATAAGTCTAGTATAGTACCATTGAACGAAATGGTACACAGCAAAAAATGAGGGGTAGAACAGCTTCCCTCATTCAATAAAATCGTTAAAATCAGTGTTTTTGAAACTTCCTTTCACATACTTAACTTGATGACCTCCACTCTCAAATACACGCATAACAAACAAAAAAACACCCCTCAAAATTTGAAGGGTGTCGTTAAAATTATTTTTCCCAAAATTCAGGAATCTTCATCTCTATCAACTTCTGGTTGCATTCATAAGCTCCCAAATGATAGTAATATCTCAGCAACATCTTATAAGCACAATGAGTCGGCATCTCATCTCTAAATGTTGTACCACTCTTTTCAATCAACTTTAAGCTAAAGTCAGGATATAGCTTCATTCCAAGAGTAATCCCCATCATCTTTTCCAGTTTCCTACTCGCATCTCTTTGAGTTTCAAAACGCTGAATAGTAGATAAACTAACACCTGATGCCTCAGCAAGATCTTCTTGAGTGATGTTTTTGCGTGTACGATGGTAGATAAGCATGGCACAAAAGCCACTCGGCATCTCATCATTGATTCTGACTACCTCTTCAAATATTCGTCCACTATCTAGAATTATTGAACCATTAACAATATTGGTGAACTCAGAGAAATCCACCTCTATTTCAACCGTCGATTTTCCACGATACATCACATACTCATTAAAGATAGTGATCGATATAGACTTATTTTTATCTGTCTTATAGAAAATATCAAACAATAGGCAACACTCATCCATATGTTTGTATGCATAGTCTGTCATTTCGTAAATACCGTACTCCACCATGTTCACATATTGAGGATCATTCAAGCAAAAATGGTTATCCACATAAACATATCGACCTGAATCCATCAACTTCCTAAACTGTTCATTCTTCCAACTCAACAGACAAGCGTTGGGAAAGGCAATAGTGAAGCTTTTGTTTTCAGTCATAGCTTTAAGTTCACAACCATAGCTTCGTAGATATTCATCTCCAACGAAATTATAAATGCCTTCAAATTCATGATAGCCCAATTGTTGTAACCGAATTTTAGCCGCTAGGCGAGAGACCTGAAAGAATTCTGCGAGGTCATCTATGATTCTTTCAAACATGGTTAATTTCTCATCACTAGCATATTTTAAGGAGTAGTCTGTAAAGAGTTGATTGACCTTTTGCCTTGTCATGGACTTAGGCATCAGAATTCTAGCAGCAATTCCATTTGCCTGCCACTCCATCCAGTCATAGTCTCTCCACTCTGATGAACTAGAGATAGTGTTATCTCTTAGACTACTACTTCGTTTATGATTCTGATCAAATAGCATTTTATACTCATTATGATGACGATGGAGCAACCAGTGAACTGATTCATGGACTATTGTATTATTATAACTCCCTTGATTACGCAAGCAGATAACTTCGGGATCTACTAAAATAGTCTTTTTCTTCACGAGTCTTGATTCTGGAGTATCCTCATCATAAAATAGAACTTCTGTATCTTTGAAGACCATCTCTCCAAAAATGGAACTATCCTCTGTTAACTTACCCTCCATCTTAGTCAATCCGATATTGGCAAGATAGCCATCAATCGGCAAAGCCATGGGAGCTTCTAGTGCTTGAGGGTAATATTGCTTCAAAATTCCTTCCGCAATCTCATCCATATCCTTAGCTTTAATGTATGGAACAAATTCTGGACTAAGACCTAATTCACTATTATCATAATCTTTTGGATCAAAGGGATTAACCTGAAGAACTGTAAAATTATGTATTCCTTCATTCAACTCATACTCAACCGTCATTCTTAACCACAGATTGGCACTATCTATTTCATAGCCATACTTCGTCTGCCCCTTAATTTCAAGAGAAGCAATGACCTGAAGTTCAGAAACAATTATTCCGTCTCTAACTTTACGAGACAAGACTTTCTTTATCGCAAAATCATCCAACTTCTTAAAGTTTGGGTCTTCAACAGTATGTGACTTGACCGATATATAGGAACGGTGGTGGTAAATATAATTATCTACTGCTTTGAAAATATCGTTATAATAGTTTGATTGAAGCAATTTTTCGAATGAATTAAACGCCATATCCTGTTCTCCTAAAACATAGTGCTATCGAGATTTGAATTACAAACATACCTACTCTTTACTCTTGCTTTATATTATACACTATGATATAATTTTGTCAATCTATAAAATGACAAAAGGGGTGAGAAAATGTTTTCTGCCAGTAAGTTAAAAGAATATCGATTAACCAATCATCTATCCCAAACAGCTATCGCAAACGAACTAGGGGTCACAAGAGCCACACTGTCTGCTTGGGAGACAGGCAAAACTGTCCCTAATAAGAAACACCTCAAAGAACTGGCTCAAGTCCTCCATATAGAAGCAAGTAACCTTCAAGAAGAACATCCCCACCTCACCCTCTACAAACAACTCAACAAGACAAACAAAAAGAAGGTCGATGAGCTAACTCACAACCTTCTCATGGAACAAAAGGGTTCTGTTGCAAAGTTTTAAATAAAGAATAAAATCCCTTACGGTATCTATGATTTAAGCTGGGATTCCCAATAAT
>NZ_JARQOZ010000033.1:867-26558 GCF_046032115.1 Streptococcus suis | reverse complement strand
AATAGTCAAGTTAACATTATTACACTCATTAAAAATTTGGGATTGAAAAATCCCCATAAACTTATTTTACGAGGAGGAAAAGGTGAAAAGATTACTGAGACGCATTCGTCCAATCAAGCCCCTAAAAGAACTCACTTGGATAGATTTGATTATTATCACAACGATTTTATGTGGTAATGCTATTTATACCTCAACCATGCAATGGATAGCATCATTTTCCGCAACAGAAACCGTTGAAACAGGGGTTCTATCGTTTAGTCCAGCCGATAATTGGTGGGCTCTAGCCAATCAAGGAAAATTATTCCTGTTTGCCCTAGTGTATTTATTGATTCGGAATTATGATTTCAAGCAGCTAAAAGTAAAATTAGAGTGGACAGTTTTGCTCTGGGGACCACTGATTTTCATCGGTGCTGGTCTGATTAGCGATTTGGCATTTACAGCCTTTTCCTATATTCCAGGTCTGTCTGGTGGGTATAATTTCCTCGGATACTTGCCTTACTATGACTGGAATATCATGACAGTGCTCAACCGTTTCCTAGCGGTTGATTACAGTACAGTTGTCTATTCCTTGTTTAACGGCTTCTATGAAGAGTTCTTTTTCTTAGGCTTATTGTTGAGTACAGATAAGAAAAAGCGTTCGCTGGTCTTACTCTTTTCAACAATTGTCCGTATATCTTTCCATACCTATCAAGGGATGGTATCTGCTCTTGTTATTGGTGTAGCCTTCGGTCTTTTCTATTACTACATGTACACAAGGAAAAATGGTAATTTATTGCCCTATTTCTTAGGGCATGCTCTTGCGGATATGGTTGGTACAAGTTTCTTCTCATTGTTTATTGCAGGGTAAATAATGAGAAGAACGGACATCAAGCTAATCGAAAAAAATTTCTTTCTCCCTACAGCTGACAAACGGATGATGATATGTAGTTTCTATCAACTCGGTATCATCACCCGTTTTATTGTGCGGATATTTAGTCATTTGAATTAGTTTTGCTACATGGTCTCTTTCGATTGCTTTATCATATTTTTTATCCCATATTTTTTTGAATTAACGGTTTATTTATGTTAAAATGTATTTTTATACATCAAAAAGGAGTATAGATATGAAACAAATAAAGAATCGTTTAAAAAAACATATGTTTTGGATTGGACTCATTTCGTTGGTATTGATGCTCGTTGATAATGTCCTATTTTGTTATTTTAATATTGAATGTAGTCGTACCTTAAACCAAATCGAGCAGACGATTTGTATCATCCTTAGTATTCTTGTATTTTTAGGAGTGCTAAATAATAAACCGGATGTGAAGGTAGAAGACATCCTAAAAAACGGTATGTCATCTAAAAATCAACAATAATGTTTGGTAGGGACTATTGCTGAGGTATCTCAGCTGTACTTACAGTTCATACTCTTCGAAAATCAAAATCAGACGTTGTTGACTTGATTTGATGAACTTCAGTTCTATCTGCATCTGCGTCGCCTAGTCTGATTTTGATTTTCATTGAGTATCAGTATCTCTAGCTAATACTGATTTTTCAAAATACAGTCAGTATTTCCTAAAAAACTATTTTGTATGTAAATTACTTTACTTGTGAATACAGGTATTTAACATCATATATGTCCACCAGTCGAAAGGCTGGTGTTTCTATTTATGACACGTATGTTATCAGGAATGCCACTATTTGAAGGAAAAGAATCGAGAGAAATTCAATGAACACTAAAAATATCAATAGTAGTTAAAATCATAAGCCGTCATTAGACGGAGTTTTATGATTGTGCTACAATAGACATAATTATAAGAGAACGGAGTGATGATAATGAAACGTACTATTCTATTATGCTTGCCGACTATACTGTTACTAGCAGCATGTCATCAAAAGCCGGATCAGACCAATACTACAAAGAATTCGTCAACAGTTATTTCGACTACTTCAAGTCAGTCTACTTCAACAACTTCGGAGCAGTCAACAAGTAGCTCTACATCGGCGGAAACGAATCAAGAAGTAACAAGTACAGAGACTCAGGTAAATTTTAACGGTTCCTATTATAGTGTACAAGGAAAATATGGTGAAGTGATTATCGCTAATAAAAAGCATCCGCTTGCAGCTGATTATGCACCGGGCGAAAATCCTGAAGCCTTAGCAGCTTTTCAACGTTTAATAGCAGATATGCAGGCGCTAGGATTTGGTATCTCCAATAACTACAGTGGATTTCGTTCCTATGAAACTCAGGCAAGTCTCTACCAGTCCTATGTAAATCAGGAAGGACAAGCAGCGGCAGATAGGTATTCTGCAAGAGCTGGATATAGTGAACATCAGACAGGATTAGCCTTTGATTTATTGGATACAAGTGGTAATTTATTAGAAGAACCCAATGCTTCTCAGTGGTTGGCTACGAATGCACATCTATATGGCTTTATTGTCCGCTATCTTCCAGGAAAAGAGTCTAGCACAGGCTACATGCCAGAACCCTGGCATGTACGATATATTGGTCAAGAAGCGACAGATATTTACAATTCAGGCTTGACCTTGGAAGAATATTTTGGTGTACCAGGTGGAGATTATTAATTTTACATTTAGTCAGAAATAAGTCGAAAAATTTGTCCGTATAACTAACTCGTGATATAATAAACCATCATAATTTTGGAGGTCCATCATGCTTAAAGCAATGGAAGTATACTTGGTTACTAATGGTAATGGTTTGGAAGCCATCGAGTTTTATAAAAATGCTCTTGGGGCAACAGTTGAGCAAGTAAATCTATTTAAAGATTTCTTACCAGACTGCCCTGCTGAACTAGAAAATTACGTGATGAATGCACAGTTTCGTTTGAATGGTCAACGGTTTATGCTGTCAGACAACAACCCAGAAATGCCTTATACAGTAGGTGACAATATTACAGTTGCGCTTATCACAGATGATGCTGAAACAGCGCAGGAACTATACAGCAAGTTATCCGTAGATGCAACTGCTATCAATATGGAACTTCAAGCAGTTCCTTGGTCTCCTGCTTATGGCAATGTAACAGACAAGTTTGGTATCTCTTGGCAAATCAATGCTGAAGTAGAAGGCTACGGTCAGGAATATTACGCAGAAAACTAAAATAGATTGGACATTGTCCAATCTATTTTAGTTTTTGCCAATAAGCTTTGTAGATATATAGTTGAAGAGTAGCTGATAGGATGAGCAGTAAGGTCATCAAGGCTGAGCTTACATAGGCTGCACCAATAGTGCCAGCTAATATGATGCTGACAACTAGAATAATGGCTCCGAGAAACATTGTTCCTATGATTGATCCAGCAATCAACCATTGCCCCGCTCCGCGACCAAATAACTGGTTACTATTTTGCCAGTTGAGCATGAGGAGTCGTTGGTCACGCCAGTAATAAATCTGACCAGTTAGCAGGGCTGAGATAATGATGCCGACTGTAAAGAAGAATGCTAGAATGAATTTGACTTTCATGAAACCTAGCGCCAAAGCAAAGTAAAGTAGAGTCGGTAGTGCAAATTGCACGGCAGCCAATACCCAGAATTTTTGGATGATAAATTTTTTGAAACTTATAGGAAGCGTTCGAATGAAATGATAATTTTCCTTCTCCAATGACATGGCGACTCCGATGAAGGTTGTAGAACCAGCAAATAGACTGCCAAGCAAGAATCCAGCTAATAGAGCAATACCAAAGAAATCCCATTCAACTGAACTTAGACCACCATTCTCCGTGAAACGGCTAAAACTTGGGAAAAGTGCCACTCCCATAATGATTGGTTGTATCATGGTTTGGACCATGAGGTTGCTATCTTTAAGAGTAGATAGGTGGTGTTTCACTAAAGCCTGATTGAGATTGCTAGGAATCTTGGCAGATTTAGCATTATTGGTCCGTTTTGTCGAAGCATTTTCAATCGCCAAAACTTGATTAAAGTAGTTGGGAATGACAGTTTTAAACGCAAACACAATAAGTCCAATCATCAAAATGAGAGGAAGCCCAAAATGAAGGAGTGTTTCTAGTGAGATAGTATGGCTGACCAAGTAATGGAATCCAGCAAATATAGGTATGATAGGAAAATCAACAAAGCCACCAGATTCGAGTGAAACGGTCTGCTGAGATTGCAGGAACATGAGTGCAGCAAAAGCCAGCAAGGAAGAACCTGTCATCAGGATTGTAGAAATCAATGTTTTACGAGGGCTTTTTGTCAGAACTTCCCCAACAAAGTGCATGATAATCAGATTGACTAAATTAACTAAAATCCAGAGAATCAAAAAGGAAGGGATGGAAGCTAAGGCGAGGAGCGGACCGCCAATTTGCCAGTAAGTGATTAGAAGTAAAGACAGACACGGCATGAGGAAGGGTAAGACCATCCCTTGTGCAGAGAGGATTTTAGCGAGGAAGACTTCTTGTGGCTTCAGGGGAAGTGCTAAATACAACTTTGTATCCTTACTATCGTAGAAAACGGAGAAGAAACCTGTAAAACCGTAGACAATGGCAATAATGGTAAAGAGTGCTAGTTGCAGAGAAAAGAAACCGATGGACTGACTATAATCTACTCCCATGAAAAAGACAGAATAGAGAAGTCCGAAACTCAAAACCATAAATACTTGTTGCAAGAGGACACTTTTATAGGCTGAAAAGGAGGCGTCTTTGCGCTTGTTTTGTTTCTTCTTGACGGAAGCTAGAAGTTGAGGATTGGAATAAAGAATATTAATCTTTACTAGTTCCCAAATGATGGATTTACTCATTCTTCCTCACCTGCCTTCACTTGTTGGCGTCCAGCTAATTCCAAATAGATGGTCTCCAAATCTTTATCTGGATACTGTGATTTGAGTTCATCTAGACTTCCTACGAAAATGAGTTGCCCTTTTCGAAGAATAGCAATGCGGTCACAGAGTTGTTCAGCTACTGAAAGGACGTGTGTAGAAAAGAGAACGGTGTGACCAGACTGAGCATGTTCTTTCATCATTTGTTTTAGGTCGAAAGAGGCCTGAGGATCCAGTCCAGTTAGGGGTTCATCCAAAATCCAAATATCAGGGTTAGGGATCAATGCACCAATAATAATGGTTTTCTGACGCATACCGTGTGAAAAACTATCAATAGGCTCATGCTGGCGCGCGGTCATATCAAATAGACTAGATAGTTTAGCGATACGGTCATCAACTGCATCCTTTTCTACACCATAGACCTTGCCCATAAAGTGCCAGTATTCAAAAGCTGTTAAGTGTAGGAAGATGTCTGGCGAATCTGGAACATAGGCTATCCGTTTCTTGACTTCATCACGGTTCTCCTCTAGGTTTAAACCATCAACAGAGATAGTTCCGTAACTGGCTTCGATTATCGAAGTCAATAGACTGATTGTCGTTGTTTTTCCTGCCCCATTGTGACCGATTAAACCGAAAATCTCGCCGCTTTCAATTGTCAAATTTAGATCATCAAGTGCGATTGTTTCGCCGTATGTTTTTGTGATATGGTCAAATTGTATCATAGTAACCTCCTTGTTATTCGTGAACTAAAAGTAGGAGCTTGCTAGGTACTCCGAGCCTTATTCCAATGTTCTTCGAATAATATATACAATTAATTACATTTATTATACTGCTGAATTAGTACAAAAGCAATAGTTTCTATCAATATTTTTGTAGTATAGATGCGGATATATTCCAAGAAGTCGAGTATCGTCATTTAGTTTTTCTTTTATTACTTCGACGTAAGAGGAAACTCCGTTTCCTTATTTCCAACTTCAAACACTTCACAGGAGTATTTGAACTCGCCTTGCCTAACTTCAGTTATGCCTGCGGCTTTTGAAGCGAACTTGGTTCGCGCTATTTCCAGCCTTCAAAGGTTCCCCAAACCTTTGAAGCGAGTACTAAAAGTAAACTAAAAGACTATATACAATGGAGTGGAATAAGATCGATTATCAGAAAATTTGCTATAATAGACCTATGAACGATTTGATCAAGCATAAGTTGGAGTTGCTGCCGGACAGTCCGGGTTGCTACCTCCATAAAAACAAGTACGGTAAAATTATCTATGTAGGCAAGGCTAAAAACCTGCGAAATCGGGTACGGTCTTATTTTCGTGGTGCCCATGATACCAAGACAGAGGCCTTAGTATCTGAAATTGCCGACTTTGAATTTATCGTGACGGATTCCAATATCGAGGCGCTCTTGCTGGAAATCAATCTGATTCAGGAAAACAAGCCTCGCTATAACATCATGCTCAAGGATGACAAGTCCTATCCCTTTATCAAGATTACCAAGGAACGTCATCCACGGTTGATGATTACACGGCAGATTAAGAAGGATGGCGGTCAGTATTTTGGTCCCTATCCAGATGTGGGGGCGGCCAACCAGACCCTCAAGCTATTGGAGCGTCTGTATCCTTTCCGCAAATGTAAATTGCCTGAGAACAAGTATTGTCTTTATTATCATTTGGGGCAATGTCTGGCCCATGGAGAAAACCTGCCCAGCCTGTCTGACTATGACAAGATGGCCAAGGAAGTGGCCCAGTTTTTGACAGGTCATGATGATAAGATAGTCAAGGAAATCCAGGACAAGATGAAGGTAGCAGCTGGCAATCTGGAGTTTGAAAAGGCTGCAGAATATCGGGATGTCCTGCAATCCATTTCCACCCTGCGGACCAAGCAACGTGTGATGGCTCATGACTTGCAAAATCGAGATGTCTTTGGCTACTATGTGGACAAGGGTTGGATGTGTGTGCAGGTTTTCTTTGTTCGGCAGGGGAAACTGATTGAGCGGAATGTCAACCTATTTCCATACTATAATGATGCGGACGAAGACTTTTTGACCTACATCGGTCAGTTTTACAGGGACCAGCAACATTTGATACCCTCAGAGGTCTTGATACCGCAGGATATTGACCAAGAAGCCGTAGAAGCTCTGGTAGATACCAAGGTGCTTAAGCCCCAGCGTGGCGAGAAGAAGCAACTCATCAATCTGGCAACCAAGAATGCTCGTGTTAGTCTGGAGCAGAAGTTTAACCTTTTGGAGAAAAATCTGGAGAAGACCTACGGTGCGGTGGAGAATATCGGTCAGCTTTTGGGGATTCCGACGCCTGTGCGGATTGAGGCTTTCGACAACTCCAACATCATGGGGACCAGTCCTGTGTCGGCCATGGTGGTCTTTGAAAATGGGGTGCCTAATAAAAAGGAATACCGCAAGTACAAGATTAAGACGGTGGAGGGACCGGATGACTATGCTTCCATGCGAGAAGTTTTGCAGCGGCGGTACAGTCGGGTGCTGCGGGACGGTTTGACACCGCCTGATTTGATTATCATTGACGGTGGTCAGGGGCAGGTCAATGTTGCCAAGCAGGTCATCGAGCAGGAGTTGGGGATGTCCATTCCCATTGCAGGTTTACAGAAGAATGACAAGCACCAGACCCACGAGTTGCTCTTTGGCAATCCGCTAGAAGTGGTGGAATTGCCCCGTAATTCTCAGGAATTTTTCCTCCTGCAGCGGATTCAAGATGAGGTGCATCGCTTTGCTATTGAGTTTCACCGTCAGGTCCGGTCAAAAAATTCCTTCTCATCCAAATTGGACGGCATAGAAGGTTTGGGACCAAAACGCAAGCAGGCTCTGATGAAGCATTTCAAGTCTATTGGCAATATCCAGTCGGCAAGTCTACAAGAAATCGCAGAAGCTGGTGTGCCGTATAAGGTGGCGGAGTTGGTCAAGGAAAAGTTGAAGTAAAAATAGAAAGGATTCAGTATGGCTGATACTATCTTAATTCTTGGTAATGGTTTCGATTTAGCTATGAAAAGAAAAACGAGTTATGAAGATTTTTTGAGATTCATTGATTATTTTTACATCATAAATAAGTTAGGTGGTGCTAATGTTTCAGATAGCGATATTTATGAATCTGTGAATAGAGTTAAGGCGCAATTTAATGATTGTTTTAGTTTTGTACTGGCTGAGAATGTAGAATTACTAGAGTATTTTCGAAATCTGTCTGTAGAAGAAATTATCATATTATTCCAGAATTTAATAATAGAAGCACTCTATAAAGAGAACGACGATTTTCAGACTGTGTTTCTGGAGTTTTTGAATCCAAAATTGCATAGTTGGATGGGAGAGTTTGGAGAGGATTTAATTAATGAGGTACAAGGAAGAATAGCTACTAAGCAAATACCGATAAAAATTGAAGAGGTAGAAAAATGCTTTTCAGAGGGGCTATCATTTTGTGTACTAAATAGAGCATCAAAATATAATTTATATATTGATTTCATACGTAGCAATAAAAGTAAATTAGGAAGAAACTGGTCGAGTATAGAATTGGTAATCGCTGACTTAGTTGAAGAATTATCTGATATAAAGGAAAATTTGCAGGATTATTATGCTTTGATTAAAATAGAAAAAAACTTGTCTTACATTGATATCAGTAACCTGAGCTACAGTATTGAAAATTTCCGCCATAAATCAAATTATGAAGCTTTTAAATTTATTCTTGAAAATTTAGAAAGAGAGTTTGAGAATTCACCAGATTTATCTGACGTTCAGCTGATTAATGACTTAAATGAAAAATTGATCAAGGATCTGAAAATCTTAACAGATTTATTAGAATTGTATTTATGTTATATTTCTAAAGTTGATTTTGAAAGTGAAAAAATTTCAAAAAGTAAGACTGTCTTAGATGCAGTTCAAAGTATAAAAGAATCAAAGGTTATCAATTTTAATTATACCGATACAGCATGGCAACTTCTTAACATCCCTGATATAAATACACATTATATACATGGGAAAATTGAGCAAAATAGACAGAAAGATAGTCTAAATACAATGGTGTTTGGGATTGAGGATAAAGATGATGAAGTCGAAAGTATCAATAGCGACTTAATCCCATTTCAGAAATTCTATCAACGTACGGTTAAGGAAACAGGTAATGACTTCGAGCTCTTTTTTAAACCTACGAAGTACAATGATATGAAGCATGGGATTTACAGTGTTGGCAAGATGTATCCCAAAAATATCATTATTTTTGGACATTCTGTTGATCCGTTAGATAAAGAAATTTTTCGAAAGTGTTTTAACCTTGCGGAAAAAGGGGGATATCAGTATCAATTTCTTTTTTGTTATTACAATGAATCTGCTAAGTTATCTATAGTAAAAAATTTAGCAATTATTTTAGGCAAGAACAAATTGATTGAGTTAACTGGTAAGAATAAAATTAAATTTATCAAGTACGATGATGTAAATCGCATGAAAAAGGAATTATACTGAGATATCATCTATTTAGAAGTGTCGGATTCTTCAAAAGGATGAGATTTGAAAGCTCTACTAATTTATGGTAAAATGAATTATCAATGACTGATTAAGGAGAAGGCAATGGCGTTCGGCGAAGAAAAACACAAGAAAACAACATTTGAAAAAGTAACTTTAGTAGTTGTTGTCGTGATGGTTGTCGTGACATTAGCTGGCTTGATTTTACCAGCCATTAATGCATTGATGAATTAAGAATCTGTATTCACTGTTCAGCACTTCTATACTAAGGCTAGTTTTTAAGCACTCATCGTTAGTTTTTTTAGAAAATACAGTCAGTATTTTGAAAAACTACCTTGATTGGCTAAAAACGATTTCTTATATATGAGCACTTCGCTTGTGAATACAGGTCTAAAACGCTTTTAAGCGTTTTTTTCTAGGAAAGAATAGGGTAAATTATGAGTATGTTTTTAGATACTGCCAAGATTAAGGTCAAGGCAGGGAAAGGTGGCGACGGGATGGTCGCCTTCCGCCGTGAAAAGTATGTACCTAATGGCGGTCCTTGGGGCGGTGATGGTGGCCGTGGCGGAGACGTTGTTTTTGTTGTAGATGAAGGCTTGCGTACTCTCATGGACTTCCGTTACAACCGTCGTTTTAAAGCTGACGATGGTGAAAAAGGGATGACCAAGGGCATGCATGGTCGTGGTGCGGAAGACCTGATTGTTCGAGTACCACAGGGAACAACTGTTCGTGATGCGGATACTGGCAAGGTCATCACTGACTTGGTTGAAAATGGTCAAGAGTTTGTCATTGCCCACGGTGGTCGTGGTGGTCGTGGAAATATTCGTTTTGCGACACCTAAGAATCCAGCGCCTGAGATTTCTGAAAATGGAGAACCAGGTGAGGAGCGCAATCTTGAATTAGAATTGAAAGTGTTGGCTGATGTAGGTCTTGTAGGTTTCCCATCAGTTGGTAAGTCAACGCTTCTCAGTGTTATTACAGCAGCTAAACCTAAAATTGGTGCCTACCATTTTACAACCATTGTGCCAAATTTGGGAATGGTTCGGACCAAATCTGGCGAGTCATTTGCTGTGGCAGACTTACCAGGTTTGATTGAGGGTGCTAGTCAGGGTGTTGGATTGGGAACGCAATTCCTTCGTCACATCGAGCGGACACGTGTTATCTTGCATGTTTTGGACATGTCAGCAAGTGAAGGCCGTGATCCTTATGAAGATTACGTAGCCATCAACAATGAATTGGAAACCTACAATCTTCGCCTCATGGAACGTCCTCAGATTATCGTTGCCAATAAAATGGACATGCCAGAGGCAGAGGAACATCTGGAAGAGTTCAAGAAGAAATTGGCAGCCAACTACGACGAGTTTGACGAACTACCACAGATTTTCCCAATCTCAGGGATTGCTCACCAAGGTTTGGAAAATCTTTTGGAAGCCACAGCTGAGCTGCTAGAGAAAACGCCAGAATTCTTGCTCTACGACGAATCAGATTTCCAAGAAGAAGAGGCTTACTATGGCTTTAACCCAGATGAGCCAGAATTTGACATCAGTCGTGCAGACGATGCAAGCTGGGTTCTATCTGGTGACAAACTAGAAAAACTCTTCACCATGACTAACTTTGATCGTGACGAATCTGTCATGAAATTTGCTCGCCAGTTGCGTGGCATGGGTGTCGATGAAGCCCTCCGTGCCCGTGGAGCCAAAGACGGCGACACAGTTCGCATCGGCAAGTTCGAATTTGAGTTTGTGGATTAACGTAGCAGTTTGACTGCAAGTTAACTTGCTAGTCAAACTACGCCAAGTCCTAGGGGACCTTGGCTAGCTACCTTACTAACTTCACCCAAATGGTAGTATCGACCATTTGCGTTCCGTGTCGTAACTTTGGAATCACATCTAAGTCCTAAAGGACTTGATGTAGTACGGTAGCCGCTATGGCGGACTACCTATCAACCTTACTAATTCCGTACAGGCAGTAGTATCGACTGCCTGTACTCCATGTCGTAACTTGTCCAGTGGAGTGAAACAGTTTGGGGAACTGTTTCAGCTGGTCACCTAGAAATAAGAATGTGACCATGTCCGAGGGACAGTTTTAACCCGAGCCCGAAAATTCGAAAGCGAGGTAAGCAGTTTGACTGGGAGTGGGAAAGAACTCGACTAGTTAAAAAAGAGTTCGTCTTCCCACCCCCGCACAGTTGATTAGATCAGATTTGGAGTGTAAAACACGAACAAATCTGCCAATCAACCACTGCGCTGAGATGTTGACACGAACTCTGAAGAGTGGTGCTAGGCTTTTTGCCCAGCCTCTAGTCAAACTACGCCAAGTCCTAGGGGACCTTGGCTAGCTACCTTACTAACTTCACCCAAATGGTAGTATCGACCATTTGCGTTCCGTGTCGTAACTTTGGAATCACATCTAAGTCCTAAAGGACTTGATGTAGTACGGTAGTCGCTATGGCGGACTACCTACCAACCTTACTAATTTCATTCAGTTCATGATCGTTTGTAAACAATCTATAAAATAGTTGGAGGTTTATATGGGTGATAAACCAATATCCTTCAAGGATAAGGATGGAAATTTTGTCTCAGCAGCCGATGTATGGAATGCTGAGAAATTAGAAGAACTCTTCAATACACTCAATCCCAATCGGAAATTGCGATTAGAGAGGGAGCGTTTAGCAAGAGAGAAGGAAAATGAGTAAACTTGACCTGTTAGTTTTCAAATAACTAGCAGGTTTTTGGTATTGAATTTTGAAAATGTTAGTGAATGTGCTATAATATAATTAGGGGAATGCTCTATTTTTCGAATATATAATACGAGGTTATATCTCAATCAATAGAATATGGAGAAAAATATGAGCAAAAAAAGACATCGCATCAATCCAATGATGGACATTGCAGCTAAAAAAGTTTTTAGCGATCCAGAGGTGACCATTGATTTCATTGAAACCTTTCTTGGTTTCAGACCTAAAATGGTCAAAATTATGAACGGAACTCTTGCTGATTTAAAGAAAGAACAAGATGGCTATTTTACTACGACCGTTGATGTTCTTGCCTCATTGGAAGATGATACCCAAGTAGTGATTGAAATCCAAGTCGCCTACCAAAGAGGCTTTTTGAAAAGATTGTGGACCTATATTTGCCAACACCTGGTCGCAAACCTGCCCAATGTTCGACAAAAAGTTGCCAAAACCCATAAGATGTACGATAAAATCCAACCTGTCTATGGTATCGCCGTAGTTGCAACCAACTACTTTAAAGATGAAAGACCAGTCCATTCATTTATTATTACGGATTCAGAAACAGGTCAGGTCTTGGAGTTTCCATTTGGTAAACAAGAACAAGCGAGAAAGCCCTTCGAGATGGTCATTGTAGAACTGAAGAAACTAAAATTAGGAGAAATGGATAGGAAACAACAGCTTTGGATGGAATTCTTCTCTAACAAAGAATTTAGCTTCAAACAAACCAGTGCAATCCAAAAGGCAGAGTATCTTTTGGATGTGAATAATTGGACACAGGAGGAAAGAACAATGATTGATACATGGAACCGAAATGCCGCTAGTTATTACGAAACTATGCAGGAACGTTATGAGAAAGGTATAGAGAAAGGTGCAGAGCAAAAAACGCAAGAAGTTTTGACTTCTCTTTTTCAAGTTGGCATGTCTGATGAGAATATTTCCCTAGTTCTGAAAATCCCTATTGAGCAAGTGAGGGTGTTGCGGAAGGATACAGTCACAGAAGAAGGTCATGAACATGGCATATAATCTTGAAATACTCCACATGCACCGCGCCGCTAGTTATTACGAAACCATGCAGGAACGCTTTGAAGAAGGCTATGAGGAGGGTGTTGAGGATGGTTATGAGAAAGGAATTGAGAAAGGTGCAGAACAAAAAACGCAAGAAGTTTTGATTTCTCTTTTTCAAGTTGGCATGTCTGATGAGAATATTTCCCTAGTTCTGAAAATGCCTATTGAACAAGTGAGGGTGTTGCGGAAAGATATTGTCACAGAAGAAGGTCATGAACATGGCAACTAAGCTGTTTTTTTCTGATGGCATGAAATCTCGCTTCGTTATTTCAACAGATCTCCTAGTAGAACAGAGTGGGAGTGGGAAAGACATCCATGATGGCTCCGCCCACTCCCACGGAATAATAGATGTCGAAGCTAACGGAGCCAACACAAAGGTGGATAAGAGAATGATAGAAGGAGAACTCTGTGCTACACAGGGTTTTTATTTTAAATTTCTTTTCCTGATTTAATTGCATACTATCAAGATTTACCTAGGATGTAAACAAGCGAGAAAGTTCATTTCGTCAGGCTACGGGGGCTGTCGTAAAGGCTATCTTTTCTAATTATCTCAAATTTGTCATCACCAACTGTCCCATATTAAGTTCTACCTTATTTCTTTGTCTCAGTCTAATTTCCAGTTTTTGGGTTAGGCTAGAACTTAATTTGGGAATTTAGCATAATTTTAGTTTTCGCGTACGACGTGAAAAATGATTGATTTTACTTGCAAAACGGGGGGGGGGTAGGTTATAATATTTATTGAAGCTAAAAATAGTTAACTAGTAGTAAAATGATGGAGATGTAATCTGAAAGCATTTTTAGTTACTAAACTTATTTTTAGCATTGCATAGAATACAGGAGGATAATAATGCATCATTCTAGAAGAAAGTCTTTTGACTGGTACGGATTGAAACAGCACTTCTCAATTCGTAAATACCACTTTGGTGCGGCTAGTGTCTTACTTGGGATGTCGATTGCACTTGGTGCTGGGACACAGGTTGTTCAAGCAGCAGAGACAGTTACAACCCCAGAGTCTACGTCCGTAGCTCCATCCACAAGTGCTACAGAATCAAAGACATCAGAAACTTCAACAAAAGCAGCGACTTCATCAAGTTCTGAACGTACAGTTGAAATCGACTATATTGTTATGTACGCTACTGAAGATGGAATACTTGGGAACCCTTCAGTAGAAACAGTTTCAGTTACTACCACAGACACAATTGCAAAAGCAACGGTGTCTGTCACAGCAGTAGTACCAGAAGGGTATGAATTAGCATCAGGTCAGTCAGCTACAGTTTCTCAAGAAGTGACAGAGAATGGAGAAAATATTGTAACTGTAAAAGTTGTCAAAAAAGTAGAAGCTACAGCAACTGTTAGCTCACCAACTACAACATCAACAACTGTAGCAACTGCTAGTTCAACAACTAGAGCAGCTACATCAACTACACCTACGACACCTACAACCGTAGAAGAAGCAAAAAAAGTTCTTGAGCAAGTAACTTCAGAAGCGGAAGTATTGGCAAATGAAACTAATCGTTTGGTTGCTGCAGATAGCACAAATGAAGCGTTGAAAACAGCAGCTGCCGCAACTAAATTGGTTGCCACAAAAGCGACTGTAACTTTCCAAAATGCGTTTGCAACACTTGAAGAAGTAAACGCACAAATCTCAGCTGTTCGTACAAGTGTAGATGCACTTGTTTTGGAATTACGTAAGTACTTGGGGACAAATTCGATTGCAGTTTCTTTAGCAGCTACGACTGCTTTGGCAACTGTAACCCCTATGGAAGATGGTAGCCAACGACCAGGATACTGGACTGAGAATGAAGAAGTTCTTAATAAAGAAAAAGCTGTTTCTACAGCAACAGTTACACCTGGTAACCAAGACTTCCCTGACGGTTATGTAGGAGATCCAACTGATGGTCGTGTCACATTTGCGATTCTTTCCTTGTCTTCTCAAATCGATGCGCAATATCAGCCATTAACAAGTGAAGGTTCATTTAACAACCGCTTGGGAACACAATATTATATCGTTTTATCTGTAAATGAAAACTCTGCTGATGGTGATGGTGTGTATATCAATGTCTTTGATAAAGCGACTAATGCAATAGCATTAGACTTAAGCGGAAATCCAATGGCAGAAATTTATCTTCCAGTAGGAACCACTAGCGTTCCACTAACAGCGTTGAATGATATTGCAAAAGCCAATACAAACACTTGGAGTAACAAAGTTAAGTATAACTTTAGAGCAAGTTTGACTCAAACCGTCTTAAAATCAGCATCTGGTGAATCTACGTCGGTTCGTAGTATTCAGCTTTTATCTGGAGTGGGTGGCAATGCGTTGCAGGATATTGTCTTTAACCAGTTGACTGGTATGACAGCGTCATATAATGATTATTCTGGACCAGCTCCTGTTTACATGCCACGACAAAATACGTATTACTATGTGGCAGCGACAGATTTACGTGATGAGGAGTTGCTTGCAACTTATACCCGCGTAGCTGATATCCAAGGTCAGAAGTTCACTATTCCAGGAGCTGCCGATTTTGACGATTATGAATTAATTAAGTCACCTTCTGAGACTTCTGGTACTTTATCAGTTTCATATATCCCAGGAACCTCACAAATTCGTTGGTATAGCACTTCCCTTCAGTCTAAGACTTTCTATGTTACAGAAACAGACGGGACAGGTCGTTGGTTCCAATTCGTAATTAATCCGGATCACGCAGATTTCTTAAAAAATTATGAGACATATAAAGCGATGTCCGAAGCTGACTTTTCTGCAATTGGAGAGGAAGTCTTTAGATTACAAGAACGTGCTTCGATTGTGGCAAAATTTGAATCAGATGTAGCCAAAATTAATGCAAGTACTACTTTGTCTGACACTGAGAAAACTGCACAGATTGAGGCATTGAGAGCGACAGCATCTGCTGCTTTAAATACTTCTGATGACAAGTTCTTGATGAGTTTTGTATCTAAAGAACTTGCGCCATTAGCTTTTAACACGGAAGGTGATGCAGTTACTGGTCTTGAGAAATGGAGTTATACTTCTTCTAAATACAAATTCAGTGCAAATAATGTTACAACGGATGATTTAGGAGCACAATTAGGTGTTACATCAGGCTCTACTGCAGATAAATCATCATGGTATCCAAGTAAGTCAGCAATCTCAACTGTATTTGATAAAGACGGAAATCTGGTAAAAGATTCGTCAGGTAAAGCCGTGGCTATCATGGGACATATTTTGTCAATGCCAAACACTAACCCTGCTAACCAGAATGATAAAGCCTACTACTACGCTGAAAAAGGTGGCGTTAAGGTCTATTATGTTGACACAGAAGGTAATGTTTTACAAGATTCTAAGTCAATCTATGATCATGCTAACACCAACACAGCATATGATACCAAGTCTGTAAAAGATGCGACAATCACAACAGCAGATGGTACGGTTTACTACTACAAAGAAATCGATACAACAGGTCTTAACCCAGCTTCGAGCAACACAGACACTGAAAAACGTAAGATTGAAAAAATTACCGAAGAAGTTGGTACAGTTGCGCAAGATACGCTTAAAGAGTTGACTTATGTCTACGAAAAAGCTGGTAACGTCAATGTTAACTACGTTGATGTGGATGGTAATAAACTATCTGGTACAGACGGTACTGGCAAGGTAGTTACTGAAAAAGTTGCTGATCTTGTCAATGCCAAAGCGGGTACAGGATATGACACAATCGTTGATAACAGACCAGCTAAGATTGTCACTGCTGATGGTAAGACATATGAATTGGCTCCGGCTGCTGAATATACTGTCGGTACTGTTGAAGCGGATCATCATTTGTCAGTAAGCAATGTGACTGAGGTAACAGGTGTCCACGAAGCAACTGGCTCAGTCGCCTCTGGTATTACCAAAGAAATTACCTTTGTCTATAAGGAAGTAACTGGTAAGGTTATTGTTCATTATGTTGACCAAGACGGTAACCCAATCTCAGGTACAACAGACGAAGGTAAGAAAACCGCAAGCACTGTAACTGATACACCAGAAAGCTCAACAGGTACACCATACGATACAAAAGATTTGAAACCAAAAACTATCACAACAGATGATGGTAAGATTTACAAACTTGTTCCAGCTGCGACACAAGGTAATGAAACTGGTAAGGTTGTTGTTGGTACAACAGAGATTACTTATGTTTATGAACTAGTACAAGGTGATGTTATTGTTCACTATGTGGACACAGAAGGTAACACCATTGCAGATGATGTGACAGACCAAACAATCACAGATACAGGTACAGACTACGATACTAGAGATAACAAACCAGAGAAAATCACAAATGACCAAACAGGTGAGGTTTACTACATCTTACCAAAAGATGAAGTTAAAGCTGGTGATAAAGAAACTGGTAAAGTTGTCGAAGGCACAACTGAAGTAACTTACATCTACGAAAAAGCAGGTAGCGTTAACGTTAACTATGTCGATACAGAAGGTAACGTTCTCAAAGCTCCAGTTGCAGATGTGACTGATGGTAAGCCAGGTTCTGCCTACGACACTGTTCTTGATAACAAATTGGCTAGCATCTCAGTAGATGGCAAACTTTACCGCCTAGTTCCAGCAGGTGATTACAAAGTTGGTACTGTTGGAGCAGAGAATAATTTGACAGCAGTTGGTAACGGTAAAGCAACAGGTATCGATGCTACGACTGGTACAGTAGAAGCAGGTAAAACAAAAGAAATCACTTATGTCTACGAAGAAGTGAAAGGTGACGTTGTTGTTGAGTACTACGATACAGAAGGAAATACCATCGCTAAAACAGAAGTTGATACACCAACAACATCAGTAGACACACCATATGAAACCTACGACCACAAACCAGCAACCATTACAGTTGTTGAAAAAGATGGTTCAGAAACAGTCTACTACTATAAAGAGGTTAAAGATACATCTGCACCAGAAAAAGGTGATGTCGTAGAAGGAACAACAACTGTTCAATACGTCTACGAAAAAGCAGGTAACGTCAATGTTAATTATGTGGATACAGAAGGTAACGTCATCCAAGCTCCTGTAGCAGATGTGACTGATGGCAAACCAGATTCTGCTTATGCTACTACAGACCACAAACCAGAAGAAATCACCGCAGCAGATGGTAAGACATATCGTCTTGTCGCAAAAGAAAAAGCAGGTGATTACCCAGTTGGTACAGTTTCAGATGAAGGTAACTTGACTGCTGTAGGTAACGGTACTGCCACAGGTGTTGATTCAGAAACAGGTACAGTAGAAGCAGGTAAAACAAAAGAAATTACTTACGTCTACGAAGAGGTAAAAGGTGATGTTATCGTTCACTACGTTGATACTGAAGGTAACCCAATCTCAGGTACGACAGACGAAGGTAAGAAAACCGCAAGCACTGTAACTGATACACCAGAAAGCTCAACAGGCACACCATACGATACAACAGACCTAAAACCAAAAGAAATCACAACAGATGAAGGTAAGACATACCGTATCGTTCCAACTCTGACAAAAGGTAAAGAAGATGGTAAGGTTGTTGTTGGCACAACAGAAATCACATACGTTTACGAAGAAGTGAAAGGTGATGTTGTTGTTAACTACGTGAATACTGCAGGTGAAGTGATTGCTCCACAAGTGGTTGATACGAAGACAACTTCAACTGGAACAGCTTACGACACAAAAGACAACAAACCAACTAAGATTACTACTGAATCAGGTGATGTTTACTACTACAAAGAAGTAGACGCTAAGTCAGCTACTGAAACTGGTAAAGTTGTAGAAGGTACTACAGAAGTTACTTATGTTTACGAACCAGGCGGATCTGTTACAGTGAATTATGTAACAACTGATGGTAAAGTTATCAAATCTCCAGTCAAAGACGAAGAGAACGCTGAACCAGGTAAGACTTACTCAACAGAAGACAACAAACCAACTACCATCACAACAGAAGATGGTAAGACCTACAAACTCGTTCCAAAAGCAACTAAAGGCGAAGAGAACGGTACAGTAACTTCTGGCGAAGATAAGCAAGTCACTTACGTTTACGAAGAAGTGAAAGGTAACGTTGTAGTTGAGTACTACAACACAGCTGGTGAGAAAATTGCCGCTGATGTTGAGGACACTCCTGCTTCATCAACAGGTACGGCTTACACAACTCTTGATCACAAGCCAGCTAAGATTACTGCAACTGATGGTACAGTTTACTACTACAAAGAAGTGAAAGCTGACTCAGCAGTGGAAACAGGTAATGTCGTTGAGGGTACAACAACTGTTAAGTATGTTTATGAACAAGCTGGTAATGTTGTGGTTAACTACGTGACAGAAGACGGTACAGTTATCAAGAGTCCAGTTAAGGATGAAACTGATGCACCTGCTGGTAAATCATACGATACAACTGATAACAAACCAACAGAGATTGTTACAGAAGACGGTTCACGTTATGTATTGATCCCATCTAAGACAATTGGTTCAGAAACTGGTAAAGTTGAAGGTGGTAAGACAACAGAAATCACTTATGTGTATAAGAAAGTTGCGAACTGGATTCCAGAAATTCCAGGTGTTCCAGAAAACGAACGTCCAGTAATTCCATATCCATTTGATCCAAACACTCCAGACGTACCAGTAACACCAACTCCAGGTACAGTGATTCCTAACGTTCCAGGCTACACACCAGTAGATCCTAAGGACAACACACCATTGAAACCAGTAGATCCAAACGATCCAGGTAAGGGTTATGTGCCACCAACACCAGAAAATCCAGGAGAAGACACACTAATCCCTTACGTTCAAAATGGTAATGTTGTGGTTAACTACGTGACAGAAGACGGTACAGTTATCAAGAGTCCAGTTAAGGATGAAACTGATGCACCTGCTGGTAAATCATACGATACAACTGATAACAAACCAACAGAGATTGTTACAGAAGACGGTTCACGTTATGTATTGATCCCATCTAAGACAATTGGTTCAGAAACTGGTAAAGTTGAAGGTGGTAAGACAACAGAAATCACTTATGTGTATAAGAAAGTTGCGAACTGGATTCCAGAAATTCCAGGTGTTCCAGAAAACGAACGCCCAGTAATTCCATATCCATTTGATCCAAACACTCCAGACGTACCAGTAACACCAACTCCAGGTACAGTGATTCCAAACGTTCCGGGCTACACACCAGTAGATCCTAAGGACAACACACCATTGAAACCAGTAGATCCAAATGATCCAGGTAAGGGTTATGTGCCACCAACACCAGAAAATCCAGGTGAAGACACACTAATCCCTTACGTTCAAAATGGTAATGTTGTGGTTAACTACGTAACAGAAGACGGTACAGTTATCAAGAGTCCAGTTAAGGATGAAACTGATGCACCTGCTGGTAAATCATACGATACAACTGATAACAAGCCAAACACTATCACTACAGAAGATGGTACAACTTATGAGCTTGTTCGTGTTGATGGTTCAGAAACTGGTACTGTTGTAGGTGGTAAGACAACTGAAGTAACTTACGTTTACCGTAAAGTGACTCCAGCTAAGAAGGTTGTGACAAACCACGTTGACGAAGATGGTAACCCAATTGCACCGCAAGAAGAGGGTACAACACCTAATAAGTCAATCCCAGGATACGAGTTCACAGGTAAGACGATTACTGACGAAGATGGTAACACAACCCACATCTACAAGAAAACACCAACTAAGAAAGTTGTAACTAACCACGTTGATGAAGAAGGTAATCCGATTGCACCGCAAGAAGAAGGTACAACACCTAACAAGTCAATCCCAGGATATGAGTTCACAGGTAAGACATACACTGATGGTGACGGTAATACATATCATGTTTACCGTAAGGTAAGCAAACCTGTTGCACCAAAACCACAAGCTCCTGTAGCTCCAACAACTACTACTAAGACTGGTGTGGCTCAATTGCCAAATACAGGTGAAGCTTCATCAGCAGCAAGTGTGTTGGGTGCAGCAATGCTTGTAGCAGCTCTTGCTCTTGCAGGCAAACGTCGTCGCAACGAAGACTAATTACATTATTTTTCCTAACCTCCTATCAAGGTAAAATAATTAAAAGGAAAGGTTCGCCTTTCCTTTTTTTTGTGCAAGAACTTATATATCATTATCCGTGGTGCAAGTTCATTTCAAAATAGCGTAAGTTATGAGCTAGAATAATTTGTTCCATTCGTAACTGTAGTCCGGCTAGCCCTCTAGCTAATGTATGTTCGATGTCAAAGAGGCGACATAATTCAGAATAACGTGTTTCTATAGTTCGTCTCATGGCCATTACTTTTCAATCGTTATGCTCTTCAGCTCCTGCCATGTTTTGTCGAAATGGCGTCCATAGATGGTACCCTTCTTGCTCTAAGTCCTTCTTGAGTTCACTGCTCAGGTAGCCTAAATCACCTAGGATAACCGATTGCTTACACCCTTCTAATAATTCATAAACCACCTTGATGTCATGAACAGAGGCTGGCGTGACAACATAGTTCAAAATATAACCAGATAAGGTCACCAGCATATGAACCTTGAAACCATAGAACCCAAGATGTTTAGAGGCGTTGTAACCAACATCGGCTAATCCTTTAAAAGTGGGTTTTACAAAATGTATTGAAAATAAATCTTTTACTTGAAAAATGGGGGGGGGGGTATGGTAAGATAAAATTGATATATCAAATATCATAAAAGAACTAGTTTAATACTTTATATAATAATTGGAATCAAAATATTTTCTTTATAAAAGTTACGGAACAATGAGTACTAATCCTCCCCAAAGATTATTAATGAAATTTGTTACGACCACACTATTTATTTTATATTTTAAGATTATCCATTTTGACTTCACAATTAGTTGAGAAGTTATTTTTCTAGCTCTAAATTTCTTTTCGGAGGTAAATATGCGCAAAGCAAAGAAAAAGTCCTTTGATTGGTACGGAACGAGACAACATTTCTCGATTCGTAAGTATCATTTTGGTGCTGCCAGTGTCTTGCTTGGTATGTCCTTGGTTCTTGGTGCTGGGGCACAAGTAGCTAAAGCCGAGGAAGCTGTTGCTTCATCAGAAACAACAACGACTGTTGCATTGACGACAGATTCGTCAGCAAGCTCTGAAGCTGTCGTTGAAGAGGCAAGTGTAGCGTCATCAACAGAAACAGCTGTTTCAGCTTCAGAATCAGCAGCAACTACATCTTCATCTACAGAAGCTTCAACTACTGAAACAGTTGCAACTGCTACAAATACAGAGCGTTCTGCAGCGATTAACTACATCGTTCAATATGTGTTGGAAGATGGTACTGTAGTAAAAGCGGATGTGAAATTAGCAACTGTAAGTACTAATGAAGCTACTGCAAAAACTAGCGTTACTGTAGCTACAGAACTACCTGATGGTTACGAATTGGTATCAGGTCAAACAGCGACTGTGACTCAAGAAGTAACAGAAGGTGCTGCGAACGTGGTGACTGTAAAAGTTGTTAAGAAAGCTGAAGCAACAACTACAACCGCAACTACTGAGTCAAAAGCTACAGAAACAGCTTCAAGCGAAACAACTACATCTACAGAAACGAAAGCTGCTACTACTGAATCAGTAGCGGAAACTGTTAAAACTCCAGCAACAGTTGAAGAAGCGAAAGTTGTTCTTGAACAAGTAACTTCAGAAGCTGAAGTCTTGGCAAATGAAGCTGAGCGTCTAGTTGCTGCGGCTGATAGCGATAACGAGGCATTGAAATCAGCTGCGGCAGCAACAAAATTAACTGCAACAGAAGCAACAGCTGTTTTGAATAACTCAACAGCAACACTTGAAGCTGTGAATGCACAAATCGATGCAGTTCGTTCAAATGTTGAAGCTCTGGCTTTGGAATTGCGTAAGTTCTTGGGAACTGATGTAATTCAAGTGGCTTTGACAACTACGACAGCATCGGCAACAGTAACCCAGAGTACAGGTAACTGGACTGAAAATGCAGCAGTTTTAAATAAAGAAGTGGCTGAACAAGAGGCGACAATTACTCCAACTGATGAAGATATCAATAGTGAATACAAATTAACTGAGGTTGCTGACTATAAAACATTTTTTGTTGTAGATTTATCAGGAAATCAAGATCCTACAGATACTAGCATAAAAAGCGAAGGTTCATTTAATTATCGCTTTGATAAAAATTGGTACATGAGATTTTCTACCAATAGTACCTTAAATGATGGTAGTGTCTTAGCGGAATTGGTTGATAGATCTGCAAATCACAACGTAGTAGAAACACTAACAATTTCACCTGGTGAAAGTAAACAATTTAATAACATAAAAACACTTGCTGCGTCATCACCAATAAAAGAAAATAAAAGTTTTCAATATAAAATAACGAACAGTGAATTTAATTTTTCTAAAGATGGTCAAACTTCAACGCTTAGAAATTTAGATGTTTATGCAGGTATAGGTGGGTCGGCCTTATCTACGATTATTTATTCTTCAGAATCAACTACAATACAAGGAAGTGTACAAAATAGTTTTTCTTCACCAATTCCAACTAGTGGTTTAGATGTAACTACAAAATATGTCTTAGAAAAGACAGCACTCAAAGAAGAAAAATTATTAGCCACTTACACTTTATCTGATGCAAATTCAGGGGATACATACACGATAGCTGGTGCAGCAGATTTTGAGAACTATGAGTTAGTTAAGACTCCACAAAGCAATACAGGAGTTGTTGGACCAACCTATGTTAAAGGTTCTTATGTTATATCAGGAAGTTGGGCAGCAAGTCATAACGTCGTGATGGTACAAACGTTTTCAAAAGAAGACGGAACTTCTAAATTCTTAAACTTTGCTCTTAATGTAGATCATGAAGATGTAAAAGAATACTATAAAAAAACAGATGTAACTGCTGAAGATCTGAAATTAGAAGAAACAATAGCAATAATTAATGATACATCACTTTCAAATGAAGAAAAACTGACTCAAATAAAAGCATTAAATGCGCCATTTCTTTTGATGTTTGTTTCAGATGATGTAGCTCCAAGGGCAGGAAATACAGGTCCGGATTTATTAACTGGCAAAGAGGTATGGACATATACATCAAATCGTTTATGGATTAGAAATAAGTATGGTGCTCCTTATGGTGATGGTAAATATGGTCCTGTAAGTCACGAAATCACCAACACTTTATTTGAACAAAATGGATATCCGAAAGCTATGTTTTTGCCATACGAATACATACTTGTGAATGAAAGTGGCCAATATATTGATTTTGACGGCAATGTACATACCGGAAGTGACAAGACAAGTTTTGGTGGGAAAAGAATGTTTATGTTTAATGAATTCTCACCATCGACAGGAGATGTAACTTATTACTATGCTGAAAAAGGTGGAGTAAAAGTTTTCTATATTAATGAAAATGGAGAAGAAATTGCTGATGCAAATGTAGTCATTGATCATAAAACTTCAGGTACTACTTTTAATGTAAAATCAGCGGAAAAATCTGAAATTACTGCAGCAGATGGAACTGTTTATTTATTTAAAGCAATAGACACTAATATTAAAAAAGCGACAGATCCAGAAGAAAGATTCACCGAAAAAATCACTTCATACGAAGGTGCAATAAAAGTAGATACTGTTCAAGAATTAACACTTGTTTATGTTAAACAACAAGTCGGCACAGTTAAATTTGTTGACACAACAGACAACACAGTTAAATTTACAGAAAACCTTAGTGGTAAAACAGGTGATGAGTTTGGCTTTGATCCAGCTGCTAAGATTAAGGAATTTGAAAACCTTGGCTACACCGTAGTGAACAAAGACAACTACAGCTCAACAGGTACCTTCGATAACATCGACGGCAATTCCCAAGACTTCGTCTTCGAATTGACACCAAAAGTATCCCCAATTACCCCAGATAAACCAGGTAAACCAGGTGAGCCAATTGATCCAAACAATCCAGATGGACCAAAATGGCCAACAGATAAGGGTGTTGATGATGTGACCCGTACGATCAGCCGTACCGTTACTTATGTGAAAGCAGAAGGTGGCGAAGCAGCTCCAGGCTCAAGCAACTCCGTTACATTTGAGCGTTCAGGTGAAATCAACCACGTTACAGGTGAAGTCACATGGCAAGCATGGACAGCTAAAGACGGCGATGCGACTCTGGAAGGACATCCATTGCCAACAGTTGGGGGTTACATCGCAAAAGAAGCAACCAACAACGGTACTAAGGTAGCACTTGATTCAACTGTTGCCAATGTCGCTGCGACAGAAACGACAGGAAACATCACAGAAGTCGTTACTTATGTGAAACTTGGTTCATGGATTCCACAACCACCAACAGGTACAGTGGAAGTTCCACCAACGGTTTACCCTAATGATCCAACTGATCCAACACGACCAGGTACGGATGTTCCAACAATTCCATATATTCCAGGCTATGTCCCAGTAGGACCAGATAGAACAACACCGTTAACTCCAGTTGATCCAGCAGATCCAACTAAGGGTTACAAAGCACCACCAGTCCCAGCAGATCCAACAGTTGATACGGAAATTCCGTATGTAAAAGCACCACAAGTCGGCACAGTTAAATTTGTCGATACAACAGATAACACTGTTAAGTTCACTGAGACTCTAAATGGTAAAACAGGGGATGAGTTTGGCTTTGATCCAGCTGCTAAGATTAAGGAATTTGAAAACCTTGGCTACACCGTAGTGAACAAAGACAA
>NZ_JARQOZ010000033.1:0-767 GCF_046032115.1 Streptococcus suis | reverse complement strand
GACTCTGGAAGGACATCCATTGCCAACAGTTGGGGGTTACATCGCAAAAGAAGCAACCAACAACGGTACTAAGGTAGAACTTGATTCAACTGTTGCCAATGTCGCTGCGACAGAAACGACAGGAAACATCACAGAAGTTGTCACTTATGTGAAACTCGGTTCATGGATTCCGAAACCACCAACTGGAACAATTGAAGTACCATCAACGGTTTACCCTAATGATCCAACTGATCCAACACAACCAGGTACGGATGTTCCAACCATTCCATATATTCCAGGTTATATCCCAGTAGGACCAGATGAAACAACTCCATTAGAACCAGTAGATCCAGACGATCCAACTAAGGGTTACATTGCACCACCGGTACCATCTAACCCAGGTGAGGATACGCCAATCAACTATGTACCAGAAGAATCAACAGTAGTTGTACGTTATGTAGATGAAAATGGTAAAGAATTGGTACCATCTGAAAATATTCCAGGTAAGGTTGGGGATGACTATACGACAAGTGGTAAAGTTATCAACGGTTACATCCTTGAAAAAGTAGAAGGAACTCCAAGTGGTAAGATTCCATCAGGTGGAACAACAGTTACTTATATTTACAAGGAACTCGGTTCATGGGTTCCAAATATCCCAGGTCAGCCAACCGATCCAATCGTTTACCCTAACGATCCAACGGATCCAAGCAGACCAGGTACAGATGTTCCAACAATTCCACATGTACCAGGATATGTACCAGTAGATCCAAATGGTGAGCCATTGAAAC
>NZ_JARQOZ010000032.1:0-27360 GCF_046032115.1 Streptococcus suis | reverse complement strand
TACCGTGGCGATTTTTCTTTTTGAAAGTTTGAAAAGCTATGATGGGTAGGGCATAACCAACTACGGGAATGATTCAACAAAAATACTTTCACAAGCCAAATTAATTTGCCCCAATATTTTGAAATGGAGAATGGAATGCACAAAAAAGGAGCTCCCTTCCTACCGCGTATAGTAGCGATGGCGAACTCCAATAAAATAAACATTTTTAGTTTTGCAAATGATAGCTTCTCACTATCTATACAATAGCAATCCCCTTGGTATCAACTTGAAGGCGGTGGACAGTTCCGTCTAGATTTAGTTCCTCTAATGCTAGAACAATAGCCTCTTCCTTATCTTTTGGAGCCAATACCATAACAGTTGGTCCAGCACCTGAAAGATAGGTTGCATAGGCACCTAACTCTTGTCCGGTTTGCTTAATAGGGCAGAATTCCTTAACCAACAATTGACGGAATGGTTCATGGAACATATCTGATTGGATAGCTTGACCAGCCTTTTCCAGATCACCTGCCATCAAACTGGCAACAGCAACGTTAGCAATGGCACTAGCAGCCACTGCTTTCTTGTACCCCATCTGAGAAGGTAGTACACCTCGGCTTTCAACCGTACGCAGTGGGTAGTTTGGAATAAAGGCAACAAAACTTGCTTCTGGGAATTCTGTTACAACTGCCTGTACTTTCTTATTAACATAGCTAGAGATGACTAAATTACCGAAAATTGCTGGAGCTACATTATCAGGATGACCTTCAATTTCTGTAGCTTTGAGCAATTTTTCATCCGCTGTCATGTTCAAACCTGCTAATTGATTAGCCAATTCGATACCAGCTACGATAACGGAACTGGATGAGCCCAAACCACGTGCCAATGGAATGTCACTGGTCATCTTGATCCGATGTGGTTGCAAATTTTTAGCCACTTTTAGTGCAGTCTTAATCAAAAGATTGTTTTTGTCAGAAGGTACATGATCGAGATTGTGTTCAATGACCCAATCCTCTGTTTGTTCCAAAACTTCAATAGTCAAGTATTTTGAAAGGGCAACACCAACAGAGTCAAAACCAGGACCAATATTGGCTGATGTTGCTGGAATAATGATTTTCATATCTTATTCTCCCAACACCTTGAAGGTATTCAAGACTGTAAAGTCTGTTTCTTGAGCCAATTTAGCTGTTACATTTTCCAATTGTGTCTTGCTCATTTCATGGGTCACAATGACTAAGCGAGCAGTTTCGCCATCCGCAGCTTGTTGCAGAATTTGCTTAAAGGAGATTTCTTCAGAATTGAAGATTTCTGCTAAACGAAGCATTTTTCCATTTTTATCAGGCGCATCAATTGAGAAATAATATTCGCTCTTCACATCGCTTGGGGCTGCCAATTGAAGTGGGCGGCTATATTCGTTAAATGCTTTGCCGATAGTATTGTCTTTCAAGCGACGAACGATACGGATAATGTCAGCCGTTACACTTGTTGCTGTTGGCTTCTGACCTGCACCTGGTCCATAGTACATAGACTGACCGATACCGATAGATTCGACAAATACAGCATTCATTACACCATTGACGCTAGCAAGTGGATGATTTTTCGGTAGGAAGGTTGGAGATACTTCGGCAGCAATACCAGAGGTGGTTTCTTGAATATCGCCCACAAGTTTGATGACATAGCCCAATTCTTGAGCTACTGCTACATCTTCTGGCGTGATGTTTGAAATTCCCTTGTGAGCCACATGTTCAAAATCAACAGTCATTCCGAATGCAAATTGACTGAGGATAACTGCCTTGTATGCCGCATCAATACCTTCAACATCATTTGTAGGGTCAGATTCTGCATAGCCAAGTTCCTGCGCTGTTTGAAGAGCTTTTTCGTAAGTCCAGCCTTCATCAACCATCTTAGTCAACATGAAGTTTGAAGTACCATTCAATACACCGAGGATACGAGTCACCTTATCAGCAGCCAAAGAGTTGACCAAGGTACGCAAGATTGGAATACCACCTGCAACTGCAGCTTCATAATAAAGTGCAAGACCTTTCTCTTCAGCCAAGGCACGTAATTCGCTACCATGAACTGCCAACAAATCTTTGTTAGCAGTTACGATATGTTTACCAGCTTCAAGAGCACGTGTAATAAAGGTTTTAGCAGGTTCAATACGCCCCATCAATTCAACGACAATTGCAATCTCGTCGTCAGCCAAAATGTCATCAATATTTGTCACAAAATTGTAGTTATGGCCTGCAGCTAACAAGCGTTCTTTTTCAGTATCATCTTTTACAAGAACTTTTGCTACTTCAATAGTATCTTTTGCAGCCTTTTCAATTTTTTCGGTGTTCTCATTCAATAAAAATGGCACACCACTCGCAACGGTTCCAAATCCTAATAATCCTATCTTAACTACCATGTGCTCTCCTTTAAAATGTATTTCTCCCATTATAACAAATATTCTGACTATTTGGCAAAAAATTTGATATAATTGTTTTAATATATGATTATGGAGATAAGATAATGAAACATTCAAGAAGAGCCCGTCGAAGCCGCACACAAAAGAAACAACTTGTGCCAATGCTACTTGGTATCGCATTGTTAGTAGTGACTCTACTATCTATTTTTCTAATCTTTCTAAAACAGCCATCTAAGCAGCAAAGTGATTCCAAAGCTTCAACGATTGAGACAACAGCCAGTTCGAGTGTTATGACTTCAGAAAGTAGTGAAGTACAAACAGAAATCATTTGGGAACAGCAAACTGAACCTATCAAACTTCCAATCCTCATGTATCATGCCATTCACGTAATGGCTCCCGAGGAAGAAGCTAATGCGAATCTTATCGTAGATCCAACGACTTTCGAAAGTCATCTAAAAGCATTGCAAGATGCAGGTTACTATACTTTATCACCTGAAGAGGCTTATAAGGTATTGACAGAAAATGTCCTTCCTGCTGGTAAAAAGGTTGTCTGGCTAACCTTTGACGATAGCCTCTGGGATTTTTATAGTTACGCCTACCCATTGCTTAAGCAATATCAAATGAAGGCAACCAACAATGTCATTACAGGGTTTACTGAATATGGACAGGCTGGTCATCTGACCATCGAGCAAATCAAGGAAATGCAGACCGCAGGGCTCTCCTTCCAAGGGCATACCGTCAACCATCCTGATTTAGAGTATAGTTCTATCGAGGATCAAACAAATGAACTTACTTCCTCTAAAGCCTATCTTGACAGCCAATTAAATCAGGAAACCATCGCTATCGCCTACCCTGGTGGACGATACTCAGCAGACACCGTAGCCTTGACAGAACAAGCTGGCTATAAACTTGGTGTGACTACTAACAACGGCTTGGCTTCTGCTAGTGACGGATTACTGACTCTCAATCGTGTCCGCATCCTCCCAACCACTACCGCTGAGGGACTATTATCCGAAATTTCCTATTAATTTTTACAAACATGTATATGAGAAAACTCCCTGTCACTGACAAGGGAGTTCGTTTTATGTATACTCAATGAAAATCAAAATCAGGCTAGGCGACGAAGATGCAGATAGAACTGAAGTTCATCAAATCGAGTCAACAACGTCTGCTTTTGATTTTCGAAGAGTATTAGATTGACTAAACTGACTTTGATACAGATTATAATAGAAACCTTTGTCTGCCAAAAGACTGTCGTGGTTGCCTTGTTCAATAATCTGTCCATCTTTCAAGACCAAAATCTTATCAGCTTCCTGAATGGTAGATAAGCGATGGGCGATGACGAAACTGGTCCGTCCTTTCATCAATCGTTTCATGGCCTTTTGAATCAAGAGTTCCAAACGGGTATCAACTGAAGAAGTCGCTTCGTCAAGAATCAGAATAGCAGGATCCGCCAACAAAGCACGCGCAATGGTCAAGAGCTGTTTCTGACCTTGGGAAATATTGCTGGATTCCTGGTTCATTTCCATATTATAACCGCCAGGCAGGGTACGGATAAAGTGGTCAACGTTGGCGGCTTTGGCTGCCTCCACAATTTCCTCATCCGTCGCATCCAGACGTCCAAAACGCAGGTTTTCCTTGATGGTCCCTTCATAGAGCCAAGCATCCTGCAAGACCATACCAAATTGACTACGGTAAGATTGACGAGAAATATTCCGTATATCCTGACCATCTACCTTGATAGCACCTGATGTCACATCATAGAAACGCATGAGCAGGTTGATGAGGGTTGTCTTACCAGCCCCTGTTGGTCCAACGATAGCCACCATTTCTCCTGGTTCAACATCAAGATTAAAGTTACGAATAAGTGGCTTGTCTTCTGAATAGCCAAATTCGACCTGTTCAAAGCTGACTTGTCCGGTCAGACTAGCTGTCAACTCTAGCGCATTGGCGTCTTCTTCGTCAAGCTCATCTAAGACTGAAAAGATGCGTTCAAGGGAAGATTTAGCAGACTGCAACTGGGGTGCCAACTGGGTCAAGGTTTGGACGGGCTGAGAAATCTGCCAGACGTATTGGACGAAGGCCTGCATATTACCAACTGTCAATGTACCCGCAAGGACTTTCAGACCAGCAAGTAAGGCCACTACTACATAGGCAATGTTTGACAAACCGTGTACCAGGGGCATGAGCAAGCCTGACATGAAACTAGCCTTGAAACCAACTTCCTGCAAATCTGCGGTAATCTGGCGAAATTCTTCAGTAGAAATTTCTTCACGACCGTAGAGTTTGAGAACGTTAAAACCTGTCAGATTTTCTTGGACAAAACCGTTCAATCGACCTAGGGCATCAGCCTGTTGCTTGAAATAAGGCTGGGATTTGCCCATGACAAACTTGGAACCAAAATAGGTCACAGGAACCAAGGTCACGACCACAAGAGCTAGGGATACATCCAACCAGAAACACATGAAAATGGCTAGAGAGAGAGTCAGAACGGCATTAACTAGCTGGAGAAAACTTTGTTGTAGGGCATTCGAAACAGTTTCCACATCGCTTGTAAAACGCCCGAGTAAGTCACCATACTGGTGCTTGTCAAAATAAGAAACAGGAATCTTGTTAATTTTGTGGCTCAAGTCCTGACGCAAATCCTTGATCGCCCCCTGCACTGCCTTGGTCATAAAAAAGTTAGAACCATAAGCACCGATTTCATACATCAGAGCGCGTAGGGCATAGATGGCAAGCATGATGGCAATGTAGGAATAGTTAATCTGCGCTCCTTCTACTCCATTTGCCATGTCTAACAGATTTTTAGTCAATTCTGTGATGATAAGCCCCAATACAAAGGGTTCCAAGGCATTCATAACTGCACTGATGGTCTTTAGAAAAACAGCTAAAAATACAGAAGATTTGTAACGACGCAAATAGTCCCAAACACGGGTAAATACTGATCTATTCTTCATAATTCCTCCTATTCTTCTGTTAGCGATTGACGGTTAAGTTGAGAGTTGGCAATTTCTCGGTAAATCTCATTGCTTTCCATCAATTCATTATGAGTACCACGGCCAACGATTTCACCTTCGTTCAGCACGATAATCTGGTCAGCATCCATAATGGTTCCGACACGTTGGGCAACTATCAAGACAGTCGCATTCTCCGTCACTTCCTTCAAACGACTCCTCAAAATCGCATCCGTCTTATAGTCCAAAGCAGAGAAAGAGTCATCAAAGATATAAATATCTGGCTGTTTGACAATGGCACGTGCGATAGACAAACGTTGTTTTTGCCCACCTGACAGGTTGCTTCCGCCTTCAGCTAGATGGGTGTCGAATTTCTCTTCCTTACTCTCGATAAATTCCTTAGCTTGAGCAACATCCGTCGCATCATGAAGTTCAGCAAGACTAGCATCCATCTTACCGTACTTGAGGTTTTCTGCGATTGTTCCGGTAAATAGCAGAGCTTTCTGCGGAATAAAGCCAATCTTGCTGCGGAGTGCCTTTAGATTGTAGCGTCTGACATCCACACCGTCCACCAAGATACGACCAAGTGTCACATCATAGAAACGCGGAATCAAATGTACCAAAGAAGACTTACCAGAACCAGTTGAACCAATAAAGGCAATGGTTTCCCCAGGCTTAGCCTTAAATGAAATATTGTGGAGAACAGGCGATTCCGTTTCACCAGGATAGGCAAAAGTTACATTTTCAAATTCCAAATAACCACGAGTATCTGTTTCTGTAATCCCATCTTCATTCTTAGAAATGGAAATGGACATATCCAAGACTTCCTGAATCCGTTGGCTCGATACCGACATCCGTGGATACATGTTAAACAAGTTAGCAAAGAGCAAGAATGAGAAAAGCGCGTGGAAACTATATTCGATAAAGGCTACCAAATCACCGATTTGCAGACTGCCCGTTTTCAAGGGTTCCAAAGCAAACCAAACAATGGCCACAATCATGGCAATGATAATCTGGACAAAAAGAGGCTCTGTCAGACCAGTCAGGTTAAAAAGTTTTTTAGATGTTTCAGTATATTCTTCATTGACTGTCGCAAAACGCTCTTCCTGAAATTCTTCCCGAGTAAATGCCCGAATAACACGTAAGCCCATGAGATTTTCACGAACATATTGGTTAATGGTATCCAAACGTTTCTGTTGTTTTTCTGATAAGGGACGAGTTTTGGTTGCCACATAGAAAATAACAAAAACCAGAAAAGGCATGGCCACTGCAACTGTCCAAGCTAGACTCGGACTGGTTACCAAGGTCATAATGACAGAGGCAATCATCATCAAGGGTGTAATAATACCTAATTTCAACACCATTTCAGAGAATTGCATGAGAACAAAAGCATCATTTGTCATACGAGCAACTAGAGAAGAAACACCAATCTGTTCATATTCATGGTGTGAATAGTCCTGAATTTTCTCGTACAAATCATTTCGAATATCTTTTACAATGTTGGTTGTCAACTGACCAGCCGCATAGGCAAGCGTTATTCTTCCAACTATACCAAGCAAGACAATCAAGCCCATCATTCCCGCCCAATAATAGAGCTGACCAACATCATTTTTTGTAATTCCTTGGTCAATCATTCTCGCCAAAAATGTCGGTAACCCTAAGTTTACTACTACAAATAAGATGGCCCCCAACAAGTCCAAGGCAATCCACTTAGGATATTTTTTCAAATAGGTCCAAATCAGATTCATCTTTTCACCCTTTCTATATGTTACAGTCTTTTAGTTTACTTTTAGTACTCGCTTCAAAGGTTTGGGGAACCTTTGAAGGCTGGAGATAGTGCGAACCAAGTTCGCTTCAACAGCCGCAGGCATAACTCAATGCTTTCATGTTTCTAGGTGACCAGCTGATGTACTTCGCTTTTTTGTTTTCAGGCTCAGGTACGAATAGTCCACCAGACTATTCGTATCCCCCAGACTGTTTCAATCAGGCAAGGTGAGTTCAAATAATGATGAAATTATTTGAAGTTGGAGATAAGGAAACGAAGTTTCATCATTCGTCGACGTAATAAAAGATAAACTAAATGACGATAAAAAGGGGCATAGCCCCTTTGTCAACGTTAAAAGCCACCAAATGGTGACTTTCTATTCTTTCTCGTCGATCACTAAACGAACTTTTTTATCACTTGTTGGAACAGAGTAAACAATCGTTCTGATTGCAGAAATTGTGCGTCCTTTTTTCCCAATGATACGGCCAATATCAGATTTATCCAAATCCAAATGATATTCTAAAAATTCCGGTGTATCAACAATTTTAATTGTCAAGCTATCAGGCTGTGAAATCAAAGGTTTCACAATCGCAATAATGAGATTTTCAATCATGTCCATAAGTGTTCTCGCTTACTGTTCTTATTTAGAGAATTTTTGCTCGTGGAATTTCTTCATCACGCCAGCGTTTGAAAGAAGGCTACGAACTGTATCAGAAGGTTGTGCACCTTTTGCCAACCACTCAAGTACACGCTCTTCTTTAAGAGTTACTGAGTTTTCAGCCAAAAGTGGGTTGTAAGTACCAACTGTTTCGATGAAACGACCATCGCGTGGTGCGCGTGAGTCTGCAACGTTAATACGGTAGAAAGGTTTCTTTTTAGAACCCATACGAGTCAAACGGATTTTAACTGCCATTTTTAAATGTTCTCTTTTCTTTATATTTTTATTCGGTGAAATAGCAGAGCTATTTAGCACATGTTCTATTATAACACACTTTGACCAACTGTCAAGAAAAAAACTTGACAGGTTTTAAAAAATTTTATTGCTCGAGCATATCTGCTAGTTCTCTCAGTTGACTTGCGAGATTTATACGGTCAAACAGTAAATTATAGACTCCATCTTCACTCAATACTCCGCAAGGAATACCATTGAAATCCCCCTTATTAGATAAATCAAGATCTTCCATATAGATCTGGCTCTGGTAACAATCTAATAACTGTAAATAAGTCGATTGTTCCTGATTGAGTTGAGTCACACTATCGGAAAGGGACTTGTTCAGCTCTAGATGCCTATTAAATAGTTTTTCCATTTCCTCTACACGTTTTCTTGCTTCCATAATATTTTTCATTAGTGTGTACTACCACCACCCTTTTTTATATCCTCTTTATCCCTATATTCAACGATTGCTCCTATGGCAACTTCAACTCCTCTTACAATATCGTTCAAAGACATGGAAGCCAGTCCTGGCTTGTCGACAACCTGCTCTGGCAAGAAGGGAATATGGAGAAAACCGACCTTAGTCTTTGGAAATTGTTTCTCCGCCAAGTAAAGAGCTTGATACATGAGATGGTTGCAGACAAAGGTCCCAGCAGTATTAGAAACAGAAGCTGGAAGCCCAATATTATGAATAGCTTCAACCATTGCTTTGATGGGTAAGGTGGAGAAATAAGCAGGCTGACCATCTTCTCGAATCGTTCTATCAATCGGCTGTTGCCCTTCATTGTCTGGAATGCGTGCATCATCTTGGTTAATGGCTATACGCTCAGGAGTTAAATCAACTCGCCCACCAGCCTGACCAATACATAGTACCGCATCAGGTAAATGTTCTGCCATTTTCTCCTCTAAAACATCCGCAGCCTTGTCAAAAACAGTCGGAATCTCTACAAGAATAATCTCTGCACCAGCAATGGTCTTAGGTAGAGATTTGATTGTTTCCAAGGCTGGGTTAATAGGCTCGCCACCAAAGGGATCAAAGCCTGTTACGATGATTTTCATACTTCCTCCTCCAAAATAATTTCTCCGTAGTGAAATTTTTGATTAGGTCTGACATGACGTTTAAAGCCAAATTCTTCAAAGACCTGATCTCGAAAATGAGCCTTTATAATCAATTTCTTCCTAGCTACTCGTTTAGCCTCAGATACAATTTCCTCCGTTAAACGACTTCTATCAGCCAAACCAGACAAGCCAGAAAGATTTTGTGATTCCTTGATTTCTTCTGAAAACATGGGATCAAAGTAAATGACATCAACAGACTTATCTATTTGCTCTTTCAAATAAGTCAGACTATCTGTCCAAATTGTCTGGATAGATTTCATGGCTCGATTGACCTCTTGCAGCCCACTATCAAAATCCTGTAAACCCCGACTCACAATAAAGTGCACTAGCTTAGAACTTTCCAAGGCTGTCACCCGATGACCAGCACTCGCTAACACTATGCTATCAGATCCCAAGCCCATAGTACAGTCTATTATTGATTGTTTTTCTTTTCCAAGTAATTCTAAAATCGGATCTCTTCCAGACTTAATCCGCAACATGGCAGTATCTGGGTGGAAAAATAAAACCTGCCCGCCCCTCTGCTCTAGTATCAATTTATCCTTATAAAGAACCAAGACAGCCTCGTAGGTACCCAACATTTTTCCAACCGACTGCTTCTTTCTTTCCTTGTATTCAATTCCCAGTTCACTGGCAATTCGTCTAGCCCTATAGACCAGCCCCTCATCCATCCCAAGACTAGTTGTTACAATCATTTTCATACTCTTCAGTATATCAAAAAATCAGGACGAACTCAAAGCTCATCCTGATAGTAACTTCTATATAGCCTGTGTCATGAAGCTACGGCTCTCCAGCACTTTTACCATGGCTTCTGCAGTATCGAGGGCCGTAAAGAGCGGAATTCCTCCTTCAATAGCAGAGCTTCGAATCACTTGCCCGTCGCCGTCGGCCACACGTTTTTTACCAACCGTATTGATAATCGCCTGAACCTTTCCAGCTCGAACCAGACTAGGAATGTCTTGACAGGACTCATCGCCCAATTTTCCAACAGTTGTTACGGAAAGACCATTTTCTGTTAGATAGACAGCTGTTCCAGCCGTAGCCAGTAGACCATAACCAAGTTCATGGAAGCGTTGGGCAAGACCAAGTGCTTCTTCCTTGTCTTCATCCGCAATTGTAAATACAACATTACCAAACTCGGTTAGGTGCTGATAACTTGCTTCAAAAGCCTTATAAAGTGCTTTTTCAAGAGTTGTATCAGACCCCATAATCTCACCAGTAGACTTCATCTCTGGGCCTAACAAACTGTCAACTTTAGCCAATTTTGTAAATGAAAATACTGGTGCTTTAACGTGTACTTGCTTGCTTTCAGGATAAAGACCGTCTTGGTAACCCAGTTCCGCAAGGCTTTGTCCCAAAATCAATTTGGTTGCAACCTGGGCCATTGGAATGTCTGTGACTTTGGACAAGAATGGAACCGTACGACTAGCACGAGGATTGACCTCAATCACATATACCGTTTCATCCTTGATAACAAACTGGATATTCATCATACCGATACAGTTGAGACCGATTGCCAAGCGTCTAGTGTAGTCTGCAATGGTCGCCTGCACCTCTTTAGACAGGGTTTGTGGCGGATAAACAGCCATCGAGTCACCTGAGTGAACCCCTGCGCGCTCGATATGCTCCATAATACCTGGAATCAAGACATCCTTACCGTCTGAAATGGCATCCACTTCACACTCACGACCGACGATGTACGAATCGACCAAAACTGGGTGCTCTGGCGAAGCCTTGACCGCCGTTCTCATATAAGAACGTAGGTCCTCTTCATTTTCGACAATTTCCATAGCACGACCGCCCAAAACATAAGAGGGGCGAACAAGTACCGGGAAACCAATTTTGCGGGCCGCTTCTAGTGCTTCCTCTTCATTGGTTGCGGTTTGACCTGGTGGCTGTGGAATCCCTAGGTCTTTCAGGGCTTTTTCAAATAAATCCCTGTCTTCAGCTCTATCCAAATCCGCTACTTGCGTACCCAAGATTGGAATACCTGCTTTGGCCAATGGCTCTGCCAAATTGATGGCCGTCTGGCCACCGAACTGAACGATAACCCCTTTTGGTTTCTCAAGGTCAATCACATTCAAGACATCTTCCAAGGTCAATGGCTCGAAGTAAAGCTTGTCCGAAACCGAAAAGTCTGTTGACACTGTTTCAGGGTTTGAGTTCATAATGATAGCTTCGTAACCAGCCGCTTGAATGGCCTTGACAGAATGCACCGTCGCATAGTCAAACTCCACACCCTGTCCAATACGAATCGGTCCAGAACCCAGAACCAAAACAGATTCTTTTTCCGAACGGATGGACTCATTTTCCCATTCATAAGTTGAATAGAAATATGGCGTTGAACTTTCAAACTCGGCCGCACAAGTATCTACCATCTTGTAAACAGGGACAATCTTGTGTTCAGTACGGAGTTGACGAATGTAGGATTCTGTTCTGCCCCACAATTCCGCAATCTTGCGATCTGCAAAGCCGTATTTCTTGGCTTTTTTCAATAAGTCGATATTATCGTGATTGATTGCCAATTCCTGCTCGATTTCTAAGATATGAAGCAGCTTATCGAGGAAGAAGATATCAATCTTAGTCAACTGAGCCAGTTCTTCTACTGTATAGCCACGTCGAAGCGCTTCTGAAAGATAGAATAGACGATCATCCTGTGCCTTGACAATCTTTTCAACCAATTGGTCATCTGTTGCTTGGCTGAGTTCAGGCATTTCATTGTGGTAGACGCCGATTTCCAAAGAACGGCAGGCCTTGAGCAAACTTTCTTCGATATTACGACCAATGGCCATGACCTCACCAGTTGCCTTCATCTGCGTTCCAAGACGTCGCTCCCCTTTTTCAAACTTATCAAATGGGAAACGTGGAATTTTTGCCACAACGTAGTCAAGAGCAGGCTCAAACATAGCATAGGTTGTTCCTGTAACAGGGTTCACCATTTCATCCAAGCTCAATCCGACCGCAATTTTTGCTGCCAATTTGGCAATCGGATAACCTGTCGCTTTAGATGCCAAGGCAGACGAACGAGACACACGTGGGTTTACTTCAATGACATAGTATTTGAAACTATGTGGATCCAGTGCCAACTGCACATTACAACCACCCTCGATTTTGAGAGCACGAATAATGCTGAGACTGGCATCACGCAACATCTGGTTTTCAATATCCGAAAGCGTCTGCGTTGGGGCAAATACGATAGAATCTCCAGTATGAATCCCTACAGGATCAAAGTTTTCCATGTTACATACGACCAAGGCATTGTCAGCCGCATCGCGCATCACTTCGTATTCAATTTCCTTGAATCCAGCAATGGAACGCTCAATCAAACACTGGGTCACCGGTGATAATTTCAGACCATTTTCTGCAATTTCACGCAGTTCTTCTTCATTGGCACACATACCACCGCCAGTACCACCCAACGTGAAGGCTGGTCGAACAATGACAGGGTAGCCAATTTCACGAGCAAATTCCAAAGCTTCTTCAACTGTTGTCACAATCGTTGACTCAGGAATAGGCTGATTGAGGTCTTCCATGAGTTGTTTGAAGAGGTCACGGTCTTCTGCCTGATCAATTGCAGACAGTTTGGTTCCCAACAGCTCAACTCCAAGCTCATCTAAAATACCAGCCTTAGACAATTCCATGGCCATGTTGAGACCAGTCTGACCACCAAGAGTTGGCAAGAGAGCATCTGGACGCTCCTTCCGTAAAATCCGTGTGACAAATTCAAGCGTAATCGGCTCAATATAGACCTTGTCTGCAATCTCTTTATCTGTCATGATAGTTGCAGGGTTTGAATTGACCAAGACAACACTATAGCCTTCTTCCTTCAAAGCCAAACAAGCCTGAGTCCCAGCATAATCAAACTCCGCAGCCTGACCGATAATAATCGGACCAGACCCAATCACCATAATTTTCTTAATATCCGTACGTTTTGGCATAATGTATGATACAAAGCCCGTTAAGAGGACAAAGCGAAAATAGGAAACGCGACGCTGATGCTTCAAGCATCAAGACGACGTTTATCTTTTTCGCACAGTCCTTAGGGCGTGTTCGAATAGGGAACTCGAACCTGTATCTTCTCCTTTCTATTTTCTATCTCTCCGGATAGAATTAAATAATAGACCGACGCAGTAAGGTTTAACTCGATATCAGTTAAACCTTACTGCCCTTTTTTAAACGAATCCATCAAATCCATAAATTCATCAAAAAGGTAGCTGGCATCGTGTGGACCGGGTGCTGCATCCGGGTGGAATTGAACAGAGAAACCTGGATGATACTTGTGGCGTACCCCTTCTACTGATTTGTCATTGATTTCCTCGTGGGTAATCATCAAACAATCTGGCAAATCCTCACGAGCTACAGCATAACCATGGTTCTGACTGGTAAAGTCCACTCGACCTGTCGCAATTTCACGCACCGCGTGGTTGAAACCACGGTGACCAAACTTCATTTTATAAGTCGTTGCCCCATTTGCTTTAGCAAAAAGTTGGTGCCCCATACAGATACCAAAAATTGGAATCTTGCCAAGAATACCACGAATCATATCCAAGGCTTCAGGAACATCATCTGGGTTTCCAGGACCATTTGACAACATAACACCGTCTGGATTGAGGGCAAGAATTTCTTCTGCAGTAGTGTCATAAGGGACAACTGTCACATTGCAATCACGCTTGGCTAACTCTCTAAGAATAGAATGTTTCAAGCCAAAATCAACCAGAACAACGCTACGTCCAACTCCAGGCGCAGGATAAGCTGTTTTTGTTGATACTTGCTGGATATTGTTGGTTGGCAAAACAGTCGCTCTCAACTGGTCTGTCAAATGCTCCACAGAATCACCGACATTTGCAAGAGTCGCCTTCATGGTACCGTGCTGACGAATAATTTTAGTTAAGGCGCGTGTGTCAATTCCAGAAATTGCTGGAATTTTCTTAGCCTTTAGAAATTCATCCAAGGTCATCTGGTTACGCCAGTTACTTGCTCGACGAGCCCACTCACTGACAACCACTCCCTTACAAGTCGGCTTGATTGACTCGTAATCATCACGGTTAATCCCGTAATTTCCTACCAAGGGATAGGTAAAGGTTAAAATCTGACCATTATAAGACTGATCCGTGATAGATTCCTGATAACCTGTCATCCCAGTTGAGAAAACCAACTCACCAGTCACATCAATATCAGCACCGAAGGCCTCCCCTTCAAAAATAGTGCCATCTTCCAAAATTAAACGTCTTTTTGACATAATCTATGATACAAAGCCCGTTAAAAGGACAAAGTGAAAATAGGAAATTCGACGCCGACGCTACAAGCGTCAAGACGATATTTATCTTTTTCACACAGTCCTTAGGGCGTGTTCGAATATAAAAATCAAATCTTACTCGAACCTGTATCTTCTCCTTTCTATTTTCTATCTCTCCGGATAGAATTAAATAATAGTCCGACGTTTGTACGGTTAATTCGAAAATAATTGACTGTACAAACTAGTGTCAGAGTTAGCAAAGGTCCCATATGACTTTGCGTAGGATGACAAATGCTTTAGCATATCATCCGACTTGCTCTGACCGACGCAGTAAGGTTTAGCTTGATATTAGATAAACCTTACTGCTAGTGCAAGGGGATAGCCTGACCTCCATAGAGGCAGGCGTAGGGAAATGAGTTGCTTGCAACCATTGACCTGTCCCATGCCTTTCTATTCGTCTCCTCTCTGAGCGACATTAAATAAGATAAGTCTAAAAAATTTCTAACTGCTCAGTTCTAAGATACCTGAACAGTTTACTTTTAAGCCTTGCCATTGACAATTGCTTCCAAAATTGCCATCCGAACAAAGACACCATTTTGCATTTGACGGACAATACGTGATTTTGGCGCCTCTACCAATTGGTCATCAATTTCTACATCACGATTGACAGGAGCTGGGTGCATGACAATAGCCCTATCTTTCAAGCGTTTGTAGCGGTCCTCTGTTAAACCATGCAAACGGTTATAAGTTTCTTTAGAGAAACCACCATCACCATCATGTCGTTCGTGTTGCACACGGAGCAACATCAGTACATCTACCGTTTCCACAATATCATCAATATTCAAATGCTGACCATAGACATCAAATTCCTCTGCGTACCATTCCTCCGGTCCAGCAAAGAAAATCTCAGCTCCCAGACGTTTCAAAATTTGCATATTGGACTTAGCAACCCGTGAGTGTGTAATATCACCTGCAATGGCAATCTTCAAGCCTTCAAAAGTTCCAAATTCTTCATAAATAGTCATCAAATCAAGTAGGGATTGGCTTGGGTGTTGACCTGAACCATCACCACCATTAACAATTGAAGTCTGAATGGTAGGACTATCAATCAATTGCTTGTAATAATCCACTTCTGAGTGACGAATCACGCAAATGTCTACACCAAGTGCCGACATGGTCAAAATGGTATCATACAAGGTTTCACCCTTATTGACTGAGCTGGTACGAGCATCAAAGTCAATCATTCCCATATCCAAACGAAGCTCTGCCATTTCAAAAGACTTATGCGTCCGAGTTGAATCCTCAAAGAAAAGGTTAGAAGCATAGTACTTCCGATCCAACTCTACCTTTTCACCGCGTTTAAAAGCAATACCACGTTGAATGAGTCCCAATACTTCTTCATTTGAGAGGGTCTCCATTGTAACCAAGTGTTTGAGTGAAACTTTACCATTTGTAATTGTCATGATGATACCTACCTTTATGATCTAGCTGTAGAATGATAATTTGTAAACGAAGCGACTATGCCCCTTCAACCAGAAGGACAGCGTCTTGACCATCGATTTCAGCCATGTGCACAATGATTTCTTCAGAACGGCTAGTTGGAATATTCTTCCCAACATAATCTGCTCGAATAGGCAACTCCCTGTGTCCACGATCCACAAGTACCGCTAAACTAACACGAGCTGGACGGCCCAAGGACACTATGTTGTCAATAGCAGCACGAATAGTTCGTCCTGTATAAAGCACATCATCTACTAATATAACATCACGATCGTTGACATTGGCAGTCATATTTGTCGTATCATCTTCTACCTTCATGTCATCTCGAAACGGCTTGGTATCCAACTCTCCCAACGGAACGTCGATACCCTCTAATTGCTTAAGCCTCTCCTGAATCCTCTTTGCAATGAAAACACCCCGTGTTTTAATCCCTGCAAGGACAATATTATCCAAATTCTTATTCCGTTCGATAATTTCATAAGTGATACGGGTGATCGCCCGTTTCATAGTCATATCGTCAACGATTTCTTTTGTCTTCATAAGACCTCCAAAAGTATAGAAAAAGTCTCCTTATACAAGGAGACTATGAAAATATAGGCTAGTTAGAACCAACCTGCTTAACATCCGACTCCTTGTCTGCCTCTCTGGACAGGTTTTAAAGGATTTATTAAGCAGAGTATAGCATAAAATCTCGGCCTTGACAATTTTTTTCTGAAAAAATATAGAAATTATCGGATTTTACTGAGAATTTTTTCCAAAAGACAATGAAGTCTTAAGTTTTATGGATTTAAGTCCCGCCAACATAAACCCACAAATCAGATAAGCAACAAAAATTGTACCTGCATAAGTCAAAACATAGGTCCAACCATACTTAGGGACATTGAGAAAGAAATAAGCAAAAGGACTGTCCTTAGCATCTGGGATTGGAATTTTTATGAAAAGACCATTCACTAGACCAAAAACCATGTAGAGAACAGGCAAAAGCGTCCACCAAATCGGGTCAAACCACTTGTACTGTCGTTGTCGGTCCACAAGCAAGGTATCTAGCAGGAAATAAAGGGGAACAATGTAATGACAAAGCAGATTTTCCACGCGCCAGAAATCTTCTGCCAAAGGGGCCAACATAAAGTGATAGACTACACAAGTAATCATGATGGACATGGTTACTGCTGCCTTGAGCCGTAAAAACTTTGCCGATTGTAAGTCAACCCCCTTCTGCATGGCATAGACCATATAGACAGCAAACAGAGATACCAATAAATTAGATTGTACCGTATAATACATGAGCATCCCGATACCGTATTTAATGATTTCTAAGGCGGTACCTGTGATGGCTAAAATAGCTAACAGGCATCTACTGTAAAACAAAATACTTTGATGTTTCATAATATCCTTTCAAAAACAGGAAAAGACTGGTTAACCAGCCCTCTCTCTTAGATTTTCTTAACAAATTCAGATTTCAGCTTCATGGCACCAAAACCATCAATTTTACAATCAATATTATGATCGCCTTCAACGATACGGATGCCTTTAACGCGTGTACCTTGTTTAAGGTCCTTAGGCGCACCTTTCACTTTCAAGTCTTTGATAAGCGTCACAGTATCGCCGTCCGCCAAACGATTACCGTTAGCATCAATTGCAACAGGTCCACTTTCTTCCTCAGCTACATCTGCTGGGTTCCATTCGTATGCACACTCAGGGCAAACCAAGAGGGCACCGTCTTCATAGACATATTCAGAATTACATTTTGGACAATTTGGTAAAGTTTCCATTCTTACTCTCCTTAACATTTTTCATGTTCTAGTATAGCATTTGTTGAAAAAATGGGCAAGATGATAAGGTTTTCATACTATTATTCAGCCTTGCGCAGTTTTTCAAGTGCCTCCTGAAAAATAGCTGGCGCTTCTGCTGTAAATTCAACAACCTCACCAGTTCTCGGATGGGTAAATCCAAGCGTTCTGGCATGAAGAAATTGGCCATGCCCTTTTAGTGTTTTCCTTGGGCCGTAAGCTTCATCACCCGCAACCGGATGACCAATATAAGCCATGTGGACACGAATTTGGTGAGTTCGTCCTGTTTCCAATGTCAATTCCACCAAAGTGTAGTCACCAAAACGCTCCAAAACCTGAAAACGTGTCACCGCTTCTTTCCCTTTGGCAGTCACCGCTTGTTTCTTGCGGTCTTTTTCAGAACGACCAATCGGCGCCTCAATTACTCCGCGATCGTTTGGTAGATTGCCGTGTACAATGGCCCAATACTTACGAAGGGATTTCTTATCTTTCAATTCAGCAGCAAGCTTTGTATGTGCTTCATCGTTTTTAGCAACCATGAGCAGGCCAGAAGTATCCTTATCAATCCGATGAACAATTCCTGGTCGCAAGACACCATTGATGCCTGACAAATCTTTTACGTGATAAAGGAGAGCATTAACTAGCGTTCCAGACGTGTGACCAGCCGACGGATGAACGACCATCCCTTGAGGTTTATTTACAACAGCAACATCCTCGTCCTGAAAGACAATCTCTAAAGGAATATCCTCAGCAACATAGTCGATTTCTTCTACTTCTGGAATTTGATAGGTTAGGACATCCCCAACCTGTACACTATATTTAGCTTTTTTAGGCTGTCCATTGACCAAAACTTGACCAGCCTTAATCTGCTCATTTGCAACCGAACGAGACAAATCCGTCAAATCCGACAATGCCTTATCCAAACGAATGCCACCAACCTCAACTCTTACTTCCATTACTCTCTTCTTTCATAATACAAATAAATAAAATACCTACACCAACTGTCAGACAAACATCTGCTACATTAAATACAGGGAAACTAATAAAATCCAAGTGAAACATGTCCACCACATATCCCAGTCTAAGACGATCAATAAAATTCCCAAGAGCACCAGCAATCATCAAAGACAGACTGAATAAAGTCCAGATATTGCCCTTGATCTGTTTGATATAGTACCACACTAGGCCTGTCACGGCAACAATTGTCATTATCGTGAAAAACCACTGCTGATTTTGTAAAATCGACCAGGCTGCACCATAATTTCTTAGATAAGCTAAGCTCATCAATCCTGGTATAAATTCCGTTACCGTATCTAATTCAATATTGGCAACTGTCCAAGCTTTTACAAGCTGATCCAGGCCAATTAATACTACCATCAAAAATGGAAATCCAATTTTACGCATTTTCATCCTTCTTCTTATCAAAATATGCCTGCATGGTTTCAATAAAGTCTTTGGCACAAGAACTAAGTTCATCATTGGCTCGTTTAACGTAGACCATGCGATTGTCTACCTTTCCTTTGAGAGGAATTACTGTAATGCCATTGACACTCTCATCATCAAGATAGCCCGAACCAGTTGCATAGGCATCCGTACGCTCCAAAATTCCATTCAAAGTAGCACGGTCTGTCACATCAAACACAACCGAGGAATCCGACGTATCAATCAAGTTCTCGGAATAATAGAGATAAGCCTCTTTTTCTTGAGTGAACCGTACGGTAGGTAGACCTACCAAATCTGCTGGCTCAATCTCAGCTTTCTTTGTCAAAGGATGATCTTCACGAAGGTAGATATGCGTCTGAAATGCAGACAAATCTACAGCTCGCAAGTGAAGTTTATCCAATTTCTGCATGATTCCTTTTGTATTTCTCTCGTTCAAATAAATAATACCAAGCTCGCTATAACCTTGAGCAACCTCATCTAAAATCTGTACCGTAGTCGATTCAAAAATGCGAAAATGAGGGTACTGCGGGTGGCTACGAGAGAACTCCGTAATCAATGGGGGAAGAAAATCATAATGCTGACTTGAAATTGAAAAAGTCTTCTCACCTTCTTCAGGTTGCAAATAGAGATGCTCAAACTGATCAAATCCCTTAACTAAAGCCTGGGCTTTCTCATAGAATTCCATCCCTTTTTGTGTCAAAAAAGTTCCTGAACTAGTTCGGCTAAAAATTTGAAAACCTAACTCTTTTTCCAAATCACGAATGGAAATAGACAAACTAGGCTGGGAAACGTACATTTTCTCTGCTGCCTCACGAAAAGTCCCGCTATTGGCAATGGCTACAACGTAGCGTAATTGTTGAATATTCATACCTGATACCTCTTAAAACTGCTTTTTCCATTATATCAAAAAACGCAAGAATTTGCTGAACTCTTGCGTTTTCGCAAATAGACTATTCTTCTCTTATATAACTTCCAGGTTCCTAATTTCTCTTCTTCAACTGCAATTTGAAAGGATTTGGAATTTCTGTTCGCCAAATCATCGATGGCTAATTTTACTAAGTTGGAACCTATCCCACTTCCTCTGGACATTTCATCTACTCCTGAACGTAGAACTTATAGGAAGCGCAACAGTGCAGAAGGCAAAATATTTTTATCCTATAGAGATGATATTGCCGTCTCGAATCACTTCTATCGTACACTTTTAAAAATATCAAAATCAAATTACAAAAAAAAGACTCTCCGAAAACAACTCGGAAAGCCTATTGTTTGCTATCTCTAGCTCAACTCTCTCTTTTATTTCAAGGAGAGTTGTTAAAAAGGTTCCCCGAACCTTTGCCTTTCATTTAATTCAAAAAGGCAAGAAAAAATGGTCCACTGGACCATTTTTTTACTTAGCGATTGGGTAAACAGATACTTGTTTCTTATCGCGACCTTTACGTTCGAAGCGTACAACGCCTTCTACTTTAGCGTAAAGAGTGTCATCTCCACCACGACCTACGTTAGCTCCTGGGTAGATTTTTGTACCACGTTGGCGGTAAAGGATTGAACCACCTGATACAGTTTGGCCGTCAGCAGCTTTCGCACCAAGGCGTTTCGCTTGTGAGTCACGACCGTTTGACGTTGAACCTCCACCTTTTTTGTGGGCCATAAATTGCAAGTTAGCAAGATTCAAGTTTAACATATGTTATTCCTCCGAATTTCTGTAATGATTGCTTCAAGCTACGCGATTAAGCGTTGATAGCGTTGATAACAACTTTTGTGTAAGGTTGACGGTGACCTTGTTTGCGGTGGCTACCTTTTTTAGGTTTGTACTTGAAGGTAACAACTTTTTTCTGTTTACCTTGTTTTTCAACAGTACCAACAACAGTAGCGCCTGCTACAAGTGGAGTACCCACAACAGTTTTCTCACCACCAACAAGAACTACTTCTTCGAAAGTAACTTCTTGGCCTGCTTCAACGTTCAATTTTTCAACGTAGATAGCTTGACCGACTTCAACTTTAACTTGTTTGCCGCCAGTTTTAATGATTGCGTATGTGCTCATTATGCACCTCCTATGGATTTTAGGGCCTTGCCCGAATTTGATGTGAAGACTCGCCTAGTACCGTGGGACGAACCACTTTATCTTGCTCAATAAAAATTAAGTTCAGACTAGGCGACGCAGACGCAGGTAGAACTTAGGCTCACCAAGCTAAGTCAACGACGTTTGAGCTTAATTTTTGCAGAGCAACGGCATTCGTGCGGTTGCACAGGATGTGTGCATAGTCAACAGTCCTATTATAACAAAAACACCTGCAAATGCAAGTGTTTTGTATCACTTTTCTTACATTTCGAAAACTTCGCTCTCCTGCTTGTTTGGTAAGAATAGAGAGAGGACGATTCCGACAAGAGCTGGTAATAACCATGCTAATGATTGCCCTGCCAATGGCAGAGCTGAGATGATTTTTGAAACAGCAGTCCAGTTGAATTGACCTGCTAACACCTCTACCAATGACAAAGCTGTCACTACTCCCACAGTTAACTGCATACCGTAGGTCGAAAGCGGTACAAATTTGTTCACAATGGTAATCAAGACAATACAGATGGTTATCGGATAGAGAACCAAAAGAACTGGGACTGAGAAAGTAATGATATTATTCAAACCGAGGTTGGCAATCCCAAAGCCAATCAAAGTAAAGATAGTCGCATATACCTTGTAGCTGAAACGTGGGAAACGCTCAGCGAAAAATTCACCTGAAGAAACAATCAAGCCAGCCGTCGTCGTGAAACAAGTCACGATTACCATTGCGGCCAAGAAAATCTGTGCACCTGGTCCAAAAATAGCCTGTGTTGCTTGTGAAAGAATGTAAACACCCTTATTGGTATCAGAAGCCAAAACATCAGCAGGCACTGGGAAATGATTTCCTAGGAAAGCCAAACCGACATATAGTGCTGAGAAAGCTAAGGCTACAACAAAACCAACAGACCAAATAGTTGAGACATACTCCTTCTTGTTGGAGAAACCAAGCTGTTTTAAGGTATTCACCGCTACAACACTATAGGCAATTGAGGCAAGGGCATCAAGGGTATTGTATCCTTCAATAAATCCTGTACCAAAAGCCTGTCCCGCTGAATAAGCCTCCGAAGCTGGTAGCGGACTAGTTGAATCATACTTGGCAATACCAAACACAACCAAAATCACAATCAAAATGGCAAAAACAGGGGTTAAAATACGTCCGATACTGTTTAAGATTTGCGACGGATTGAGGGCAATCAGATAAGCTGCCACAAAGTAAAGAGCTGTAAAGCCAAACAACCAGAGTCCCTGATTCACATCGCCCAACAATGGTGCAATACCAATTTCAAAGGACGTTGTTGCTGTACGCGGAATGGCAAAGAAAGGACCAATCGCCAAATACAAGGCAACAAGATAGACCGTTGCAAAGGCTGGAGAAATCTTACGAGAAATCTCATGTACATAACCTTTTGGATTTAAGGTACCGACAATCAGTGCAATGACGGCAATACCGACACCCGATACGACAAATCCTAAAATAGCTGGCCAGAAATTCTCACCAGACAAAACACCGAGTGCAGGTGGAAAAATCAAGTTTCCTGCCCCAAAAAACATACCGAACAGGAGTAGACCTGTTAGGGCTCCTTTTTTCATAATAGCTCCTTTATATTTTTCTGAAGTCTTATTATATCATACAAATTCGATTTTTCCGAACGATTAGATAAAAATATCCAGTAAAAACTGGATTTATAACTATAAGTTTTGATGATAGGACTATAATAAGTCTTCAATCAAACTATCTACTTCGTCCTGTACTTCCTCTTTCGGTGTAATTTCAGTTACGATAATCCCAGCCACAGCACGTTCTACCAAGCCTTCTACATCCATACGGGCTTCGTATTGCTCGACATTTTTGATTTTAGGGTTTGTTTTTGGACGGTCAGGGGCAAAGATGGTACAGCAATCCTCAAATGGCTGGATGGAAATATCAAAGGTATCAATTTCTTGAGCAATATCAATGATTTCTAACTTGTCCATGGTAACGACTGGACGGATAACAGGTGTATTTGTCACCGCATTGATAGCCTGCATGGATTCCAAGGTCTGACTTGCAACCTGTCCTAGACTTTCACCATTGATAATAACCATAGCACCACGCTCTTCCCGTACTCGGTCTGTAATCCGCATCATGAAGCGGCGTGTCAAGGTCATCAAATAAGCTTCAGGTGCTTTTTCCTTGATTTCCTCCTGAATTTCTGTAAACGGCACTTCGATAAAGGTGATATTACCACCAAAGGCAGTCAATTTACGAGTCAAATCATGGGCTTTTTTAAGGGCACCTGGGCTAGTATAAGGCGGACTTGCAAAGTGTAATGCTTCGATTTCAACCCCACGTTTGAGAGCCAAGTAGCCCGCAACTGGCGAATCAATACCACCTGATAGCATGAGCGTTCCCTTTCCAGATGTACCAACTGGAAGACCACCTGCCCCCTTGATTTCTTCATGGGAAATATAAGCAGCGTCAGGACGAATTTCCACCCGCAGAGTAATATCTGGCGACTTCATCTGAACCTGCACATTTGGAATGGCTGAGAAAACCGCATCTCCAAGGACTTGGTTGAGGTCACGACTATCCAATTCAAAACTGTGGTCGCTTCGACGTGCCGCAATCTTGAAAGTCATCCCTTCCTTGTAAATGGACTGCATAATCTCCACAACCGCCTCTTTCAAAGCTGGAACAGACTTCTCAACCTTATATGACGGTGCAAAATTTTGGATTCCAAAAATCTTCTTCAATGAAGCTGAAACTTCCTGATAATCCGCCCCATTCAAATAGACATGACCACGGTCACGGTCAAAATAAACGGTCACTTCTGGGTAAACAGAAAGGACATGTTTGATATTATTGCGGAGTTTGTTGACAAACCGCATCTTGTTTTTCCCTTTGGTTGACAATTCGCCATAGCGAATCATAATTTCTGAATAGTTCATTCTACCTTACTTTCTGTGTGTTGTGATAAATTTGTTTGAAAATCGTGAGGAATTGTTCGATTTGCCCCATATCGTTGTCATCATTCAAGCTGATACGGACGGCAGTTTGAGCCAACTTCTGCGGTACACCCATAGCAATCAGTGTTCCAGCTGGTTTTCCAGCCTTGGAAGAGCAGGCTGAGGTGGTCGAAATGTAAATCTGGTGGTCTTCAAAGGCGTGGACAATGACCTCGCCTCGGATGTTCTTAATCCCAAAGGTCACAATACTTGGCACAAAGTGCTCTAGACCAGAAAAGACTGTCACATCTGCATATTTGCCCAATTCATCCACCAAGATTTGCTTCATGGCTGCCAGTCGCTTCTGGCTATCTGCTGCCTTATCCAAAGTCAAGCGGAGTGCTTTAGCCGTCGCGGCAATACCAGCCACATTTTCCGTAGTTGAGCGTTTGTCGCTTTCCTGTCCTCCTCCTGTCAATAGCGGAGCAATTTTCTTGCCTGCTTTGACATAGACGAAACCTACTCCTCTGACAGAGTGGAATTTGTGACCTGAAAAACTAGCAAAATCAACTCGTTCTGTCAAATACCGTTCCGTTGGCACCTTACCGATAGCCTGCACAGCATCCACATGGAAGGATATGGTAGGCTTATCAGCTAACAGTTGAGAAATTTCCTGAATGGGCTGAATGGCACCAATTTCATTGTTGACGGCCATGATAGAAACCAGTGTGGTATCTGGACGAATCAAGCTTTCTAAGGCTGAAACATCCACAAAACCTTTGGCATTGACCGGAGCCAAATCCACCTCAAAACCTTGCGTTTTGAGCCAAAGCGCTGACTCTTTTACCGCTGGATGCTCAATAGCTGACACGATGATGTGCTTGCCCAGATGAGCCTTTTCAAATGACACTCCCTTGATGACCCAGTTGTCACCTTCCGTACCACCTGATGTGAAAAAGATTTCCTTGCTGTCCTTGCCAAGCAATTCTGCTATTTGCTTGCGAGATGCTTCCAAAATACGTGTTGCCTGACTGCCTAGGTTGTGGAGACTGGATGGGTTACCCCAGATTTTTGTCGCCACTTCCGTATAGGTCTTGAGAACTTCTGGATAGACCTGAGTCGTGGCTGCATTGTCAAAATAAATCATTTTTTCATTCCTTTGCTTGCAATAGTCCTATTTTATCACGTTTCACATCTTGTTTCCACTCTTTAAGATAGTTTTAAACTTCCTATCTTAAACTAAAGGTGGAGGTACATCATGAATACACGTAAGAATACAAATAAAAAACCGGCTGGTTTAACTAATTTTCAAAAATATTTAACATTTATCGGATCTATTTTAGGGATAATTACTGCCTGCATTACAATCTATACTTTTACTGCTAAAACGACCGCATTCTCAACATCTCCAAGTACTACCATTTCATCATCCAGTGCCACCAGCCCCAGCCAATCATCAACCGGCAATCCGTTAACAGAAGAACAAGATTCAACAAGTTCAAGCTCCGAAACAACATCCTCAACCCAAACCGAGACCAGCTCTTCAGTAGAGTCTACTGCCTCTTCCTCGTCTACAGAAATGTCTGCTACCCAAGCTTCGGAGACAATGACAGAAATCAGCACTAATACAGAGGTAACTAGTGGGGCATCCGAAACGACTTCTAATCAATAGCACATAAATATTTGTTTTGCTTTCTTGGATTTGATATACTAATTTCAGGAGGTGCAAGATGAAGCACTTTATTCTCAGGATACCTATTTTAGTTTGGTTATTACTGTTTTCATTCATTGAAATCTTCCTGTTGGCATCATTGTTACCAGCACCGTTTAACACTCATTCACTTCTTCCAATCGTTATCTTAGCCAGCTGTGCAGTAAGGGTATCTAATGAAGTCAATGAGAGAGATGGACAATACACGCCATTCAAACATCTATGGTGGGCGGTACTTGCTTGGATTATCTTGGGTTTCCTTTTCGGATTGACTGTCCAAGCCCCCCTATCCAAACATCTTGTCTTCATCATCAAAGCAATTTTAGGTGGAATAGGCTATCGCATTATTGAACGTTATGCAGTTTATCGCTATCATTATTTACAGACTAAAAGAAAGGCTAACCCTTTCTTTTTTTGCTTCCTATAATCTATTTCTCAATTCATTAATATCCGCTTGACTAGTTGACCAGCTGGTCGCAAAGCGGACAACACTGTGGCTGTCGTCATACTTTTCCCAGAAACCATAGGCAATGCCAGCTTCAGTCAGTCTAGTCAATTCTTCATTCTTAACAATAACGAATTGCTGATTGGTTGGTGATTTGAGATAGAATGGAAAACCTTTTTCTTCCAAAATCTGGGTGAGCTGCTCTGCCATAGCGATAGCATGACGCCCCAATTCGAGATACAAGTCATCAGTAAATAAGCAATCAAACTGGACACCCGCCACTCTTCCTTTCGCCAACAAAGCACCATGGTGTTTGACGATCGATACGAAATTCTTAGGCTGGTTGTTCTTGGTGAATACCAAAGCTTCCCCCATCAAGGCACCTAGTTTTGTCCCACCAATGTAGAAAACATCTGTCAGCTCTGCAATTATCTTCAAATCAAGATCCGTTTCACGAGCAGCAAGACCATAACCCAAACGAGCTCCATCTAAAAAAAGCGGGATATTATGGGTGCGGCAAACTTGGGATAATTCTTCCAACTCTGACTTGCTATAAAGTGTACCATACTCTGTTGGATGGGAAATATAGACCATACCAGGATGAACCATATGGGCATGATTAGCATCTGCGTAAAAGTCTTTAATGTAGCTATCCACGTCATTTGCTGAAATTTTTCCATCTTTATGCGACAAAGTCATTACTTTATGTCCCGTGAATTCGATCGCTCCTGCTTCGTGGGTAGAAATGTGACCAGTATCTGCTACAATGACACCCTCATAAGATGCCAATATAGAAGAGATGGCAATTTGATTGGTCTGTGTACCACCTGTCAAAAAAGTGATTTGTTCATGAGGGCAGGCAGTTGCCACTTTAATTTTTTCTATAGCAGACTCTGTATAGGAATCCGTGCCATAGCCGGATAATCCCTCTTGATTGCTTGCAACTAAGGCTTCTAGCAAGGCAGGGTGGGCACCTTTATTATAATCATTTTCAAAATGTAACATGATTTTCTCCTAAATGAATCGAGTAGGGACTAATTTCTAGTCCCTCTCACACCACCGTGCGTGCCGTTCGGCACACGGCGGTTCAACTAACTT
>NZ_JARQOZ010000031.1:0-27562 GCF_046032115.1 Streptococcus suis | reverse complement strand
CTTACCGTGGCGATTTTTCTTTTTGTGAGTTTGAAAAGCTATGATGGGTAGGGCATAACCAACTACGGGAATGATTCATTATTCGCTTGCTCACTAGTTGCTGTTTGCGTTTCTGATGATTGGTTCGTGTTATTAGCTGAAGAACTCGTGCCAGTCCGAGTCGAACTACTTCGTTGGGTTGAGCTACTTGATGTTGGTGTTTGCGAGCCGATAATTGTATTCCAAGCCTGTGCTCGATCACTATCTGTCCCCCCAACCATGAAGTTATAACTCGTTACTGGTGCACCTTTTTTAGCCCAATAACTAGTTGTCATCGCACCGCCAACTGTTACTTGGCGCCCATTTACCTGTGTCGTCCCTGCACGTTGACCTGTAGAAGCAACGACGCTAGAAGCAATAACACTACTGTCTAATTCAAATTTTCCTGCGAACATATCCGCATTAACATTGTAAAGAGCATCAACCATATGGGCCACATATTGTGAATTATTGTGGTAGCCAGTCCAGACATACATTTCTGAGTTATCATCATTCCCAGCCCAAGTACCTAAAGTTACTCTAGGGGTTGATAGCATGAGCCACACGTCATTGACTTCATTACTTGTTCCCGTCTTACCGACGAAATCAGATGATGCTGCCTGTGGGTTTAAACCACTCAAGCGACTCTTGAATGTCGTAGTATACCCAGAGTTGACAACCTGTCTCAAAAGCTGGTTCATGATACTTGCAGTTGCTTTAGAATAGACCTGAACCGGAGCAGCTTCATGCTGATACACTACTGTTCCATCAGAGGCAGTAATACTCTCAACAATGTAATGTTTGTTATAAACGCCACCATTTGCCAAAGTTTGATAGGCATTGGTATTTGTCAACACTGAAATTTCAACACCACCGCCCAATGGTACACTTTCAATATCGTACATAGGAATATGATAATTCATTTTATCCATGTACGCTTTGGCATCTACACCTGCATTTCTCATCATCTTATAGGTCCAAAAAGCAGGAATGTTAACAGAACGGTCAATAGCCGTCTGTAAGTTCATCATACCAGTACCACGTCCTGAACCATACATAATCGGTTGTCCACTTGAGAAGTTCGTTGGATAATCGGAAAGGATGCTGGCAGAACCTATCAAACCTTGATCAATCGCAATACCGTAAGCTAACAGAGGCTTGATGGTTGACGCTGGCGAACGAAGGGTATCAAAGGCATGGTTATTTTGGTTGGTTGCATAATCGCGACCACCCACAAATCCTAAAATGGCTCCTGTGGCATTATCAATTAAGACACTACCTGTCTCGACATATTCGTTTCCATCATCCAAAACAGAGCCATAATTTGCCACAACAGACTGCATCGCCGCATAGATTCCTTGATCAACGGTACTCTTAATCGTATAGCCACCTTGACTCAATTCTTGCTTAGCCAATTCTTCATAGGAAGCCTTAGTTTCATCGTTTTTCAAGTCATTTTCAGAAACCTTATCGCGTTTTACCAGATAATCAAACATAACCTCTTGCGCTTCTTCCATGACCTCGTAGTAGAGATAATCTTTCGTATCCGCCATGACGGGAGCTGGAGCAATAAAATCTTGTTTAATATCATAAGCTTTGTAGGTTTCGTATTCTTCCTTGGTCAAGAATGACGCCCGATACATATTAAAGAGAACATCTTGATAGCGTTCAATACCGTAAACCATATCTTCATCTGATTTACGTGTTCCATCTGATGCATAGGGAGAATAAACAATCGGACTTTGCGGTAAGCCTGCAATAAAAGCAGCCTGCGGAACAGTCAAGTCTTTCGCTGGTTTACCAAAAATTCCCTGAGCCGCAGCTTCTACCCCTGCAATATTTCGTCCCTGATTATTTCGACCAAATGGAGAAACATTTAGGTAAATGGTTAAAATCTCTTCCTTGGTCATATTCCGCTCTAATGCCAAAGCCGAAACAATCTCATTAGCCTTACGCGTAAAGGTTGGAGCATCTCCGACAAGTTGCTGTTTTATCAATTGCTGCGTCAAGGTTGAACCACCGCTAGATGAACCTAGACCAACCGATCCCAGTGCCGCACGTAAAACAGCCTTAGGCACAACCCCGTTGTGGGTTTCAAATGTTTCATCCTCTGTCGCAATTACAGCCTGTTTTAGATAATTAGAGACCTCTTCCGAAGTAATGGGTACACGAAGCAAATCTGAATTAACTTCCGACACCAAGCTACCATCCGAATAGGTAACGGTGGAAATCCGACTAACTTCTGAAACCTTCGCTACCAGTTCCTCTGTTTTGGGAATCTTAACGTCATCGAAAAGACTAACCACGAAACCAATTCCTATACCCGCACCAAAAAGACCGAATAGGAAGACCAAGACTGCTACTGAATTGAATAATAATTTCAGCGTCCGAAGGAAAACTCCCACTGCATCTCCTAAGCCTAGGGCATTGATTTTCTTTTTAAAATCTTGCTTATCTGATTTAGTCGCCATATTAACTCCTTATCTTTCCATTATACCAAATTTTGTTTATTTTCCGCAATTTCGTGGTATAATAGGAGAGAATTTTTTAATGGTGAGATGCGGTTTTAGCTTGTAAAAAACTCAAAAACCAAAGCATCTTGTTGAAGGAGAAACGCATGAACATTTTTGAAGAACTAAAAGCACGTGGCTTGGTCTTTCAAACGACTGATGAAGAAGCCCTAGTAAAAGCATTAACAGAAGGGCAAGTATCCTATTATTCTGGCTACGACCCAACTGCCGACAGCCTGCATTTGGGGCATTTGGTACCAATCCTCGTCTGCCGTCACTTGCAATTAGCAGGGCACAAACCTTACGCCCTAGTTGGCGGTGCAACTGGTCTGATTGGCGACCCTTCCTTCAAGGATGCGGAGCGCAGCTTGCAGACCAAGGACACCGTGGACGGTTGGGTGACAAAAATCCAAGGTCAGCTCTCTCGCTTCTTGGATTTTGAAAATGGTGACAACAAGGCCGAAACGGTCAACAACTACGACTGGTTCTCAGGCATCAGCTTTATCGACTTCCTTCGTGATGTTGGTAAATACTACACGGTCAACTACATGATGAGCAAAGACTCTGTGAAAAAACGGATTGAAACAGGGATTTCCTACACCGAGTTTGCTTACCAAATCATGCAGGGTTATGACTTCTACGAACTCAATGACAAGCACAATGTAACCCTACAAATCGGTGGTTCTGACCAGTGGGGCAACATGACCGCTGGTACTGAATTGCTTCGTCGCAAGGCTGACAAGTCTGGTCACGTGATGACTGTTCCCCTCATTACCGACTCAACAGGTAAGAAGTTTGGTAAGTCAGAAGGCAACGCTGTTTGGCTTGATGCCGACAAGACTTCACCGTATGAAATGTACCAATTCTGGCTCAATGTCATGGACGACGATGCCGTTCGTTTCTTGAAAATCTTTACTTTCTTGTCATTAGATGAGATCGCTGAAATCGAGAAACAATTTGACGCAGCCCGTCACGAACGCCTAGCTCAGAAAATCTTGGCTAAGGAAGTCGTGACATTGGTCCACGGTGAAGAAGCCTATAATCAGGCCCTTAACATCACAGAGCAATTATTCGCTGGCAACATCAAAAACCTATCCGCAAAAGAGCTCAAGCAGGGTCTCAGCAACGTTCCAAACTACGCTGTCCAGGCTGAAGACAACCTTAACATCGTTGAACTCTTGGTTACCTCTGGTATTGTCAACTCAAAACGCCAAGCTCGTGAAGACGTAGCAAATGGTGCCATCTATGTCAACGGTGAGCGTGTGCAGGACTTGGACTACACTCTTTCTGACAGCGACAAAATCGACGGCGAGTTGACCGTTATCCGTCGTGGTAAGAAAAAATATTCTGTTTTGACTTATTAAGCGATGAAAAATACCAAGCAAAATCCTAAAAATCAAGAATTTTTGACTGATTACTTTGAGCAAATGGCTCAGGAAGCCAGTCTTTTGCATCCCGAGTTAGAGCATTTGTCCGCCGAGGAACGTCAAACATTTTTGGACCAACTCTATCGTGAGGATGAGACACGTCGTGCCAAACGCCTAAAGGAGCATCTGGAGGTGTTCTCTGATGCAGTTATTGGAATCATCATCACTCTGATGCTGCTGGAAATTCCTTTGCCGAGTGACACTGTTGATACACATCACTTTTTCACTGGTATCCTCATCTTCTTTGTATCCTTTTTCATCGTGGCGGATTTTTGGTATGACAACCACAAGATTCTGGGGCAGATTGAGCATGCAACCAGCAAAATCTTAATTGTTCAATTTAACTTCATGGTAACGCTGGCCCTCATCCCCCTCTTTACTCGGTGGATGATGGAAGGCATCACTACCACGGCTGTTATTGGTTATGGGGTCGTGACTATTGCAGTCAATCTCTGTCAATCCATTTTGAATTACTTTGTCTTACAAGAAAAGTTTGCCGGAACAACATATACAAAGCGGTTTGTTTCCATGGCACACTTGCGACAATTGGTGACTGTCGCCCTTTTCAATCTTCTTGTCATCCTATTTGCTTATTTCAATCCGACACTTGCCTTTTATTTCTATATTTTACGGCCAATTGTATCCTTCCTCGGAGCTGCCTTCTTTGAAAAGAGACGCGCACAACGTCGTGAAAAAATGGCAGTTAGAGTAAATCGCATATAATTCCCAAGGAAATCCTATTCCTATGTGATTTCCTTTTCTGCTAACCTAGGATGAAAGACATGACCTGCATTTTTTGCCACCAGCTCAAAGAAGAAGATATTCTCTACCAGACGGAACACTTCAAGGTCGTCTGGGATATTGACCCTGTCCAAACAGGGCATCTGCTGATTATCAGCAAGGAACACTATGACACGCTCAGCCAAGTCCCTCCTGCTGTTCGCTATGAGCTGTCGGACTTGGAAGTCTTTTTGACTGAAAAACTCTGTCAAGCATTGACAATTGACGGTGTAACCATGGCCTGCAACGACCGCTTGTTTGACACTGGCACCCATTTCCATGTCCACCTGATTCCACGCTTTCAATCAGATGGCTTCTGGGACCAAATTTCACTTGCACAAGTGCAACTAGATCTGAACGCCTTTCTCAAAGCATTATAAAAAGCAGCCTGACGGCTGCTTTCACGCTTATATTAACTCTTCCACTTCATAGATAGTATCATCCAGCACCTCTTGGTACCGTTCCAAGTCATAGGCCACAGAAGTTTCCACCTCCGCCAACTGCTGATCCAGCTGGATTTTCGCCTCCTCCACCCCGTCCAAGTCCAAGAGGTGATTGGTCACGTGTTTAACACAGTTTTGACACGATAAGTTTTTCAATTTCAAGGTTTGTTTCATGATTTTTCTCCTCATTCTTTCACAATAAAAATAAAAAGTAGCACAACTCTAAAGGTTTGCAAATTGAGCAAACTCTGTTCACATCCTTAAGCCAAAGATTGAACTCTGGTACTTACTCATTTTCAAGTAACACCACTCAAATTTTACACTCATTTAATCAACACACCTTATGTCGATTTTCGAAGAGGATGATGATGTCCACAGGTACATTGCCCCACCAAGCACCGACAAGCGATTTGCTCGGGTGCGGTCTTTTGTAGCTGAGAGATTTTGCTGGCTATATTTTCTAAGCTTTTTTGGGAAAATGTCCCTGTGTCTAGCAGTTTTTCAACCAGTTGCCCCTGTTTTGTGGAACATATGGTAGCTAGTAAGAGCTCCACCTGCCCCTGCAAATGTTCCTCTTCACTGATCAGCGGGTAGTAGTGGTACTTGCTAGTTTCCTTAGCCATTCTCAAATAATTTTTCTTCCGCAGCCGCCCTAAAAGTGTCTTAATGGTCGTCGCCTGCCAATCAAAGCCTTCCTGCAAAGCCTGAATAATTTCTTGAGAAGTCGCACCAGGATGGGCCCACAGAACCCGCATGACCTGCCACTCCGCAGCCGAAATCGTCTGCTCCACACATTCACCTCCCAACAATCATTTTCTAACTTTAGTTTACATTTGTAGTCAAAAATTGTCAAGAAGAAAGACTGAACACCTTGCCCAGTCTTCTCATTATTCTTAGTGAGCCAGCATTTCCTGACCAATTTCCAAACCAGTCAAACCAACAGGGTAGTATGTCGGCCAGTTTTCCAACTCTTCCAAGAGTTTTTCTTGGCTCTCTCCACCAAAATAGATATGGAAGTGACCTGTTTTAACAGGGGCGATATTGTGGTCGCTAAATTGAACATACTTATAGTTGCCAGCATTTGCATCCGTTGCTTCAAACAAGAAACGAACACCACGATTTCCTTTTTTGTAGGTCAAAATCTTATAACCCACATACTTATATGTGAATTTTTCTTTCTTATCTCCCACTACAAATTCCATGGTATTATCTGTAATGTTGATTTGATCAACATCTGTCTTGTAGCCTGTATCATAATAAGCCTTGTACTCTTCAGCTGTCATACCACCTTTGATCTTAGCCTTGTAATCCCAGACCTGATCTAGTGTACCATCAAGCAAGTATGGATAAACAGATTGCCACTCACCTGCATAATCTGACAAAGTACGGTCTTTTACAGCACTATCTTCAAAGTAACCATTATAAACAGTTTGCGCAGTCTCAGCACCTTCTTCTGACAAAATTTCAGAACCTTCTTGGGAAGTTGTTTTTTCAAGAGCAGTCAGATTATCTTCCATAACAGAAATATAATCCTTACCATTTTTCATATCCTCATCCGTCAAACTTTCAAGAGGATTAAGAACGTCCAACTGAACCCCAGTCTCTTTAGCAAGTGTTTCTGCAACAGATTTTGACGCATTTTCTTCAAAATAGATATACTTAATGCCATATTTATTGATATATTCTGTCAATTCTGCCAAACGAGTTGGAGTTGGGTCTTCATCGGCAGAAACTCCTGTGATCGAAACTTGTTTCAAACCGTAGTCCAAAGCCAAGTAGGCAAAGGCGGTGTGCTGGGTTACGAAGTATTTTTGTTTTGCTGCAGATAGAGTTTCAAAATACTTGGCATCCAAGTCAGTCAACTTTTCAATATAGGCTGTCGCATTTTCTTCAAAAACAGCTTTTTTGTCAGGATACTGAGCAATCAACCCATCCCGAATGGTTTCAACCAAGGTAATGGCACGTTCTGGAGATAACCAGACATGCGGATCGTAAGCATGGCTATGCCCTTCCTCACTATGATCGTGTCCCTCGTGTTCCTCTTCTCCACCTGGCAAGAGCAACATCCCCTCCGTCGCACTAATAACCGCAACCTTTTCCGTATCAATCGAATCTTCGATATCGTGGACCCAGGTCTCCATGTTTTCATTTTCATACACAAAGGCATCTGCCTCTTGAATGCGAGCAATATCCTTGGCAGACGGCTCATAACCATGGACTTCTGTTCCTGCTTTAACCAACAAATCAACATTAGCTTCGTCACCTGCTACTTGTTTGGTAAACTCATAAACAGGATAAAAAGTAGTAACGATATCCAATTTCCCATCATCCTGAGGAGCTGTGCTATTGCCACAGGCCGACAAAGCCAAAAGCGATAAACTCAAACCTAAAACTGCTAATTTTTTCATAATTCCTCCTATTTTTTAAACTTGGCTACTAGATTCACCAACAAGAAAATACTAATAAAAATCAAGGTGATGCTGGCACTTGCAGGTGTTTCAGCATAGTAGGATGTCAACAAACCAGTGACCATTCCAAAGAAACCAATGCCCATTCCTGTAAAGATAACCGCTTTAAAACTTTTTCCTATGCGTAAGGCTATTGAAGCAGGCAAAACCATAATGGTCGAAACCAAAAGAGCCCCTGCAGCAGGAATCATCAGGGCAATGGCGACACCAGTCACCACATTAAAAGCAATCGACATAGCTCGCACAGGCAACCCATCTACAAATGCCGTATCCTCATCAAAAGTAAGAATATACATCGGACGTAAAAACAGCAATGTCAGCACAATAACAATCACAGCAATCGTAAACAAAGCAATTACCTGCTCCTGACTAATCGTCACAATCGAGCCAAACAGATATTGTTCCAGGCTAAGCCCTGATTTCCCACCAGATTTATTCATGACAATGAGCGAAATAGCCAAACCAGTCGACATGAGGATAGCCGTCCCAATTTCCATAAAATTCTTGTAAATTGTCCGCAAATACTCTAAAAATACAGCTGCCACAATAACGACAAGAACTGTCGAAAGCGTTGGTGAAATCCCCAATACCAAACCGAATGCAACCCCTGCCAAGGAAACATGACTAAGAGTATCCGACATCAAACTCTGTCGTCTGAGTATCAAAAAGACCCCCAAAATAGGCGAGAACAGACTCATCGCAATGATTGCCAGAAAAGCACGCTGCATAAAGTCATAATGAAATACAGATAGATCAAACATTGGCAACCTCCTCATCCGCTTCATGAACATTGAAACAACGCCAAGGAGACTGCTGATCACGAACCAAGTGAATGTTTCGATCAGCATACCTATTCAACTCATCAGGATCATGAGTTATCATCAGAACCGACTTTCCATGCTTCTTAGCCGAATGATGCATGAGCTGGTAAAAAGCATCCTTGGTCCCTGCATCCATCCCTGTTGTCGGTTCATCCAGAATAAAAATATCTGGATCAGAGGCAAACATACGCGCAATGACCGCGCGTTGCTTCTGCCCACCACTCAAAGCACCTAAGCGCTTATCCCGATGTTCCCACATTCCAACTGATTCCAAACTAATCCGAACATGTTCCTCATCATGGGCTGTCAATCGACGAAACCAACCTTGTCGAGGGTAACGCCCTGATTTTACAAATTCGTAAACCGTGCTCGGAAAACCAGCATTAAAACTTGCAATTTGCTGAGGTAAATAGGCCATTCTCAACTTCTTACCTTTTATACTCTTCTCAGCAATAGAAACCCTCCCCTGTTTAGGCTTCAATATCCCCAAAGTCGCCTTAATGAGGGTTGTCTTGGCTGCGCCATTCTCACCAGTCAAAGTCACAAATTCCCCACTATCAAGATAATAATGAATATGTTCTAAAACCGGTTCTTTGTCGTAGTAAAACGACAAGTCTTCCACAGTAATATATCTCATTTATTTTCTAATCTTCTCCACTAACTCACTTAAGAATCGAGCAATTGACTCCTGCTCTTCGAGACTATAATTTTCCAAAAGCTCTTCATAAGCTTCCAAGGTATGCGCGTGATGATGAGCATGCTCTGCAGCAATAGGCTTAGCAGCCTCAGTCAAACTAAAGCGAACAATACGAGCATCCTTATCATCTCTAACCGCCACCAATAACCCCTGAGCAACTAATGACTTTGTAGCCTTCGTGATCGCAGCCTGACTAACATTCAACTCCTTAGCAATCTCAGTATTAGTATATGCAGCCTTTTCAATAAGCATCAAAATATGCTCCTGCGTATTCGTCAACTTCACCGTGCTTTGACAAGAACCAACCAAAATCTCCAATTGATTCTCCGAACTCAACACAATCTCATGCAGGTACTTCTCTATTTCTAATGCAACCTGATTCATAATCAGCTCCTTAACCTTTTAATTAACTTGTTAAGTATACCACATAGAAAACAAAAAAACAAGGAAAATTTACTGAAAAAGAGTAGATCTATCCGTCTAAAAATTGAAGGCTATGAGCACGTCCAAATCCACCAGGTGTTACACTTGTAACAAAAGCTCCGCTAAATTTTGTTGTCGATGAACTACTAGATGATGAAATAGAACGAGTCCAATATTCATTCGTAATATGGGCGTAATTCTGGTTGTAATCGCCTGCCCATGTATTGATTGACATGCTGAAAATGTTCCGATATAACTGAGTCATGGTGGTAGTTTTAGTGGAGATGAATGCAATCCCCTCCGAGTTGTAACTTACATTATTATTGCCATCATTTTTTAATGCTGTATAGCTGTGATCACCAGTATTATCATTTTCAGCTGTATAATTTTTGGCAATTTGCATAGCAGCTTGTACAGCATCTTTTGTGACAATCACATCTTCGTTGTTTGAACCCCAAATTTGCTTACGCACAGCATTTTCAATATAAACATAGTATTGAGATAATGCTGTTACTTGCTCTTCTGTTAAGTTTGAAGGGTCAACAATGGTTGTATCAATTGGAGTTACCATTGTTTTAGTATAGCCAACCATATCGGTTGTATACCATGTATTGACTGCATTAAACAAGGCATCTTTATTGCTTTGAGACTCATCCTTCGCAAATGCCTTATAAGCATCAATAACATCTTGTGACAGTTTTGGTGTTGTTAAGTTATCAAAAGCTGCGATGTTAGCTGTCAACTCTGCCACTTTGTTGTTGGTAGCTGTTTTTGCGTCTGCTTTAGTTTTCGCATCAGCCTGTGCTTGTGCAAGAGCTCCAGTTGTTTGCTTAGCAGTCGCTTGTTGTTGCGCTTGTGTTTCAGTATGGCTTGCAATGTCGCTGGCCTTTTTAGCATCTGCAGCTTGTGCAGCCGTAAGGTCGCTTTGTGCCTTGGTTTCGTCTGCTTTAGCAACTTCAAGGTCACTTGCAGCAGCGTCACATTCTGCGATAATTGTCTCTTTACCTGTGCCATCTAGAACTGCTTGTGCATTATCCACAGCTGTTTGAGCATTATCCACAACAGTCTCTTGAGCGTCAATGGCCGCTTTGTCACTATTTACTTTAGCTTGTGCATCATCGGCTTTTGCTTGTGCTTCAGCTGTGTTTTCGGCGGCTTTAGTAGCCTTGCTTTCAGCTTCTGAAATAGCTGTTTGCGTATCAGCCACCCTTGTTTCAGCTTTCGCAATGTTCTCATCCCTTGCTTCGGCCTTGTTTGTTTCAGCCTCTGCAACCACTTCATTGGCCCTTTTAACCACGTTTGCGGCATTTTCTTCGGCAACACTCGCATCCACCACCACAGCAGTCTGATCAGTTACAGCCTGGTCAGCAGCAGTCTTAATAGTAGCCGCCTGATTAACCGTTGCTTCAGTCGGTGTTTCTGTTACAACAGCAGTACCATTGGTCACGATAACACCTGATACCGTCTCAATACCTACACTAGCTGTCAGAGACACCTCAGGGCTCTCTACAGGGCTTGTAGGGGTATTTACAGCTTCTTCAGCATGCACACCATTTGCAATTACAAATGAGCTAAGAGTCGCTACTCCAATAGCTGTGCTCTTTATCAGTTTCTTGCCCATCAATTGAATCTCCTTTTTTAGCAATTAGGAAAGGCTTGGCTGTAAAGTCAAGGCTTGTTATACTAATATAACAAGCGATTTGTCAAGTATTTTGTGTAATATTTTCATTTTTTTGTCAAAAAAAGATCTAAAATTTTTACATACTTTTCCAAGTCAACAAGAGATAAGAAGAACAGCCCCATGAAAGCTTGTCATCAGCCCAAAGGAAAACTGAAAGCATTATTTTCCATGCCCAAATTAATCAACACCTTAAATACAGGAAACAACTGTAGCAATTTTCAGAAGCCCACCTTCCCATTATCAACATAATAAAGTAGAAGTACTATAGCAAATCTAACATTACTACAATATCAGAAAAAATTTGAGCCTAAAACCACCCTACCCACCAGACAAAGCAAAAAAAGAAACGCTGATAAAACAACGTTTCTTCATAAACTATACCGGCGGCCGATAATCAGCCGTTAAACTAAGTTAAAATAAATAACCAAAATAGGATAAAATCAAGATATTATCACTTATTACATTCTATTAAAAAACCGTTTTTCGTACAAATTTTGCACAAATCATAAGAACTCTTCCTATTGCCTATATGAAGAGTTTTTTCATTAAAATTATTTGTCAGTTAGTTCATAACGAATGATATCTTCGACATTGCATTCCAAAATCTCACATAGCTTATCTATTGTTTTTGTAGTTATTGATTCTCCTTTTTTCATGCGATGTAAAGTATTTGCTGATATTCCCTCTATTTTTATCAAGTAATACTCTGACTTATCTTTCTTGTTTAACGTTTCATAAAACGGCTGATACGAAATCATCTGATACCTCTACATAATTTTCATATTATGTATCTACCGTACCATGCTTAACGTATTGACTATAGTCAATTTATTAAGTATAATTGTGATAATGACGAAAGTGTGGTGCCAAATTTTTTAATTAGAGGTTTGTTAACAATCACATGTCATCAAAAATTTCTGTTAAGAAAACTAAGGAGATTATTATGAAATCAAAAACTATATTAACTAGCTTGGCGTTACTTGCCACATCTACCATGCTAATTGCTTGCTCAAACAACAGCAATTCAACAGACGGAAAAAGCTCTCCCTCAACAGAGCAAACATCGAATGTTGATAGCATTGAAAACTTTATTAAAAATAATAAAGACAGAATCAACAGTTATCGTGATAATTACTATGACAGCGGTATGAGGTCACAAAATGAAAAACTTCAAGAAGAAGCTACGAAAAAAGGTGAACAAATTTATCTTACTTCAGAGGATGTCGACCCTCGATTAACAAAATTAAAAGTAGAGATTGGTGAGTATAATCATGATACTAAACGACTTGAAGTTAAGGTAACAAATAATTACAGTGAAGATATTATTGGTACCAATGACAATAACACAGATAATAACGAATTGCGTTCAGGTTTCACCATAAAAGGCTATTTTATGGAAAGAACTGGCATCAAACCTGCCGAAACTATCATGTCTGTACAATTCATGGAAAGTATCAAATCAGGGGAAACCATTACCCTAAACATTTTAATGCCTTATTACGAAGCAGACCGTATTAGCGGTAAACAAGATTATGCAAACGCTGAAATGGATTCGAAATACAAACTGATGGATGTTGATAATGAAAGTCGCCTAGTTTACCCAAATAACGACCAAGGACAACTTGGTATGAACGCCATGTCTAACTACAGCAATATTTTCACCGAAACCCGCCTAGTGTTTAATGAGTACCCTAAAGAAGCCTACATTACGGATGAAGAAATCGTTGAGTACTACAATATGATGAAAGATTAAAAATAGGCCTTGCAAAAATGCAGGGCTTTTCTTACACTCTCATAACATTTCTGTTGAAACTGCTTGAAAATTTTACGACGCTTAATTAAGGAAATACTATAGTGTTTCTATGTCTGAACATATAAGCAATCAGCTTTAAAAAAACGGTCTTAAAGAGAATTCTTCCTACCTTCTATCGCTCAACTAACAAAATGCAGCATTGAACTATGTTAAAGCCGAAAAATAGCCCTAGAAGTAGGTGGGAGTTAATCTTTATTTCTATTGCCAAAAAGCGACTATAATGCGAAGAAATTACGTGTTGTCATTGGGGGAATTAGCGAGAGCTGAACGCGTTAGCTTGTAGAAACGTAGACAAGCCCAGGCGCAGTCTAGTTGAAACAAGCGTACGAGCTAAGGAGGAGATGATAACAAAGGAATTTCGAGCTAGTCGCTAAATGGCGTATAGAATAAGATTACTCCCCTACTTCTGGCTATTTAAGCCTTTAACATAGGGAAATGCTCCCACGTGCTTGCACGTGCAGAACGGAGGAAATTTGAGTAAAAAGCTCGGTCTTTTTTTCTGCTGAAATTGGGTTATAATAAATTTAGACAAAGAAAATAGTAGATTTCTGACAGATGAACGCGTAAGAAATCTACTAGCTTTCTCAATCATAACTAATGTTATGTTGATTGTAGTCATTATAGCACTGCGACTGATGGAGGTCAATAAGAATCTTATTGAGTAACAAAAGTTTTGATTTGGTCTAATAAATTATAAGGAGAGCTATAATATGGCTTTAAACATTGTCGTTGATATTCCTGCTACTATTGGAAGCATCTTTAAATTCAAAGAGTTTCGAAACAAGAAAAAGTTTAACTCTGACGAAATTGTTGGAACTTCTATAGTTGTCTTTGATAGTCTCGGAAACGAACATATTGTTGTTATCGATAAACTCGCTGAGAAACTGTCTGTCTTAAATACTTTAAAAGTATTTGATGATGTAGAGTTTCAAGACCTGCAAGGAAAAGTTTACGGTACTAGTCGAGAAGATTCAACATTTGTACAATTGAGACTTGCACTTACTGCTGATGGTATTAGAAAGGTTGACTAGAATGGAAAATAAAACATTTCACCAGCTACAAAACGAAAAAATAGAGCGTGAAGCCCGAGTTAAAAAACGTGCTGAATTTCTAAAATCGCATCAGAAAAACTACACAAAAATGATAGCTGAACTTGCTCATATGATTATTTATATGACTGACGGCAATCCGACAGACCAAGCTATCGCTACGATTTCTAATCGAATAGCTGACGATATCGTAATGACAGCTAAGCAGTTTAAAAACTCAGCACGAATTTTTGAAAAAAATGGTAAGTAGCTTCATAACTGTGTTGTTTCAAAAATAAATTTGTGAAGGCATATTAATCCGCATAGCAAACCTCCGTCCTATGCGGATTAATCAGAGCCTCAAACGAAAGAATTCAACAATAACATTCATAACACAATATCTAAATTTTGTGTCAAGAAAGGAGAAAATCTATGGCAAAAAAAGACTCATCTGAAGCAAAGGCCCGAAGATACATCGCTCAAGTTTCTTACACTTATCAAAAAAATGCTGACCCTAACCTAACTGAAGATGCCTTTCGTGAGAAAATTATCAGGTTAGTAAAAGCACTTTGTACACATGATGATGATAAGTTTTATATCATTTTTCATGACAAAGATATAGACCAAAATGGTGAGCTAAAGTCTCTTCATGCACATATTTACTTCGAATTTAAAAATAGTCGATTTTATAGTTCACTTTTCAAAACACTAGAGATTAGTCGCGATAAAAATCTTCAAGTGGTTAAAGATAAAGCAAAAGTATGTCGGTACTTAACTCATAGAAATGAAAAAGACATAAACGAAGGAAAATATCAATATGAGATTTCAGAGATAATTAGTTCTAAAAATAGTGACTATCGATTAGATATCTGCGGTAAATCTAAAAGAGCTGATAAAAAGAAGTCTGAGCAAGAAGAAATAGATTTCTGCTTGGAGATTAGCTACCAAATTAGTGAATGTGGTCTCTTGTTAAACCCAGCTAAAGAAATGCTATTTGAAGAGTTTGATAGATTAAACGCTCAACAACTGTGGAATCGATATAAAAAGCAGTTTGAAATCAACCGCCAAGAGTATATAGATAAAGAATTTGTTCGCATGAGCAAGGGAAATCGAAATCATATTGGTCTTTATATCCAAGGCTCTGGTGGAACTGGAAAAACGACACTCGCAAGATTTCTAGCTGAAGAAAGAGACGACCACGGACAACATGCACCTTCAACAAATAAGAAGCGGTTAGACTTAGGGTCTGGGTACGACGGACAAAGGACCATTGTTATCAATGAATTTGATGCCTCATGCGGAATTTCCTTTCGTGAGTTATTCCAAATTTTAGAACCAGATGCCGTGACCCAACTCAGTTCTCGCTTTAAAGACGCTCATATCATCAATGACTTAACTATTATGACCAACTCAGATGACTTTATCAACTGGACAGATGCATGGTTTCCTAAAAAGAAGGAATATCATCAACTTATGCGACGCATCCCATTTTTTATAAAACTACTTACTAAAAATAGGAACACTGTAGCAGAACTATATCACTATAAAGCAGCAAAAGACATAGGTGATAAATGTAAAGAAGCCTATGAGAAAGTGAAAACTTATAATTTAGGAAAGACTTTAGATGAAGAGCATTTACGAAAACAAGCAAAAAAGTTGTTATCGGACATTCGCTCATTACATCAGAAAAAAATTAAAAAAGCTACTACTTCTAAATCCTCGACCGACCAAAGTGAGAAGAGAAGTAGTAACTCGTTTGTGAGAAACAAGCAATAGAATCGTTGTTTCTATTGTAAGTATCTCATAATTTCAACAGATAGTAAAGATTGGAGTTATACTTATGGATACGATTACTGTACAACTTGAAAATATCGTTATCAAGCTACCAGACACACACTTGATTGTAGCCAAAAAAGATTATCAAAAATTACAGGAACAGGCTTACAAGGGACAGTATTGGACCTTGTCTGATGTATTGAGCCTGCTTTCAGTATCTAGGCCTTGGCTACTTGATAACGTCCTCTACAAACCTGAAATACGCTCTCAAATAGATATTGATAGAAACACAGAGGGGTTTGTTAAATATCCTCAAAATCAAGGTGAAAGATACTTCTTTCTTGCAAGTAAGACAAAAGAGTATTTTGAAAAAAATTTCAAAGACATTTTTAAATAAATATGATATGATAACCGAGATAATATCTTGGTTATCCTTTTTATAGAAAGAGGTAATCAATGTCAATTTCCTACAGCCAAAGAGGCAAGAAGAATCTATGGACTTATCGCATTTTCGATAAAACTGGAAAGCAACTCGCATCAAAAGGAGGTTTTAAAACAAAAACCGAAGCAAAACAAGAAGCAATGCCTTTAGAAAGCAAACTCATCAATGGATTAAATATCGATAAAAGTATCACGCTATACCAACTTTGGAAAAAATGGTACGAATTACATATTGTTCCCCAAGGTAAAATGCAATCAACATTAAATAAACATCTGAAACGCGGAAAACTCATCGAAGAATATTTCAACGATACACCCCTCAGAAATATTAAATCAAGTCAATATCAAGAACTCATTAACAACTACGCTAAGACAAACTGCAGAGATAATGTATCTAGGCTAAATAGTGAAGTCAAAAAAGTCTTGGATTTTGCAAGACAGGATAAAATAGATTTTCACGATTTTACAACTGGTGTTAATATTACGGGAAAACCACCTCAAAAAACAAAAGAAGAAAGATATATCAATAGCAAATCTGACTATATTAAACTACTTGATTATCTATTCAAAAAAGCTGATTATAAAGAAAGTGTCATTCCTTATCTACTCTATATCCAACTTAAAACAGGCTTACGATTTGGAGAAGCTCTTGGACTTACTTGGGACTGTATCATCTGGGAAACCAAAGAAATCTATACTTATAGACGATACGATTCTGTTAATCAAAAGTGGACTAAAGCAAAAACACCCGAATCTATTAGATATATTCCGATAGATGATGATACAATCAAAATACTTTATCGAATTCAAAAGCAACAGCACCAATACATACTTCCAAATCCAGATAAAATGCTATTTGTAAACCTAATACATGGAATCCCCTCTAACAAAGCTTGTAATAAACATCTACAAAGTATTTTAGAGCATTTGAATATATTTCCCCATAATATGACATGTACAGGAAATAGGCATACTTATGCTTCAATTCTCTTGTCAGAAGATATTGATATTTGGGCAATTGCAAAAAACATGGGACACAAAGATATTAAACAAATCACAGAAACATACGGACACCTTATTAAAGAAAAGGCAGATCTAGAGAATAATAAGGTTCGACAGGCCCTGCTTAAACTAAAGACTAGTTAAAGTTATAAAACTTTGTACAAATTTCGTACAAAAAATAAAGAAACGCTGATAAATCAACGTTTCTTCGCTATAAACTATACCGGCGGCCGGGGTCGAACCGGCACGTCCTTGCGGACACTGGATTTTGAGTTTGGCACTCGAAGTTTTAATAGGATGAAAACCGATAAAATCGGCATTATAAGTAACTACTTCTATCAAAAAAATGGTAGATTTTTTTATTTTTAGTAACTTTTTAGGATTTACTTTTCTTCAATATATAAGTATCAATATTATTAATAATTTGATTTTTTTTATGTCCATGTTATAATGATACCAAGAAAAAAATCGGGTAGGAGAACTTAATGAATTATTTTCAAGCTAGAATATCTATAGAAACAGCATATTATTTTAATTATTTGAAAAAGATTTATCAAGATGAAACCTCTGACTATATAACTCAAGCATTTGTCATCGCTAAAGCAATCGATGAAATATCTGGTATAAATAGTTGGGAAAAAATAATTTCTGATAATTCTATAAAAATCGAAAATACCAATTTTGAAGAAAAAGATTTACGACTTAGAATACAGATTACACCTCAACTTGAAGAAACGATAAAGTATTATAAATCATATCTTCCTCAATTTATTGGAACAAGAAGTATTACGTTGGGTGTTACATTAAAATTTATACTTAAAGCTGTAATATTATTAAGGAAAAATCCTGACTTTTTGAATTCTACTTCTCAGAATATTGAAGAGATTTTTGAAATATATGAACAAAAAATTTTAGATTACATCGCTCCCGCAAATCACAGTCAGTTCATTCAGTTATTTACGGAACTAAAAACTGAATCAATAAGAAAGTAGTGTCCAAATGATATTTTGGACATTTTTTGTTGACAAATCTTTTAAACTTTGTTATAACTAATATGTCCTATTTTTCCAACGGACAGAAAACAAAAAGGAGAATGCTATGAATACTACTGACCAAGAAGCTTTAGATTACTTCTATGAAGAATTGGATAGTTATTATGATGAGGACGAACAAGGAGAAATATTTGACGGATTAGACGACTAGCAGGAGGAGTTCCTCCTCTTGCTAATTTTTTTGGAGGACAGTTTTATGACACAACTTACAGTTTCTACTTGGAATATCAATCAACGTTCAGGACTTGGCAGACAAATTCCTGAAATGGTTGTAACCGAACTAAGACAATTAAACGCAGATATTATTTGTCTGACAGAGTATGTCAAGACAGAGACCCATAATTTATTCTGTGCTAGATTGCAGGATATTGGCTATGAAATTTTTGAAGATAACCGTTCTCTTGAATTCGGAAACGAAATCTTAGTAGCTATCAAAAGTTCCTTAATTTCTGATAGTAAATTCACTACCATTGATAATGATGATAGTAATCCAAACTTTTTGCGAGTTACAGTAAATATATTTGGTAAGGAGTTAAATATTATAGGTACTCGTATAAAAACTGGTGGAAAAGATATCATTGAAGATTTTAAAGAGCGCAAAATACAACTAGATAATCTAATTTCAAATTTGCCTGCAAGTCATGAAAATACTATTATTCTAGGTGACTTTAATAATGGCTTCTTCAAACAAAATGATGATGTTCATTCTTACCAGGGAAAAGCTAGGGAATTTTACTCTTATCCATTACTTGTCAAGGAAATGAGCCAATTAGGTTTAACTGCATATACTCCATCAGATGTAAACTCTTGGAAGTATTGTAAATTAGACCATATTTTTGCAAATGTCCCAATATCAAATGAAAATTATTCCTGGAAATTCTTAAAAAATCCTGATTATCAAAATAAAGTCGGATATCCCGACCACGCAATCCTAACTGCAACTATTTCACTTTAATAGTAGAGAGGAGATTTTATGATTAGACTGAAATATATAGCAGATTTAACAAGAAATTACATTATTTCAAGTCGCCGATTAAGAGTATTCCAATGGTTGATACTAGGACTGACGGTCTGTACTCTATTTACTATTATCGTAAATATTAGGGCACCTGCTTTTCTTCAAATCCCATTCTTCTTACTAAGTGGTTTTGTTATATATAAAATCCACCTTAAATTAAAACATTTCAGATATAACCTGGATTTTTATTTAATAATTAGAGAAAGTTTATTGTATGTGCTATATACTAACCGACTTTATACTGCTCAAAAAGATAGTACAGGGCATGAAAAAATTATTAGAAGTGCAACCTTAGAATATGAGCTAGATAGGCAAAAGGGGCACGTACTTATCAAAGCTCTGATTACAGGCGATGAATTTAGCAAAAAAGTACAGTCACTTGATGATGTCCTTGCTGGAGTTCTCGAACTTGAATTAGACGAGAAAATTATCCGTCCTAGTTTTGTAGAGTACCACTTTTACTACAAAAAACCAGAAAGATTAACTTTACAATCTCACAGCCAAAAACAACTGATTAACAACCATAATATTGATTTAGGATACGGAATAATCTATGACCCTGTAAAATGCCCTCACATTTTGGTTTCAGGAGGTACAGGAAGTGGAAAGTCAGTTTTTATTACTTTCTTGATTTTAGAACTTCTCAAACGACAGTCAACTATCTACATAGCAGACCCTAAAAATTCTGACCTAGGTAGCTTGTCACACTACTTTGGAGAAAAATATGTAGCAACCACTCCTAATAATATCGCTCGTATTGTCCGTTTAGTAGTCGAAGAAATGCAGGAACGATATCAATATATGCGTGATAACTTTCTATACGGCTCAAACTTTGCAGACCATGGCTTTAAACCTCTATGGCTGATTTTTGATGAAATGGGGGCATTTCAAGCGTCAGGGACAGATAAAAAATCAAGAGAAATTATTGCCGAAGTTATGGACGGAATTAAACAAATTATTTTACTCGGAAGGCAATCAGGCATATTTATCCTTGTAGCGGCCCAACAAATGAGAGCCGAAACCTTAAATACTGACCTTAGAGATAACTTGGGATTGAGAATCGCTCTTGGTGCCAATTCTAATGAAGGTTATAGAATGGTGTTTGGCTCTGCTACTCCTGACAATCTGAAACCTATTGAAGTAAAGGGAGCTGGCTATCTTTATATGCAGGGTTCAGGCAGGGAAAACGCTCAATACTGGGAAAGCCCCTACTTAGATACCAAACAATTTAATTTTATAAGCGAACTACAATTATATTTAGAGGAAACCAACTAATTGCAATCGATATTTTTACTGAAATTCGTAAGATTTTCAGTAGAAATATCGGTTCCTCATCGCTCAGCGATGATAAGAAAGGAAACTATTATGAAACTAAATGATTTTTTGAAACCTGAGCTCCTTGGTAATCGCTTCTTTGCCGTAAAAGGATATACTGAAGTATTAGACAGAGAAACTAATAAACCAATAGCTTTACGGCTCAATGTATCAATTCAAGATGAAACCTCAGATTTCTTTATGGAAATGATTCAAGTCAAAGTCAACACTTTAACCCCTACTGCTTCTGTTCAAGAAATGGCAAACAACAAGACTTGTCCTGTTGCACTTAAAGATTTGAACGTTGGACAATTCAATGGCAATCTTTGGTTTGCTTGCTCTGATGTCTTACCTGTAACAAAATAGTTGTGATAGAATATATTATAAAATAATAAAGGAGTACCAAAATGCAAATTTTTACTTACAGAGACTTCCTAAAGGATAAAAGTTCCCTAACTTTCGAACAAGCTGAAAAGATTTATGATAACTTAATCAGCTCTGTTAATATACATGACCCTAAATTTCAAGAATACTGGAAAAAATTGATTGAACTTTGTGCCCAATATTCCTTAGCACGTGGAAAATGGTTTACCCTAACTCGAGAAGAACAACATTCTTTTGACGGTGCACGAACTGTTCTTCATAATGACATTAGAAAATTATTATTAGATATCAGAGTATGGATACAGGAACAAAATGGAGATGTATCTTGGTACGCTGAATTTAATGACGATAGAAAACGAATGGGGGATTTTGCTAATTACTTAAATTATGTCTACGCAGTAAATGCAAGATAGGAGAAACCAATGATTGGAGATGTCAACTATTATTCTCAACCTCCTGGAAAATATTCCGATTCAGAATTACAAGCAATAAAAGATTTATTAGAAGTAATGATATTTTTTATTGATGATACTCCTCATACTAATAATAAACGAATTTGGTTTGAGCCACTCAAATATTGGGAAAATACAAATTATATAAGGTTCTCACACCAAATTGACTTTCATTCTTTACATCGTATCGCTGAAGAAGATTTAAGTTGGGAAGGTGGATATAAGTTCACACCACAACAAATTGAAGATATATTAAAGTGGATGCAAACTCAAGAATGGATAAGAAATGAGTAAGAAACCATTATAGTAGGAGGTTTTTATCAAAAATATTTGCCATGTCCGATATTCATGGACATTATGATGAATTTGTTGAAACCTTTCAAAGGAGGATTTATATGATATAACAACCAATATATTTTGGTTTTAGATTATATAGATGGCAGTTCACATTCATTAATTGCTAATTACTTATATTATGATTATGCAGTAAATGCAAGATAGGAGGTCAAATGAAAACATTACTAGTCGGAGATTTACATCTGAAATCTCAACTAATTTTGCCAATAGTTGACAATGTTATCAAAGATAATAATGTCAAAAGAGTTATTTTCCTCGGAGATTATGTTGATTTTCCTGGTCAAACAAATAATATAAATCTCTATGCACGTGACCTCACATTTTTATTTAGTTGGAAAAAGAATATGGAAGCCAATGGTTTGGAGGTTATCAATATCATCGGTAACCACGATGCAGATTATCTTATAAATTTCGTCAGTCAGTATTCTGTTGAAAATATAGAAGTGTTTTTTGCTGTTAAAGAACAATTAAAGGAACTAGGATTACAAGTAGCATATCAATTGAACGATTTTCTTATCAGTCACGCAGGATATACCACTCTTTTCAACCCTGAACCTTGGCACTTTGAAAAAATCACCTCAAGACACCTTCACAAACTAGAAGAATTGGCTGATAGCATTGGAACAAAACGAGGAGGACTATTTGAAACTGGTTCTCCTCTGTGGGCAGATTTAAGCGAGCTAAAAGAAAAAACAAACTTAAAACATCCCAAACAGATTGTAGGTCATACTCCCCAAAAAAATATTGATGCTTCTAATAATATCATTGGGATTGATACATTTTCATTATACCTTAATAACCACCATAAATATCAAGTTATCGGAAATGGTGATTTGATTATCCATGATGACAAGCACAATGAATTAACAGTCATCTCGACAAATTGGGGAAATTTAGAAACATACGAAACATTAAAAAAGTTAATTCAATAGGAATTTTTTATGTCTAAAATTTATGTCATGTCCGATATTCATGGACATTATGATGAATTTATTGAAAGCCTGTCAAAAGTGGATTTATCTGATAAGGACAATCGACTTATATTGCTTGGCGACTACATAGATGGCGGTTCACAATCTTTTCAAGTTATCTCAAAAATAATTGAACTAGAAAAGAAGTTTCCTGACCAGGTTATCACTTTATTAGGAAATCATGAAGAATATTTTTCTGAGTGGCTCTTTGAGAAAGACGGAGATTCTAAATACACTTCCTATGATACTATAATTAGTTTCATTGGTCAGAATAAGCGAAAAAATATCGTTGATACAGTTGTATCAGATTTTTCTATATCTGATGAAGAATGCCTTGTTCAAATTAACAAGAAAATAAGAGACTGTATTACTTCTGAATATCCTGAAATAGTAGATTGGTTTAGAAATAAATATTTTAATTCAGAACGTTTTTATGAGACTGATAATCAAATATTTGTCCATGCTGGAATTGATGAAGAGTTCGGAGAAAATTGGAAATTGTATTCTAATCCTGATATTTTTACTAACAAATTTCCAGCAAGTATCGGATATTTTTATAAGGATATTATTTCAGGACATATTGCTTCTTCAGAGGTCGCAAACGACCCAAGCTATCTTGGGAAAATCTACCATGACCAAAAAAGTCATTATTTTATTGATGGTTGTGTTGGTAAAAGTCATATCATACCCGTTCTTTGTTATAATACCGTCACTCAATCATATAACTACTAGGAGGGTTACCGTAGGAGTTGAAGTAAATGATTTTTGTCCAATAAGTTTAACCCAAATATTAAACAATAATACATAACTACTTCTAATCATGTACCTAGGCAAAACTGCCGACTGGAGGTCGGCAAGCTGGAAGCGTGTTTAGCGGAGCGGTGCTTAGGATCACATGATAGAAGTAGGGAGGAGCTTTGCTCCTCCTAGTTTATTTATTATATAGACAATCTTTTGGCGAAAGCCAATCAAAAAGGAACTATTTTTTATGACCTCATATAATAAAAAAATAGTCCGCACTTCTTCCTATATTGAAATTTGGGAATATGATAAGCCAATATTATCAAAAGGAAAATCAATTACAGATACTAATACTGAAAACAAGGAAAAATCAAAACGCAGAACATTTGACGAACTAACACCAGAAGAACAAGAACAACGTCTTGAACGCATGAAAAAAACTCGCTTAGAAGCAAAGTGGAGCTTACTCCGCCTAGTCGATTGTAACTTTGATGATACGACTTCTTTTCTTACCTTGACCACTAAAGAAAATATCAGCGAGAGAAACGAATTCAAAGACTTACTCAAAACATTTATCAAACGCTTTAATTATCACATATTCCAAACAAAGAAAAGCCAGTTAAAATACATTGCAGTATTAGAGAAACAGAAACGTGGAGCATGGCACGCTCATATTCTACTTTTCAGCGTTCCCTATATCCCACATCGTCAACTTTTGGAACTCTGGGGGCATGGAGCAGTACGGATAAATAAAGTTGATGTCGACAGTAAAGAAAACCACGGTCGATATGTTACCAAATACTTTGAAAAAGGTATCGGACAGGAGTTATTAGAAAACTTTGGTAAACAAGCTTATCTATCATCACGTAATCTGAAAAAGCCTGATGAAGATAAGTTCTATACCTATGAAACTTTTGATTATAATAACTCAACCGTCCTATATGAAACGGAATACACCAGTAAGGTCTATAAAGACGGTCAGTATTTCGATAATCTTGTAAAGTATAAGAAAATAAAATTAGATGATTAATGGAGTAAGTACATGATAGCAACTATAAATAAAAATGACCTAGTTGCCCTTGGTTTCTCTGAGGGAACTTCCAAACGCATTATCCGACAAGGAAAAGAGCTTCTAATAGCAAGAGGGTTCAATGTCTACCAAAACAAGCGTATTGGAACTATACCAGCAACGGTGGCAACTGAATTATTAGGCTTTGATGTCCAAAATAGCCCACTAGGGGGTAAAAATGGCAATACGTAAAGATAAAAACGGTAGTGGTTGGATTGTCGATATTAGTAACGGTTTTGACCCGATAACGTTAAAGCAACGTAGAATAATCAGAAAGGGCTATAAAACCAAAAAAGAAGCAACTGAGGCAGAAAACTATCTACGTAGTGTAGAACTAAAGGAACGCTATTTTGGGGCTAAAATAAGCGTTTCTATGCTCTTTGAGTTACTTAAAGAAGAAGATATAATAAATCATCGAAAAGTTAGTTATATCAACACGCAAGAGAATAACTACAACCGACACATTAAAGATTACTTTTCAAACGTCGATAATGTAGGAAAATTGACTTATGAGGATATATACCAATTCAGAGAACATCTTAGGCAAAAAGTAGCACAAAATTCAGATAAAGCATTAAGCACAAATACAATTAATAAAATAATGATATTGCTCAAAAAAATATTTGACGTAGGCTTGCGAAAAGGATATTACACTACAAACCCAGTAAAACTACTAAAAAAATTACCAATTGAAAAGACCAAAATGCAGTTTTGGACAGTCAATGAATTTAAACACTTTTTAAACTTGTTCGAAGCTGAAGAATACAATATTAGATTACTTTTTACAGTCCTATTTTTTACAGGGATGCGACTTGGGGAAGCACTCGCATTAACATGGCAAGACATTGATTTTACAAGCAATACAATTCACATCACAAAATCTGTTTATTTTAGCAAAAAAATAAGTCATGTTACCACCACAAAGACTAAAGCAGGAACAAGAAGAATTATCGTCAATAAAAAATTGAGCCAAGAACTGCAACAATGGCAACAGAAACAAAAACATCTATTAGAACAATTTACTACCGATAGCAAGAGCCTACAAGTGTTTCAAAGCTCACCTATTACAATTACAAAAAATGCTATTGAAAAGCAATACAAGAAAATTCTTGAACGTGATAACACACTTAAGAAGATACGCATACACGACTTTAGGCACTCACACGCTTCCCTGCTGATTAACCAGGGGGAAGATTATCTAGTTGTAAAAGAAAGGCTAGGACATGCTTCTATAATGACTACAATTGACACCTATTCTCACCTCTATCCAAGTAAGCAGAAGGAATTGGCAGAAAAACTTGATGAACTAATATAAAAAGGATACCTCATAAGTATCCTTTTTGCTTATTCAATAAAATGCGGGACAAGAGGGTTCGTCAGGCTTACGAAGTATATGCTCAAGTCATTTTTGAAATCAACACAATGGAAGTAAATGCTATCATCTTCATTTGACAGTTCTATTAAAAAGGGAAGAACACCATAAAGACTTATAATGTTACGCAAATAGCACAATGAAGAAAACAACATAATTTCATCAGCTTCCATTGCTCCTAAAACCTGACCACTACTTAGCAGGTAATCCGCCCAAGCAATGCTATCAAATGTAGTATCTTCTTTGATAAATTGAGCTACAGATTTTGGAATATCACTATCAATTTGTGATAGCCCATTCAGAATTGTAGTATTGGCAAGTTTATTAAAGCATAGATTGGGAATCTTACCATTACAAATTAGTATTTCAGCTCTTCGCTTGAAAGTAACATATCTATAACAGGAGCTTTTTCCAGTCAATTTTTCAATACTACCGCTAAGATAATTATTAATCGTTTTATTTCCTAAATTAGGGAAAATTTTCTGATAGAAATCATCTTTGGAAAGATTTAAGTTAAAGTGGTCATCTAATTCATCAAAATCAGTTTCCCAGTCATTAACAACAGCGTCACAAATTTCCTTAGCATTTATTGTTAGCATAGCACACCTCTTTCTACATCCTCTATATTTTACAATGTTTCAATTTATGTCCGAGGACTAAATATATATACATTATACTCTGGATTAAATTTTCTGTCAAGAGCTTTTTACTCTTTGAAAATCAAAAATCAGACCTTGTTGACTTGATTTGATGAGTGTCAAGCTCTAGCGGACCTTGACAGCCTGTTCCCTTGAAATACAAAAAGGGACAGAGTTCGTTCTACATCAGAGAGAAACGCACTACGTTTGCCTGTTTCCAACCTCTAAAGGTTCTCCCAACCTTTGGAGCAAGTCTGATTTTGATTTTCATTGAGTATTAGTAATTTTTAGTAACTCAAACAAGAGAAATTACCAGCACAAAACAAAAAGACAAGGCTTAGAAACCTTGTCTATATAACTATACCGGCGGCCGGGGTCGAACCGGCACGTCCTTGCGGACACTGGATTTTGAGTCCAGCGCGTCTGCCAATTCCGCCACGCCGGCATATAGTTGAACTGGGGTAGCTGGATTCGAACCAACGCATGAGGGAGTCAAAGTCCCTTGCCTTACCGCTTGGCGATACCCCAATATTAAAATAGGCGAGTGAGGGGAATCGAACCCCCGAATGTCAGAGCCACAATCTGATGTGTTAACCACTTCACCACACCCGCCATATAACACGGGCAGTAGGAATTGAACCCACACTGAAGGTTTTGGAGACCTTAGTTCTACCTTTAAACTATGCCCGTAAAGGTATGGAGAGAGAGGGATTCGAACCCCCGAACCCGAAGGAGCGGATTTACAGTCCGCCGCGTTTAGCCTCTTCGCTATCTCTCCGAAATATAATATTAAATTAATGGCGCGAGACGGAATCGAACCGCCGACACATGGAGCTTCAATCCATTGCTCTACCAACTGAGCTACC
>NZ_JARQOZ010000030.1:0-28595 GCF_046032115.1 Streptococcus suis | reverse complement strand
TAGTCAAGTTAACATTATTACACTCATTAAAAATTTGGGATTGAAAAATCCCCATAAACTTATTTTACGAGGAGAAACCTTATGAAACGACACATTTCAGCTGATATGGCAGCGATTGTGATTGCAGGCGCAAGTATTATTGGCTTACTGATTGGAGTTGCTCTAGGACTATATAGTTTAGTCTAGCTTGAAGGAAAATGAAGTAGAAGAAACATGGAAGTGAAAAAGAAATTATTTGAAGTTAATATCATGGAAAATAAGAAATTTGTATGGGGTTTGAATATTCTTGCTGTGGTACTCATCTTTCCAATTGCCTTGGTATTTGGAATGATAGGCAGTTGGTTGATAGCTAACGGTTCGAATTACTCGGAACTGGCCGTATCAGAGGTGTGGTTGCTTTTCCCTCTCTATTTTCTTTTAATAGTTGTGCACGAGGCTATCCACGGCATCTTCTTCAAGGTTTTTTGTCCTGAAAATCCTGTCAAATACGGGTTTAAATGGAAATCGGGCATGGCCTATGCGACCAGTCCAGGTTCGCTCTACAATCGGATGCAAATGCTAGTAATCAGCCTGACTCCCTTTGTTGTGATTAGTTTGGTCTTGACCATGTCGGCAGGCTTTGGGATGATGAATACCACTCTTTACTTCATGCTGGCAACCATGCATGCTGCCTCTTGTGCAGGCGATTTCTACTATGCCTATCTCTTGTTGGTTAAGTTTGCCAAGGAAAATATAGCTGTAGAAGATACAGAAACAGGCTTGATTATCTACCAAGCCTAGAAAGGAAAACTTATGGAATATGTCTTAAAAAATCGACTCAAGGAATTGCGAGCAAGGGATGGTCTCAATCAAACGGAACTTGCCAAGTTGGCAGAAGTATCACGGCAGACCATTAGTTTGATTGAGCGGGGCGAATACACGCCCTCGGTGGTCATTGCCATGCGCATAGCACAGATTTTTAATGAAAATGTGGAGAATGTCTTTCAATTAGTGGAGGTAGAAGAATGAAACAGGGGAAACAATTAACGACAAAACAAAGATGGCTCAGAAATCTTACATATTTGTTTTTGGGAGCAATTTTCGGAGCATTTTGTGGCTTTTTTGGAGTATCGATTTCTAAGCTTGGATTACAGTCTTTTGTCAATTTAGATAATTTCTTGTTTTGTTTGCGTATCATTACTTTTGTAATTTTTGCCGGAACCATTTATTTTGGTATTAAAGCTAATAAAAAATACCATCTTTACCATTCTATTTCAGATGAGGAAGAAGAATACTTTGATGAACTGTATAAAAAAATGTATCGTAACCTAGAATATGCGACCATATCATTTAATGTTGCCGTATCATTGACTCTGTTAAATTTAGTTTTAGGATTTGGAGTTGCCTTCTTAGAAGAGAGTGCGGTTATGTATGGGTCAATTTTTGACTTGGTTCTCTTTATCGTACTTCTAATTACTCAAGTGATTATTATTAAATTAACAGAGAAAATTCGAGACTATAAGTTATCTGCATTTGCTACAGTAAAAGAGATGAAAGACTTTGCTGAGGCAATGGACGAGGGGGAGAAACAAGCAAACTACGAAATGAGTTTCCAAATCGTCTTCACTTTGAATCAAATCGTGTTACCAGGTTTGTATCTATTCCTATTTGTACTTAGCATGCTATTGCAAGAGCGACAAATTACAGCATTTCTAGTTGTTGCCTTTCTTCACATTTACATCAATGTCATGCAGGTTCGCATGGTTCGTCGTTACTTCAAATAAGAATGTTATGAAAGGTTTTTAGGTAATAGTTATGAAAAAGGAAAATCTACACATCAAAGCAATTCATTATTTCTATGATATTGTTGGTGAGTTAGACGAGATGTCTTATGCGACCTTGACGAATTTCGGCAACAATATGTATATGCTTTTTATGACAGTGACACTGGTGAGCTTTCTAGTTAGCTTTGCGCTGGGAGAAGATATCATGGGAATCAGCCTCTTCTTGACATTGGTTTATTCTCAATTCAAACAGGACGCCATTATCAAGCAGTTGGGTCTGGATAAATTGTTTGTTGCAAAGGCTGATGTGAAATTGGCTCGGAAGAAAATGATGAAACGTACTCTGTTTCAAACCATACAGATTGCAGTATACAGTCTGCTAGTTAGTATTGGTATCTGGCAGTTACAAATTCCACAGGAAAGCGGAACATCTGCAGCCGAGTATTTCCAGTTTGTCACTCCTATGACAGTTGTCCTGATGACCTTTATAGGATTTGTTAGCTTCTATTTCGCCAATCGTAAGAAAATCACATTCATCTAATGCAAATGGAGGAATGAACAATGAAAGTCTTTAAGAAAATCTATCTTGCTTTGTTAATCGGTCTTGGTCTATACGCAGTTGGCTATATTTTCGGAGAGTGGCTGGCTACTGGGCAGATTGATTTGTCAACCCTGAATATTCTCTTGCCAATGGTTTTGGGCTTGCCTGCTCTGCTGTCGTCATTTAGTTTCTCTTTTATTACTTCGTTAACTCGCCTTGCCTAACTCCAGTTATGTCTGCGGCTCGTTGCCTAGTACTAAAAGGAAACTAAAAGACTTTATCTTTTAACAAACGAAAAATAATTGTTTATATTAAGGAGATTGCTATGAATAGACTTGGAAGTGTCAAAGATTGGAATGTGGTTAAAAATTGGAAGTTTCTCTTAGTGGGACTGGCTGTCGTTGCACTAAATGTATTGACCCAGATGGCCATGTTTACCCTGCCAAATTTTGATGGGAATAACCTTCTGATTGCTGCTGCCTTCTTGTTGGTTGCTGTAGTGCTTGGTCTTATCTTGACTGGTAAATTAGGTCTGTGGAAAGGTGAGCAGAAGTGGGGGATGGGTGCGAATGTTGGTTTTATTGCCCTTGCCTTTATCGTTATGTTTGGTTTGAAAATAATTGGTGGGCAATTGATTATGCTGGAAGAGGGATACGGTCAAACGACTGCCAATCAGGAAATCATCAATAATTCAGGCTTACCAACCTTAATTTTGTTTCTCTTTACAGTTTTCTTTGCTCCAGTTTTGGAGGAACTGCTTTTCAGAGGGATTCTTATGGGGAAAGTCTTTGGTAAGGATTCGATTGTGGGATTATTGCTATCGAGTTTTCTGTTTGGATTTATTCACAATCCGACCAATATCGGATCTTGGGTTGTCTACGGAGGTATGGGGCTAGTACTAGGACTTGCTTATCGGATTTCTGGTAAATATACCAACGCACTTATCCTACATTGTCTCAATAATCTTATCGGATTTTTGTTGATGCTACTGATGCAAAGTCTGGGCTTGATATAGGAGGAAAATATGGACTTTTTCTTATGGATTCTAGTAGGATTTCTATTTTTCAATTCTCTATCAGATAGGAAAAAAGTGAAGCAGTTGCAAGCTAGGGTAAAAAAGTTGCAGAAAACTACAAAAGGAGAAAATCAGATGTCAGTTTTATTGAAAGAATTGGTCGGAAGTAAAGCCAAAATCCGCTTTGATGAGGAATTTTCTATTGCTTATGAATACAGCATTTTAGCTGTGGATGAGGATTGGGTTAAAATTTCTCGTGAATTAGCGAATGGGGAGCTTGAAACCAAGTTGGTACGAGTCGATAATATTGTTGACTTGAGCTTGTAGGGAGGGAATATGTTAAAATTTATCAAACACGCTGCATTGATATTCCTATACTTTGTTGCCTATCAAATTGCTTCAGGTTTTCTGATGGTAGGACCAACCTTACAAACGATTCCTGACATTCCTGCCCAGTTGATTGACAGTACAATTTGGATTTGTGCGATAATTGGACTTGTTCTTTCCATAGCGCTTATCATTCTATTATGGAAGTATGTCTATCCACGACAATCTGTTGACTATCATGTGGCAGCTTCATGGTTCCATAAGATTCAATGGCCGATATTACTTTATGTTGCATTTTTTATCTTCCAGTTTATTGTACCAGTCCCAGAAAGTGAAAACCAAAAGCTGGTGATTGAATTCGTATCAGCATATCCCTTGATTGCATTTAGCTCCGTAGTGATCTTTGCTCCAATATTAGAAGAATTGATTTTCCGTGGATTTTTAGCGACCTATTTCTTCCCTAAAATGGCAGATATGAAGGCTGTTGGAATCTATCTTGTTGTAACGGGGTCTTTATTTAGTCTGGTCCATATGCCAGCAACTCTTCCCCAATTTTTGATTTATTTCACGATGGGACTCAATCTTGGTTGGCTCTATCTGATCAAACGTGATATTCGTTATCCGATTGCGCTTCATATGCTCAACAACGGTATTTCTTATTTGATGATTGTATTTTTAGTATAAAAAATAAGCAGCTCGGATTGAACTGCTTTTTTTGATTACAAACCGTAAAGATAATCATCGTCCTGCATGGCTTCTACTTCACCGAGCAGATAGCCGTTACCAACTTGGGAGAAGAAGTCGTGGTTAGATGTACCGGTTGAGATACCGTTCATGATGATTGGGTTGACATCATCTGCTGAATCTGGGAAGAGTGGATCCTGTCCCAAGTTCATGAGGGCTTTGTTGGCATTGTAACGAAGGAAAGTCAAGACTTCCTCAGTCCAGCCAACTGCATCATAGAGGGAGCGTGTGTAGCCCTCTTCGTTTTCGTAGAGCTGGTAGAGCAGGTCGTACATCCAGTCGCGGAGTTTGTCCTGTTCTTCCTCGGATAATTCATTGAAACCAAGTTGGAACTTGTAACCGATGTAGGTACCGTGCACAGACTCGTCACGGATGATCAGCTTGATGATTTCAGCAACGTTGGCCAGCTTGTTGTTACCAAGGTAGTAGAGTGGCGTGAAGAAACCAGAGTAGAAGAGGAAGGTTTCTAGGAAAACGCTGGCTACTTTCTTTTCAAGTGGTGTACCTGTTTCGTAGATTTCGTTGATAATCTTTGCCTTGCGTTGCAAGTATTCGTTGCTGTTGGTCCATTCAAAGATGTCTTCAATCTCAGACTTGGTGTTCAAGGTTGAGAAGATAGAAGAGTAAGACTTGGCATGGACTGACTCCATGAATTGGATGTTGTTGTAAACAGCTTCTTCGTGCGGTGTACGAATATCGTTGCGAAGAGCTTGGACACCTGTTTCAGATTGAAGGGTATCCAAGAGGGTCAATCCGCCAAAGACCTTACCAACCAGGTCTTTTTCTTCAGCAGTAAGTTTACGCCAGTCATCCAAGTCGTTTGATAATGGGATACGTGTATCGAGCCAGAATTGCTCGGTCAACTTTTCCCAAGTTGACTTGTCAATAACATCCTCAATGGCGTTCCAGTTTATGGCTTTGTAGTAGGTTTCCATCATATTCTCTTTCTTTTTCTTATACTTCAAATATTATATCACAAATAGATAGTAGCCTGTAAAAAAATCCCCCAAAAGGGATTTTTAATCGAGCGCTCATTAGTTGCTTCGCATCATGAACGACAGTGTCGTAAGGTAGATAGCTAATCCGCCGATAGCGGTTAGCGTAGATTAGGTAGTTGGCTTGCCAACAGCTAAACCCTTGCAAGTTACGACCTGAGAAAAGTCGTTCGAACTTAACGACTTTTCGAGGTAGTAAGCCACTTAGGTACTGACCAAATAGTCAGTACCTAAGTGGCTTAGATCACACAACTTTCACATTGGTTTGCGCCGACTTCTTCGCCGTCATCGGTAAAGGTACGGATGTAGTAGATTGACTTGATGCCTTTGTTGAAGGCGTAGTTACGAAGGATAGAGAGGTCACGTGTGGTTTGTTTGTTCTCTTTTTTCCATTCATAGAGTTCTTTTGGAAGCTCGCTGCGAAGGAAAAGAGTGAGCGACAAACCTTGGTCGACGTGTTCTGTTGCAGCAGCGTAAACATCGATGACCTTGCGCATATCCATATCGTAAGCAGACTTGTAGAATGGAATAGTTTCTGTTGCCAAGCCAGCTGCTGGATAGTAGATTTTACCGATTTTCTTCTCTTGGCGTTCCTCAATCCGTTGTGTGATTGGGTGGATAGAAGCAGATACATCGTTGATGTAGCTGATAGAACCGTTTGGAGCAACAGCTAGTCGGTTTTGGTGGTAGAGACCATCTGTCATGACTTTCTCACGTAAGTCAGCCCAATCTTGTCCGCTTGGAATGAAAATTCCTTCAAAGAGTTCTTTGACACGGTCAGATTGTGGTTGGTAATCCCCAGTCACATACTTGTCGAAATAAGTGCCGTCTGCGTATTTTGATTTGTCAAAATTATGGAAAGTAGCTTTGCGTTCGCGGGCAATGTTATTTGATTCTACTAAAGTCCAGTAGTTGAGGAGCATGAAGTAGATATTGGTAAATTCCACAGCTGTTTTTGATCCGTAATCGATCAAGTTTTGAGCCAGGTAGGAGTGAAGTCCCATAGCACCGAGACCGATTGAATGCGCACGTTCATTTCCAGCCTCGATAGACGGCACCGCAGAAATGTGTGAATGGTCAGTTACGTAAGTAAGAGCGCGTGTCATGGTACGGACGGAAAGTCCAAAGTCAGGTGACTTCATGAGGTTGACAATATTGGTTGAGCCAAGGTTACATGACACATCTGTTCCCATAGTCAAGTATTCCTGAGAGTCGTTGATAACGCTCGGCGTCTGAACTTGAAGGATTTCTGAACAGAGGTTGGACATGATAATCTTGCCGTCAACAGGATTGCTGCGGTTGGCAGTGTCAATGTTGATGACGTAAGGGTAGCCAGACTCTTGTTGGAGTTTAGAAATCTCTGTTTCTAGGTCGCGGGCCTTGATTTTTGTCTTACGAATGCGTGGGTTTGCCACCAACTCGTCGTATTTCTCAGTAATATCAAGGTAGCTGTAAGGCACACCGTATTCCAATTCAACGGAGTAAGGGCTGAAGAGGTACATATCTTCATTTTTACGTGCCAACTCATAGAATTTATCAGGAACAGTGATTCCAAGTGACAAGGTCTTCACACGCACTTTCTCGTCAGCATTTTCTTTCTTAGTTGAAAGAAAGGCGATAATGTCTGGGTGGAAAACATCCAGATACACTACCCCAGCCCCTTGGCGTTGGCCAAGTTGGTTAGAGTAAGAGAAGCTGTCCTCGAAAAGTTTCATGACAGGAACAACCCCAGAAGCAGCTCCCTCGTAGCCCTTGATTGGAGCCCCTGCCTCACGCAAGTTGCTGAGAGAGATACCAACCCCACCACCGATACGGGACAATTGCAGAGCAGAGTTGATGGAACGTCCGATGGAGTTCATATCGTCTGTGACTTGGATGAGGAAACACGACACCAACTCACCGCGACGGGCACGACCTGCGTTTAGGAAAGAAGGAGTTGCTGGCTGGTAACGAAGATGAATCATTTCGTTGGCCAAGTTCAAGGCCAACTCTTCATTTCCTTCAGCAAAATACAAGGCGTTGAAGAGAACGCGGTCTTCCATGCTCTCCAAGTAGTAGGCACCGTCGTTTGTTTTAAGGGCATACTGATTGTAGAACTTGTAAGCAGCCATGAAAGACTTGAAGCGGAAATTTTGGTCTTTCAAGAATTGGTCAATTTTGATGATAAATTCTGGACTATATTGGTCCAAAAATCCTTTCTCAAGATAGTTTTCTTCTAATAAGAAAGCAATCTTGTCCAAAATGGAATCAAATTGCTTGGTATTGGGAATAACATTTTCCTTGAAGAAGGCCTTAACAGCTTCTTGGTCCTTATGGAGTGGAATTTGACCATTGACAGGACGGTTGATTTCGTTATTTAAACGGAAGTAGGACACATCGCCTAATTCTTTCAAACTCATAATCGCAATCTCTTTCTATAAATAGTAGCAAGGGAGGTAGTTTTTAAACTAGTGCTTTTAATTTTGCTGGTTGGAAGCCAGAGAAGACTTCATTTTCAGTTTCGATAACAGGTGCAGCTGAGAAGCCGAGACCTTTTACGTGATCGATAAATTCAGGCTGTTCATCTAGATTGATTTCTTTATAATCTACACTATGTTGGTCCAAGAATTTCTTGGTCATTTTACACTGTACACAATCATTTTTTGAATAGATCGTTACCATTCTATTTCTCCTTTATTGATTAAATTCACCAATCTAGGATACTAGATTTTGGGGTCAAAGTCAAGAAGGAAGTTTATTTAAAATCACAAAATATAGTGCACAATATTTTTACAAGACACCATATATTGTACATACGTCCAATGATGCCAAGTCGAAAAATAGCGTTTACATAGCTGTTTCTATTTAGTTTGATAACCCTAACAATCTCTCGGTAAAGTATAAATCAGCTTTTTTACAAATGTCATAATGTTTTGAAGGAAACATGCAGTGTTATAAAATGTAACATTTATAGTGATATATGTATTGAATATATATTAGCTTTTGTACTATACTATTTAATAATGCCGAAAGAGGTTATAAAATATGGAAAAATCACATAGAAAACGCTTGTTTCATAAAGGGAAAGAATATTCATATTATGCATTGGATTCGATTTCAATGGAAGAAAAAGTGGATATTCATTCACTTCCCTATACTATTCGTATTTTATTAGAGAGTCTTTTAAGAAAAGAAGATGGCGTGGATGTTACAAAAAATCACATAATGGAGTTGCTTCATTATCAGGCTACATCTCCTAAAGGAGAAATCCCCTTTAAACCTAGTCGTGTTATTTTGCAAGATTTTACAGGTGTTCCTGTTGTGGTAGATTTAGCCTCCATGCGTGATGCGGTGGTGAAAGCAGGTGGAAACCCTGAACTGATTAACCCGGAAATTCCAGTGGATTTAGTCATCGACCACTCTGTTCAAGTTGATTTTTTGGGGACTGAAGATGCTCTGGAGAAAAATATTGCCTTAGAGTTCGAAAGAAATAATGAACGTTATGAATTTCTGAAATGGGCAGAGAATTCCTTTGAAAATTATCGCGCTGTGCCTCCAGCAACAGGAATTATCCATCAGGTAAACATTGAATTTCTAAGCGATGTTATTATCAACAACGATGGCTTGCTTTATCCAGATTCTATGTTTGGTACAGACAGTCATACGACCATGATTAACGGTATTGGTGTACTTGGTTGGGGTGTAGGTGGTATTGAGGCGGAAGCTGCAATGTTGGGTGAAGCATCTTATTTTCCTATCCCTGAGGTGATTGGTGTTCGCCTAGCAGGGCAATTGCCTAAGGTTGCTACTGCAACGGATTTGGCTCTTAAGGTCACTCAACTTCTACGTCAGGAAAATGTAGTTGGGAAGTTTGTCGAATTCTTTGGACCAGGTTTATCTTCTCTCACATTAGCGGATCGAGCAACTGTTTCCAATATGGCTCCAGAATACGGTGCGACTTGTGGCTATTTCCCGATTGATGGAGAAACTTTACATTATATGAGATTGACCAACCGTTCGGAGGAGCACGTGGAGTTGACAGAAGCCTATGCTAAGGCTAATTATTTATTCTATGATGCTGAACGTTTTCCGTCTTATAGCAAGGTTTTAGAATTGGATTTATCGACAGTAGTTCCATCTATTTCTGGTCCTAAAAGACCACAAGATTTGATAGAACTAACAGATGCAAAAGCAGAGTTTCAGGCTAGTTTAATACGTGAAGTAGGTGTGCGTGGATTTGGTTTGGAGGAGGCAGAGTTAGATAAAACAGCCATGGTTAAGTACGTTGAAGGAGAGGAGCAAATTCAAACAGGTCATGTTGCTATTGCGGCGATTACCTCATGTACAAATACATCCAATCCGTATGTCCTTTTGGCGGCAGGATTACTGGCAAAAAATGCGGTAGAAAAAGGTCTGGCAGTTTCTAAGACGGTCAAGACGTCATTGGCACCAGGCTCAAAAGTAGTGACTGGTTATTTGAAAAAATCAGGTTTGCAGACCTATCTAGATGCCTTAGGGTTCAATTTGGTTGGTTATGGTTGTACAACTTGTATCGGTAACTCAGGTGATCTGCGTCCTGAAGTAGCGGAGGCGATTAAGGAAGAAGATTTATTGGTTTCTGCAGTATTATCTGGAAATCGTAACTTTGAAGGCCGGATTAATCCATTGGTAAAAGCTAATTTCTTAGCGAGCCCTCTGCTAGTAGTTGCCTATGCTATTGCGGGAAATATGAATGTAGATTTAACAAGGGATCCGCTGGGGTATGACGAGAAGCAACAAGCTGTCTACCTCGCGGACATTATGCCAAGTCGTGAGGAGGTAGATGACTACATTGAGCGTTATGTGACTCGTGACCTTTATAAGGAAGAATACCAACAGGTATTTACAGATAGTCAGGCTTGGAATGCGATTGAAACAAAGACAGATAAGAATTACAATTGGAATTCCTCTTCTACCTATATTCAAAATCCGCCCTATTTTGACAATATGCAGGCAGATTTATCCATAAAACCACTGAAAAATTTATCTGTTTTGGCTAAATTTGGCGATTCTGTAACGACAGATCATATTTCCCCGGCAGGGAATATTGCACGATTGAGTCCAGCCGCTCGTTATCTTAAAGAGAATGGCATTGTTTATAAGGATTTCAATTCTTATGGAAGTCGTCGTGGCAATCACGAAGTCATGATGCGTGGGACTTTTGCAAATATTCGTATAAAGAATGAGCTGGCAGATGGAAAAATTGGTGGTTGGACTAAATACAAAGGGGACATTTTACCAATTTATGATGCGGCTATGAAGTATCGTGAAGCTGGTATAGGCAGTATTGTCATTGCTGGAAAAGATTATGGAATGGGGTCAAGCCGTGACTGGGCAGCCAAGGGCTCCAACCTCTTGGGAGTGAAAGCTGTTTTAGCAGAATCCTTTGAGAGAATTCATCGTTCAAATCTGGTCATGATGGGTGTCTTGCCACTTCAATTTTTGGAAGGGCAAACAGCAGATAGTCTTGGTTTGACTGGCTATGAACAGTATTCAATCGATTTGCCAGAAGATGTCGGTGTTGGTCAAATTGTAACAGTCCATGCGCAAACAGACGATGTTACAAAGGAGTTTCAAGCTCTGGTGCGGTTTGATGCAGAGGCGGATATTCGTTATTATCGTCACGGAGGCATTTTACCAATGGTTGTAAGAAAAAAATTAGGAGGTGTAGAATGAGTGAAACGAATGGTTTGAAAGACGCGATTGCTTGTGATACGAGAATCAGTGCGATTGAAAATGAACGATTATCCTACGTAGGTTATGACATTTCTGAATTAATGGAGAACAATGTTTCGTTTGAAGAAGTGATTTACCTCCTTTGGAATTTGCATTTGCCAACGCAAATTGAATTGAATTATTTTGAGAAAAAGTTGCGTGAGGAATATGCTATTTCTGATGCGGTTGAACAGTGCATTTTAATCCAATCCCGTCGACACCTCCACCCTATGAGTGTACTTCGATCAACTGTGTCACTTTTGGGAGTTTATAATGTACACGCTGAAGAGAATTCGTTAGAAGCTTTGTATGAACAATCTATTCAGATTATGGCCAAGGTTCCGACCATTATTGCAACTTTTGCTCGTCTCCGTCGAGGACTGGTTCCAATTGAACCAAGATCAGATTTAGGTTTTGCGGCAAATTTCCTATATATGTTGAATGGAGAAGAGCCGACCGAGTTGCAAGTTAAGGCCTTCAATAAGGCATTGGTTCTCCACGCAGACCATGAGTTAAACGCCTCGACTTTTGCTGCTCGTGTGACAGCTTCTACCTTGACAGACTTGTATTCTTGCGTGACGACTGCCATTGGAACCTTAAAAGGTTCCTTGCATGGTGGAGCCAATGAACGGGTGTTTGATATGCTTCTGGCCATTCGTGAATACGGAGATACCGAAGGTTACCTGCAGAAAAAGCTGGATTCAAATGAAAAAATTATGGGCTTTGGTCACCGGGTCTATAAAACAGTTGATCCTCGCCAGCAATATTTAAAGGAAATGGCGCGTGATTTGACAGCAGGGACAGAAAATGAAGTTTTTTATAGGCTATCTGAAGAGGTTGAGCGTTTTATCAAGCATAAGAAGGGTCTGATTCCCAATGTAGATTTTTACTCAGCAACTGTTTATTATGTCCTTGGTATTGACAGTGATATTTTTACATTGATTTTTGCCATGAGTCGCATGGCTGGCTGGATAGCCCATGTTCAAGAACAACGGAAGAATAATAAGTTAATTCGACCACGTTCTTCCTATATAGGTAGCAGAGATTTGGTATATATTCCGATTGGAAAGAGGTAAATATGGCAGAAAAGATAGTGATGAGAGATGGAAAACTCACCGTACCCAATCATCCGATTATTCCCTATATCGAGGGGGATGGTATTGGACAAGATATTTGGTCAGTCAGTCAAAAAGTTATTGATGCTGCAGTGAAAAAAGCCTATGCAGGTCAACGTTCTATTCAGTGGAGGGAGGTTTTTGCAGGAGAAAAGGCTTATGAATTAACGAGGACTTCTTTGCCGAATGAGACATTGGCAATAATCCGTGAGTATTTAGTTGCAATCAAAGGTCCCTTGGGGACGCCGATTGGGAAAGGTCATCGTTCTCTTAATGTTGCACTTCGTCAAGAATTAGATTTGTATGCCTGTGTGCGCCCGATTCGCTATTTTAAGGGTGTACCGAGTCCCTTGAAAAATCCAGAAAAGACCGATATAACTATTTTTCGTGAAAATACAGAGGATATCTATGCAGGGATTGAATGGGAGGCTGGTACTGATGAAGTTGCAACTGTGATCGACTTTCTTCAAGAAAGAATGGGAGTGCAGAAAATTCGCTTTCCAGAGACGTCAAGTATTGGTATCAAACCCATCTCGGTAGAGGGAAGTAAACGACTGATCCGCTCTGCGATTGATTATGCTTTGAAGCATGGGCTTAGAACAGTTACTCTCGTTCATAAAGGAAATATCCAAAAATTTACAGAGGGTGGTTTCCGAAAATGGGGGTATGAACTAGCTCAAGAAGAATACAGTCAGCAAGTAGCAGATGGGACGCTCCTTGTAAATGACATAATTGCGGACAACTTTTTGCAACAAATCTTATTAGCACCAGAAAAATTTGATGTTGTGGCCTTGACCAACCTAAATGGAGATTATGCTTCAGATGCTTTGGCTGCTCAAGTCGGTGGCATTGGTATTTCTCCTGGGGCAAATATCAACTATCAAACTGGGCATGCTGTTTTTGAAGCTACTCATGGAACAGCTCCAGATATTGCTGGAAAAAATGTAGCCAATCCTTGTTCGCTCCTCCTTTCTGCCTGCATGATGCTGGAGTATATGGGTTGGATAGAAGCGAGTTGCTTGATTATTTCGGCTTTAGAAGTTGCTTTTGATAATGGACAGGTGACAGCAGATTTTGCAAAAATGCTAGGAAAAACAGGACTGTCAACCAGTCAATTTGCAGACTTGTTGACTCAGCTTATCGAGAGATAAATCAAGCCAAATAAGGATTTTTCTGCAGCTCAAATTTGAAAGAAAAGCAAAAAATTCTTGAAAATGATTTCAAAAAGTGGTATAATGCTTTTTGTAAGGGTTATCACAAATAACTCACAATTTTGTAAAAATAAAGGAGAATCCAAATATGGCTTCAAAAGACTTCCACATTGTGGCAGAAACAGGTATCCACGCACGTCCAGCAACTTTGCTTGTTCAAACTGCTAGCAAGTTTGCTTCAGACATCACATTGAACTACAAAGATAAATCAGTTAACCTTAAATCTATCATGGGTGTTATGAGTCTTGGTGTTGGCCAAGGTGCTGACGTAACTATCTCAGCTGAAGGTGCTGATGCTGACGACGCAATCGCAGCTATCACTGAAACAATGGAAAAAGAAGGATTGGCATAAGAAGATGACAGAAATGCTTAAAGGAATTGCAGCATCTGACGGTGTTGCCGTTGCTAAGGCATATCTACTCGTTCAGCCAGATTTGTCCTTCGAAACTGTTACAGTAGAAGACACAAATGCAGAAGAAGCTCGTTTGGATGCAGCTCTTGCAGCATCTCAAAACGAGCTTTCTCTTATTCGTGAGAACGCAGTAGCTAGCCTTGGTGAAGAAGCCGCAGCTGTTTTTGATGCACACTTGATGGTGCTTGCTGACCCAGAGATGATTGGTCAAATTAAAGAGACTATCCGTGCTAAGAAGACAAATGCTGAGACTGGTTTGAAAGAAGTTACAGATATGTTTATCGCTATCTTTGAAGGTATGGAAGATAACCCATACATGCAAGAGCGTGCTGCAGATATCCGTGACGTTGCTAAACGTGTATTGGCAAATCTCTTAGGTGTTCGCCTTCCAAACCCATCTGCAATTAACGAAGAATCTATCGTTATTGCACACGACTTGACACCTTCAGATACAGCACAGTTGAATAAACAATTTGTTAAAGCTTTTGTAACAAATATCGGTGGTCGTACAAGTCACTCAGCTATCATGGCTCGTACACTCGAAATCGCTGCTGTATTGGGTACAAATAACATTACTGAAATCGTTAAAGATGGCGATGTACTTGCTGTTAACGGTATCACAGGTGATGTGATTATCAACCCAACTGAAGAACAAATTGCAGAATTTAAAGTGGCTGGTGAAGCTTATGCTAAACAAAAAGCTGAATGGGCACTTTTGAAAGATGCTCAAACTGTTACAGCTGACGGCAAACACTTTGAATTGGCAGCCAACATCGGTACACCAAAAGACGTTGAAGGTGTAAACGACAACGGTGCAGAAGCTGTTGGTCTTTACCGTACAGAATTCTTGTACATGGACTCACAAGACTTCCCAACTGAAGATGAGCAATACGAAGCTTACAAGGCTGTTCTTGAAGGTATGAACGGCAAGCCTGTTGTGGTTCGTACAATGGATATTGGTGGGGATAAGGAGCTTCCTTACTTCGACCTTCCACACGAAATGAACCCATTCCTTGGTTTCCGTGCTTTGCGTATCTCAATCTCTGAGACTGGTAACCAAATGTTCCGTACTCAGTTGCGTGCCCTTCTTCGTTCATCAGTTCATGGTAAACTTCGTATCATGTTCCCAATGGTTGCCTTGTTGACTGAATTCCGTGCAGCAAAAGCAATCCTTGATGAAGAAAAAGCAAACTTGTTGGCTGAAGGTGTAGCAGTTGCAGATGATATCCAAGTTGGTATCATGATTGAAATCCCTGCTGCAGCAATGCTTGCAGACCAATTTGCCAAAGAAGTTGACTTCTTCTCAATCGGTACGAACGACTTGATCCAATATACAATGGCTGCAGACCGTATGAACGAGCAAGTTTCATACCTCTACCAACCATACAACCCATCAATCCTTCGCTTGATCAACAACGTTATCAAGGCTGCGCATGCAGAAGGCAAATGGGCTGGTATGTGTGGTGAGATGGCTGGTGACCAACAAGCTGTTCCACTTCTTGTAGGTATGGGCTTGGATGAGTTCTCTATGAGTGCAACATCTGTACTTCGTACACGTAGCCTTATGAAGAAACTTGATACAGCTAAGATGGAAGAATATGCTCACCGTGCCTTGACAGAATGTGCAACGGCAGAAGAAGTTCTTGAACTTCAAAAAGAGTATGTTGATTTCGATTAATAGATAAAAAGGGAAAACAGGGGTAGAAATATCCTTGTTTTTTCACAACTTTTTGACAAGAGAGGACAGTACATACTAACTGATATAGCATATTTATACTCAATGAAAATCAAAATCAGACTAGGCGACGCAGATGCAGATAGAACTGAAGTTCATCAAATCAAGTCAACAACGTCTGATTTCGGTTTTCGAAGAGTATTACTGGTAGATGTGACTGAGTCTGTTGTTTAGCCTTGGCTATTGTGAGGTCATTTATAAGAAACGGATTTCTTGTATCTACTTTCCTCATTGAAAAAATAGAATGGTATGCTAATATAACTAGAAACTTTTCCGAATAAATAGATAGGGAGTATTTCTCTATTACTTTATTTGGAGGATAAAAATGACTAAACGTCGTCAGGTAGTTAGTCCTATGGCTGACATTATTGCAAAAAAAGATTTTCAATGACCACGAAATCACCATTGATTTCATCAATACTTTTCTAGGTTTTCGCCCCAAGTCTGTTCAGATTTTGAATGGAACCATTGCGGATGTGAAAAAAGAAAGGACTAGTCACTTTAGTACTACGGTGGATATTTTGGCTCGTATGGATGATGGGACGCAAGTTATCATCGAGATACAGGTTGCCTATCAAAACAGTTTTATCAAGCGCTTATGGACCTATTCCTGCCAACATTTGGTCAAGGATTTGCCCAATGTTCGTGACAAGGTCACGCAGACACATGATATGTATGATAAAATCTCACCGATTTATTCGATTGCCTTAGTAGCTAGTAAGTATTTTGATGATGACCAGCCGATTCACAGTTTTGTACTGACTGAAAAAGATGGGGGTCAAGTCTTGGAATTGCCATTTGGCGAACACGAAGAATTGAGAAAACCATTTGAAATGGTCATTATTGAACTGAAAAAATTCCGCAAGGGTCAGCTAGAGAAAAATCAGCGCCAATGGATAGAATTTTTCGCCAACCGAGCATTTAGTCAATCTACATCAGATATTATTGAAAAGGCAGAGAATCTGCTAAACAGAAATACATGGACAGAGGAGGAAATCGAAATGGTAGATCAATGGTTACGTAATGCTTCCAACCACTTTGGCGAATTGGAAAGCTCCTACATACGTGGTAGACGGCTAGGTAAGGAGGAAGGCAGAGCAGAAGGTTTGGAGAAAGGTCGTATAGAGGTCGCCTATCAGATGTTGCGTGAAGGTTTTTCGTATGAACTGATTGAAAAATTGACCGGTCTATCTTCAGAACAAATCAATCAACTGTCACAAAATCATCAACCATGATAGAAAGCGAACAATAAGACTGGTTTCGAATTGCTAACTGTTTCCTTTAAAACCTGCCAGAAAGGGACAGTATAGCATTGACAACTCTCCCAGTATCACTTGTCGAACAGCTTCGTGCCAACTGGTGCAAGGAGTGGAGACACTAGCTGCCAGATTCAGATTGACTTGGCAAAATACTCTTGGTTGACAGTAAGGAAGTCAACCAGGTGCTCGTTAGTGGAGTGGTTATTAGAGATACTGATTGTAAAGTCAATGCTATAGTTATTTCAGGTTAACTGTGATTATTTCGCGAGCGAAGCAAGTCACTTTCGTAGAGTAGGGCAAGTCGAAAGTGAGGCTCTATCAAATTTAATTCAAATGTCTATAAAAGCAAACTAAACGATTATATAAGGTGAGGAGTTCCGATAGGGAACTTTTTTTGTTAGGTTGTCTAAGGTTTGATCTTAGGCATGAGACGAAAGAGTGGGATGGAACAACTAGAGAGGAACCATCGAATTCTGCCAAACTCTTTGGGAATAGGCGAACTCTTTTGGTGCTTGTCGTGTCTGGTCTGAAAAGGTAGCATCTCTGGCGCATTTTAGGTATTTTTGAAGGCAAATGCAGGTCAACTCATAGAATATTTATACAACGTCCGTAATTTTTCTTATGTAAATTATTACAAAACAATTAAATATTAACATATAAACAGGGAGATAAAAATAAAAAACAGACATTATTATGAAAATGACACAAAACATAGCGTAATCGCTTGAAAAGTTGGGGGGGGGGGTATGGTAGGATATAGTAGATATGATAAATATCATACATGAAGCTATATTAAACAATTTACCAATTTAATTGTATTCACTTTACAATATAACTTGCAAAAGTTTTTCAATATCAGTATTAATCCTCCCCAAATGATTATTACAATAAAATTTTATAACGTTTCCATTACCTTTCGAGTTTTATAATGTATCTGTTGATTTCAATTGGTTGGTAATTTGTTTGATTTTGCTCACCACTTTTAGGAGGTAAACAATGCGAAAAGCAAAGAAAAAGTCATTTGACTGGTACGGGACGAGACAGCATTTTTCGATTCGTAAGTATCATTTTGGTGCTGCCAGTGTCTTGCTTGGTATGTCCTTGGTTCTTGGTGCTGGAGCACAAGTAGCTAAAGCCGAGGAAGCTGTGGCTTCATCAACAGAAACAGCTGTTTCAGCTTCAGAATCAGCAGCAACTAGATCTTCATCTACGGATGCACCAACCGAAACTGCTGCAACAAAGACAGCTACTGAGGAAACTCAAGGTCGTATTGCGACAATCAACTATATCGTTTCTTACGTAACAGAAGACGGTGTAGCTCGTAAAGCAGATTTGAAAGCGACTTCTGTAGAAACTTTCGAGCAAGTGGCTAAGTCAACTGTATCAGTAGATTCTCAAATCCCAGAGGGATATGAGTTAGCTGCAGGTCAAGAAGCAAGTGTGACTCTTGAGGTCACAGAAGGCGGAGCAAATGTTGTAACCTTCAAAGTGGTTAAAAAAGCTGAAGTTAAAACTGAAGAAACCACAGCTACAAATACAGCGCCATCAACAGAAAGCAAGAAAACAGAGATTTCTGCTTCAACAGAGAACAAAGTAACTAATGAAAAAGCAGCAAGCGAAGCTACTGCAACAACGCCAACAGTGCCTACAACAGCCTCTGAGGCAAAAAAAGTTTTAGAGCAAGTCGTATCTGAAGCAACTGTTTTGGCGAAAGAAGCAGAACGCCAAACACTTATCTCACAAGAAGATAATACAGCGGTTAAACAAGCTACTCTTGCGACAAAAGAATCTGTTAAAGTAGCAACTGTAGTCTTCAATAATGCCCTTGCGACACTTGACGAAGTCAACACTCAAATTGCAGCTGTTCGTACAAATGTTGAAGCCCTTTCCTTGGAATTGCGTAAGTTCTTAGGAACAGATACCTTGTTTGTTGCTCTTTCACCAACAGATAGCATGGATATTAACAACGCAGCCAATCCAGTACGTGCGACTCAGACAATCGAGAAGCTTTGGAATAATGGAGAGACATTCCGTCCTACTGGTAACTACCAAATTTCTGTTGCTACAACAGGTACAACAGATTTCACCAGTGCAAAAGCAGCGAGCTACGCTTCTGTAAATAATGACACAATCAAAAATCAATACAAGTCACAATTGGAAGAGATCGGTTTGATTGTTAAGTCTTTCCAAGCCGGCGAAAACTTAACAAGGATTACGGCGATGGATAAAAACGGTGGTCGTGTGGACTATCCATTGACCTATGAGCAAAACAAGGCTTTGGAAGAGGAAGCTCTTTTATGGCATAATCTTCCAGCCGACCAACGTATAAACTCTGCTGGAAAAACATTCTCAAATCAGATTTACGGTAGTGATGGTACATACGAGTACCTAGCTTTTGAGATTTATGGCTATGTGTATGAGCAAATCAAAGACCAAGTTTATATTCCAAACTTCTCTCAACGTTTTGATTTGACTAATTCTGCTAAAGCTGCGGGTTGGTCAATTGTTGCTGTGGAACCAGAAAACTTACCGACTGGTCTGGTCTATTTAAATGATTTAGACTCTATCGAAGGTGTGATTTCATCACCATCTGATATTGAAAATGGTGTTCAGGATATTCGTGGGATGGTCTATATTACCAATGGTACTACAACCTTCCGTGTCCGTCTTGCAAGTTTGCAGATTGGTTGGATTGGTTTCAAAGATACAATTGTTCCTGAAATCATCTTGGACGGTTCTGTTTCCCACCACGTAACAGGCGATACTATTAAAAAATCCATCGAGTATAAGGATGCGACAAATGGGATGGCATCTAATACTGGCACGATAAGTAGAGATGGTGGATATAGCTACACCTTTACAGCATCAGATGGTTCAACTCGTACAGCTCGTGGTAACAGACGTATTGCATTAACAGGTATTGCAGGATTAAATACGAATAACTCAACCACTAGTGGTACAGAAACAACTATACCTGGTGCAACCTATGAAACAAAAACTGGTAATATTGCAGGTACCTTGACAGAAGCTGGTGTTTACACAGTTACAGCTTATGCCAAAGACTACGACCTCAATAATAAAAACAACCCAGGTTATATTACTTCTCCACAGGAAGTACATTCATCTATTACACTTGTTGTTGCACCTAAGTCTGAAGTGAAAAACATTGAGACCTACTCAACAGCGGTTCCTGTAACCATTGCTAAGGGTGCAACTAGTGCTAAGATGATTATGCCGGATGGTACAACAACTCTCTTGGAAGTCAATACAGCAGGTAACTGGGTAGTGGCTACTGGCGGTACCAATACAGCTGCTGTAGCAGGTACAGTTCTTGGTGCAGTCGGTTCTGAAATCAATATTCCAGTAACTTCTGATAATTCAGCTAAGGCTGGTGTAGACAATATCACTATTGAGGCAACAACGGAGCGTGTTAAAGCTACCCTCATGCGTGAAAAAGTGACTGTTAAAGACCACTTGGGCAATAGCTACACAGCAACTCTTAATAAAAAGACAGGTCACTGGGAATTGCCGGCTGAGTCTGCCAAGGTTACAAACGGAAATGATGTGACAGAGCGTCAGATTTGGACTAAGACAAACCTTGATGGTTCAGAAGTCTTTGCCGTGTATGAGTTCACTCGTACCTATACCAACGGTGAGGTAACAGCCGTTAAGGATGTTTACCGCACAGAGACTACCTATGCGGGTGAGTCATTAGCAACAGATTATAAAGCAATGTTTGTGCACATAAGCTATGATCCGGTGACCAAGACATGGACATCATCGGATGGCTCAACTGTTACAGCAGTTAAGGGTAGCAATAGCTGGGCAGTAGAGACAGCTTCAGGTTTCGTTGGAACTGTTAATGCGATCATTGGTACAACCACAGATGTCGGCTCTATCGAAAACTCTAAGCCTACTGCGACATCAACCAGCTACGTATCTACTAAGGGTACAGTTGTTGATTTGGTAAATGCTACTCAAGCAGGCGTAGCTATCTCTGATCCAGAAGATACTCTTCGCAACAAGGTAACTAGCATTACAAAAGTTAAGGTAACTTCACCAACAGGTGTTGTGACTGAGTTCAACACAGTAGCAGATGCCAAAGCATACACTGCTGCAAATGCTTATACCTTGTCTGAGGTTGGTACTTACAAGATTGATATTGATGTCATCGACAGCAACGGTAACTATGTAGATGCTGTTATCGGTGGTCTTGCTTCAGGTACTGATGCTGGTCCAAACACATCTGTCGCAACAACAACTTACTACATCACTGTTTATGAGTTGAAAGGTACAGATGTAACATCAGCAGCGGCTGCAGGCGTAGCTCAAACAGGTACACCAACCTTTGCACTTGTTAATGACACAACAAACACACCAAACGTTCCAGCTCCAACCTTTACTGGTTACACTCTTGTCGGTGCGGACGCATCAGGTGCAGTAACAGTAGCGGGCGAAGGTACATATACGATCAACGCTCAAACAGGTGAGGTAACCTTCACTCCAGTGGATGGCTTCGTTGGAACAGCAACAGGTGTAACTGTTCAAGCAACAGCTACAGTTGTAGATCCACAAACATCTACGACAGCAACAGTTCAAGCAACTGCTAAGTACACACCAACTGTTTATGACTTGACACCTACAAATGCTACTTCAACAGATGTTCAAGGTGCAACTCAAACAGGCAAACCAACCTTTGTTTCAGCAAACAGCCCAGCCAACACAACAGATGGTGAGCAAGTTGTAACCATTACAGGTTATGCTTTGGAAGGTGCAGATGCGGACGGTAAAGTGGTTGTTGATGGTGTAGGTACTTACACGATTGATACTGCTACAGGTGAAGTAACCTTCAAACCAGTTGCAAGCTATACAGGAACAGCAGCAGGCGTGACAGTTGTAGCAACTGGTACAGCTAAAGATGCCAACGGTCAAACTGTTACAGTAACAGATAAAGGCACTTACATCCCAACAGTAACACCAACTGCTATCACAGCTGACGATCAAGTATCAGCAGGTGCACAAGGTGAAAAACAATCAGAAGTTATCACTTCTAAATTGTCTGCAACTAATCCAAACGCTTCAGCAATTAGCTATGCATTTGAAGATGGTACAACGACTAAGACTGTTGCAGGTGAGGGTACTTATACTCTTAACCCAACAACTGGCTTGATTGAATTTACACCAGAAGCAGACTTTGTTGGAACAGCAACTCCTGTAACAGTAGTCGCTAAATCAACAATCACTGCAGCAGATGGTACAACAGCTGTTATTACAGATCCAGCAACCTACACACCAACTGTTTACGGTATCAAGGGTACAGATGCTACATCTGTAGATGTTCAAGGTGCAACCCAAACAGGTACACCAACCTTTGCTTCATTGAACACTGGTACAAACACAACTCTCGGTGAAACAACTGTAACGATTCCAAAAGCGGGTGCATATACTTTTGCAGATGGTTCATTGACTAAGCCAGTTGATGGAGAAGGTACTTACACTGTCAACCCTGATACAGGTCAAGTAACCTTTGTTCCAGTAGCAAGCTTCACTGGCAAAGCTACAGGTGTTGACGTTAAAGTAACAGGTACAGCTATTGATTCAGAAGGTAACCCAGTAACTGTTACGGAAACAGCTAAGTACACACCAGAAGTAACACCAACTACAATCACAGCAGATGATAAGACATCTACAGGTCTTCAAGGTGCAAGCCAAACTGAGACAATCACTTCTACAGTAAGCACAAATCCAAATGCTTCAGCACCAACTTATGCATTGAAAGGTGCAGATGCGACAGGTAAAGTAGTTGTTGATGGTCAAGGTACCTACACTATTGATGCTACTACAGGTGCGGTAACATTCACACCAGTAGCAAGCTTCACAGGTACAGCTACCCCAGTAACTGTTGTTGCCTCAGCTACGATTACATCAGCAGATGGTACAACAGCGACTATCACAGATGAAGCTACTTACACACCAACTGTAGAACCAACTAAGATTGAAGCAGATGATCAAGTATCAGCAGGTGCGAAAGGTGAAACACAAACAGATACGATTAAAGTAACTGTTAGCACAAATCCAAACGCTTCAGCTCCAACATTTGCCTTTGAAGACGGTTCATTGACTAAGACAGTTGCAGGTGAAGGTTCTTACACTATTGATGCCAATACTGGTGCAGTAAGCTTCACACCAGAAGCAGAATTTATTGGTACAGCAACTCCTGTAACAGTAGTCGCTAAATCAACACTTACTGCTGCAGATGGTTCAACTGTTGAGCTTTCAGACACAGCAACTTACACACCAACTGTTTACGGTATCACTTCAAACCCTTCAACTTCTGTTGACATCCAAGGTAAAGCACAAAACTCACCAGCTGGTTCAGAAGTGTTCAAGTCACTTAATGACCCAACAAACACAACGAACGGCTACCATTCAGTGGTTATCCCAGAAAAAGGTGCTTACACTCTTGAAGATGGTTCATTGACCAAGACTGTTGAAAACGAAGGTACTTACACAATCAATCCTGATACAGGTGTGGTGACCTTCCAACCACTTGTAACATTTACAGGTAAGGCTTCTGGCGTTACGATCAAAGTAACTGCTCAAGCTGTTGATTCAGAAGGTAACACGATCACTGTTACAGATACAGATACCTACACACCAGAGGTAACTCCTGTTACAACATCATCTAAGGATGCGGTATCAGAAAATGTTCAAGGTGTGACACAAACAGGAACACCAACCTACGAAATCTCACCAGAAGCAAACATCACTGATAAGACTTATGCTCTTGAAGATGGTAGCCTTGAAAAAGTTGTACCAAATGAAGGAACATATACAGTAAATCCAACAACAGGTGAAGTAACCTTCAAACCAGTTGCAAGCTTTACAGGTACAGGTACAGGTGTAACGGTTGTTCAAACAGCTACATTGACAGCTGATGATGGCTCAACGACTGAGATTAAGACATCTGCAACTTACACACCAACAGTAACACCTACAACTCTTGAAGCGACAGATGCAGTTTCTGCAGCAGTACAAGGTGCAACTCAAAATGAAACAATTACTTCTAAGTTGTCTGAAAATCCAAATGCTTCAGCGGTAACGTATGCCTTTGAAGATGGAACTACAAGTAAGACTGTTGCAGGTGAAGGTTCTTATACTCTTGATCCAGCTACTGGTGCAGTGACCTTCACTCCAGAAGCAGACTTTGTAGGTACAGCAACTCCTGTAACTGTTGTTGCCTCAGCTACAATCACAGCAGAAGATGGCACAACACAAGCAATTACTGATACAGCGACTTACACACCAACTGTTTATGGTTTGACATCTGTACCAAGCACTACTGAGGATATTCAAGGTAAGACTCAAACATCACCAGCAGGTTCAGAAGTATTCAAGTCATTGAATAATCCTACGAATACAAGCTTGGGTTACCAATCAGTTGTGATCCCATCTAAAGGTGCTTATACACTTGAAGATGGCACATTGACCAAGCCAGTTGATGGAGAAGGTACTTACACAATCAATCCTGACACAGGTGTTGTAACATTCGTACCAGTTGCAAGCTTCACAGGTACAGGTACAGGCGTAACAATCAAGGTAACTGCTCAGGCTGTTGATTCCGAAGGAAACACAGTTACTGTTACAGATACGGATACTTACACACCAACTGTTCTTCCAGTAGAAACGACATCTAAAGATGCAACTTCAGAAGATATCCAAGGTAAGACTCAAACAGGTACACCAACTTATGAGAACACACCAGGAGCAAATATCACTAAGAAGACTTATGCATTTGAAGATGGTGAAACGACTAAGACAATTGATGGCGAAGGTACCTACACTGTAGATCCAACAACAGGTGAAGTAACCTTTGTACCAGAAAAAGACTTCACAGGTGAGGGTACAGGCGTAACAGTTGTTCAAACAGCTACATTGACTTCTGATGATAGTTCTACAACAACGATTACAACTACTGCTAAGTACACACCAACAGTAACCCCAGTTACTCCAACAGCAACTCCAGCTGAAACAGAAGACATCCAAGGTAAGCCACAAACAACTGATGCGAAGACTCTCTTCACACCAGGTCACGAGGAAGTTCCAGTTGACAATTCAACGATTACCTTGTTGAACGATAAAGGTGAAGCAGTAACTACCGTTCCTGCAACTAAGGATGGTAAGGAAGTTGGTACTTACACGATTGATGAGAATGGCGTGATTACCTTTACACCAAACTCAGACTTCGTAGGTACAGCAGATCCAGTTAAAGTTCAAGCTAAGGATACAAACGGTACAGTTGCTGAAACAACTTACACACCAACAGTTACTCCAGTAACCCCAACAGCTACCCCAGTTGAGACAACCGATATCCAAGGTAAGACTCAGTCAGGTACACCAGTCTTCACACCAGGTCATGATGAAGTACCAATGGACGACACAGTTCCAGCAACATTTGAAGACGGCACAACTGAAAAAATTATTCCAGGTGAAGGTACCTACACAGTTGCTCCAGACGGAACAGTAACCTTTGTACCAGAGAAAGACTTCACAGGTACAGGTACAGGTGTCACTGTTAAACGTGTAGATAAGAACGGTACACCAGCGACCGCTACTTACACACCAAACGTAACACCAGTAATCCCAGAGGGTACTCCTGTAAATACAGTAGGTCTTCAAGGTAAGACTCAAGAAGGAACACCAGTCTTTACCCCAGGTCATGACGAAGTTCCGATTGATGAAAAAGTCCCAGCTACATTTGAAGATGGCTCAACCGAAAAAGTTGTTCCAGGCGAGGGTACATATACTGTGACTCCTGAAGGTAAAGTAACCTTTGTACCAGAGAAAGACTTTGTTGGTACAGGTACAGGTGTCACTGTTAAACGTGTTGATAAGAATGGTACAGAAGTAACAGCTAAGTACACACCAACAGTAGTAGAAGCTACACCAGAATCTGAAGGCGTAACATCAATCAATGTTCAAGGTGCTACTCAAACAGGTACACCAACATTCACAGGTGGTTCTGTAGATGTTAACGGTGATGGCAAGATTACAGAAGACGAAACAGTTCCAGTAACCATCTCTGCTACAAATCCAGCTAAGTTGGTTGTAGATGGTAAGCCAGTTGATGAAACAACAATTGATGCTAAGGACAAAGATGGCAATGTTATCGGTACTTACATAATTGACCCAGCAACAGGTACTGTAACCTTCACACCAAACAAAGACTTTGTCGGAACAGCAGCTCCAGCTACTGTTCAAGCAACAGATGAAAACGGTAAGACAGTTACTGCAACCTACACACCAACAGTTATTCCAGTAACCCCAACAGGTACTCCAGCTGTATCTACTGACATCCAAGGTAAGACACAGACTGGCACACCAACCTTCACAGGTGGCACAACTGTTGTCAACAACGAAACTGTAACAGTTCCAATTGATGAAACAGTCCCAGCTACATTTGAAGATGGCTCAACTGAAAAAGTTGTTCCAGGCGAAGGTACATACACAGTTGCTCCAGACGGTACAGTAACCTTTGTACCAGAGAAAGACTTTGTAGGTACAGCTAAAGGCGTAACGGTTAAACGTGTTGATAAGAACGGTACACCAGCAACGGCTACTTATACACCAACTGTCACTCCGGTAACTCCAACAGGTACTCCAGCAGAATCTAAGGATTACCGTGGTAAGACACAAACAGGTAAACCAGTCTTCACACCAGGTCATGACGAAGTTCCAATGGATGACACAGTTCCAGCTACTTTTGAAGATGGTACAACCGAAAAAGATGTTCCAGGCGAAGGTACATACACAGTTGCTCCAGACGGTAAAGTAACCTTTGTACCAGAGAAAGACTTTGTAGGTGTAGCTAAGGGTGTAACGGTTAAACGTGTTGATAAGAATGGTACACCAGCGACCGCAACTTACACACCAACTGTTATCGATAATACAACATCTTATGTAGATGAAAATGGTACACCATTGAAACCTACAGAAGACGGTATTAAAGATCCATCTCAAATCCCAGGATATGTTTACGAGAAATCAACTACTGATGGCGATGGCAATGTGACACACGTTTACAAACAAGTTGTTACTAAGTATGTAGACAAGTCAGGTAATGAAATCTCACCAGAAGACAAGGGTACAAAACCAAACAAAGATATTGACGGTTATGTATTTACTGGTAAGACAACTATCGACGAAAATGGAAATACTATCCACGTTTACAACAAGCCAACGACAACATTTGTAGACGAAAATGGTGACCCAATTGCTCCACCAGAAGATGGTAACCAACCAAACAAAGAAATTCCTGGATATGTTTACGAGAAGTCAACAACTGATGGCGATGGCAACACCACTCACGTTTATAAGAAAGTTAAGACAAACTTCGTAGACGAAGAAGGCAATGTTATCTCACCACAAGAAGATGGCACAACGCCTAACAAGTCAATTGATGGTTACGTATTTGTTAAGACAACAACAGACGAGTCAGGCAATACCACTCACGTTTATAAGAAAGTTAAGACAAACTTCGTAGACGAGGAAGGCAATGTTATCTCACCACAAGAAGATGGCACAACGCCTAACAAGTCTATCGATGGTTACGTATTCGTTAAGACAACAACAGACGGTGATGGTAACACCACTCACGTTTACAAACAAGTTGTAACTAAGTATGTAGACAAGTCAGGTAATGAAATCTCACCAGAAGATAAGGGTACAAAACCAAACAAAGATATTGACGGTTATGTATTCACTGGTAAGACAACTATCGACGAAAACGGAAATACTATCCACGTTTACAACAAGCCAACAACAAGCTTTGTAGACGAAAATGGTGACCCAATTGCTCCAACAGAAGATGGTAACCAACCAAACAAAGAAATCTCTGGATATGTTTACGAGAAGTCAACAACTGATGGCGATGGCAACACTACTCACGTTTATAAGAAAGTTAAGACAAACTTCGTAGACGAGGACGGCAATGTTATCTCACCACAAGAAGATGGCACAACGCCTAACAAGTCAATCAACGGTTACGTATTTGTTAAGACTACGACAGATGAGTCAGGCAACACTACTCATGTCTACAAGAAAGTTCCTGAAACTACTAAAGTCACAACAAGCTTCGTAGACGAAAATGGTACGCCTATTGCACCGACTGAAGACGGCACAACACCGAACAAGTCAATTGATGGTTACGTATTTGTTAAGACTACGGTTGATGGTGATGGTAATGTTTGTCACATCTACCGCAAGGTAAGCAACCCAGTTCCGCCAAAACCACAAGCACCAGAAGCTCCAGCCAAACCATCGGCTCCAGTAACAACTGTTAAGGCTGGTGTGGCTAAATTGCCAAACACTGGTGAAGCTTCATCATCAGCTACAGTTCTAGGTGCAGGTATGCTTGTTGCAGCCCTTGCTCTTGTTGGCAAACGTCGTCGTAAAGAAGACTAATCAAGATTCTATTTCTATTCGATGAATGAATTTGAATCTGAAAAAAAGGAAAGGTTCGCTTTTCCTTTTTTTCTGTAGTTAGGGTAATAAAAAAGTAACCGCCCAATAACAAGGTATCTATCTAATCACTCCCTCCTCCTGTACACTGTTATAAAAAACAAAACTGGAGGATTTATTATGTCACACCCCATCGTCCCATTGACTATTCCCCTATCTCGCCGCTTTGAGAAGAAAGGCAGAAATGATATTCTGATGAAAATTCATCTCGGAAAAGTGGAAGTC
>NZ_JARQOZ010000029.1:0-28719 GCF_046032115.1 Streptococcus suis | reverse complement strand
CAACCACTGAGGAGCCTACAGATCCAGTAGCTCCCCCAACCACTGAGGAGCCTACAGATCCAGTAGCTCCCCCAACCACTGAGGAGCCTACAGATCCAGTAGCTCCCCCAACCCCCGAAGACCCTACAGAGCCCGTTACTCCCCCAACCCTCGAGGAGCCTACAGATCCAGTAGTTCCCCCAACCACTGAAGACCCTACAGAACCCGTTACTCCTCCAACTACCGAGGACCCTACAGACTCAGTAGTTCCCCCAACCCCCGAGGAGCCTACAGAGCCTGTGGTTCCCGCAGAGCCAGAAAAACCAGTTGTAGAGGAAAAAGTGCCGCAAGTCGTAATCACGAATTTGGTAGAAAACACTGATGCCAAATCAGCGACACTCAGCTATAAATTGACGGACGAAACAACTAGCTTCCGTAAAGCAGTGGCATTATTGTATGATGACACAGGTAAGTTAGTTCAAGAAAAAGATATACCTCTTGCAGATTCAAATGGTCAACTGACACTTGAAAATCTAGATTTCTATACGGCTTATACTGTCAAAACAAAGATTTTTTACACAATGGAAGGGCAGGAACAAAGTTCTGAACAGGAAGCTATTCTCGAAAGTATGCGTCAATTTGATTTGATCTACAAGAAGATTGAAATCAAGGATGTTGATGCGGTAACAATTTATCGTCGAAAAGATGGAAAGTATATCAGCGCAGCTTTTTTAGAAGAAATTCCATCAGATTTGACAGAGTTATTTGTCAAAGTTAGTTCAGAACGTTTTAAAGATGTCTATATCCCAGTTACAGAAGTGACTGATAGTGTAAAAGACGGGCAAGCAGTCTATAAAGTGACAACCTCTTTTGAACAGTTGGTCGAAGATAATGGTTCTCAATATATTCAAAATAAGATATTTTATATTCCAAAAATTGTAAAAGAATCAGATGTCTATTTTACTTTCTCGGACTTGGTTAATGCAATTAACAATAATCCGTCTGGTACTTTCAAACTCGGTGCTGATTTGTATGCTGATGAATTGTCAATTGGTGATGTTCGCGCCTACATTACGGAACCATTTAAAGGTAGCTTGACTGGTGAACATAACGGCTCAAAATTTGCTATTTATAATCAAAAAGTACCATTGTTCCAGAAAGTGGAAGGGGCAACTATTACCTCCCTAGATTTAAAAAATGTCAATATTGCTTCAGCAATACATACAGACTTAGGTGCGTTGGTTAATGAAGCACAACAATCAACCCTAACAGATATTGCTGTTGAAGGAAATATTAGAGGTCAACGAAACTATGGTGGCATTGTCTATAAATTGGACGGTCAATCTCATTTAACAAATGCAAGATTTAAAGGAAAGATTGATTCTTACGGGACTGGCGAATCGTATGTAGGTGGTATTGCGGGTTTAAGTACAGGTTCATACATTGATAAAGTGATAGCAGATGTAGCAATTGCCATTAAGGGAGAAAATAATCAAGCAGCAGGCGGAATTGTTGGTCGTCTAACTGGAGGGAACGGTGAAAGAGGCATAAATCTTCAGAATGCTTATGCGACAGGAACAATTACTAACAATGGTGAAACGAATCAATTGGGTAGTATTGTTGGAACAAACCAAAAGGGTTGGGTTGATGGTCGCATCCATAATGTCATTGGAAATGTAAAAGGTAGTCTAGCGGTTGTTGGCTCCCTACATGATGGAAATGTTGCATTGCAAAATGCTTATAGCACACAGGACGATACAGTTGCTAGTAAAATTTCTGAAAGCGATGCTATACTGAAAGCGCAGGATCTAGGAGTAACTGCTACTGTTACGGATTCAAATCAACGAACTATTAATAGCTATTCTGTTGATTATCTGAAAGTAGCTAAAGCTCAAGCTGATTCTGTTATAGCTTATGAAAATATGGAGAAAATCTTACCATTCTATAATAAGGAACTTCTTGTTTATTATGGAAATAAGATTCCGCTATCTGATAAGTTGAACAAAGTAAAACTTGTAGATGTGGTTCCTATGAAAGATGGAGCAATAGTAGCAGACATCCTAGCAGATAAAGCAAGTATCAATAAGATTATGCTATACTTTGAAGATGGGACTGTTGACTATAAGTCAGTTACGTATAGTGATGACTTTAAGAATAATCACATTATTGAATATACTATTTCTGATATGTCTATTCCATACACACCAGAAAATTTTGTAAATCAAAATGAGGATATGGTGAACCGCCTTGTAGCTCTCTTACATCCGATAGCATATGAGTCCGAATCCTTGCAGAAACAGTTAAATCCTCCAGCAACTCCTGCTTATCAAACGACAAATGACATAAATGATATGTACTTTAAGTCTAGTTTTATGCATATCAAAGAAAATCTAGCTAGTTACCTTCGCAAAGTATTGACGTCGTCTATGAATGGTCAAGGACAGAATGTTGAAAATTATTTCGAAGCGAGAATAGCAGATAACAAAGAGGCTTTCCTATTAGGGTTATCTTACCTCGATAGATGGTATGATATAAACTACGACCAATTGAATACAAAAGATTTGACCTTGTTTAATTTGGATTTCTTTGGTAATCACTCGGCTTCAACATTGGATGCTATTATCGCAATTGGTAGCGCAGGCTATGAAGTACTCAGACCGAAGAACAACGTAGCCACATACTCTACTTATTTATCAGGCATGACTGGCAAATCGACTGTGTTTGATTTTGTCGAAGCCTATCGAAAAGTATTTTTACCAGATAAAACAGATAATCAATGGTTTAAAGATAATACAAAAGCATATATTGTTGAAATAAAATCTCAAGTAGCAGAAGCTTTGGAAAAACAAAATAATGCTGAAAAGCATAGCAAGTATGCAGTTGAAGTGTATGACAAGATTACCAATCCTTCTTGGAGATATCGTCAAATGTTACTGCCATTACTTACTATGCCAGAGGAAGATATTTATATTCTTTCCAATATGAATACGATTTCATTTGGTGCGTTTAGTCGTTATAGAGATGTTACAAATAACCCAAGTCAACGTGAAGAAGTTCGCAATTTGGTTGACCAAGCTGCGATTTGGCAACGAGATCACACAGATTTTTGGTATAAAACATTGAATGCAGAGAATAAGGATAAGATGTTTGCTTCTTATATGAACACAGATGGTTTTGGTCTGTTTGATGAAAGTGGGAAACAAGCGTGGCAGGATTTGTCAAGTAATCTTTCTGCAATCCAAAATTTCTTTGGTCCAGTTCATAAATGGTTCGGTAGCAATGGTACCGCAGCTTATGCAGATGGAAGTGAGACGTATTTTGTAGCTTATCTTCTATTAGATAGGGTTGGAACATCTACTTATACTCACGAGATGGTGCATAATCTAGACTCTAATACATTATTCTATGGCAACGGGCGACGTTCAGGTCAAGGAGCTGAGTTATTTGCACAAGGGTTATTGCAAAGTCTAAGTAGTACAGAAGATAATACTATTGGATTGAATACATTTTATACTGACTTGGATAAGAAAGATTCGTTAATCCGTGTACATCCATATAAGCCTGTTGAGCGATTTACAAATCAAGAAGATTTGAATACCTATGCTCACAATATGTTTGACGCAATTTATCTTCTTGATTATCTGGAAGGTAGTGCTGTATTGCAACAAAGTAATGAAGTGAAGAAAGCATGGTTCAGAAAGATTGAAAATTATTATGATGGGGTTCATGCAGGTAACCAGATTCGTCCATTAACCGATGAAGAAGTTGCACAGTTAACAACCTTCAATGCTCTGATTGATCAAAGTATTATAAACCGGAGACAGTATTATGACAATGCAAAATTATCAAGAAATGGCTACTACAATACCTTCTTGTTATCTCCTATTTATTCTGCGTTGGATAATCCAACAGGAGCGCCAGGTGATTTGATGTTTAGACGGATGGCTTATGAACTTCTAGCTGCTAAAGGTTATGATGAAGGATTCATTCCTTATGTAAGTAATCAGCTAAAATCAGAAGCATCAAACGGTATTGTAACGGATACGGTTGTTCTAAATCATATCTTTAATAATAAATACGCAACTTGGACCGAGTTCAAAAAAGATATGTATAAGGAACGGATTGATCAATTAGTAAAATTAAAACCATTTACAATTGTATATGAGTTAGATAAACCAAATTCAACTCAAACGGTTACTATCAATTCTTACCAAGATTTAGAAAATCTGATGAAGGCGGCGGTAGAAGAGGATATGAAGCGACTTAGCCATGCAACATCAAATGAAGCTACTAGCTGGGTTCATAGTTTGAAACGTAAGGTGTATAGTGCCCTTCTTCGTTCTACAGATGAGTTTAGAACTTCAATCTTTAATCCATAAAGTATTGTATTCTCATTGCGTGACCAGTTGATTTTATCGTACTCTAGAGCTATTTACAGATAGTTGTAACGCTTTGGTTGGAGAAATTACTGGTACAGTAAATAATTTAGAAAAGATTGTATGATAAGGTGTATCTGTTTAGAAGTGTGCTGCATTGTAACTTCTCAACAGGATAGGATTAGTATGCTCATTTTCTGTTAAGGATAAAAGACTATCTTATAACAAAGGAATAGAATACCTTGTTAGTGACTAGGTTCAAACCTAATGTTATTGAGTTAGCTGCCCTATAATATTTTGCAACCTTTTGTCAATTCTAGTGGGTAGATGAAAGGTTAATACCTAGAAAGGACCAGTTTAGGAGGATCCTACTGAAAAAGTCATCGTTTGATGACTTTTTTTGGCTCTTTGTCAACTGTAGTGGGTAGACGAAAAGCTAACACCTAGAGAGGACGAACTTCGTTCTCTCTTTTTCAACATTCAAAGCGATGTAAATCTTAGTTTTAAAGTTCTTAAAGTTCCTAAACCCGAAACCCTGTCTCTTGATGTCCTTGATGAGTTTATTGATCCTCTCTTTTTTAATGTTGAAGGTGCTTTGTATATTTATACGATTTTGTGAGAATATGGTACAATAGAAACAGTAAAAAATGAAGTAGGAATAAAATGAAATTACCACGTTTTGGCGTTGAGGAATGGCTGAATGTCCATGAAAATAGTGCGATTTATGATATAGCTGGGGTGTCCATTTCCTCACTGACCTTGGAAGAATTGTTTGCCTTGTCGGGCACCAATCCTGAGGATTTTTATGAGAAATTGCAGGGCACCAAGCTCAACTATGGCTGGATAGAAGGTTCGCCAGCATTTAAAAAATCGGTTAGTCAACTCTATACAGGCATCAAGCCAGAACAAATTCTCCAGACCAATGGGGCAACAGGAGCCAACTTGTTAGTTCTTTATAGTTTGATTGAACCAGAAGACCATGTCATTTCCCTTTATCCGACCTACCAACAACTCTACGATATTCCAAAGTCCTTGGGAGCAGAAGTGGATTTGTGGCAGATTGAGGAGGAAAATGGCTGGTTGCCAGACTTGGAAAAACTGCGTCAGCTCATTCGTCCTAACACTAAGATGATTTGCATCAACAATGCCAATAATCCAACAGGTGCTGTCATGGATAGGACCTATTTGGAAGAATTGGTGGAAATTGCTGGTGAAGTTGGGGCTTACATTCTATCGGATGAAGTCTATCGTTCCTTTTCTGAGCTGGATGTGCCATCCATTATAGAAGTCTATGACAAGGGGATTGCTGTCAATAGCTTATCAAAGACCTACTCCTTGCCTGGTATTCGAGTGGGCTGGGTGGCTGCCAATCTTGAAGTGACGGACATACTGAGAGATTATCGGGATTACACCATGATTTGTGCAGGTGTTTTTGATGATCTGGTGGCTCAATTAGCTCTGGCTTCTCGCCAAGAGATTTTGAAGAGAAATCAGCACATTTTAGAAGAAAATCTAGCTATTCTGGACCAATGGATTGAGAATGAACCCCTTGTTTCCTATATTCGTCCAGCGGTTGTTTCGACCAGCTTTGTCAAGATTGCAGTGGATATGCCCATGGAAGCTTTTTGCTTGCAGCTTCTGCAGGAATACGGTGTTCTCTTAGTTCCTGGTAATCGATTTGAACGTGACGGCTATGTCCGTCTAGGTTTTGCCTGTGAACAAGAAACTTTAATTAAAGGATTAGAAAAACTATCCCAATTTTTAAGAAGATTTGATAAAGAAAACTAGCTCAGGTGGTTGAGCTAGTTTTCCTTGTTTTCAGGTGTAGTTCTTTGGAACAATTTCCGCCAATCTGTTAGAGAGATTTCAGGGCTTGGAATGGAAGTGCTAATATTGTCCCTCCAAATTCGGTAGCGGGTGTCAAAGAGTAGCCGAATGAGTTTATCTATCATGTCCGCCTCTTGAGGAGATAATTCTTTTCTCAATCGGTCCATTTCCTGCAATTTCTGTAGGGGATTGACAGTTAAGTCACTGAACCGTTCAATCCCTGCTTGGATGAAAATCCCGAAAAAGAGGTCAAAGAAATCTTTCAATTCTTCATCCGTTAGGCTGGCAGTCCAGGCTTTTAAGGTCTGGTCAGTTTGAAGGCTGTCGCTAGTTAGGGCAGGGGCTGACTTGAAATCAGTTCCTTCAATTTCCCAAGAAAATGTGATGTGTTGGAGAAGACCGATGGTGTTGCTCTGAACAATTTGGGCATTTTCAGGTGTTTCCAACATCATTCCCACGATGGAATTTTGTGGAATGAGGGGGTAAATCCGATTTTGAATGGCTTGGTAGCCAGGAGCTTCCAAATGCTTTTTATGGAGTCCCGGTGCGTCAAAGGGATAGACAGCCACAATTCGCTCTTGTAAATCTGAGGACTGCTTACTTGCGGAATAAAGGGCTAAATTACCACCTTTGGAATGCCCTGCGATATAGAAGTTCTCCTTTTGATTAGACATTATTTTTTCCAAATAATCACTTGCAGAACGCTGGGCAGGAATTTCATCCATATAGGTCATTTGGAAGTCTTCCTTCCAACCGATAATGGTGTCATCTGTTCCCCTAAAACAAGTCAGGACAGTCTGTCTGTCCAAGCGGTAGCTAATGGCGGCGAATTGTTGCTCTTGGTCCAACTGATAATCGTCAACGAAGCCAAATGCCTTGATAGACTTGAAGCGTATGGATTTGGCAAGAAGGGCAAATAAGGCTAGGCGGTTTTTGGTCACCATAGAAAAGGGAGGAAAATCATTCTGATAAGTTGCTTCAAAATGCTCAGCCAAATGATCAAGTCGGATGCCATTTTCAGTAAAGGAAGTGGGAACAAGTTTGTCGAAAGGCAGGTAGGAAAGCTCAGTCAGGGCCAAAATGTCCAGTTTGTTCAGGGGCAGGTCGTAAAAACTGTCGTATTGACTTTCTTCTATGTAATTTAATGAATTTGGCATGGTAATCCTTTCCTTTTTCTTCTAGTATAGCGGAATATGTGTGGAATGACAAATCTTGGTTAGAGATTTAGAAAAATCCCCATTTTTCCTGAATTTTAGGCTATAATATATACTATATATAAAAAGGGAGAGAGCAATGCAGAAAATATTTCTTGTTGAGGATGATAAAACCATTAGCCAATTAGTTGCCAAAAACCTGATCAACTGGGGCTATCAGGTTCAAGAGGTCAAGGATTTTCAGACGGTTTTGGACCAGATAAGAGATTTTCAGCCCCATTTGATTTTACTGGATATTGGCCTGCCTTTTTTCAATGGCTATTACTGGTGTCAGGAAATTCGCAAGACATCCCGTGTGCCCATTATGTTTCTATCTTCCCATGATCAGCCCATGGATATTGTCATGGCGATCAATATGGGAGCAGATGACTATGTGACCAAGCCCTTTGAAATGACGGTTCTCCTAGCCAAAATACAGGGGCTTTTGCGGCGAACTTACGATTTTGTGGGTGAACAAAGTCTACTCTGGTTTGAAGAGGCTTCCTTGGATTTGAAGACTATGCAGGTCTCTTATGGACAGGCTGTAGAGGAGTTGACACGAAATGAATTTCAGATTTTACGGGTGCTTTTTGAGCATGGTAAGGAAGTGGTCAGTCGTGAGGAGCTGATGAGAGAACTCTGGAACAGCGATATTTTTGTGGATGACAATACCCTGTCGGTTAACATCGCTCGCCTGCGTAAAAAGTTGGCAGAACTGGGTTTGCCAGATTTGATTGCCACCAAGAAAGGAGTGGGCTACAGCCTGGTGTGGACACATGAATAAGGATGATTTTAGCTCACTAGTATCAGAATTTTTACCCACTTGGCTCCGTCATCGTTGGATCTTTCTGGCCAGCTACTGCCTTTTTGCTTCGACCATTTTGGCTATCAGTGGCGTCTTTGACATTGAGAGGGACCTGGCTCGCTATGCTCTCATTCTCCTGAGCATTTGTTGGCTCCTCGCCCTCCTCTGGGATTTTGTCAGGGAATTTTCCCGCTTTGGAAAAATCTGGCGTGGTCAGAAAGTAGTTACTGGGACAGCCAGTGAACGTTGTTTGCAGGAGAGAGTGGAGCGACTAGAAGTCCAAAACAAGCTCCTGCTGGAAAAACAACGCCAGGAACAGACAGAATTAGATGACTACTACACCCTCTGGGCCCACCAGATGAAAACGCCTATCGCAGCCAGTCAACTTTTGGCCAAGGAAGTGGACAGTAGTTCAGTCCGTCATCAGCTTGAATCAGAACTCTTCAAGATTGAGCAATACACAGGCTTGGTCTTGAACTACCTCCGTTTACAATCCTTCCATGATGATTTGGTTATTGAATCCGTCGATTTAGAAGAGTTGGTTAGAAGTCTGGTCAAGAAATATTCCCTCTTTTTCATCCAGGCCAATACCAGCTTGGACTTGGGCCAGCTGGATAGGACAGTAAAGACCGACAAACGCTGGCTGGGTCTCTTGATTGAGCAGATTCTATCCAACGCCCTCAAATATTGTCAGGGGGGAAGGATTTCGATTGCTCTGGATGGAGATGATTTGGTTATTCGTGATACAGGAATAGGGATTGCAGAGAGTGACTTGGAGCGGGTTTTTGAGCGTGGTTTTTCAGGTTTCAATGGCCGCAGAACCCAGCAGTCTTCGGGTCTGGGACTTTATCTCTCTCGGAAAATCGCTGCGGAGCTGGGCTATTCCCTCAAACTAAGCTCCAAAGTGGGTCAGGGAACAGAGGTGCGAATCGGTATCAAAGAAGTGGAGTTGATTTTTGATTAATCTTACAAAACTGTCACGTAAATGAAAGCTAAGGCTATGGTAGTTTATCTTGGGACCGTGTAGAATGAAGGTAGAAAAAGAAAAGGAGTCAAGTTATGTCAGTTTTAGATGTTCAACACGTTCAAAAGATATACAGTTCTCTCTTTAAGGCGGGACAGGTTGAGGCTTTGAAGGATATTCATTTTACAGTGGAAAAGGGTGAATATGTCGCCATTATGGGTGAGTCTGGTTCTGGAAAATCCACCTTGCTCAATATTTTGGCAACCCTTGATAAGCCAACGCAGGGCCAGGTCTTGCTTAACGGATTGGATACCCAGTCTATCAAGAGCAAGGAAGCGGCAGCCTTTCGTCGGGAGAAATTGGGCTTTGTCTTTCAGGACTTTAACCTCTTGGATACCCTCTCAGTCAAGGACAATGTGCTTTTGCCTCTGGTTTTATCTCGCTATCCGATTGATGAGATGAACAAGCGACTCGTTCATACGCTTAATAGTCTGGGAATTGCAACCTTGCAAGACAAAATGCCCTACGAGATTTCGGGTGGTCAGCAGCAACGGGTTGCGGTGGCACGTGCCATCATCACCCAGCCAGAAATCCTTTTAGCAGATGAGCCGACTGGAGCCCTCGACTCCAAATCATCTGCAACCTTATTGGATGTTTTTGAGCAGATTAACCAGCAGGGGCAGACCATTCTGATGGTGACTCACTCGACAGCTGCAGCCAGTCGTGCCAAACGGGTCCTTTTTATCAAGGACGGTATTCTCTATAATCAAATCTACCGTGGTGAACGAACTAGTCAGGAAATGTATCAACTGATTTCAGATACCTTGACAGTCATGGCGAATCGAGGTGAGTAGTATGTTTGGACTAACCTTTCGATTGGCTCTGACCAATCTCAAAAAGAACCGCAGGCTCTATTTTCCCTATGCCTTAATGACCATCTTGTCCACAGCCATTGCCTATATTTTTACTTCTTTGGCCTTTCATCCTGATTTAGGTCAGGTCAAGGGAGCCAATGGGGTAACCATGGTTTTGGGCTTCGGTATGATTGTAGTCATGTTGGCAGTTGCCATCATGGTCTTCTATGCCAATAGTTTTGTCATGAAGCAGCGGTCAAAAGAGTTTGGTGTCTATAGCATTCTAGGCTTGGAGAAGAAACACCTCCTCTTGATGACCTTCTTGGAAAATCTGGTCTTTTCAGTCGGTACCATTCTATCTGGCTTGCTCTTGGGACTGGCTCTAGATAAACTCTTCTATGCGCTCTTGCTGAAGGCTATGCAGATGCCTGTGGTCTTGGCATCAACTTTTCAGCTAAAAACCTTGGGTATTGTAGTTGTTTATCTCTTTGGCATTTTCGCCTTGGTCAGCCTCTTTAATATTGGGAAGTTGGGCTTGACCGACTCGCTCAAACTAGTTCAGGGCAAGAAACGTGGGGATAAAAAAACAGGCTTCCTCTGGCTACAAACCCTCTTAGCCCTTATCCTATTGGGGGCAGGCTATGCCATTGCCCAGCTAGTGACCAGTCCGCTGATAGCTGTTCCAAGCTTCTTTGGAGCAACATTACTGGTTATCCTTGGGACTTATTTGCTTTTCCAAGCAGGTGTTATCAGTCTGTTAAACTGGTTAAAGAACCGTCAGACCTATTATTATAAGCCAGATAATTTCATTTCTGTATCCAACTTGATTTTCCGTATGCGGAAAAATGCTCTGGGCCTTGCGACCATTACTATTCTATCCAGCATGTTCTTGGTGACCATGGTTGGAGGACTCAATATTTACATCGGTGGTAAGGACTACGTCACCAATCAGAATCCAAATGATTATTCTATTGATGTTGGAATGCAGCCAACCACTTCAAAATCACAAGTGGAGGAGTGGGCGGATGCTATCTTTGAAGAAACGCAAATCCCTGTGGAAAGTAAGGTAGTCTATCCTTACCAACAAGCCTATTTTTCTGAGGTGACAAATCAGCAAATAAAATTTTTGACGGGTGGAGAAGCTGCTGGTATGGCTTACTCTGACCGAGTGGGTATTGGTTTTATCCTTGATCAAGCCACCTATGAAAAGATGACGGGAGAAAAACTCCAGTTGGCATCTGACCAAGTGGCCATTTATAGTAAGGGAGTCCAGTATCAAGCCGATCAACCTCTCAGATTTGATGAAAAGGAGATGGAGATTGCTCAAGTATTGCCCAAGAATGTGACCTTGGGACATCTACCAGACCATGGTTCCTTCCTTCTCAGTCAGTATCTGGTCATTGTTGTTCAAGACTTGGCTGTTTTTGAAAATCAAGCTGAGACTCGTTATTATATGGGCTTTGAAAGCAGTCTGCCAGAAGAAGAACAGGTAGATCGCTATGATGCTTTCGTATTTGGAAACTTTGAAAGCGAACTGTGGAGCTCTAATATTCTTCCAGATGGTACCAACTCGATTAGTCTCGCCTACCGTGCCTATGCGATGCGTGGTTTCTTCAGTTTTGCAGGTTCACTTTTCTTCATTGGCCTCTTGCTATCGCTCATCTTTTTGATGGCGGTGGTGCTGGTGATTTACTTCAAACAGATTTCAGAAGGCTATGAAGACAGAGATCGCTTCGTCATTATGACTAAGGTTGGTCTGGATGAGGATCAGACGAGACAGTCCATTCGCAAGCAATTGCTGACCGTCTTTTTCCTACCTATCCTACTTGCCTTTGTCCACCTTGCCTTTGCCTACAAAATGCTATCATCCATTCTTTTGTCTATCGGCGTGGTTAATGCAGGGCTTATGTTACAGGTGACAGCAGGTATCTGTGGAGGCTATCTCCTCCTCTACCTAGTGGTCTATGCCATTACAACACGATCTTACAAACAAATTATTTCCTAAACTTGGGGTGACCCAAGTTTTTAATTTTTTACAAATTTTCACTATTTTGTTTTACATACTAGCCACCTTGTGTTACACTATAGATACAAGGCTAATAGGTAAAACAAACTAGTGATAGAAGACAAAGAAAATCACTTTTATTTTTATCAGACTAGTTGGTATTACAAACTAGGTAGGGAGGCAGTATGAAACTGGATAAGAAAAGTCGAGAAAATTGGAAACTAGCAGGCATCACGCTTGTGACGGCGATTATAACAGGTTGGACCTTGGATTCTATTTTGATCTTAGGCATCATGTTAGCATCAGGCTTGCTGTTTGGATTTTTTGCAGAGGAAGAGGAGGGCTTATGAAAGAAACCCAGATGCTCAAGGGGGTCCTGGATGGCTGTGTATTGCAAATCATCAGTCAGAAGGAGATTTATGGTTATGAGCTGGTTCAGGAATTGAGAAATCAAGGCTTTGAAAACATGGTTGGAGGGACAGTCTATCCCCTCCTTCAGAAGCTAGAAAAAAATGACCTGATTCTTAGTCAGAACAAGCCTTCGCCAGATGGACCTGATAGGAAGTATTTTTATCTGACAGACCAGGGAAAGGTTTATCTAGAAGATTTTTGGAGCCAATGGACGGAATTGGTCCAAAAGGTTCAGCGATTGAAAGGAGAATAAGATGAGCAAACAAATGGAATACCGCAAGCAGATTGAAGTGATTGAAAGCCAATTGACCAAGGAAAACAAGGAGTATATGGGCCGTATCAATGGCTACATGATGATTGCCTCTGTCTTTCACAGGCAGGAAGAAGCAGTGACTGCCCAGCTCCTATCCATTTACCAAGATGTTCTTGAAGCCCAAAAAGACGGGCTTTCGGCGGAGGATTTTCTGGGTAAAGATAGCAAGCAGATGGCGGACGACCTACTCAGCTATCTCCCTCCGATTGGTTTCGTGGAAGTTGCAAACCTGAGTGGCCTCATGCTCATTATTTACCTTGGTAGCCAATGGCTCATGGATTTTGCAGGGACAGGAACCATCTCCCTCAACTGGCTGGACCTGATATGCGACGCGGTACTTAGCCTCCTCCTCCCCGCTGGGATTTTCCTCATCATTCGCGGTTTGATTTACCAGACCAGCAAAATCAAGATATGGGCAAGTTTTCTCTGCATTCCCCTTCTTTTTCTCCTGATTTGTGGACTTCGTCTCTGGGCAATGCCCAAGGAACCTGACCTAGTCTTGACTGGCTGGGGACTACTAGTGCCACTCACCTTACTCGGTCTCGCTCTGCTATTTTTCCAAAAGGAAAAATTAGTCCGCTATGTCTTTTTACCGACCTATCTCTTTATGATTGTTGGCGGTGTGGTAAATATGTTCATGACCGTCCCAGTTTGGCTCAATCTGATGTTGGTCATTCTTCCAGCTATTACCTTTTGGATTGGAACTGCGGTTTTGTTGGTGAGAAAGGAGAAGTAATATGAACAAGCAACAGGAAAATTTGAATGCTATTAGCAGCTTACAGGGGAAGTTGACTCAGAAAAACAAGGCCTATATGCGTAAGCTCCATGCTTACTTGATATTGGCATCAGCCTTTCATGAGCAGGAGGAAAGGGCGACCGAACTCTTGCTTTCAATCTACCAAGATGTCTTGGATGCCCAAGCAGACGGTCAGTCAGCAGAGGATTTTTTAGGCAAAGACAGCAAGCAAATGGCGGATGAACTCTTGTCTGACCTGCCGCCCATTCGCTGGTACTATGGTCTGCGGTTAACAGGATTGATTTCCCTTGTCTATATTAGTTGGTTTTTCTTAGGTTTGTTTGGAGTGACTGGTGAAATGGTCCTAGAATGGCGGAGCTTACTGTGCGATTTGCTTCTGGCACTCATTCTACCCAGCTCTGCATTTTTCATCCTAAAGAACCTAGTCTATGAACAGTCAAAAATCAAGTCCTATCTGCTGATGGGGACCTGGGGGCTTAGCTTTGTGGGGTTGATTGTCTTGCGTTTTTGGATAAGTCGGCAGTTTTATGAGGGTATTCCCCTGCCCTTGTGGGCCAGTCTTTTGGTGATTCTAGGAATCGCAGCTGGTCTCTTCTACTATCGCAGTAAGTCAGCAATTGTAGATACCTTAATCCCAGCCTATGTCCTAACGGCTCTCAGCGGTTTTAGTCAGCTACTGGCCAGCCAGTTTGGCTACGGACCGCAGGACTGGACAGGTTGGCTACCTCTGCTCTTTATGGTTCTTGCCTTTTTCTCCACGCTTGTAGGCACATTTTTCCTATTGAAAAAGGAGAATGTGGGGTAGAAATACGATCAGACAACTCTTTAGAGTGGTCTGATTTTTTGGTATAATGGTTGAAAGAGAGAAAAGCAACAAAGGAGTAAAACCATGACATTTGAAGAGATTTTACCAGGCTTGAAAGCCAAGAAAAAGTACGTTCGCACAGGCTGGGGCGGAGCGGAGAACTACGTCCAGCTCTTTGACACCATTGAGGTCCACGGGCAAAAGCTGGAGGCGACGCCCTATTTCCTCATCAACGTGACAGGCGAGGGCGAAGGCTTCTCCATGTGGAGCCCGACACCTTGTGACGTCCTTGCGACCGACTGGGTAGAAGTCCATGACTAAGACAGCCCTCATCACCGGCGTTTCCAGCGGCATTGGACTAGCTCAGGCGGAGATTTTTTTGGAAAATGGCTGGCGTGTCTACGGGATTGATCAGGCCGACAAGCCTGATTTGGCAGGCGATTTCCACTTTCTACAGCTGGACCTGACTGGCGATTTAAGCCCAGTCTTTTCATGGTGCCAGACAGTAGTCGATGTTCTCTGTAACACCGCAGGTATTCTAGACGATTACCGCCCCCACCTCGATATTGAGGAGGATGAATTAGCTCGCATCTTCGCGGTTAATTTTTTTGCGGTGACTAGACTGACTCGTCCCTATCTGCAGCAAATGGTGGACAGACAGTCCGGCATCATTATCAATATGTGCTCCATTGCTTCTAGCCTTGCAGGCGGCGGAGGCTCAGCCTATACCGCCTCCAAGCACGCTTTGGCCGGTTTTACCAAGCAGTTGGCACTGGACTATGCCAAGGACAAGGTCCAGGTCTTTGGCATTGCCCCTGGAGCCGTCCGGACAGGGATGACGCAGAAGGATTTTGAGCCTGGAGGACTAGCTGACTGGGTGGCAGACCAAACGCCTATTGGACGCTGGACACAGCCTCAAGAGATTGCAGAGTTAACCTTCATGCTGGCTACTGGCAAGCTCGCTTCCATGCAAGGCCAGATTATCACCATTGACGGCGGCTGGAGTTTGAAGTAGAAAGGTTATCATATGATGTTAGAAACCAATCGTCTGTTGCTCCGTCCTTGGAGCGAGTCAGACGCAGTTGACTTATTTTCTCAGGCCAGTCATCCAGATGTAGGACCCGCAGCAGGTTGGCCAGTTCATCAAAGTCTGGAAGAAAGTCGAGAGATTATCAAGACAGTCTTCAGTCAACCCGAAACCTATGCCCTTGTCCTCAAAGAAACAGGCCAGGTGATTGGCAGTATTGGCCTGATGATTGGCAAGCAGAGCGGGCTTGATTTGCCAGATTCAGAAGCAGAACTGGGCTACTGGCTTGGCCAGGGATTTTGGGGACAAGGTCTCATTCCAGAAGCTAGTCAAGTTTTACTGGATTACGGATTTTCCCAGTTGAGTTTAGACAAGATTTGGTGCCGTGCTTTTGTAGAAAATAGTAAGTCTCTGCGTGTACAAGAAAAGCTGGGTTTTGTATACCAATACCTCTTGGAAGATGTGCATTTCCCACTCATTGATGAAGTTCGTACCGAACGAGTGAGTTTATTGACGCGAGAGGAATGGTATTCTAGAAAGGAAAAACCATGACCCCAACACAACTCTGGCAAGAATTTCTTGCCATCAATCCCCAAGCAGGTCCTGAGCCAGAGGCCTGGGCTTTTGGGGCGGAAGCTGATCGACTGGCTAACTTGGTGGCTAGAGGCATCAAAACCTCGACCAGCTCTGCCCATGCCCTCTACGCAGTCGAGGGAGAAGAAATCCCGACGGCTGGTGGCTACGACATCATTCTCGATGGGCAAGGTCAGGCTGTGTGCATCATCCAGACCATCAAGGTCTATGTGACGCCCTTTTCCCAAGTGACAGCGGACCATGCCTATAAGGAGGGCGAGTTCCGTCAGGAAGGTGAATTATCCGTCGTAAAAGAGAAAAGTTTGGCTCACTGGCGGCAGGTCCACGAAGAACTTTTCACAATCTGGCTGGCGGAAGCAGGTCTGACCTTCTCAGAAGATATGCTGGTTGTCTGTGAAGAATTTGAATTGGTATACCCTAAAATGTAAGTTTTCACTTGTGAGTACCTTGATTTTATTGTATAATAATATAAAAAACGCATCATTGAGTTATTGGACCAGCTTTCTCCCATTTTGGCTGGGAAAGAGGAATCAATCGGCAAAGAACTGACGGAGAAATTGCAGTCGGCCTTGCTTGTGGCCAAGGAAGAGGTGGCTAGTAAGGAAGGAGTGGCTTTGGCAAATAGTTTGTCAGGATTTGTTCAGATGATTTCCAAGGCTAGTCTTCCAGGCGCCAATCTCCGTTTTACAGACCAAGAACGCCCTGTCTGGGAGGAATTTAAAGCCCTGACGGAGCAAGCAAGAGCAGATGGTCAAAGAGGATTTCAGCTATTTCATTAAGATTATAAGGAGCTCAGGCTCCTTTTTTATATCTAAATAGTCTTCTACGACTGAAGCGAATTATGTTCGAGCCATTTCCGACTTCCAAATTTTCCCCAATCCTTAATGTAACTAACGGGTTGCTTCATTTCCAACCTCCAACTGTCTCCCAGACAATTGGAGTTCTGCAATTTTCCAAAAACATCAAAATTTGCTATAATAGGATTATACTATTGAAAAGAGAGATACTTATGAGCAATAACTACGCAATTATCCTAGCAGCGGGTAAGGGAACTCGTATGAAGTCTGACTTGCCAAAGGTTTTACACAAGGTGGCAGGAATTACCATGTTGGAGCATGTAAAGCGTGCAGTGGATGCCATGGAACCTGCAAAAACCGTGACGATTGTGGGGCACAAGGCGGAATTGGTGCAGACTGTTCTCGAAGGGCAGTCAGAGTTTGCCCTTCAATCTGAACAACTGGGGACAGGCCACGCCGTTATGATGGCTGAGCCAGCTCTTGCAGGTTTGGAAGGTCAGACCCTTGTTATCGCAGGGGATACACCGCTGATTACAGGAGAAAGCTTGAAGAACCTCATTAACTTTCATGTCAGCCATAAGAATGTTGCGACTATCTTGACAGCTCAGGCTGATAACCCATTCGGATATGGTCGGATTATTCGCAATGCTGATGGGGAAGTGCAAAAAATTGTTGAGCAAAAAGATGCCAACGATTTTGAAAAACAAGTGAAAGAAATCAATACAGGAACCTACTTGTTTGATAATAAACGTCTTTTTGAAGCGCTTAAAGATATTAATACGGACAATGCCCAAGGTGAATACTATCTGACAGATGTTATTTCGATTTTCCGTCAGGCAGGCGAGAAGGTTGGTGCTTATGTATTGCGTGATTTTGATGAAAGTTTGGGTGTCAATGATCGCGTCGCTCTTGCGACTGCAGAAGCTGTTATGCGCAAACGAATCAATGAAAAACACATGGTCAATGGAGTGACATTTATCAACCCAGATGCAACCTATATTGATATTGATGTTGAGATTGGTGCAGAAGCTGTTATCGAAGCTAATGTTGTCTTGAAAGGGCAAACTGTGATTGGTGAACGTACTGTTTTAACCAATGGTACTCGTGTACGCGATGCGAAAATTGCAGCAGATGTCGTCATCAGCAACTCAGACATTGAAGAATCTGTCATTGAAGAAGGTGTGACGGTGGGACCATACGCCCATATCCGTCCAGACAGTCATCTGAAAAAAGATGTTCACGTTGGAAACTTTGTGGAAGTCAAGGCTTCGACATTGGGCGAAGGAACCAAGTCAGGTCACTTGACCTATTTGGGTAACGCAACTATCGGCAGCAATGTCAATGTTGGTGCAGGTACCATTACTGTCAACTACGATGGAAAGAACAAATTCAAGACGACCATTGGCGACAACGCCTTTATCGGATCAAACTCAACCATTATCGCACCAGTAACTATTGGGGACAATGCCTTGTTGGCTGCAGGTTCTGTTATTACAAAAGATATTCCAGAGGATGCCATCGGTATTGGTCGTGGTCGTCAGGAAAACAAGGAAGGCTATGCGACCCGCTTCCCATTCCACCCAAGCCAAAAATAGGTGATACCATGAATTTTGAAGAGAAAACCATTGAGCGCAAAGAGATTTTCAAGGGGCATATCTTTGATGTCGTTGTTGATGATGTTCTTCTACCAGATGGCAAGACAGGCAAACGCGAACTGATTTTTCACAAAGGAGCGGTCTGTGTCTTAGCAGTCACACCAGATGGTAAAATGATTTTGGTCAAACAATACCGCAAAGCCATTGAGCGTGCCATTTACGAGATTCCGGCGGGGAAATTGGAGCTGGGCGAAGAAGATACGCTTGAAGATGCTGCTTTGCGTGAATTAGAAGAAGAAACAGGCTATACTAGTGATAACCTGACCTTGTTGGCAGATTTCTATTCAGCCATCGGTTTCTGTAATGAACGTATTCGCCTATATCTTGCTGATAGTTTGGTAAAAGTTGAAAATCCTCGTCCAATGGATGAAGATGAGGTTATCGAATTACATGAGGTAACCATGGAAGAGGCTTTGAACTTGGTGGCTACTGGCGATATCTGTGATGCAAAGACCATCATGGCTATCCAATATTTACAACTCATGAGAAAGTAGGAAACTAGCAATGGGCAAGCCCTTGTTGACGGATGAAATTTTAGAGAAAGCGAAAAAGAAACAGTATTCCGACCAATCTAGCCAGTTTGGACACTATCGTCCAAACCAGGATATATCAATGGATGATGCTCTATTCGATCCATATCTAGAAGAAGATTATCAGGGATATGAAGAGGGACAAACGATCCGAATCCCGGTCAAACCTACTGTAGTAAAAAGTCGCCGTATCGAAACCATCAAGCGAGAAGCTTTCCGCAGTAAGGTAAACAAAATCCTTTTTTGGGTCATCATCTTACTGATAATGTTTATCATTGCAGTATTATTTATTTAGGAGAAGAGATGAAATTTGGAATTATCGCAGCCATGCCTCAGGAGCTGAAGATTTTGGTGGAGCAGTTACAAGACAAGGTGGAGTGCGATGTCTTGGGTCGAACTTACTATCAGGGACGAATCGGTCAACATGAAGTCGTTCTTGTTCAGTCAGGTATCGGTAAGGTTATGTCAGCTATGTCCGTGGCTGTTTTGGCAGATCGTTTTTCGGTTGATGTCATTGTCAATACAGGTTCGGCAGGAGCTGTTGCCGAAGGTATTGCCATCGGTGATGTGGTGGTAGCGAATCAATTAGCTTACCACGATGTGGATGTGACGGCTTTCGGCTATGCTTACGGGCAAATGGCAGGGCAGGAATTGTATTATCCAGCCGACCAAGCCCTATTAGAAAAGTTGACTAGCGTATTGGCAGAGCAGGAAATAACCAGTCATCTGGGTCTGATTGTGACAGGTGACAGTTTTATCGCAGGTCAAGATAAAATTGCTACAATCAAGCATCATTTTCCAGAAGTCCTTGCCGTGGAGATGGAAGGAGCAGCCATCGCCCAAGCAGCAGTCAATACAGGCAAACCTTTCTTGGTCATCCGTGCCATGAGTGATACTGCACAGGGAGATGCCAACATCACCTTTGATGAATTTATTATTCAGGCAGGAGAGCGGTCTGCCCAAACCTTGATTGCCTTTTTGGAACAAGCATAAAACCCAGCCGTGTGGCTGGGTTTTGTTTACTCAAAAGTGTAATCTTTCAGAATCTCAATTGACTCAATCTTAACATCTGTTTTAGGTTTATCGCTAGTGTCTGTTTCGACTGAAGCGATTTTATCCACGATGTCCATCCCTTCAATGACTTGACCAAATACGGTATGCTTGCCATCTAAGTTTGGATTGCCTCCGTTTTTATAAGCGTCAATGATTTTACCAGGATAGCTAGAACTGGAGAGTTGGCTAGACATGTCTGTTGTATTTTGATTGATGAAAAACTGACTTCCATTTGTTCCCGCGCCAGCGTTTGCCATAGAAAGTGAGCCACGAATGTTATAAAGGAAAGCTGAAATCTCGTCTTTAAAACCATTCCCAGCATCGATAGTAGTATCTTTTCCGGCCCAGATAGACTCTCCACCAGTACCATTTCCAAGAGGATCGCCACCTTGAATCATGAAATCCTTAATGACACGATGGAAGATCGTTCCATTATAGTATCCTTCCTTCGCATGAGTCAGAAAGTTTTCCACAGTTAGTGGTGCTTGCTCGGGGAAGAGTTTTATAGTGATATCGCCTTCGGTTGTTTTTATTTTAACAGCAGCCTCATTTTCACCAATTTCATTAGAAAGTTGAGGGAATGTAGCTTTGGGATTGTTAATGGCGTATGCCAAATCTTTGGCATATTGGCTAGAAGCAGTTGTATCAGCTGTCGTAGTCGAGCTTGAACTAGAGCTAGATGCTGTAGAAGATGAGCTATTAGCTGTCGAGTTGTTTGTGCAGGCAGTTAGCAAGATGCTCGAAGCTAGAGCAAGAGCTAGTATTTTTTTCATTGAAAATCCTTTCTTGTCTTGTTCAAAATTATGCTCATTCTACCATGAAATATGGATTTTTTCAATTTTTATCTAGTATAAAAAGTGTATCTAATTCAACAATATGATATACTATATTTACAGATACGAAAGGAGAATAATGATGTTTGAGAACTTGTTTGCCCCAGATGGAAGCCTAGTATGGCATACGGTCCTTTTCTACAGTTTTTCCGCGATCATATTAGCGACGGTTTGTTTCCATATCATTAAAAATTTTATGGAATGGCACCACAACAATCGGGCGCCCAAAGAATCTTGCAAGGCTAAGCTTGTCTCTAAACGAACCCATGTTTTTGGTAACGAAGTAGCACGAACCAATTATTATGTAACGTTTGAATGGGAGGGAAAACGGCAGGAATTTCGCCTTCGTTCAGATGAATATGCCCTTTTAGCAGAGGGAGATGTAGGCACCCTGCATTTTCAGGGGACTCGTTTCCTAGGTTTTGAACGGCTCTAAGAGTCGTTTTTCTTTGGAGAATATCTCTATCTAGTGTATAATGGTTTGAACACATGTTCGTACAACGCAAAAGAGGTATTTAAGATGATTCAATCAATCGGACAAGTTATGTTATATGTGAATGATATTGAGGCTTCAGCTCAATTTTGGAAAGAGAAAATGGGATTTGAACGTGTAGAAAAACAAGTGCAAGGCCCCCAAACTTCTTACATTATTGCACCTAAATCAGATAGTGAGGTACAATTTGTACTTCATGATAAGGCGGAGGTTGCTGAGATGGAGCCAGAATTAAACTTAGGTACACCATCAATCTTAATGACATCAGTAGATGTAGCCAAAACTTACGAAGAACTTGTTGAACGTGGTGTCACAACGAATCCAGTCATGGACCTTGGTTTCATGAAGGTAATTAGCTTTGCAGACAATGATGGAAATTATTACGCAATTCGTGAGGTAAAGTAAATGTCACTCCAGAATCGTGTTGAAGAAATGTATAAAGCCCACGAGGTCAAACCCTATATCTCCCCCGAGCGTGACCTAGCGACCTGGCTCTTAGAAGCCAAGCCTGTTCCCAAACGCAATATGGTTCGGCTAGAAGAAGGAATTTTGCCAGGAGATATTATTTTGCTATGGCGGATTAGCCTGGGTTCTTTTGAAACGACGACACCCTACTCAAAATATTTCGAGTATATGTATGGCATCAATGGTCCTGCTCACATGGAGCAGTTGATCGCAGACGGTTATGTCTATGTGGAGTCAGCATTTGATTCGCTGGACCACATCACCTCCACTGCTAAGAAAAATATCCTCAAGGCAGAAGGCGTGACAGGCCTGTCCAAGATGAAGGCGGCAGACCTCGACACTGCCCTCAAGGACAACTTGACGGAGGAAAAACTAGCTCCCTACTTTACTGTCCGAGGTTATGCCCTGACGGAAAAAGGCAGAGTAGCTCTCGAGAATCACCCAGAAGTACTTGCAAAACACCCAATGAAGAAGATGTACAAATAAAATAGGAAAGATTTTTAAACGGCACCCAAAAGTTAGAATAATTCTAGCTTTTTGGGTGTTTTTATGTGCTAACAAGTCAATTTTTCTTGACAGAAAACGCTATCAATGATATTCTAGTGTAAATTATTGAAACGTTTCAAAAGAAAGGGGTAAACCATGGAAGAGCAAAAATCAATCACCATGAAAGACGTTGCGCGGGTTGCTGGTGTAAGCGTTGGGACTGTATCAAGAGTTATCAACAATGAGCCAGGTATTAAGGAAAGTACGCTTGAAAAAGTCAATACAGCCATTAAGGAATTGAATTACATCCCAGATGTCTATGCTCGTGGCATGAAGAAGAACAAAACCGAAACCATCGCTTTGATTATTCCGACAGTTTGGCATCCTTTTTTTGGAGAATTTGCCTATCATGTTGAAGTGGAACTGAGTAAGAAAAACTACAAGCTCTTGCTCTGTAATATCTCAGGCCCCAAGCGCGAACTGGACTACCTAACCATGCTCCAGCAAAATAAGGTTGACGGAATTATTGCCATTACCTACAGTCCAATCGAGGATTACTTATCTTCTAACATCCCATTCGTCAGTATCGACCGCACCTATGAAAACAAGGCTATCCCTTGTGTCAGCTCGGACAACCAAGCTGGTGCGGAACTGGTAGCGGATACCTTGATTGCAAAAGGAGGTCGACATTTTGCCTTTATCGGTGGGCACAATAAAACTATCAATGAAACCAAGAAGCGCAGATTGTATTTTGAAAAGCGGATTGTAGAGGCAGGTTTTCCTTGTCAGATCTTGGACTTGGAAGAGCCATATGATGACTTTGTCGATCAAGTCGAAGCCTTTTTGCTTAAAAATCCACAGGTTGACGCCATTTTCACCATCAATGATTTTGTAGCCCTAGATACTCTTGCTGTCTTGGAAAAACTGGGACGACGGGTTCCAGAAGATGTGCAGGTGATCGGCTATGATGGTATTCAGTTGGCAAGTGAACGCTCTTTAGAACTTTCCACCATTCGTCAACCTTTGGAGTCTATGGCTCAGGAAGCCGTTGCCTGTCTAATTGATATTATTGAGAAAAGAGAGCGCCCCCTACAAGTCATTCTACCGATTTCCTATCTTGAAGGAAAAACGACAAAAAATTAAAAATAGGGATTGACAGAAAACGGTTACAATGATAAAATAAAATCATCAATAAACAGTTGGTTTTATTTTTACAAGAAAAATGAAACGTTTCAAAAAACGGAGGGTTAGACCTCTTTCTAAAATCAATAAATTTGAAACGTTTCAAAAAGGAGTTCTTATGAAAACATCAAAACTGCAACAAGCTAGTCTATTCGATAGAATCAAGCAACAGAAACTCTTGTTACTGATGTTACTACCAGGCTTGGTCTTGACTTTCATCTTCCGTTACATTCCTATGTACGGAGTACTGATTGCCTTTAAAGACTACAATCCCTTAAAAGGGGTGCTTGGTAGCGAGTGGATTGGGTTTGAAGAGTTTACCAAGTTTCTCTCTTCTCCAAATTTCGGCACCTTACTTGCCAACACCTTGAAATTGAGTGTCTACGGTCTGCTCTTAGGATTTCTTCCACCAATTATTTTGGCCATCATGCTCAATCAATTATTGAGCGATAAGGCTAAAAAACGGATTCAATTGGTACTGTATGCTCCAAACTTTATCTCAGTCGTTGTCATCGTCGGTATGATTTTCCTCTTCTTCTCAGTAGGAGGACCAGTCAACTCAATCCTTGGTCTATTTGGTATTGAAGCCAACTTCCTGACAGACCCAGACTTCTTCAGACCGCTCTATATCTTAAGTGGTATCTGGCAGGGAATGGGCTGGGCATCGACTCTCTACACAGCTACCTTGGTCAATGTTGATCCAGCCTTGATTGAAGCGGCTAAATTAGACGGTGCCAACATCTTCCAACGAATCTGGCACATTGACTTGCCTGCACTGAAACCAGTCATGGTCATTCAATTTATCCTGGCAGCTGGGGGCATCATGAACGTTGGCTATGAAAAAGCCTTCCTAATGCAGACCTCCCTCAACCTAACCAGCTCTGAAATTATTTCTACCTATGTCTATAAAATCGGTTTGGTGTCAGGTGACTACTCTTATTCAACAGCGGTTGGCTTGTTCAATGCTTTTATCAATATTATCCTGCTGATTGCAGTCAATAAGATTGTCCAACGCATTAACGACGGACAAGGCTTATAGGAGGTTCGTATGAATACACAAATGTACACAAAATTTGACAAGCGAATGCTGATTGTCAATAAAATCTTGCTAGCATTTCTTGTTCTCATAACAGTTGTGCCTATGGTCTATATCCTAGTCGCATCCTTCATGGATCCGCAGGCCTTGGTCAGCAAGGGCATTAGCTTTGATCCAAAGGACTGGACAGTAGAAGGTTATCAACGGGTATTTTCAGACAAGTCTATTCTACGCGGATTTTTCAACTCTCTCTTTTATTCCTTCTCCTTTGCCTTTGTGACAGTGGCTATCTCAGTCATGACTGCCTATCCACTTTCTAAAAAAGATTTGGTTGGGAAAAAATGGATTAATGCCTTCCTCGTTTTCACCATGTTCTTCGGTGGCGGACTTGTTCCGACTTATCTCTTGGTTAAAGATTTGGGTATGCTGAACACCGTCTGGGCCATTATTATCCCTGGTGCAGTCAATGTTTGGAATATCATCTTGGCACGAACCTATTTCCAAGGCTTGCCAGATGAGTTGGTAGAAGCAGCGGTAATGGACGGTGCCAATGAATTTCAGATTTTCTGGAAAATCATGATCCCGCTGGCAAAACCAATTATGTTTGTCCTCTTCCTCTATGCCTTTGTCGGTCAATGGAATTCTTACTTCGATGCCATGATTTACATTAAGGATCCAGACTTGGAACCACTCCAACTCGTGCTACGGAAAATCCTCATTCAAAGTGAGCCTGCCAAGGATATGATTGGGGCTCAGGCTGCTATGAATGAAATGAAACGAATCGCAGAAATGATTAAGTATGCGACTATTGTCATCTCTAGCCTGCCACTCATTGTCATGTATCCATTCTTCCAGAAATACTTTGACAAGGGTATTATGGCTGGTTCATTAAAAGGTTAATAAATATCTTCCATTTTCTCTTTTCTTACGTCGACAAACGAGGAAACTTCGTTTCCTTATCTCCAGCTTCAAATAATGTTACATTATTTGAACTCGCTATGCCGTAGGTTAGTACAGCCTTCAGCTTTTGATAGGAACGTAGTTCCCTCTATTTCCCACCTTTAAAGGTTCTCAAAACCTTTAGAGCTAGTAATAAAAGGAAAATGAAAGATAATCTCAAAAATTAATTTACAAATTATAGGAGGTTGTTTCTGATGAAACACAAATTTGGAAAAACAGTTGTTACGCTTCTTGCAAGTACCGTTTTATTGGCTGCTTGTGGTTCAAAAAATACTGCATCAAGCCCTGATTATGAATTAACAGATGTCCAGTTCCCTTTGGAAAAATCCGTTACGCTTAAGTTTATGACAGCAAGTTCGCCTTTAGCCCCAGCGGATCCGAATGATAAGCTGATTTTCCAACGCCTAGAGGAAGAAACAGGTGTTCATATCGAATGGACAAACTATCAGTCAGACTTTGGAGAAAAACGGAATTTGGACATTGCTTCAGGTGATTTACCAGATGCCATTCACAACGATGGTGCTTCTGATGTGGAATTGATGAACTGGGCTAAGCAAGGGGTCATCGTACCAGTTGAAGACTTGATTGATGAGTATATGCCAAACCTCAAGAAAATTTTGGATGAAAATCCAGAATACCGTTCTATGATTACGGCTCCAGACGGCCATATCTACTCATTCCCATGGATTGAAGAGTTAGGTGAAGGTAAGGAATCAATTCACACCGTTAACGATATTGCTTGGATTAACAAAGAGTGGTTGAACAAACTCGGTCTTGAAATGCCAAAAACAACGGACGACTTGCTTAAGGTCCTTGAAGCCTTCAAGACCAAGGATCCCAACGGAAACGGCAAGGCGGATGAAATTCCAATGGGCTTCATCAATGGTGGAGGAAATGAGGACTTCAAAATTCTTTTTGGTGCATTCGGTATCGGTGATAATGATGACCACTTAGTTGTCAGCAATGACGGAACTGTTGACTTCACAGCGGACAATGAAGACTACAAAGAAGGTGTTGAATTTATGCGTACCCTTCAAGAAAAAGGTCTTCTAGATCCTGAAGCGTTTGAACAAGATTGGAACACTTACATCTCTAAAGGAAGTGAAAATCTCTATGGTGTTTACTTTACTTGGGATAAGGCAAATGTGACAGGTATGAACGATACCTATGACATCTTGCCAGTCTTGGCAGGTCCTGATGGAACCAAGCACATCACTCGTACAAACGGTATGGGCTTCCAACGTGACCGCATGGTCATCACATCAGCCAATAAAAACTTGGAATTGACAGCCAAGTGGATTGATGCCCAATACGCTCCGCTTCAATCAGTTCAAAACAACTGGGGGACTTATGGAGATGAAACCCAACAAAACATCTTTGAACTTGATGCGGCAACCAATAGCCTCAAACACCTACCATTGAACGGTACAGCTCCAGGCGAATTGCGTCAGAAGACAGAAGTTGGTGGACCTCTTGCTATTCTTGATGAATACTACGGTACAGTGACCACCATGCCAGATGATGCTAAATGGCGTTTGGACTTGATGCACGCTACTTATCTTGACTATGTGACCAACGATGATATTTACCCTCGTGTCTTCATGGAACAAGAAGATTTGGATAAGATTGCTCAAGTTGAAGCAGATATGAACGACTTCATCTACCGCAAACGTGCAGAATGGATTGTGAACGGCGGCATTGAAGAAGAATGGGATAGCTATTTGAAAGAATTGGAAAGCTACGGTCTGTCTGACTGGTTAGCTATCAAGCAAAAATACTACGATCAATACAAAGAAAATCAGTAATCAAAAAGGAGGTTGCCTGTGAAAACAGTTGAAAAAGCCAATGCATACATTCAAGCAGAAAAAGGAAAGGTCAATCCGGTTTTCAAACCGAAAGCCCATTTAACACCAGAAACAGGCTGGATGAACGACCCCAATGGATTTATCTACTTCCGTGGAGAATACCATTTGTTCTACCAATTCAACCCTTACGAAAGTGTCTGGGGGCCAATGCACTGGGGGCATGCGAAAAGTAAGGACTTGGTCAACTGGGAACAGCTTCCAGTTGCCCTAGCTCCTGATAAAGATTACGATAAAGACGGCTGTTTCTCGGGCTCTGCCATTGTCAAGGATGATGTCCTCTGGCTCATGTACACAGGTCACATCGTCAATGAAGACGGGACGGTTAGTCAAGTTCAGAACATGGCCTTCTCAACTGACGGTATTCACTTTGAAAAAATAGAGCAGAATCCAGTCGCAACAGCAGATGGACTGCCAGAAGAAGTCATTGCCAATGACTTCCGCGATCCGAAGATTTTTGAGAAAGATGGTCACTACTACTCTGTTGTCGCAACCAAGCACAAGGACAATGTCGGCTGTATCGTCTTACTCAGCTCTCCCAACCTGACGGATTGGAAATTTGAGTCTATCTTCTTGAAAGGCGAGGCCAACCAAGGGTTTGTCTGGGAATGTCCTGACTACTTTGAAGTGGACGGTCAAGAGTACCTGATTATCTCTCCAATGCGTTACCAAAAAGACGGGAATGACTTTATCAATATCAACTCCAATATCTTTGTGACAGGTCATGTAGACTGGGATAAAAAGGTCTTTGTGGCAGAATCCTTCAAAGAAATTGACCATGGTCATGATTTCTATGCAGCTCAGACTACCGAAGGTCCAGAAGGGGAGCGTGTCATGATAGCCTGGATGCATACTTGGGGTCGCAAGTTGGTGACCAATGACCTAGGCCATAAGTGGTACGGTCAGATGACCCTTCCACGCATTCTCAAACCAAGTCAAAAAGACCTGCTTCAAGTTGTACCAACCAGTGTTTTAGCAGGTTTTGAAGAAATTGAAATCGGTCAAGATATTCAAGGTCCAAGCAAGCTCTCTCTTAAACTGGAAGATAGTTTGGAGCTGAAACTTGGAAGCGACCAAGATTACCTGCAATTTGGCTATGATAAAGAAAGACAGGAAGTCTATATTGACCGTAGTTCTCTTAAGATCCAGCAAGCTGGTGAGGAGGAGTGGTCAACTGTCCGCCGAGCAGTGACCGTCGAAGCGAAAGAATTACTAGTCTTGATTGACACCAACTGTTTGGAAATCTTTATTAACGATGGTCAAGAAACCTTGACATCAACCTTCTACGTAGAAGGTCAGATTATTCTAAACGCTCTATAATATTATTTGCCCTCTTAAATTATTCTTTCACTCCGAGAGAAGTCCTGTATAATGCAGGACGAATCATTCCCGTAGTTGGTTATGCCCTACCCATCATAGCTTTTCAAACTTTCAAAAAGAAAAATCGCCACGGTAAG